>JACPWG010000022.1 GCA_016197205.1 Planctomycetota bacterium
GCGCTGGTGCAGCGGCTGTGGGCCGACGGTCGATTCACGGACCCGCTCTGGCAGGACGTGATGCTCCTCTTGCCGGGCGGGCTGGCCGATTCGCGGGCCGTGAAGCTACACGCGGCGCTCCTCGATCTGGCGCGGGACGCCGGCGCGAGGAAGGGGCGTCTGCTCGGCCTCGCGGCAGCGATGGTCGTGGAGACGCGCCGATTGTACGGCGAGCTGGACGTCGCGACGCGGGCGAAGGAGATGGTGCGCGAATACGAGCAGGAGGGGGCGGGCTGGCCATTGCGAGACCGACTCCTCTTCCTGGACATGCTGGGACGGCTGGATCCCAAGGGAGGCGATCCGCGACTGGCGGAGGACGGCTACCGGTGGGTGCCGATCCCGGGGGGAGAAGTGGAGATTGAGGTGCAGGGCGGGAACCGCCGCGTGAAGGTCGAACCCTTCGCGATGGCCTGGGCCCCGGTGACCGTGCAGGAGTACCGGGCGTTCGTGGAGGCGGCAGACGGAGGGGACGAGCGGTGGTGGCGCGGGGAAGGCATGGAGACCCCTGCGGAGGAGCGGCGGCGCGTACCCGACGCGTGGCGGAGTCAACTGGCGCATCCCAACCGACCGGTGACGTGTGTGAACTGGCAGGAGGCCAGGGCGTATTGCCGGTGGCGAACAGCCCACGATCCGCGCGGTCGCACGATCCGCCTGCCCACCGAGGCGGAGTGGCAACGGGCCGCGGAGGGACCCGAGCGACGCAGGTACCCCTGGGGGAACGAGGAACTTGAAGCCGGCGAGGGGGCACAAGCGAACTGGGAGAGAGCGGGGCTTGGCGAACCGTCTCCGGTCGGCGCATTTCCGGCCGGGTCGCGCGACCGAATGGTCGACTTGGTGGGAAACGTACGTGAGTGGTGCGCGGACATGTGGGAAAGAACACCAGAGCACCGTAATTTCCGAGGCGGTTCGTATTGGTGGAATGACGACCTCGACTGGCTTCGGTGCGCGTCCCGCGATCACGACGAAGCCGTCAAAGGCACACCGATGATGGGGCTGCGGTGTGCGGCGGCAGCGGGGACTCGATAACCCTCGGTCCCCTACTGTCGCATGCCTGATGTCGTGGGTGACCGAGGCTGTTTGGCGACTCACCGACGAACTCGGTTTCGGTGGAAGGGCGGGGGAGACTGCCCCCCGCCGCGCGAATGGCCGTCGGGCATCCTACTCGTGCGTGCCGCCCCCACCCCAGCCTACCGGACCAGGCGACGGTCCTCGGCTCCCATGTGCGCCGGATCAGGGACCACGGGTGCGGGCAGGGTTGCGGTCGGCATGGCGCCGCCTGTGCGAAGGGGAACGCAAGGAAACGAACGGGCAACGCCGAGACGAGCGACCGGCGGCGCGGGCTCCCGGTGCGCGCCGCCGGGGCCTCGCCGGGCCCGTTTCCCTCGCATACGCCTCGGATCGTTCAGGCTTTCGAAAAGTCTCGGCAGAAATCACGAGGGATACCCTTCGGTGCGGGGGAGGGCCCGTAGCGGAAGCCCCCCGCCCCTCGCGACTTTGGGAAACTTCAAAAGAAGCGGAAAAAATGTGCAAGGCTCTCGATGAGAGCGCGTATCGACATCCTGGGCCGAGCGGCAGGGTGGCGCGGGCCCGGGGAACGGTCCGGTGCGCTCGGCCCCGGTTGTGGGCGCCGTGTCGAAGGCTTCGTTGGTATCGCGTTGCGGCATGGTTCAAATCCTGGTTACGGGTTGCCGTCGGCCGCCTGCCGTAGGGGCGCCCCTTGTGGGCGCCCGCGACCGGCAACAAGTCGTTAGAGGGCACCGTGTCGCCATGAGGGCGGGCACAAGGCCCGCCCCTACGTCCGGACGTCGATCCGTGTTACTCCTGCGCCGCCCGATTTGAACCATGTCCGCGTTGGGGGGCGATTCAGTGGTGGCAAGAACCTGGCGCTGTCCCGGACTTCCTGCAAATCGAGAGCGTCGCGTGGGCTCGTGGCGCCCGGCCCCTGGAGAGGCGCGCGCCCCGGGTGCGGCCGCGCAACACGCGGACTTCCGCGCGTGCTTGACGCGCGCACGGCGCATTCGATACACTCTCGGACGTGCGGGGAGGGCTCGGGCGCCACAGGGAACTCCGGGCCGGGTACGTGTGGCGCGGCTGGCCGCACCCCGCGCGACCGGCCGGGGGGCGCCGGACAGTACCAGAGGCCGGGGATCCGTCAGGGGGTGCATGCCATGGCCGCGTGGTCGGACTTCGACGATCTCCCGGAGTCCGTGTCGCGCCCTCTCGCCGCGGGAGACCTGGGCGAAGCACATCGCCAATGCATGGACTGGCTGAATCGGCCCGACGCGTTTCCCCTCTTCCTCGGCTACATCTCCCATCTCTCCGGCAAGTACCCGGGGAACCCCGACAACCCTCAGACCTACGACCCCGATGCCCTCGATTGCTGGATGGATTTCTGTGTCGAAAAGCTGGGCGGCGTGCTGGAAAAATACACGCCCACCCGAGGAAAGTTCCGGCCTCTCCTGCTCTCCGCGCTCCTGCGCTTCGTCATCGATCGCTGGCGCAGGAAGAGTCGCGTTCGGGTCCTCTCCCTCTCCGGGAGCGGCGGCGCGCGGGCCGGGATGGACCCGCCCGCACCCGACTCCTCGGACCCCGCGGCGGCCGCAACGCGCGCCGAGGCCGTCGATGCAGAGGCGCGGACACGCGAACAGCTCTCGGTCGCGCTCGCGTCGCTCAGCGCGTACGAGCGGCAGCTTTTTCGCGAGAAACTTGAGCAGGGGCGAACGCACCGGGAGATCGCCGCCTCCCTCGGCAAACCCGAAGGGACCGTGGATGCCCAGGTCTTTCGGGCTCTCCGCAAGCTACGCCTCTTCCTCATGAGCGACCCCGATGTTTCCGGCTGAGGGTGAACTGGATGAACACCGAATCGGATGAGAAGCCGTGGACGCCGGACGGTCTCCGACGACTTCGCGAGGCCGTGCAGGACGAAAACGGACCCGCATCGGGGCCTTGTCCCGGCTCGGAGGCCCTGGTCGCCTATGCAGCGAAGGCTTCCCCGCGGGAGGAAACGGACCCCGTCGCTCAGCACGTGGGGGCCTGTGAAGCCTGTGCCGCTGAGGTCCGATTGCTCGGGGACGCCGTGGAGTTCTGGCGCAGCGACGCGGGCCGCCGCCGCCATGCCGAGGCGCTGGATCGCGCTCGCGCCCGTCTCGCCCGCCCGGCCATAGCGGCCGAGCCGCCCCAACCTGCCGTCGCGCCCGCTCCCCCGCAGGTCCGCACGCCTCCGCGGCGTCGGCCGCTTCCCCCGTGGCTGTTCGCCGTCCCCCTCGCCGCCGTCCTCGCCCTGGTCGTCCTGTGGCCCGCCCCCCCCGGCCCGGGTCCCGCCCCCTCGCCGGAGCTGCTCTTCGAGATCGCCGGCCTCCGGGCGGGCCTCCGCTCCCTGCGTGTCTCCGGCGACATCCGCATCTCCGGCGGCGAGCGGCTCCTCCTCGTTACCCTTCGACCCGGCGATTCGCGCGCCGTCGTGGAGGTCGCCCCACTGGACGCGCCCACCTTTTCTCGAGACGTGGGGCACGTCGCGGAGCGCGAACCCGAGGGGAAGCTCCTCCTCGCTACCCTCGTTCTGGTGACGCATTCCGCCCGCGACGCCGACCTGGCGAAGGCGCTCCAGCCCTTGCCGGAGGGCCTGTTTCCCTCCATCGTCGGGGTGGTCGGTCGTGGTCCCGACGGCTCCTGGCGTCGCCTTGCCGGCAAGGCCGAGCCCATGGAGGACGTCCTCCTCCGGTCCCTCGCCTCGGCGGAGGAGCGCGTCCACGCCCGCCTGCCGCACGGGAGCGCCATCCTCGGCATGGTCGCCTTCTCCGCAGAGGAAGAGCACTGACCGGACCGCTTGTGGGCCTTCAACCTTGATTCGAGGGGGGCGCGACCCGGGGGCAAGTGTTCAAGGTTCAATGCTCAAGGTTCAATCAAGACTCAATGCTCAACGAGACCGGAGACGTGAAGGCGGATCTCCGCGGAGCTGCCTCGTTATTGGGTTTCCGAACACTCGGTCACGCTCGCGAACAGTGCGTTGGGCCTTGAGTGAACCGCGATCCTTGAGAATTGAGCCTTCGTTCCCCCTGTCGGGTTTGAGGCGGGGCAGGCTCACGCGGGACACGAAAAATCTACCGACACGACCTTGAAGGCCCACTAGACTTCCGAGCGTGGGAAGGGAGAAAATACATGAAGGGTGGAACTCTGCTCCTGGCGGGGCTCGCGTTCGTGCTCGGGGTCGTCCTGGGACGGTCGCTCCCGCCGTGGACGCGCCCCGCGGGCGCCGTGGGAGTTGGGCTGGGGGTGCCCGCCCCATCCAGCACGGGGACGGGACGCGGGCCGAAGCATGCCGGCAGCGGATGGACACTCGGGAGTGCGCCGGTCAGCGACGGCGCGGCAGGCTCGGTCGGCGGCAGCGCGGCAAGCGCGGACGGCGACGGCGCCGCAGCGGCTGGGGGCGCGGGCCCGAGCCTCGGTCTCCCGCGGCCCCTAACGGACTCCTGGCTCCTAGCCCGCCAGGACACGTACGAGGCCGACGCTGACTCGCAGGCCGTCGCCGCCAGGGTTCGGTCGGCGGTCGCGCAGGCAAAGGAGAAGATGACGCCGAGCGCGTCCGAGACGCCGGTGGACTCGGACGAGGACGGCGTCCCCGATCTCTGGGTTTATCGGGACGAGGCCTCCGGCGTGTACTTCGTCGAGGCGGACCGTACGGGCTCGGGAGTGCACGATCTGCGCGCCCGCTGCACGAGCTCCCCCGGCGATCGGGTGCATGTGGAGGAACCGGACGGCTGGTTTACGGACCCCCCCGTGCCGCTCCCGTGCTTCCGCCCTCCCGCAGCCCCGCTCGCGGAGCTGCTCGTCGGAGGTTGGCCCGACGAGCCCGCGGAGACGGAAGGGACCGGCGTCCCCGCTCGCGTGAGCGAGTCCGTTCCGGACTTCGCCTCCGCTCTGCGGCGGGTCGCGCAACGAACGCTCCCCCTGCGCGCCCTGCTGCCGGCCCTCACGCGGAGCCTTCTTCGACCGCACCTCGAGTCCGCCCTCCGGACCTACGTGACCGAGAACCTGGCCAAGGGACTCGTGAAATCGGGTAGGACACAGCGCCAGATCCGGTACGAGGACCTGGACGGCGACGGCAAGCCGGACCTCGACGTCGAGTTTTCGCCGGCCGGACCGAAGGGCTTCGTCCTGAAAATCGGCACAGACACTCTCGTCGCCTCCTTCGCGCCCCGTGGGTCCGCCGCGTTGCCCCGGCTCTCGGGCGTCCGGATCGTCGCGCCCGGTGGAGGTCGCCGCGAATATGTTCGGCTCGGTGCCCTGTGGTTCGAGGTGCGCGCGCAGGCCCGACGCGCGATCGCCCGAACCTATGTGATCCCCGCCTGGAACGACTACCGGGCGGGGCGATGGTACTCCGCCCTTGCCCGGTGGAAGGCGGCTCGCTCGCTCGCCGGCCTCCTCGGGGACCTGTCCGACGAACGGGAGGGCGATGTGGGCGACCGACTGGTGCACGCTCGCCGTGCCGACTGGGCCTTCGAGCAGGACGGATGGCCGGCGGGCCTGCTCTTGTCTTTGGGGTGCGACTTCCTCCAGCGACGGAGGGAGGTGAGCCTCTCGGGGCTGGCCGAGCCGGCGAGGCGGCGAGACGGGAGCGAGGGCGCCCTCGGCGTGCTCCAAAACCAGGTCCGGCTCTGTGTGAAGGTCCGCAGGACCGGCGGGCGCGCGAACGCCCTGGAGGAGATCGGGTCCATCTTCGCGCGGCGCGGCGTCCTGGATCGTGCCGCGCAGGCGCTCGAAGAGGCGCTGGAGCTGCGGGGGAGCGTGGGGTATGCCGCGGACATCGCGGCCAACCTGCCGAACCTGGTGAACGACCCCGACTCCACCGAGCAAATGGACCTGGCCATCGCCATGCGCACGCGTTCGCTCGCGGTGGCGCGGGCGGCCGACCTGGCCCATCTCGCGGCGCTGCGTGCCGACCTGGGAGATCGGAAGCGGGCCGAGCTGTGCCTGGGACAGGCGGAGGCCCTGGCGGGAAGGCTGGAACACCGCTGGCTCGAGGCGGATCTGCTCGCCTTGCGCGGCGAGTGGCACTTGCGGGACGGCCGCATCGGCGAGGCGCTTCGCTGCCTGGAAAGGGCGCGAAAGCTCGCCGAGGAGGCCGTCGCGGAGGCCAAGGCCTACGAGGACCCGGCCGAATCGACTTCGAAGTCGCCCGTCCCCTTCCCGGTTTACCGGTTCGTGCTTCCCGGGGAGCGACTCCGCTACGAGGTATTCATGCGCACTGAGACCGACCGGCGCGCGTACCTGGCTCGACTCTCGCTTCTGCTCGCCGAGACAAGGTTGCAGCAAGCGGAGGGCTCGAAGGACCCGGGGGAGTCGGGCGCGGCGTTCGAAAAGGCGCGGTCCTTGTTGGCCGAGGCGAGCACTTCGTTCGAAGCGAGCGGCGAGAAGGCGGGCCTGGTCGCGGTGAAGCTCTCGGGGGCGGCGCTCGCGTGGCGAGCGCGGGGGCTGCCGGGAACCAAGGGAGGTCCGGCGGGGGGCGCGAAGGACGCGCTCGCCCAGGCGGAGGAGGCGCAGCGCTTCGCGGAGCAGGAAGGCACCTCCGACGGGGAGTGGCGCGCCCTCGCTCTTCGCGGGGAGATCCTGGAGGCGGCGAATCGACCGGAGGAGGCGATCCGGTCCTTCGAGGAGGCGGCGGGCTGCGTGGAGTCGCTGCGCGCGGCGTACGGGTCCGAGACCGGACGCGAGGCCTTTTTTTTGTCGAAGGGGCAGGTCTACGAACGCCTGGCCGCCCTCTACGACGACCGGCGATCGGGTCCCGAACGGGCGGCCAAGATTTTCGAGACGATGGAACGCGCGAGGTCGCGCGCGATGCTCGACCTCGTCGCGGGGCGCGGATTGCACATGCGGGGGAAGAGCGTCCTGCGGGCGGCGGAGCACTATCCCGTGCTCGCGGAGCGGCTCCGGTCCGTCCTGGAAACGGGCGCCCCGCGGCTCCTCGGCTCGAGCGAGAGCTACGAAGGGAAAGACGCGGCTGCGATGCGCGAGCTCCAGGACCTGGTCTCGGTGACACCGTTGGGCCTTGCGGAGCTTCAGGCCGGCCTGGACGACGGCGATCTCCTGATCGAGTACGCGCCCGCGGGCTCGCGACTTCTCGCGTTGGTGGTGGGAAAGAGCGAGGCCGAGGTCGTGCGCCTTGACGTGGATCCCACCCAGCTCGACGCCGTGGTGGGGTCCTTCTTCGCCGCGATGAGCCGGCCGGGAGGCGCCTACCGGGAGACGGCCGAGCGGCTGGGCGAGAAGCTGCTGGCCCCGTGCCTGCGGGGGCGAGCAGCGGACCGGGTCCGCCGCCTTGCGATCGTTCCCTACGGACCGCTGTTCCGGCTTCCCTTCCACGCCCTGCTCCTGCCCGGGGGGAGGGACCGATTCGTCATCGAGGAGTACGCCGTCGCCTACGAGCCGAGTGCCGCGGTGTTCGTGCACGCGTCACGGAGGGCCGCGCGACTGCGCGAAGGGGGCGAGGCCGAGGGTAGCGCGCTGGTCGTTGCCGCGCCGGAAACGGGCCGCGAGTTCGCCCGGCTCCCGAGGGCGGAGGAGGAGGGGAACGCGGTCCTGTCGGCCTTGCAGGCGCCGAAGGAGCTGCTGAAGGGTCGCGACGCGACGGTGGAACGGATCCGGGGGGCGCTGCAAACGGCGCGCGTTTTTCACTTCGCCGGCCACGGCGACCTGCGGCCCGACGACCCACTCTCCACGGCCCTCATTTGTGCCCCGGACGGCACGGCCGGCGGCCGGTTCGAGGCGCGGGAGATCTTCGGCCTCGCGCTGCCTCGCTGCGAACTGGCGGTGCTGAGCGCCTGCGCGACCCAGGCGGGGGCCGGGGGGCGGGGGGAGGACTTGGCCGGCCTCGGGCGGGCCTTCCTGTGCGCAGGGATCCCGCGTGTGGTCGCGACCCTGTGGAAGATCGACGATCGGTGCGCCGGGGGCCTCATGGCGCGCTTCCACGAGCTGCGGGGGGGCGGGCGCGGCCGCAGTGACGGCGAGGCGCTCGCCGAGTCGGTTCGCGAATTCCTGGCGGCCTCGCGGGCCCGGAGCGCGGAGCGGGCCGCCCCCCACCCGTATCTCTGGGCCGCGTTCATCCACATCGGGGCGTGGTAGCGCGCGGCTTTGCCGGCGCGGGCAGGGGAGGAACGTGCCCCGCTTCTGGAGGACAGCAAGCCCGCTCTCGCCGACCGCATCCAGCCGCGGTCGCTTTGCCGGCGCCGTGAAGGTTGACACGGCCGGCGACCCCGTGCTATGTTTCGCTTCTCCCGCCGAATATTCATGAGCGCTCGTTATCCGTTCCGCCTCGTCCGTTCGCATGCTCCACGGGCGCGGAGGCCCCCCCTGTGCCGACGAATCCAGAGTTCGTGGTTGCCGTCCAGACTGCCGGACTGCCGAATCTGCCCGTCGCGGAACAGGGCGAGACGCTGCTCTCCCGGCTCCGGGAGCTCGTGGAGTTCACCCGCCGGTCCGATCCGCCGTGGTGCGGACCGGAACGCCCACGGGTCGTGGCGCTCGGCAGCGATATGCTTTTCGTCTTCGCGTCTCGCGACCACTTCGTCGCGGGGGCCTCGCCGGGAGAGTGGTGCCTCGGCCTTGCGGAGCAGATCCTGCGAGCCCACCCCGCTTCCCCGCGAAACGCAGCACCCGGAAGCGGTCCGACACGGAGCCGACCGAGCATCGCCGTCCACAAGTCGGAGTTTTTCCGCTGGGTCGAGTTCGACGAAGAGGAGTTCCTGGTCGGACCGGGCTTCGACCAAGTGCTGGCGATCCTGCGAGCCGCGGACCCCGGTCAAGTGCTGGTCTCGAAGGAGTTCCGGGACTTTCTTGCCGAAGAACAGTACGGCCAGAGCTTCGTGGACAAGGACTTTCCGCGTTTTGCGCCCTCCGACCTCGGCGTAGAGCTCGGGGGACACGGTCGGCGGGGTCCCGTGCTCTATTGGTATCGGGGTCCGCGCGACGTGGTAGATGAGGGTGTGCCTTCCCTGGTGCGGAAGCTACGGGAGGTGGATCGCAGAATCTACGCGACGCTGAAGTCGCTTTTCGACCACATCTCCGCGGAGTTGGCGGGCCAGGAAAACCTCAGGCCGCGGTTGTCGATCTTTCTCCCTCATGGCGACGGCGATCGGCTCCGCGTCACCCGTTTCCGCTACCGAGCCGACTATTCGCCGGAGCAGATTCCGCCCAGCCGCACCAGCTACAGGATTTTTCCGAAGGAGCTGGCGCAAGGCCCGGTCGGCTTGGCGTTCGTCAAGTGTCGTCCGATCATTCTTGTCGGCCTTCCGGAAGAGACAAGACCCGTCGAAGAGTGGATCCGGGCGATCCTGGAACGTCGTGCCCTCAGCGGTGAACTCATGAACCTGGACGAAGGCGAGCTGAAAGCGCCGGGCCGATGGGTGAGGAAAGCCCAGTCTTTCATTGCCGTTCCGATCTGCTCGCCTCAAGACGCCGGGGGCGAGAGTCCCATCGGGGCCTTGTGTGTCGACATGCGCAATCCACTGACGGGGGTCGAGGCGAAGCGCCTCGAGGTCATGTCCGCAGAGCTGGCTGATCTTTGTGGGCAGCGCCTGTGGCCCCTGCTTCAACTGCGCATGGCCCTGTAGCGGAACTGCGAGGTCTCCCTTTTGGCCGGAGGTCCGAGTGCCTGAAACCGCCTTACGGGCTGGAACCCCCAGCTTGGTGTTCTATGACGAGCAGGAAGTGCTGAAAGCCGGCTTTCATAGGCTCGCGGAGAGGTGGAAGCAGGAAACCAAGTTCAGCTCCTCCGCCACGGAGGTGCTCGCGCACCCGGCCTACGAAGCGATCATCCGGGAAGGAACGTGCCTGCTCCCGTACATCCTTGCCGACCTGGAACTGACGGGCGCATACTGGTTTCTCGCCCTCCAAAGGATCACGGGCGAGGACCCGCTCTCCGGGCGAACGTCCTGCACCTACGACGAGCAGATGCAGGCATGGCTCCGCTGGGGGCGCGAAAACGGCTACTTGGCGCCCGCCAAGAAGACCGCGAACCCGGATCGGCACGCATGAGAGGGACGGCGAATTCCGGGGGGAGCGCGGAGCTTCGCCGGGAGATCGAGGGGTGGATTCCGAGCCTCCGCGGCACGGGCTGTGCGCTCACGAGCCCGCGCGACCCCGAGTACAACTGTGTGTGCTATGCCGCGGGACCGTTGGATCGGACCGGTTCGCCTGAGAGAGAGCTGCGAAGCCCTTGGTGGCCGGCGCCACCCGGATTCGGCCCCTACTACTGGCCCGAGGGGATCGAACGGAGGGAATCGCTCGAGGCCTTCGTGCAGGCGCTCGCAACCAGGGGTTACAGTGTCTGCGACTCAGGCGCCTACGAGCCTGAATTCGAGAAGGCAGCGATCTACTCGGACAAATGGGGGCTTCCCAAGCACGTTGCCCGCCAGGATCGGCACGGTCGCTGGCGGAGCAAGTTGGGTGTCGAGGCGGACATCGAGCACACGTTGGATGCGCTCGAGCCCAAATACGGCGAAGACGTCCGCTTTCTGAAACGCCGGGTGGCCTACCCTCCGCAGCCTCCAGGGACTCCGTCGCAAGCAGCCGTCGTTTCGCGCGAATCGTAGGGAGGTGCGGCTCGACCCGGGGGCGCTGAGAGGTCAGGAAATCGGGAGGTCGGGATGGCGACGCTGGCCGAGCTGCTGGAGGTGCGGTCGCTCCGCACCGAGAGCGAGCACGCCTACCTGCGCCGGCGGCTCCAGACCTGGCTGGGCGGGCGGACCGCCGACAGCCGGCCGCATGACGCGGGCGTCCCGGAGGTGATGTACCGCCCCGAGCTGTACGTGCCCCTGGACGGAGTGGCCGATCGCTGGCTGCGAGAAGGAGACGAGGCGCGCCGGCGGCCGGAGATGCTCGCCGACGGAAGGGGCGCGGGGGACGCCGACGGCCGAATGGCGCGCGCGGGGCGGACGGACGCCGAGGAGGAGGCATCCGCGTCGCCCGAGATTCGTGCGCGCCGGCAGGGCGGTGAGGCGGAGCGTGCCTCGGCCGCGTGGTGGGTCGCGCGGGCGGCGCTGCCCCATGTCGTGCTGGTCGGCGACCCGGGCGGGGGGAAGACGGTATTCCTCGCGCGCTTCGCGGCGACGCTCGCCGCGGCCTGCCTCGGTCGGCCCGCAGGCCCGAAGGATCCGGGCCTGGACGCGCTCGTCCGGCCCCGGCCCGGCGCGGGACTGCGACTCCCGGTCCTCGTGGCCGCGAACCGGATCGCCGTGGGGACGCCGGAGGAATTTGGTGCTCGGCTGGTGGAGGCGATTCGGAAGGAGTTGCACGTCGACGGCGTGCCGCGACCTACGACCTCCGAGGTCGAGGTCGGCCTGCGGACGGGCCGCTTCGTGCTGCTCGTGGACGCGTTCGACGAGATCCGGGACGCCGCGCAACGGGATCGCTTCCGCGAATTCCTCCAGGGCCCCGTCGCGGGCGGCTTCCCGTCCACTCGGGTTGTGCTCTCCACGCGGTCCGCGCCCTTCACGGGGGTTGTGGAATCGTGGGACCCCTTCGAAGTCGTGAGGCTGCAGTCGCTCACGGACGCTCAGAGGGAGCGGCTCGCGAAGAACTGGGTCCGCGAGACGCGCTGCCGACCCGGGTACGAGAGGCTCCTCCTCGACGCGATCGCCACGCTGAGAAAGGACGTGCCGGTCGGCGAGGGGGAGGACGACCTGATCGCCAACCCCTTCATGCTCACCGCCGTGTGCGCCGTTCACTGGAAGCATCGAACGCTTCCGCACGACCGGACGACGCTCTGCAGGCTGATCGTGCGGGACCTTTGCAGGTCGCGGCGCCCGAAGACTGCCCGCGGCAAGGCCAAGGCAGGTGCGAGCAGTCGGTGGAAGCTCAACGCTGACCGGAGGCAGCGCATCCTGGCGGCGCTGGCGTGGGAACTTCTTGTCGGGGGAAAACAGCGGCAGGGATTGCGCATCGAGGACGCGGAGAGCGTGGTTGGCGACACCCTTCCGAAGAAGGTCAAGAATTCGCAAGCTCGCGCGCCGGGCTACCTGCGTCGCACCGCCGAGCACACGGGACTGCTCGTCTACGAGATGGGCGAGGACGGCGAGGAGCTGCGGTTCCGCCATCGCTTGTTCCGCGACTATCTGGCCGCCTGCAAGCTGGCCAGCGACGAGACCGAGGTCAGCGAGAAGGTCCGGAAGCTGGAGCAACTGGGGGCGTGGACGGACCCGTCGTGGAATGGCGTGCTGCCGTTCCTGCCGCGAACGCTGGGCAGCAAGGAGAAGGCGCAGGCCTTGCGGGCGGAGCTGTTGCAGTTGCCGGGGGCGATCGCGGGGAAGAGGCGGGGCCGGTACGAGGGCTTGGCCGCACAGATGGTGGTGGCCAACCGCGGGCTGTACGGCGGGCTGGACGTCGCGGAGCGCGCCCGACAAATGGTCGACCTGTACGAGAGGGAGGGGAAGGACTGGCCGATGCTTGATCGGCTGCTCTTCCTGGAGATGGTGGGGCTGCTGGATCCCAAGGGAGGCGATCCGCGACTGGCGGAGGACAGCTACCGGTGGGTGCGGATCCCGGGGGGACGGGTGAAGATCGAGGGCAAGTTTTTTCGCGTGAAGGTCGAGCCCTTCGAGATGGCCTGGGCCCCGGTGACGGTGCAGGAGTACCGGGCGTTCGTGGAGGCCGCGGACGGAGGCGACGAGCGGTGGTGGCGCGGGGAGGGCTGGGCGACTCCCGAGGGCGAACTGCGCCGCGTACACGAGGCACGTCCAGAGGAATGGCGGGGCCAACAGACACACCCGAACCGGCCGGTGACCGATGTTAGCTGGTACGAGGCGATGTCCTATTGCCGGTGGCGAACGGCCCATGATCGGCGCAGGCGCACGATCCGCCTGCCCACCGAGGCGGAGTGGCAAAGGGCGGCGGAGGGACCGGAGCGGTACGAGTACCCCTGGGGCAACGAGGCCCTTCGGGCCGGCGAATCGGCCCAGGCGAACTGGGAGGAGGCTGGAGTGGGCGGACCGTCTCCTGCCGGTGCCTTCCCGGCCGGATCACGCCAGGGCATGGTGGACCTCGCGGGTAACATCTGGGAGTGGTGCGCGAACGTGTCGGAACCAAACCCGTGGGGCCGCGGGCTGCGAGGCGGGTCGTGGGCCCTTAATGATGCTCCCTGGCTCCGCTGCTCCCGCCGCGACTTCCTCGACCCGTACCGTCGCTCCGACTACTTCGGGTTGCGCGTCGCGGCGGCGGCGGGGACTCGGTAGCCCCTTACCCCTTCACCCCTTTGCCCCTTTCTTTTGCACGCCTGACGCGGAGTGCGACAGGGGGTGTTGGGCGAGCTGCCGCCGATTCGCGGGTCCGTGGGGGGTACGGGGGGCGATAGCCCACCGTCGAGCCACCCTCCGGGTACGACCGAGTTGAGAGCCGACCTGGCCCGCGCCTCCTCAATCGCCGGGTACGCACGCACGGTCACGCCCACCGAACTCATTTTGCTCCGCCCTTCCGCATCGCAAACGCACCTTCGCGTTTGCGATCCCACGGCACCCGAACCACGCCTCCACCGCCGGCGCGGGCGCTCCGCCGACCGGCGATCCGCATTAAAATGAGAAAGACTGCAAGCCGCCCGTTCTCTGCCCGTAGAGCCTTTTGGTTGCGGCGTTTGGCGGCTGCCCGCGCCCCGCTCCATGGTCCGGCGTCGGGCCTCGCCCCGGCACCCGTGGACCGCTCCGCATCGGCCGTCTTCCCCGATCGCTCCGCAGGAGGTTTGCCCATGAATCGCATCCGATGGTGGCATGTCCCGGCGGCGCTCGTGCTGGCCCTGCCCGTGGGGCTCTGGATGGGCGAGTTCGTTGCTCGTTGGGTCTGGGGGGCTTCGCCCGGCTGGTCCCTCCTTGGCGGCGCGGACGGCGAGGCCGCGCGGACCGCCGGCCCCGAGGGTCGGCTCGCCGGCACGCGAATCACGATCCAGCGGCTGCGGATCCCGCTGGGCGAGGTCGCGACCATTGTCCAGGACCGCACGGGGCTGCCCGTGCTCATCGACCCGGTCGGCCGCGCCGAGCCGGACGGCCGCCCCCTGGGGGAGCTTGAGGTCGCGCTCTGGGTGACCGACATGAGCGCCCTCAACGTGCTGCGGGTCGCCACGCAGAGCCGCGGCCTTGGCTTCAAAGTCGCCTACGGGTGCGTGCTCATCTCGCGGCAGGATCGCCTCGAGGCAATCGCGTCAGGTTCGTGGCGCGTGACCTCGGCCGCGGATTCCGCATGGAAGCAGGACGCCGCGAAGCGCTTGGGCTCGGTCCGCATGGATCTCGACGCTCCGGCCGACGCCTCGTCGGTCCTGCAGCGGGTCGCCGTCGCGGCTGGAGTGAACGTCGTGGGCGCGAGCGCCATTCTTCCCGGGATCAAGCTGCCCGTGTGCGGCCGCTCGCTCCTCGCCGGCGACGTCGTCTCGCTCCTGGCGTGGGTGCTAGACGCGGATCCGGTCATGGAGGCCGACGCGTTGCACTTCCATGCCCGGTTGCGGTAGGAACAGGGGCGGGTGCGTGCGCCCGCCACAGTGCATCTGAATTCGGATGCGGCCGGGGATTGTCGGGTGTCGAGGCCGCGAATCCTCCCGGCCATGGCGGTCGCCTCGATTGCCTCACACAATGACTGCAAAGGCAGTGGGCCGGGCGGGACATATTGGCCCAGCAGTCGCCAAACGGCATGTGGAAAGTGACTTGGCCGTCTCGGATCCCTACCGTTCGGCTTCGCGACAACAGTTTGAGCTTTCGGAGCCCCTCCGCGCCAACCACAAAGGGACGAGCCACCGAAATTGCCGAAAACACCGAACGACTCGGGTGAATTTCGGTGTCTTCGGCGTCTTCGGTGGCTAATTCTTCGCCTTTGGGTTCCGGGTGCGAGGCTGACTCGGAATTTGTGAAAGGCCCGACCGTCCGCGCGTAGGGTAAAGGGCGGGGGCGGGGTAAGAGTGGGCCGGCGCCGGCGCCTGCCCCTCCGGTCTGTTCGGCGGTCCTGTTGCCCGGCTCGGTGCGTAAGGAGTTCCCCCATGCTTCGTCGCTCTCCGCAGTTTCCCGTGACGGGTAGCCGGGTTGCGGCACTCGCCCTCCTGCCCGTGCTCGCCGTCTGCGCCGGGGAAGGCCTGTCCGCCGCGCCCCCGCGTCCGCAGACCCCGTGGCGCGATGCCGAATCGGGAACCCCGGTGCCGCTGAGTCTCTCCGGCGCGGCGGGCTGCGAGCTCATCTTCAAGGTGGACGGCGCGGTGACGGCGCTCGCTGCCGCGGGTCCTCCCGGGCCGCGGATGGTTCGGCTGTGGGATCGCTCGACCGGTCGGCTCCTCGCCGAGGCCGGCGTCTCGTGCGCTCCCAGTTGGGGCTCGACCCCTCTCCGGCGGCGCGTGCTGGTGTCGGCCGGCCGAGTGTACTGGGTGCTGGTCGATGTGGGGCCCGCGGGCGGCGCGCAGCGCGTCGGACTCGCGGCGAATTTCCCCGGGACGTTCGGGGACTCTCAGATCGCCCGGTCGCTGTTCGTCGCAGACGCGAAGAAGCCCTTCTCGAAATCGCCGATCTTTTTTTTGGACCGAATGATGGGCCTTGCGGACGTCACGTTCGAGCCGGCCCCGCCGCCCGTCGCCGCGCCGGCTCCCGCGCCTGCTCCAATTCCTACGCCGGCTCCGGCCCCTACGCCCGCTCCCACGCCGCCCCCTGCCGCCGCCCCGACCCTGCCTCCCGCGACGGCGCCGATCCCTGCGCCCGTTCCGCCGCCCGCCGCGGCCCCGGTGCCGCCTCCGATCCCAGCGCCCCCCGTCGCTCCCGCCCCCGCCCCCGCGCCGGCGCCGGTCCTCCCGCCACTCCCCGTGCGGCCGCAGAACTCTTGGCGCGAGGTGGAGTCCGGAACGGCCGCGCCTTTGAGCCTGCGTGGTGCTGCCGGCTTCGAATTCGTGCCGGGCGTGGACGGATCGGTGAGAGCTCTTGCCGCGCAGGGCGGGACCGGAGCGCGGCTGGTGTGGCTCTACGACCGGGAAACCGGGCGGCTGCTTGCCCAGGCATCGGTCCCATCCGGCCCAGGCTGGCGAGAAACCTCGCTTCCCGAGGCGGTGCCCGTCTCCGCGAGCCACAGGTACTGTGTGCTTGTTGAAGTAGGCTCGGGCGGCGGCGGCCAGCATGTGGCTTCGACCGTGGCGCTTCCGCGCGTTTCCGGCGACGTGCGGATCGTGCAGACGATTTTCGCAGCCGACGGAAAAAAGCCCTTCGCCAAGCCGCTTGTAGTCTACGTGGATCGCATGCTGGGCCAGGCGGACATCCAGTTCGTGCCCGCGCGCGCGGCCGCGCCGACGCCCGTCCCGATTCCTCCCCCCACGCCAACGCCCGCGCCGGTACCTCCGCCTGTCGCCGCTCCGGCTCCGCCGCCCGCCCCCGCGCCTGAGCCCGCCCGCCCGCCCCAAATCACGGTGCTGGCCGTCAGCGACATCGGCGGAAACCAGGCCGTTGTCGAATTCAGCACCGACCGCCCGGTCACAGCCCTCGTGCGCTTCGGGCGCACGCTCGAATACGGCAGCGTGGAGCGAGTGGACGCCGCCCCCGCTACGCACCATCGCGTGGCGCTTCGACCCCTCGACGGGCTGTCTGAGTACCGGGCGCAAATCGAGGTCGCGGATGCCGCCGGACTCGTCTCACGCTCGGCCGACCTGGCCTTCACGACCGGCTCTCCGGGGCCCAGCCAAGTCTGGTTCGAAGGCTCCGTGCTCATGGTCCGCAAACGCAACCTTGACGGGTCGCTCGCGGCGGCGGCGCCTTACGACATCAAGGGCGTGGTGTACGGTTTCGCGCCGGATGCGGACACCTACAGCTCGGATCCACACAATACCGACGTCCGCCGGGCGGCGTCCCTGCCCTGGTACGCGAAGGACCTCCCACTGATCCTCCGCCTCAATGCCAACACCGCGCGCTTCACCATGGACCCCGGCGTGGACGCCATCACCGGCCCCTCGGGCTGGAAGTTCCTCTCCGACCTTTACGCCGCCGGCGTCATGGTCATCCTCACCACCGACGACACGGTGAACGACACCGCGCGCATCGTGAAGGTGATCGAGTACTACAGACAGCACCCGGCGATCTTGATGTGGAGCCTCGGGTCTGAGGTGAATATCAATCGCTACTGGGGTACCGCGCCGTCGGTGCTCGAGGCGGCCCGCCGGGCCGAGCTCGCCGCGAGGCTCGTGCACTCTCTCGACGAGGTGCATCCGGTCGTCGCTTCCTGGGGTGAGATTGACTTCGGCGCGCCCGGCTCGGGGACAACGCTGGCCGACACAGGGTTCTATGTGAACGTCGTGTGTCCGTCGGTTGACTGCTTCGCCTTGAACATTTTCAGGGGGCCGTCATTCGGAGTCCTCTTCTCGCAGTGGAAGAGCATCACCTCGAAACCGATGTTTTTCGGCGAGTTCACCGGGGCCGACGCCTACGACGGCCGGCTCGACCGCGAGGACGACGGGCCGCAGGCGGATCGGACGGAGGCCCTGTGGAACGAAGTCGCCCGAAACTTCAGCTCGCGCGACCCGCGAAACGTCGCCCTCGGGGCATGTTTCCTGGAGTTGCGGGACTTGCTCTGGAAGGTCTCCCCGCCCCGGGTCCAGGGGCTGGGCGGTTGGTTCACCCTCCACTGCCCCGACGGCTTCATGTCGGAGGAATGGCTGGGTTGCTTTACGGCGGACGGCCGTGCGCGTCGCGTCGTGTCCGTGCTGGCCCGACTCTTCGACGCCGCCTACGCGCCCCCGGTCCTGCCGCGGCCGGCCGTGTCCTACGAGGCGCGGTCCGCCGGCCTCAGGTCCCAGGAGTACGCCTGGCAGCAGGGCTTCATTCGACTGCTGGTCGGTGGCGCGCTGGTGTACGGCCGGACCGGGGGAGGCGGCGGCGCGCGCGGCTTCACGGTCTTCCGGATTTCCGCGGAGACTGGGGAGCTGCAGGAGACGCGGCACTTTGACACCTGGGGCGTCTTCGGGATGCGCGACGCGCTCGTGGACTACCTGGAGTCGCTCCCTGTCGGGACGCCTCTCCTCATCGGCGTCGGGGACGAAGCGGGGCTCACCTACTCCGGCTCGCGGGACAGCGAGTTCATCAATGACCCGAGCGTCGATCGCCTCCTGCGCGCGCTCGAATCGCTCGGCAGCGCTCAGATCCGCGGGTATCGCTACTGGTCGTCCTGGGCGATGTCCTGTGTCAAGGGAGAAGGGCGGGCGCGCATGGAAGGGCTGAGCCCCGATCAGCCGGTGTCCGTGCGGCTCGAGGTGGCGCCACGGTAGGGTGCCGCGGTTTGCGGGGGCCCGGGGGCCGGCTCCCTCGGGCCGGGTCGCGGTTCGGGCGCTACAGGGACGCCTGCCCCCCGCCCCCTCACGCCCACAGCCAGCGCCAGATCTCCGGGACCGTCGGCTTCTTGCCGTAGAGCAGGAGCCCCACTCGGAACAGCTTCGCGCTCCCCTTCAGCGATACCCAGATCGCCGCGGCGAGGACCACGAACGACAGCACCACCTCCCACGTCGCGACCTCCCCTGACGCGTAGCGCATCATCATCGTGATCGGGGTCGTCAGCGGGAAGAAGGACAGCGCGCGGGCGACGAGCGAGTTCGGCTGGTCGACGATCACGGGCAAAAAAAACATGGGAATGATCGCGGCCATGCTCCAGACCACGGCGAGCTGCGCGCTCTCGCGGTAGTTCGAGCCGAGGGAGCCGAAGCCGAGCATCAGGCCGCCGAAGAGGACGTAGCCGAAAATAAAATAGAGGAAACACACGAGGACGGTGTCCGGCCGGATCTGCAGCCACGAGAAGGCGGCGGAGACGGGCAGAATGCCGATCATCGACCAGACGGAGAGCTGGAGGAGGCCCGCGGCGCCCAGGCCGATCAGCTTGCCGACGAGGAGCTGGTCGGCGGTGACCGAGCAGAGGATCACCTCCATCACGCGGTTCTCCTTTTCCTCCGCTACGCCCTGGAGCAGGTAGCCCGAGGTGCCGAAGATCGCCATGAGAAGCAGCAAAAGAAAAATGTAGGGGACGGCGAGGCGGCGGACCTTGCGGGCGCCTTCGCCTGAGGCGAACTCGCCGCCCGCGTCGAGGACGCGCTCGGTGAGCAGGAACGGACGCTTCACCCGCTCTACGACGCGCGGGTCGAGCCGGCCCGCGAGGAGATTCTCGACCGCCCAACCGCGCAGGCCCGGCGGGGTCCCCTCGCGCTGGAACACGGAGCCGTGGCGCCGCGACAGATAGGTCATGCGTCCCGTGTCCAGGTAGTCCGCCGCCACGTGCAGGGCCTGGTCGAGCTCGTCCCGTCGCACGGCCTCGGCCGCCGCCTCCACGCTCGGGTAGGGGATGAACCGCAGGGCGATGCCCCGCCGCCCCTCGCCGACCATTTCCTCCAGGGCCTTGAGGCGCGGCACGCCCTCGGGGAAAAGCCGGTCGGCCCCCTCCTGCGCGGCCCCCTCCTCGACGTACTCGAGGTTCCGAAACAGGCCCGACTCGTCCACCAGCCCGATCGGACCGGCCTTCGGCGGGACCGCGTTCCGCGCCGCCAGGACGCCCGCGAACATGCTCACGGCCGCCACGCCGAGGGCGAAGAGCGGCATGCCGAACGTGATGATCAGGTAACCCGGCCGCCGCACGGTCACGCGGAACTCGTGCCAGGCCACCTTCCGGATGCGTTGCATGAGGACTCCTCGGGGCCGAAATCAGGAAGCGAGCGGGGGGGACGGCGGGGTCGCCGCGTGCGCGGCGTGCGGCGACAAAACAGCCGGCGGCGCCGCGCTCGGACCCGCGGGCCCGTCCTCGCGCACGGCCGCGATGAAGATCTCGTTCAGCGTCGGCAGCGCCCGCTCGAAATGGGTGACGCGCGCCCCCGCGTGCAGAACCTCGGCCAGAAACCTGTCCGGGGGCGTGCCCGGTCGCAGGTGGACCTTCGAGCGTCGCCCGTCCGGCCCGACGCCGAGCGGCGTCACGCGCAGGGCGCCCTCGACCGCGGGCAGCTCGTCCGCGTGCGTAAGGAGCACCGCGCCCTCCCCTCGCTGCTCCTTGAGGTCGCGGACGCGCCCTTCTAGGAGCGCCCGCCCGCCGTTCACGAGGAGGACGCGTTCGCACAGCGCCTCGGCCTGCTCCAGGATGTGCGTCGAGAGCACGAGGCTCGAACCCGCCCGCACGCGCTCTTCGAGCAGCTCCAGCGCCAACAGTCGATTCACGGGGTCGAGGCCGGAAAACGGCTCGTCGAGGATGAGGAGGTCCGGCTCGGGAAGGAGCGTGGCGACGAGCTGCACCTTCTGCTGCATCCCCTTCGACAGCTCGCGGACCTTCTTGCCGGCCGCGTCCCCGAGGTCGACGCGGCGCAGCCCGCGCTCGATCCGCGCGCGCGCAGCCGCGGGCGCTAGGCCCTTCAGTTCCGCGAGGTACTGGAGCAGCTCCCCGACCCGGACGCGCTGGTAGAGCCCGCGCTCCTCGGGGAGATAGCCGATCCGGTCTTTGCCGGCGGGATCGAGGGGACGGCCGAAGATCGAGATCGTCCCCTCGTCCGGCTTCAGGATGTCCATGACCATGCGGAGGAGGGTGGTCTTGCCGGCGCCATTGGGTCCGAGCAGGCCGAAGATCTCGCCGGGGCCCACCTCCAGGCTGAGCCCTTGGACGGCGCGCTTCCCGTCGAAGACCTTGGTCACGGAGCGGACGGAGAGAATGGACATGGGCGGAGATTATCCAGGGGGCGGCGCGAAGTGTCAAGCGGCACGGCGCAGCCCTCCGATGGGCCCGGCGTTTTGAATTGCAAAACGTGCCTCCGCTGCTATACTCGGGACACGCTCTGCTGCCCGCCCGTCGCCCCGCGCAACGCCTTCCTACAGGGAACGATCGTGACCGACGATGCAGACGCAACCGCGCCGGAAGCCGCCCCGGCCGCGCCGAAAAAAAAGAAGAAGAGGAAGCACACCCCGGTGCCGGGGTACAAGTTCCTCTGCAAGATCGGCTCGGGCTCCATGGGCGTCATCTACAAGGCGACCCAGATCAGCCTGGATCGGCCCGTCGCGGTCAAGTTCCTCTTCCCGCGTCTCGCGCGCCGCGAGGGCTTCGCGGAGCGCTTCGTCAAAGAGGCTCGGATCCAGGCCCGACTCAACCATCCCAACATCGTCAGCGCGTACGACGTCGGCTATCACGACGGCCTCTACTACTTCGTGATGGAGTACGTCGAGGGGCGCACGGTGCAGCAGCTCCTGGACCGCGGCGGCTCACTCGACGAGCGGAGGGTACTGAGCGTCGGGCACCAGATCGCGCAGGCGCTCGAGCACGCCCACGAGCACCACATGGTGCACCGGGACGTCAAGCCCGCGAACATCATGGTCACGAAGAGCGGGGCGGCGAAGCTCTGCGACCTCGGCTTCGCGATGATCCGGCGGACTGCGAAGGACGAGGACGACGGTGTCCTGGGGACGCCGACCTACATTTCCCCGGAACAGGCGCGTGGGGACAAGGACATCGACATTCGCAGCGACATCTACTCGCTCGGCGCGACGCTCTACCACGCCCTCGTGGGTCGGCCGCCGTTCGCGGGCCCGGACGCCGCCTGCGTGATCGCAAAACACCTTTCGGAACGGCCCGTGCCGCCGATCCACGTGAACAACGAGCTGCGACCGGAGACGAGCCGGCTCGTGGAACGCATGCTGGAGAAGCGACGCGAGAACCGGCACCAGACGCCGCGGGAGCTGGCGCGCGAGCTGGAGGCAGCGCTGAAGCTCGTGTCGGGAGAGGCGCCCGCTGCCGCCGCGCCGCGCCGACTCGAGCTGAGCGTGGGGCGCCGGCCGGCGGCCGAGGCCGGTTCGTCGCGCCGCGCTTCGGACAGCTCCGTGCGGAAGCCCTCGGAGAGTTCCGTGCGCAAGCCCTCCGAGAGCCACGTGCGCCGCGCGGCAGCGTCTGCCGCGGCCGCAGCGGCGTCCGCGCCCGCGCCGGAGGCGGTCGACCTCGGCGGCACCACGCTCGTCGGCCCGGAGCCCCGGCCGTCCGTCGCCGCCGCCGCGGAGCCCGCGAGCGACTCGGCCACGGCCGCAGCGGCGGCCTCCTCGTCTTCCCGCCCTGCCGCTCCTCGTGGGGCGGCCGCCGCCCAGGAGAAGCCCGCTTCCCCCGCAGCCCCGGCCCCGGCCGCCGCCGCGCCCCCCGGCGCCCGGCCCCTCCGCACCCGCTCGCGCCTCCGCGGCTACGTACGCATGGCCCGCCGCAGGTAGCGGGGCTTCCATGTCGTTGCCGTCGCTTCTTCGTTACCGTTCCTCGGTATGCGACTTTCACCACGGAGACACGGCGTCACGGAGGATACACGGAGAGAAATGGAACCTAAGGAAAGTCCTCCGTGAAGTCTCCGTGTCTGCGTGGTGAGCGGTTACAATCACTTGACTCCGAGACGCACCCCCAGGATCGATGTTGAAGTCCCACTAGTTGCTGCTTTGCGAAATCCAGACACGCCCCCAGGAATCCTGTCGCAAGGTTGTCAGCGCGATCCCAGCCTCGATGCAATGGGAGGCAGCGCATCGAGCCGCCGCCGCCCCTTCCTTCGAAACCACTCGCATGAAAATCAACAAGCCGAAATGAAGCTAAAATCGATCTCTCCGTGCGTTGCCCGCGATGATCGCCGGTAGAGGAGGGTGGACTCAGCGCCCGGCCTCTGCGTCTCCGCGTCTCTGTGTAAAAGTCCCGCATTCGGTCGCGGAACTGGCGCGGACCTGGCGTGTCCCGCGAGACCGCATCGGCGTTTGCGGGCTCAAGGACCGCCACGGCCTCACCACGCAGTCGATCACGCTCCTCGGCCCACCCCCGCCGCCCTTGCAGCGCTCCCAGTTCCGCGTGGACTGCCTGGGGAAAACGGACCAGCCCGCGGCCCCGGCCGTGCTCCTCGGGAACCGGTTCCGAATCACCGTCCGCGACTTGGGCGAGACGGAGGCGGAGGCCTTTCGCCTCGGGCTCGAAGCGCTCGGGCGCGACGGCCTGCCGAATTACTTCGACGAGCAGCGCTTCGGCTCCGCGGTCGACGGACGGTTCGCCGCGCGCCTCCTGCTGGCCGGCGACGCCGAGGGCGCGCTCCGGCTCGCGCTGGCGACCCTCGGTCCGGAAGACCCCCCGCGCCTGCGCGAGATCCGCGGCCTGCTCGCGCGAGCGTGGGGGAGCTGGGACCGGTGCCTCCGCGAACTCCCGCCGTGCCCCGAGCGGATCGTCGTCTCGCACCTTGCGAAGCATCCGCGGGACTTCGCCGGCGCCTTCGAGCAGATCGATCGCCGGCTCCGTTTCCTGTACGTGTCCGCCTACCAGAGCTATCTGTGGAACGAAGTCGTGTCGCGGCTCCTGCGGAAAGCTTTCCCAGGTGAGCACCTGCTCCTGCGAAAGCTCGAGCACTGGCGCTGGCCCTTTCCCACGGAGGTCGGCGAAGAGGCGCGGCTGCTCTGGCGGCGTCGCTCGATCCCGCTGCCCGCGCGGAAGATGGCGGAGTGCGAGCCCGTGGTGGAGGAGGCGATCCGGGAGGTGTTGGCGGCGGAGGGGCTGGACCCGCGGGCGCTGCGGCTCCGCGGGCTGCGGGAGACCTACTTCGATCGCGGCTCACGGGCGGCGTGGCTCGCCCCGGAAGAACTGCGGACGTCCCCGCCGGCATCGGACGAACTCAACCCGCGCCGCGTCGCGGTCTCCTTCGAGTGCCGCCTGCCGAAGGGCTCGTACGCGACGCTCTTGACCCGCCGGCTGCTGGGGACCTGGAAGCGAGGGAAGTCGCTGGACCTGTGAGCGTCGGGAACGCGGCGCGGCCGCGCGCCGACAGCCCTACGACATCCGCCGTTGGACGCTCGTGATGACGGGCCGGGCCGGGAGCAGCACCTGGTCGAGCGTGGGGGAGAAGGAGATGGGCGGACACGGGCCGCTGCTGTCCAGCCGCAGGCCTTTCCGTGCGAGGTCCGCGCGCCGCCGCTCCAGCTCGAGCATGAACCCGGAGCGCTGGGAAGAGGCGACCAGGTACATCCCGTCGAGTACCACGTACTCCGGATCGGCGAACATTGCGCCTCGGCGGGTGACGCCGGGCATGCTCTTCAGCGTTTCCACGGTCAGGAAGTCTCCGAGCTCGCGCGCGGCCTCTTCCGCGAGGATCGCGAGCGTCGCCCCGGACTCCGCGCCTGCCGGCTGTCCATCCTCCGTGCGCGTCCTGGCGCCCGCGAGCGCGCGGGACGGATCGAGGGTGAGCGAGAGCTGGAACTGGTCCACGGCGAGCGACCAGGCCATGAACCGGCGGACCCCTGCTTCGTTGGCGTAGAAGAGCTCGCGGAGGGTCGAGATCGGCGGGCAGCTCTCCGGCATCCGAAGGGCTGCGAACCCGCCGAGCTGGCGCAGGAACCGGATCAACTCCTCGCCCGGGGTGCGGGCGCCCTTTCGTTCCAGCCCGGCTTTCGGCGTGGTGTCGAGCAGCCGTCCGTCCTCGACGACCACGACTCCGATGTCCTTGCAGCGAACCTCGCTGACCGCGCCGCAGATTGCATAGGGGACTTCCCCGGTGCGGCCGGCCGGATACAGAAAACCCAGGATCCGACGGTCCCGTTCAAAGCGCGCCGTGTCCAGCATGTGTGCCTCCCGAGGAAGGGATCGCGCTCTCGCCATCCTGCGTCAGGGCACCGGGGGTCGGCCCTCCCTCCTGTGTCCGACCTCTTCGGCGACTGACCCGCGTTGCCCAGCATGGCTCGGTGCGAGAGTCTAACTAATCTAACATACCTCCCCATTCTAGCAATTCTGCGGCCATCGGTCTTTGCGAGGATGGATGCTAGCTAAGCCGCTTGAGATACTTGGGTTGCGATGCGCGGCTCGCGGGAGGTCGGAAGGTGCGCGGGTGAGGCGTGGGAGAAACCGGCATGTTCCTTTACATCGAACTGTCTAACCGTGGGCCCAGTTTGTTACCCGCGGTCGGCCCCTGAACGCCCCCGCCCTGCGGACCCCGCTTCGCCGCGGTCGGCCGGCCGACCGACCGGGAGCCAAGGGCCCGGAAAGGAATAACTCCTGGACCGGCACTTTCCTCGGAGGAAAGAGGCCCTTGTGGTGCAGGCCTTCCGGCCTGCACCGACTGGCGTGAGTGCCTGACTGGTTCCTTTACGGGCCCCACGGCGAGAGCGGCTCCCCCTCCGGGCCTTCTTAACTCCGGGGTCACGGCGGCCGAGCGCGAGAAACCGCGCTCTGCCCAGAAGGTCAGCCCTTCCGCCGCATCGAAGAGCGCTTTCATCCCAGCGCACAGCTTCTCCGCCTCCGTCTCGCGGTACGGGGCGTTCCCGGAGAACAGGCCGCGCAGGGGCTTCCCTTCGGCGCACGGAAGCGAGCGCAGCCCTCGCCGGACTTTCGGCTGGATGCGCTGCAAGGCCCCGTCGCCGGCCCGCGTGCGCCGAGACCTGCTCCGGCGCGGTGAGTTTCGGCATCGTGGCCACGGAGTTGTCGGGCAGCCGCCCTCCGGCGCCATCCACTAGCGTGCGCGCCGAGAGGTCGAGCGTGCGGGCGGTTCTCCGTTTCGAGGGCGCTCCTTTCCGATCTATTCTTGAATTACTGAATCTTGATAAGCATGTGAAAGGTCCCTATAGATTGGGCATGGATCCTATCCGCCGCCGAGCGACTCTTCCGCTTTCCTCAAATCGGCCTGCTCCAGTCGGAGGCGGTGCGCAAGGCCCTGGAGATCCCCGCCGAGCGGGAGGGCGCTTCCTATGACCCGGCCGCAACGGCCGCGATCCTGCTGTGGGCGCGATGCACACTGCTTTCCGGGGAGCGCTGCGATGGATTCCGCGCTGCCGCCCCCGTCTCACCCCCGCCGCGCCTCCAGCAGCTTCACGAACGACCGCCCCCGCACCTCCTCGGGCGTCAGGCCCGCGGCCTGCACCTCCTCGAGCGTGATCGCGCCGCAGTTGAGGGCGCGCAGGAAATAGTTCAGCAGCCCTTGCCCGGTCGCGGCATCGTCGAAGACGTCCCCGACGAGCGTCGCCTGCGTGGCCTTGTCCAGGAAGGCCCGCAGACGCGCGGACGCGGGCGCCAGCCCTTCGAGAAAAAAAGAGTAGCACGCCGCGTAGCGGATCGGGAGCTGCCCCGGGTGCAGGTCCCACCCCTGATAGAAGGCGTGCAGGAGCGAGTTGCGGATGTGGCCGAAGCATAGCTTCCACACCCGGTGCACGGCCGCCTCGTTCTCGCGCCGCTGGGCCGCGGTCAGCGTCCGCCCCCGCGCCGCGCGGTGCGGGCCCACGGGCATCACGTTGGTCGCGCCGTCCGAGAGCCACACGCCGGTCCCGGCCAGCGCCACCTTCATCATGTGTCGCGCGAAGTCGCACGCAGGGTGGGCCATGCCCTGGTGCGCGGCCGTGATGTTGCACGAGGCCGTGTAGTCGTAGGTCCCGAAGTGCGCCCCCACGCACCGGCCCGCCGCCTCCTGCACGAGGCGCGGCAGCACGCATTCGCCGCGGCCGTTCAGGATCGATTGCGTGACCTCGATCATCAGCTCCAGCTTGACCGTGCCCGGAGCGAGCCCCGCTTTCGCTTCGATGCCGGCGAGCAACGCGACGAGCGCCGTGACCTGCTCCGGCGCCGTGATCTTCGGCATCGTGACCACGAAGTTGTCAGGCAGCCGCCCGCTCGTGCACTCCACGAGCGTGCTCACGAACAGGTCGAGCGTGCGGGCCGTGCGCCGCTTCAGCTCCTCCGAGAAGGGCTTGATCCGGATGCCGAAGAACGGCGGCAGCGTCTGCTCCGCCATGCCGCGCGCGACCTCCAGCGCCGCCGACGCGGCGTGGCCGTCCTCCTCCGCGTCCGGCCGGGTGCCGTAGCCGTCCTCGAAGTCGATCCGGTAGTCCTCGACCGCCTCGGACTCGAGCTTCGCGGCGACCCGCGAATAGACGGCATGCGCGAGCCACGCGGCGCCGTCCTTCCCGCCCGCGCCTGCTCCCGCGTGAGGCGCCGCGCCCGTCCCCGCTCCGGCGGCCTTCTTCCCCTTCCCCGTCCCCTTGCCCATCGCCGCGCCGCCCGTGAGCCGCGACTCCAGCGCGCGAATGTCCCGCTCGGAGGTGGGCAGCGTGTGCGCGCCAGGCAGGTCGAGCGCCTTCGCGAAGACCGTGAAGTTCGGGGCGTATTCCCGCATCGCCGCGAGGGCCTCGGTGCCGAGCCTCCGGGCGGTGTCGGCCTTGAAGAGGTGCGCCCCGCCGTAGAAGGTGTGCACCGGCTGCCGGGCCGGCGACTCCCCGGGGAAGGCGCGGGCGTATTCCTCGTTCGCGGGACGCACCCGGGCCAGGATCTCGTCGATGGCCTCGGGGGTCAGGGAGGACTTCATCGCGGGAACTCCTTAGGGCATGTCAAGAAACAACTCCTGCAGTTCGGAAACTGGGAAGCTCTTCAGGAAAAGGCTCAAGGCTCAATTTCCAGACAAGGCTCAAAGTTCAAGACTCAGAGTCCGCGATTCCCTGCCCGGGCTGCGTTCCATGGTGGTCATTGAGAATTGAACCTTGAGCCTTGTGTGAGTCTTGAACATTGAGCATTGAGAATTCCCGTCGCTCCCCTGCGCGCGAAACGAGCAAGTTATTTCCTTACGGGCTCTCAGCTCCCACGATAGGTGGAATATCCGAAGGGGTTCAAGAGCAGCGGGACGTGATAGTGCTGATCCGCGTCCGCGATTTCGAACTCCACGGTCACGCGGGGATAGAAGCCCGCGACGCCGGTCTTCACGAAGTACGCCCCCGTGTCGAACGTGAGCCGGTAGTAGCCGGTCCGAAGCGCCGTGCCCACCGGCAGCAGGCTCGGCACGCGGCCGTCGGCGTTCGTGACGCCTCGGCCCGCCTCGGTCCAGGCCCCCGCCGTGAGGGCTTCCAGGAGGATCGAAACGCCCTCGGCGGGCCGCCCGCGGGACGTGTCCAGAACGTGCGTCGAGAGTCCCTTCATGTGAGGAGCTTCTCCAATCGGATGCGGGTGATCTTTGCCTGTTCCGCAGCCGCGATCCCCAGCTCCTTCTCGGGTGCATGCCCGAGCCGCCCCCCAAGGATCGCCAGCATCTCGTCCGCGCTCTTGCCCGTCGCGCAGACGATGAAAATGTAGCCGAACCGGCGCTCGTAAGCGCCGTTGCCCTCGGCCAGTCCCGTCAGCACTTCTTCGGACGCGCCGCGCACGCCCGACTGTTCCCCGTGCGCCCACTGCGCGGTCGTGGCGAATTTCTTCCGCAGGCTCTCCACGTCCCCGATCTTCGGGTGGGCCGCGAAAGCCTCCTTCCAGTCGTCCGGCGAGAGCGAGCGCTCGGCCCCCTCCGCGGCCAGAAAAAGCGCGGCCGCGTCGCGGAAGGGTCGGGCCGCAACCAGCGCGTCCGCCCAGCGCCGCGCGCCGCAGCACCGAAGAAAAGTCGCGTGCGCCTCGTCCCGCGGAAGCGCGTTCAACTGCGCAAGGTCCATGTCAGCGCCCGCCCGCCGGCACGCAATAGACCCGGAAACGGCTCACGCCCCCGTCCGGATGGATGTTGAGCCGCACGTGGGTGAGCGGACCCGTCGCCCGCAGCTCCTTTTCGAACGGATGCACGCGGTCGGCCCCAAGCTTCGATTTCGGCAACAGCTCTTTCCACTCCGCCGCGGTCCACGTCAGCGCGTCGATCTCCCGGTCGGGGGAGAAGCAGCCGTCCACCGAGCACGTGTCGGGGAAATTTCCCTTGAAAAACGCCGTGTCCACCTCGAGCCGGCGCGGCTCCCCGGCGCGGGCGAGTTTCACGATCGCCCAATCATGACCCGGCTGCCGCTTCCTGCGCGTCTCCCAGCCGTCCCCCATGTTGGCCCCGCGGCCCGGCATCAGCATGTTCTCCACGTGGCCGAAGAACATGTCGTTCGCCGCCACGGCCACGCCGCCGTTCACGATCGCCGCGAGGTCCACGAGTTGGCCCGGGGCCGCGGCGGCCGCGTCCGCGGCGACGCGACCGTACGCGCGCAGGCGCGCCACGCCGCCGTCCGGGAAGATGTTCAGCCGGAGGTGGGTCCAGCGCCGGTCGCTCGAAATCGCGAAGAGGTTTTGCGAGCCGGGGCGGAGCGGGGACTTCGGCAGGAGCTCGGTCCACGCGGTCGCCTGCGCGGCCAGCGCCTCGGCCGTGGCGTCCGCCGCGGCCTCGCACGCGTCGAGCGAGGCGTAGGGCGGGTGATTGCCGAGGAAGTGATTGGTATCGATGTCGACCCCGCGCAGCACCCCCGCGAGCCCGAGCCGCAGGATGCACCAGTCGTGTCCCGGGACGCGCTTCCGGCGCGACTCCCACCCGTCCATCCACTTCCCGCGGTCCGTGTACTTGTCCGGGAGGAAGACCCCGCGTCCGGGCTTGAGGAGATTTTCCTTTTCCGCGAAGAACTCGTCGCTCGCCGCGAGCGCGCGCCCGCCGAGCTTTTCCTGGGCGAGGTCGACGAGGCCGCTGAACGCAGCCGCCTCCGGGGTCGCCGAGGACATCCGTGCGCTCCTCCATGCGGGAAGCAAGGTCCAGGTCAGGCTCGCGCCCGAAACCCAACAACGAAGAAATCGCCACGGAAGACGCCGAAATTCACCACGGGTCGTTCGGTGTTTTCGGCGAGTTCGGTGGCTCGTCCCTTTCTGGCCGGCGCGCAGGGCCTCCGAAAGCTCGAACAGTTGTCGCGAAGCCGAACGGTAGAGAACCGAAGCCGAGCCGCCGCACGCCGGCTTAGCGCCCGCGCAAAAATAACTGCGCAGATTCGGACCTCGAGGCTCCTGGGGGCGCGGCCCTCTGGGCCGCGCTGCGCGGGCCGGAGGCCCGCGCCCCCAGGCATCGGTCGATCCACGGAAATGTAAAGTAATTCTTGCGCGTCCGGGTCGAAGACCACCAGATCGGCGTCGCACCCGACCTCGATGCTTCCTTTTCGCCCCTCGAGCCCGATGAAGCGTGCGGGCCCGGCGCACATCCAGGTGGCGAGCTGCTCAAGCGTATGGCTGCGTCGCCGCGCCTCCGTCCACACGATCGACAATCCGAACTGGAGGGACGAGATCCCGCCCCAGGCCGTCTGGAAATTCCCGGTCTGGAGATGTTTCAGCTCGGGCGGGCACGGCGAATGGTCGGAGACCACGAAGTCGATCGTGCCGTCGCGGAGCCCCGACCACAGGCGCTCGCGGTTCTCCGCCTCGCGGATCGGCGGCGCGCACTTGAAGCGCGTGTCGCCGTCCGAGACCTCCTCGGCCGCGAGGGCGAGGTAGTGCGGGCAGGTCTCGACCGTGAAGGGCAACCGGGCGCGCCGCGCCGCGGCGATGGCGGGCAGCGCGTCCGCGGCGGACAAATGGACGACGTGCGTGCGACAGCCCGTGCGGCCGCACAGCGCCGCGAGCGAGCCGACCGCGTCCTCCTCCCAGCGCCGCGGTCGCGAAGCGAGATACGTGGCGTAGCGGCGGTGGTCGATCGCCGCGCCGGCGCAGGCGGCCGCCCCTTTCCCCGGCGCGCGGGCGCCGTCGAGCTCCGCATGCGCGAGGAGTGGGAGGCCAAGCTTCGCGAGCACCGGCATCGCCACGTTCAGGTCGGGCTCAGTCGTTTGCGGGAATTCGTGGATCCCGGAGTGGACGAGGAAGCACTTGAAGCCGAGGACGCCCGCTTCGGCGAGCGGCCGCAGGTCGCCGGCGTTTCCCGGGATGACGCCGCCGAGGAAGCCGGCGTCCACCCACAGCTTCCCGCCGGCGGCCTCGCGCTTCGTTTCAAAGGCCGCGAGCGTGGTGGTCACGGGTGCGGAGTTGAGCGGCATGTCGACGATGGCGGTGACGCCCCCGGCGGCGGCGGCGCGCGTGGCGGTCTCGAAGCCCTCCCACAGCGTCCGGCCCGGTTCGTTGACGTGGACGTGGCTGTCGACGAGTCCGGGGAAGAGTACCCGGTCCCCGACGTCCTCGACGGCGAGGACGGCGGGGACGGCGGGGACGGCTTCCGGCTCGACGATGTCGGCGATCTTCCCGCCGCGCACGACGACCGCGGCGGCTCGCACGCCGCGCGGCGTGACCACCCGGCGGCTGCGAAGGGCGAAGGCTGGTGGCTGCGGGTGGCTTGCGTCCATGGGTCCGCCTCGTGATGGAAGACTCGCGAGTCGTCGCCCCATGCGCGGAGTGCGGGTTCGCGACCCGCGAACTCTCGCCGGGCAAATCGGAACCGCGACCGTCAGGGAGCGGCCTCGGCCGCTCCTCGTGCACCCCCGGGTTCGCTCCCGCCTATGGGCATGCGACCGCCACGGGGTCGACCGAAGCCCGCAATGTGGCCGATCTCCCGCGGGACGGTTCTGTGCGTTCGAACACGCGGGGCGAGAGTTTGAACCGGGCGTTGCGATCGAACGCCGCGGGACCGCTCCCTCACGGTCGCGGTGCGGTTGGCCGGCGCTCGCCTATGGAAAGCTGAAGTCCACAGTCACGGCCTCGCCCGGCCCGACGCGGACTTCCTTTCGCGTCTTCTTCCCGAGCCGCTCGTGCCAGGCTTCCAGGACGTACGTGCCCGTGGGGAGGCGGGTCGCAAATTTCCACGTCCCGTCCGCGGCGCTCACGGCGAAGTACGGGTGCGGCAGCACCCACAGCGCGCCCGCCATCCACCCGTGGACGTTGCACTCGAGCCGCAGGGGCTCGCTTTCCTCGTCGAACCGCCAGGCCGGGGTCTTGCTGCCCTTGGCGACGAGGCTCTTGTTGAGCAACTCTTCCAGCGCGCCGTGCCGATGGGCGAGGACGCGGACGTTGTGCATCGTCTCGTCCTCGTTCACGAAGAGCACCTCCTGTCCGACCATCGCCCCGGACACGCGCGGCTCGTAGCGGCACAGCCGGTTCTGGATGCGAAGCGGCTCCCCGGGCGGCGCGAAAACGAACCGCGGGTCCAGCCCCTCCACGACCGCGATGAAGACGTTCGCGAGCCGCCCGTTCTCCACCAGCACGTCATTGTCGAAGTCGGGCTCGTCCTGGAAATAGCGCGCGCACTCGGGCACGCCGCCGACTCCCATTTTTTTTCGGGCCGGCGCCGTGCCCGCGAACGAGACGGTGCCGGCGACGGTCCCGGCCTGCGCCGGGTCGATCGGGGTCGGCTGCACGCCCGCCCCCGGCTGCGCGCCGTTCCCCCCGCCCGCGTGGTGGCCGCCATGCGGGCCGTTCCCGCCTCCGCCCGTGGTGATCAGGATGCCGAGCAGCGCGAGCGCGGCCAGGCCGATGATCGGTCCCACCGCGGCCGACTCGTGCGCCTTCGCGGCTTCCCCGCCCAGCCGGCGCGCGGTCGCCCGGTCCTCCTTGTCATTCATGTACCAGCGTACCATCCAGCCCACGAGCACGAAGACCCCGAGCATCAGCCCGTTGCTCTTCGTGCCGTACGAGGTGGTCGGGAAGTGGTTGCTCACCATGAGAAAGACCAGGGGAATCGTCAGGTAGGTGTTGTGCTTCGAGCGCTGCTTCGCTTCCTCGCCGAAGGAGTAGTCCGCCGGCCGGCCGGCGCGCGTCGCGTCGAGCATCCTCTGCTGCGCGGGAAGGATGCGGAACCACACGTTGGCCGCCATGATGGTCCCGAACATCGCCCCGATGTGGATGTACGCACCGCGGTCGCTCATGAGAAGCGTCAGGGCGTAGGTGGTGACCAGGATGAGGACGAAGCCGATGGCCGCGCCCGCCAGCTCGTTCTTCCCCAGGAGGTTGCGGAAGAGGCGGTCGTAGCCGAACCAGCCGCCCAAAAGGAAACCGAGTCCCGCGAGCGTGGCGCCCGCGGAGCCGACCGCCGCCCCGTCCCGCGCGTGGAGACCGGTATGGTAGTAGACGATGCCCAGCAAAAAAAAGCCGGTGAGCCAGGTGAGCCCCGCTTCCCATTTGAACCAGTGCAGGGGCTCCGGGACGACGCCGGGCGTGAATTTCCGTTTCTCGACGTAAAAAAAGCCGCCGCTATGGACCATCCACGCGTGGCCGACGACGTTGTCCTTGGGCTCCTTCGTCGGCAGGAAGCTCCGTTCGAGCCAGCCAAAGAAATTGGTCTGGCCGATCCAGAAGGCGCCGGCGACGATGTGGATCCAGCGGAGGGCGAGGTTCAACCACTCGCTGGTTGTCGGATCCATCGGGCACAGTCCTGCGTTCGAGGGGAAGGAGGGGCCGACGGGGCCATGCTTCGTCGTGCGGGAGGGTCGGCCGCTTGGAAGAATTCGTGCCGGAGCGTGCCGGGAATTCTAGCCCGGCAAGGAGGGGAAGGCCAGGGAATTCCGACCGGCCCGGCCTGGACGCTTTGCGTTGAAAATGAGCCGTCGATTTGCGAAGATCCTTCGCTCAACCGCACCGCATTCACGGCAGGGCGACCCTGCGACCTGCCCCCCTTTCGTGTCGGGAGGAGTCGATGAAGCCCAGTTCGTTCCGCCTGCCGCCGGCGCGCGTGCGCGCCACCTCCTTCGCCCTGTCTCTTCCCACCGCCGCCGCGGCGATCCTACTGCTCCTCGCCGCGTTCGCGCGGAACGCCGACGCGGCCGCGCCCGGCTTCCAGGTGAAGTCCTCGGAGAAAATGGAAGCTCTCCTCCTCCTCGACGCGCTGGCGAACCTGGATCCGGACCTCCCCGATTTCCCCGCGGCGCGCTCGTACTGGTTCCCCCTCCTCGACCAGGAGCCCGCGGTGCGCGCCGCCTACGACACGTGGAAAGGCGCCGGCTCCGTCCTCTGCTACCTCCTCGCCGACGGCGGGGACTCCCTCTCCGAGCTGGTCACCGCGCTCGATACGCCCGAACCGCTCCTCAAGGCGATCGGCGAGAAGCTCGACGAGCCGAACTATCGGCCCGTGTACGAGCATCTCGCCGCCGACCATGCACAGCTCAAGTCCCTCCTCCGCTTCCTCCTCGACAAGGGCTTCCCCAAGTTCTTCGCCGACCACTATGCCGCGGACCTCGAGAAGGGCGTCACCGCCTGCCGTGAGCAGCTCGCGAAGGTCGACGCGGACAAGTTCCGGTCGGCCGTCGGTCTCTTCGTGCCCCGCCCGGCCGAGGAGGCCGCCGCTCCGCTGGAGGTCGTCGTCACGCTGCTCTCGGGCATACAGGCGTTCGCGCTGCCACGCGGCCGCATGGCGATTTCCGTGGGCGCGCTTCCCAACCTCTCCTTTCTGCTCCCGTTCCTCGTCTGCCGCAAGTTCGTTCCCTCCCAGGCGAACCTCGACGCGAAGCTCGCGCTGGTCACCAAGGACCCCTACTACGAGACGGCCCATCGCCGCATCTACACGGAGATGCACCGGGCGCCGAACGAGGAGTTCGTCTACGCCGCCGCGCTCCACGTCAGCGTCTCCCTGGGCCTCCTGACTCGCCTCCAGGCGCTGCGCATGCTGAAGTTCGCCCACGGCACCGGTCTCCCGCCCGACAAGGCCGGCGCCCCGCTCGCCACCGCCCTATTCGGGAAACTCGCCGACGCGAAGCCCGCGGCCGGCTTCGACTACAATGCGTGGCTCGCGCAACTCTTTCAGGAGGGGAAGCTCGCGCCCGGCGGCATGCGTGCGCAGGTCGAGCAGGTCCTCGCGGAGATCCTCGGCATCGCCGGGATCTCCATCCGCGTCGAGGGGACGCATCTCGTCGTGCAACAGGTCTACCCCGGCTTTCCGGCCGCGGATGGGGGCGTGAAGGCGGGGGATGAACTGCTCGCGATCGGAGGCACTCCGCTCGACGGTCCGAACGTGCAGCAGGCCGCGGAGCTGCTCGCCGGCGCACGCGGGGACGAACGCGTGGTCAGGGTCCGCCGCGGCGAGGAAACCCTGGAACTCAAGTTCAAGCTGAAGTAGGACGACGGCACGACCGGTCCGCTCGCCCCCCTTGAGTACCACCCCACGGAATTGGGTGACCCATTTGCTCGGCGATTTTGGCCGCCCGCTTTGTTGCGCTCGCTCGCCGTAGTTCTCCGCTACTACGCCTCGCTCGCGCGCCTCGCAGGCGGCCAAACTTGCCTTCGCCTATTGGTCACCGACTTCCGTGGGGCGGTACTGAGCTGCCCGGCTCCATCGCCCACGAAGGGCCTCCCGCGCTCCCCCTCCGGAGGGCGCCGTGCGCATCCTTCACACCTCCGACTGGCACCTCGGCCACGTCTTGCACGAGGTCTCGCGCGAACGCGAACACGCCCTCTTCCTGGAGTGGCTGCTCGCGCTTCTCGACGAGGAGTCGGTGGACGCCCTCCTCGTCGCCGGCGATCTCTTCGACGCGGCGAACCCGCCCGCGGAAGCGCAACGGGCCTTCTTCCGCTTCGTCGCGGCTGCCCGCCGCCGCCGCCCGCGTCTTGAAATGGTCTTCATCGGCGGCAACCACGACTCCGCCGGCCGGCTCGACGCGCCCGACCCGATCCTCGCCGCGCTCGACGTGCACATGGTCGGCGGCCTGCCCCGCGCCGGCGGCAAGCTCGACCTCGAGCGCGTGCTCGTGCCGCTCCGCGGACCCGCCGGCGCGATCGAGGCATGGGTCGCCGCGGTCCCCTACCTGCGCCCCGCGGACCTGCCCCTCCAGCCCGGCGAGGGCATCGACCCGCTCGTCGAAGGCGTGCGCGCCCTGTACTCTGAGATCCTCGAGGCCGCGCGCGCGCGCCGCGCCCCCGGTCAGGCGCTCGTCGCCATGGGCCATTGCTACATGACCGGCACCCGGCTCTCGGAGCTGAGTGAGCGGAAGGTCCTTGCCGGAAACGAACACGCGCTCCCGGTCGACCTCTTCCCCGACGACCTGACCTACGGCGCGCTCGGCCACCTGCACCTCGCGCAAACGGTCGGCAAGCGTACCAACGTCCGCTACAGCGGGTCCCCGATCCCGCTCGCGCTCGACGAGTCCTCCTATCCGCACCAGGTGCTCGTCGTCGACCTCGACGGCGACCGCTTCGCCGGCGCGAGGTCGATCCGCGTGCCGCGTACGCTGGAGTTCCTGCTCGTCCCCGATGACCGCCGGCCGACGCCCCTCGAGGCCGTGCTCGCGGAGCTGTCGCGGCTGCCGGAGCGGGATGGTCGCCCGGAGGCGGAGCGGCCTCTGGTCGAGGCGCGTGTCCTCGTCGAAGGGCCGCAGCCCGGCATCCGCGAGAAGCTGGACGCGGCCCTGCAGGGCAAGCTGCCGCGGCTGGTCAAGGCCACGATCGTCCGGGCGAAAAAGGACGGGGGAGGCGCGGGAGAGGGCGTGGGAGGGGGCGGCGCCGCCGAGCCCGCCTGCGAGCGCCTCCCGGACCTCCGCCCGGAAGAACTCTTTCGCCGGAAGCATCGGGACGACTACGGCGAGTACCCGAGCCTCGAGTTGCTGCGCGCCTTCGCCGAACTGGAAGAGGCCGTTCGCCAGGAGGACGGGGGGTGAGGATCCTGGCCATCCGCGGCAAGAACCTGGCGAGCTTCGCCGGCGAGTTCGAGCTGCGCCTCGACCGGCCACCGCTCGACGGCGCCGGTCTCTTCGCGATCACCGGGCCCACCGGCGCGGGCAAGAGCACGCTGCTCGACGCGCTGTGCCTGGCGCTTTTCAACAGGGCCCCGCGCTTCGACAACGCAAGCCGCATCGGGATCGGCCGCGACGAGGGCGACCAGCTCGCGGGCAGCGACGGCCGCTCCGCGCTTCGCCGCGGCGCCGCCGACGGCTACGCGGAGACGGAGTTCGTGGGCCGCGACGAGCGCCGCTACCGCGCGCGGTGGTCGGTGCGACGCACGGCCAAGGGGGCGAACGCGGGCCGGTGGAAAGACGAGGAACTGTCCCTGCACGACGCGGAGACGAACCAGCCGGTCGGCGAAAAAAAGACCGATGTTCTCCGCCGGATCGAGGAGCTGCTTGGAGTCACCTACGAGCAGTTCCGACGCTCCGCCCTTCTGGCGCAGGGGGACTTCGCCGCGTTCCTGAAGGCGAACGCGGACCAACGCGCCGAGCTGCTGCAGGCGATGACCGGGATGGAGATCTACACGCGGCTGTCGAGGGCCGCGCACGAGCGGGCAGCGGCCGAGCGCGGGCGACTGCGGGAGCTGGAGTTGGAGCAGGGCGCGATTTCCGTGCTGGAGCCGGAGGCGCGCGCGAGGGTCGAACAGGAGGAGGCGAAACAGGGCGGTCTGGCGACGGCGGCGGAGGCCGCGGGGCGCGAGGCCGCGGCGGCCGTGGCCTGGTACGAGGAACGGGCGCGCCGTGCGGGGGCGGAGGCGGCGGCGGAGGAGGAGGCGCGGGCGGCGGAGGCCGAGCGGACGGGGTTTGCGCCCTTGGCCGCGGAGGCGGCCGAGGTCGAGGCGGTGCAGGGACTGCGCGTCCTCGTGGAGGACGCGGACCGGGCTAGAGCGGAGGCCGTACGCGCGGCGGAGCAGGCCGCGCATGCCGCACAGGCGGTGAAGGACGCGGACGCGGGGAAGGAAGCGGCGCGGGGCGTGCGGGAGGCGGCGGAGCGGGGCCGTACGGCTTCGTTGGAGCGGCGGGAGCGCGCCCGCCCGGACTTGGACGCGGCGGGAGCGCTGGACGCGTCCCGCAAGGCGGCCGGGGTGGCCCTGGAAGACGCGGAGCGGGCCGAGCGGGAGGCGCGCCGGGAGCGCGCCGAGGCTGAGAAGCTCGTCAACGACCTGAAGACGCAGGCGTCGTCGGCGGCGGCAGCCGAGGCGACGGCGAGCGCCTGGTTGGAGGAACACAAGCTGCTCGGGCCGTTGGCCGCGGAGTGGCCGCGGTGGCGGCAGGAGCTGGCCCGCTACGAGGAGGCCGCGCGCGAAATCGGGGGTCTGGTGGAGGGGCGAACCACGGTCGAGAGCGAAGCTGCGGCGGCGGGCAGGGCATGGTCGGCAGCGGCCCAGGCCGAGGCAGAAGCTCGGCGGGCATGCGAGGAAGCGAGGGAGGCGGCACGGCGCGCGGAAGCGGCGGAGCTGGAGGCGGGCGGAGCGGCCTCGGGCGTGCTTGCGGAACGGGACCGGCTGCTCGAGCGCGGGTCCGTCCTCGGGAAGCTGGAGGTCCTGCTGGTGACGGCGACGGACGCGGCGGGCGGACTGAAAGCCGAAGAGGAGGCCGGCAGGCGCGCCGCGGTCGCAGCCGGGGAGGAGGAGACGAGGGCGCTGTCGTCGGAGCGGGAGCGCGACGAAGCGCAGGCGCGGCTCGCGGAGGCGGAGCAGGCGTATGCCCAGGCGCGCTCGACCGTGGAGCTGACCGCCCATCGGGGGGAGCTTCGTGACGGCGAACCGTGCCCGCTCTGTGGCGCGCGGGAGCATCCGTACGTCGCGGCGGGCTTCCCAGCGGATCGGATCCTGGCGCAGCTTGGCGAGCGGGTGCGGGTGCTCTGCGAGGCGCGCGATCGGCACGATCGGTCGGCCGTGGCAGCGCGGGAGCGGGCGGCCGCGGAGCGGAGGAGAAGGGAGGACGCTGCCGGACGCGGACAAGTGCTAGCGGAGAACATCCGGAGAGCACGCTTGGACTGGGCCGAGCTGCGGGAACGATTGGGGGAGGACGCCCCGGCCGCCGATCCTTTAGCCGTGGGCGTTGCGGGCCGCCTCGCGGGGCTAGGCCAGGCGGCCGCGACGCGCCTCGCGGAGCTTGCCGCCGTCGAACAGCGGGCGACGGGTGCGGCGGAGGCGGCGCGTTTGGCGCGGGAACGGCGGGAGGGCCTTCGAGCGGCGTTCGAAGCGACGGAACTCGCCGCACGAGCCGCGGAGCGAGAGCGGACGCGGACAGGGCAAGCGCTCGCGACTTTGGGCAAGGCGCTCGCCGGCTGCGAGGCCCTGCGTGACCGGGCGGCCGCGGCCCTGCTCCCGGCCTTCGCAGGACGCGACGGCTGGCGGGAAGCGCTCGAGCGGAGTCCGGAGGAGTTCGCCGCGGCATGCGCCGGAGAGGTCGGGGAGTGGGCGGCGCGGAGGACGGCTCGGGAGGCCGCGATCGGACGCCTCGTCGACCTGGGTCCGCGCTTGGCGTCGGCGGAGGGACGACTCGCCGAGCTGCGCAAGGTGGAGGACCGATGCGTGGGAGAGCTGCGCGTCCGGCAAGCAACGTTTCGTGAGTTGGGAGAGCAGCGAGCGCGGCTGTTCGGCGGGCGGGGCACGGCGGAGGTGCGGGACGAGTTGGAGCGCGACGTGGAGGCGGCCCGGCTCGTGTTCGAGAAGGCCGCGGCGGCCGAGGCGGGGACGCGCGAGGCCGCGGCGGGCGCACGCGCCCTCCTCGAGAGCGCGGAGCAGCAGGCCTCCGAGCGAAGGGCGGCGCGGGACGCGACCCGGGCCGCGCTCGAGCGAGCGGTCGGCGAGGCGGGCCTGGAGGAGACGGTCGTGCGGGCGCGTCTCTCTCGGGGGGAGGCGTGGCGCAGGCACGCCAAGGCGACCCTTGCTCAGGTGAATACCCTATGCGAGACCGCGGGCGCCGTGTTGCGGGACCGGGCGGAAAAGCGACGGTCCCACGAGGAGCTGGGGCGGCCGGTGCTCGGCGCGGTGGAGGCCGTGGAACGGCGGGCGGCGGCGGCCCGGGACTATCAGTCCGCGGTCGAGGCGCGGGCGACCGCGCGCGAGCGGCTGCGGCAAGACGACGCAGCCCGTTCGAGGCTGGACGAGCTCGCGCCGCGCATGGTGGAGCAACGAGCCCGCGTGGAGCTGTGGAGCCGGCTCGATGCGGTCATCGGCTCCGCGGACGGCAAGGTCTTCAAGATCTACGCGCAGAGCCTGACCCTGGACGCGCTGCTCCTGGAGGCCAACGGACGTCTGAAGGACCTTGCGCCGCGGTACGCGCTCGAACGCGTGGCGACGCCGGGGGCGCTCGAGTTTCACGTCGTGGACCGGGACTTGGGGGACGAGGCGCGCGCGGTCAGCACCCTCTCGGGGGGGGAGAGCTTCCTGGTGTCGCTCGCCCTCGCGCTCGGCCTCTCTTCGCTGGCCGCGCGCAACGTCCGCGTGGAGACGCTCTTCATCGACGAGGGGTTCGGCACGCTCGACCCGGAGTCGCTGGAGACCGCGATGGCGGCCCTGGAGGCGTTGCAGGCGACCGGGGCGCAGGTGGGCGTGATCTCGCACGTCCCTGGCCTTGCGGAGCGCATCGGCTTCCAGGTGCGCGTCGAGCGCCTCGGCGGCGGCCGCAGCCGGCTGCGGGTCGAGGGCCGGGCTGGGTGAGTGGCGCCGTCGTGGGGTGCGACCGGTCCGGCCCGGCGCGCCGCCGGGCGGGCGCCGGATCCACTCCTCCGGCGATGTGCCTTGCCGGCACGGGTCGGTTTTGTTTTCCTGGTACCCGACTCCTCCTGGGGAGCGACACGGTTTTTTCTGAGCGGCTCCTGGGAGCGCGGCCCTGTGGGCCGCGCCCCCAGGCAGCGATTGATCCACGAAAATGTAGAGTAATTCTTGCGCGGGCGCGATCCGGGGCGCGAGCGCTCGGGCGCACCGTAGCAGGCTGCTCGCGATTCGGCGGCTCCGAAAGGCGGATTTCCTTGTCGCCCGGTAGGCGCACCGGCTATCCTTGCCGCCCCGGGAGAGGAACGACCCGCCTTTCGGCGCGTCCCCGGCAGGTCGCGCGGGGGAGAACCGGGCGAGCGCCGGGTGGCCGACGGCGGCGGGCCGCTGAGTACCGCTCCACGGGAGTCGGTGACCGATCGGCGAAGGCGAGTTTGGCCGCCCGCGAGGAGCGCGAGCGAGGCGTAGTGACGGAGAACTACGGCGAGCGAGCGCAACGGCCTGCGCCCCGAAGCGCCGCAGCGCGAAGGGGGGACGCGAGCGGCCAAAATCGCCGAGAAAATTGGTCACCCAATCGCGTGGGGCGGTGCTGAGGTCCGAGGGCTTGCTGTTCCGCCCTTCCTCGAGTCTTGACATCGGACCCGCCGCCGTGTTAGTAAACGTAGGTTCCGGGAGCGGTCCACGCGCGAGGGCTTCGTCGGCGTTGGCGCCCGCGCCCGCGCGTTCCTCTCACGTAGAACGGAGGAGGGTCCTCATGAGGGGTGTTTCCCTGCCGGCGCTGCTCGGCGCGGCGTTGTCCGTGGCCATGCTCATTCTCGCGCCCGGGTTCGCCCGTGCGGACCTGATCCCGACGTCGACCGTGAGCGAGGTCGACGTCTCTACCGCGTCCACGGTCCCCTCGGCGCCGGCGGGGTCGGTCGCAGGCGATGCACCCTGCGTCGCCGCCGGCGCGGCGGCGGCGACCGTTGCGTCGGCCCGGTTGCAGGCGCTCGGGCTCTCCGCGGCCGAGGCGGAGGGACGCCTGGCACAACTGTCCCCGGAGGAGACCGCGCAGCTCGCGGCGAATCCGGAGCGCGCCCAGGTGGCCGGGCTCGTGGGTTTTGAGATCGCCGCCGTCGTGGTCGGCACGATCCTCGTCGGGTGGTTTCTGTGGTGGCTTCTCCACGTCCACGAGAAATAGCGTGGCTTGCCGGGGGGAAGACCGGCTCCGCCCAGGCAAGCGGCGGCTGCCGGGCGGCGCTCCCCGCGCGAGCGCGTTGACGGGCACGCCATGAGAGCCGAGCTTCGGGTCATTCGAGGGGAAGGGGTGGGGGAGTCCTTCGTCCTCCCGGAGAAGGCCCTGTTCAAGCTGGGTCGCAACCTCGACTCCCAGATCCGGTTCACGGACGCCTGCGTTTCCGGCGGCCACTGCGTCATCGAACGCACCGGCAACGTGGACATGCTTACCGACAACCGGAGCCGCAACGGTACGTTCGTCAACGGCTCCCGCGTCACCCACCGCCCGCTCTCCGACGGCGACGTCATCGTCATCGGCGAAACGGCCCTCCAGTACCACCGCCTCCCCGACACGCCGCCCTCCGGCAAGCCCGACACCGAGGTCGTGCGCGTCCGCGACGCGTGGAAAAAGAGCGAAGCCTCCGTTTGCGACAAGTTCCAGCTCCGCGGCCGCGGCCTGGGCGCGATGTTCCAGACGCAGGACGAGTCCCCGCAGATCGGCAAGCTCCGCGGCGCCCTCGACGCCTTTTACCGGCTCGTCACGGTCACGCACCAGGAGTCCGACCTGCGCGTCGTCATGGAGCAGGCGCTCGACATCGCCGTGAAGGCGATGGAGGCGGACCGCGGCGCGATCGTGCTCTGCGGCGCGCCGGGCGAGATCGGCCAGCTCGAGGTCATGCGCCGGAGCGAGGGGCGGCCCCAGGAAAAAATGGTCATCTCGCAGACGATCGTGGACACGTGCTTCAACGAAGGCGTCTCCATCCTCACGTCCTTCGGCACGCCGACGCAGACCGCGCACGCCACGCGCTCCGTCCTCATGCAGGGCATCCAGTCCGTGATGTGCGTCCCCATCGAGGCGGAGAAGACCATCCTCGGCGTCGTCTACCTCGACTCGATCAGCGTCGTGGACCGCTTCCTGAAACCCGACCTCGAGATCCTCGCGGCCATGGCCTCGATCCTCGGGACGCTCGTCGAAAAGCGCGTGCTCGTGGTCAAGGCGCAGGCCGCGACCCACCAGCTCGACTACGTCCTCTCCCACGTCCCCGTCGGGATCTTCGTGACCACCCTCGACGGCCGTTTCACCCTGTGGGGAGACCACTGCGAGCGCCTCTTCGGCTATCCCTCGCAGGCCGTGGTCGGTCGCGACGGCATCCCGCTTTTGCTCGCGCACCCGGACCTCGCCCCCAGCCTCCTCGAGGCCGCCAAGACCTCCGGCTTCGAAGCGGACATGGAGCTGAAGCGCCGCGACGGCACCAACTTCCTCGGCAACGTGAGCTGCAAAAAGTTCTTCGATCCGCAAGGCAATCTCGTCGGCTTCGCGGGGATGATCCTCGACATCACGGAGCGGCGCAACCTCCAGGACCAGCTCGTGCAGCAGGAGAAGATGGCCTCGCTGGGCCTGTTGGCCGCGGGCATTTCGCACGACTTCCGCAACCTGATCGCGCCCATGTACGGGTTCGCCCAGCTCGCGAGCCTGAACCCCGCCGCGACCCCCAAGCTCGTGAACGCGGTGCTCATCCACGCCAAGCACGCGGTCGAGATCACCAACTCGCTCCTTACCTATGCGCGCCGACGCGACGACGCCAGCGAGGTGGTGGACGTGACGAAGATCCTCGACAACGTGCTCGACCTCGTCTCGAGCGAGCTGGCGATGTGCAACATCCGGGTCACGAAGCTCTACACGGCGGGGCCGTCGGTGCGCGTGAATCCCGGCCTGGTGCAGAACGTGTTCCTCAACCTGCTGCTCAACGCGCGCGAGGCGATGCCGCGCGGCGGGATGCTCACCCTCGCGGTGGAGGCGTCGCCGGAGGACCTGTCCCTGCGCTTCACCGATACGGGCATCGGCATCAAAAAAGAACACGTCCGGAATCTCTTCCAGCCCTTCTTCACCACGAAGGAGGGCACGGGCGGCTCGAAGAAGGGGACGGGCCTGGGGCTCTACAATTCGTTCAACATCATCCGGGCGCAAGGCGGCATGCTCAGTTGCGAGAGCGAGGAGGGGAAGGGGACGAGCTTCACGATCCGGTTCCCGCTCCACCAGCCGGAAGACCTGACCGCGACGGTGACCACGACGACGAGCCGGCCGACGCCGATCCCGGTGCGGCACGCGCCGCGGCACAAGGTCCTCGTGATCGAGGACAACGAAGGGATGAACAACCTCTGGCGGAGCCTGCTGGAGCCGTTCGAGCAGGTCTACACCACGACCGTGGAGGACGCCCTCTCGCGTTGCCGGGAGGAGAACTACGACCTGATCCTCGTGGACGTGGTCCAGACCGGTCTCTCGGACCGGTTCCGCATGGTCGCGTCGGTGCGGGACGCGAAACCGGGCGCGTACCTGGTGCTCGTCATCTCGAACCCGCTGGAGGAGACGGAGGCGGCGAAGGTGATGGAGTGCACCGACGAGATCCTGCAGAAGCCGTTCGAAGTGAGTCAGGTGCAGGAGATCCTGTCGGCCGCCGCGAAGCGGATGGGGATCGAGCTGTCGCGCACCCCGACGCCCCCCGCGGTCGCCGCGGGCGCCGCGGGCGCGGGTGCGGCGCACACGCCTCCATCGGCGGGTGCAGCGGGGGCGGCCGGAGCGGCCGGGCCGACCGGGGGCTCGCCCGCCGCGCCGCGGTAGAGGGGGCGCGGGCTGAACTGCGTGGCTCCGCGCGGCTCGACTCGGGTGCCCCAGACCCGAGGGCGCTTCATGGTTCCGCGCGCCGGTCCAGCTCCGCGAAAAGCTCTCGAACGGGCCGGGGGGCCGGCAAGGGGAATCGCGTCGCAGGGCGCGGCCGTCCCCCGCCCTCGTGGGCCTTCCCTGTCGTTCGGGTAGGTCCTTCGTTTCCGTCGCAGGCGCGTCCCGCGTGGAAACTGAACCGCGACCGTGAGGGAGCGGTCTGGGGGCGTTCTCCCATGACCTCCGGTTCGAGGCCGCCGACCCGCAGGGGAGCGCCCTGCGAACCCACCGGGCCGCGAGGTCGAATCCGCGGCTTTGGAAGAACGCGCGGGGACCGCTCCCTCACGGTCGCGGTTCCGTGTGTCCGTCGCGGACCCGTTCCGCTTCCATCGTCCCCAGGTCGTGCACCCCCAGGATCGATAGGGAGGGCCCACTAGCCATCGGCGTCCAGCACGCCGCAAGCACCCGTTAGCGCCCGCGCAAAAATAACTGCGCAGATTCGGACCTCGAGGCTCCTGGGGGCGCGCCCCCAGGCATCGGTCGATCCGCGAAAATGCAAAGTAATTTTGGCGCGGGCGCTTACCGCCCCGGCCCCGCCGTCCCTCCGGTGCCCAGCAGCCGGAACGACTGCGACTTGATCACGAGGTGCACCGGTCGTCCCTCGCGGATGCCCAGTTCCGAGCACGCTTCCGCCGAGACCTTCGCCACCACTTCCGCCCCGCCGTGCTCCAGGCCGACCACGACGAGGACGGCCTGCCCCACCTGCGACACGCGGCGCACGGCCCCCGGGAGGATGTTGCGCGCCGACAGCCCGACCGGAGGAACCGAGGCCAGGAGCACTTCTTCCGCGGGGAGGCCCAGCACCGCGACCACCCCCGGCCGAAGGCCCGCCGCCGGGCAGTGCAGGATCGCCCCGCGCACACCCTCCGCGCCGAGGCGAACCCGCGCCGCGCCTCCGTCCGCCGCCTCTACCACGCCGGTCAGCACGTTTTCGAAGCCGCCCGCCTCCGCCAGCGGGAAGATCCCCGGCGCCAGAAAGACCTGCGCCGGTGGGCCGGCCGCGAGCAGGCGTCCGCGCTCCAGGACCGCGACGAGCGTGCACAACGTCTCGACTTCGGCCGCGTCGTGCGAAACGAAGATCGTCGGAATCCTGAATTCGTCGAGGACCCGAAGGAGGTAGGAGAGCAGCCGGCGCCGGAGCGGCGCGTCGAGATTCGCGAGCGGCTCGTCGAGGAGGAGCAGCGCGGGATCCGAAACGAGCGCTCGTGCGAGGGCGACGCGCTGTCGTTCGCCGGCGGAGAGCCCGGCGACCTCGCGCCGCTCGAAGCCGGCGAGGTCGAGGACCTCGAGCACGCGTTCGGAGCGGATGCGCGCGGGCGCGCGGCGGGCGGGACCGCGTGGCGTCCCGGCCTCGACGTTCTTGCCCACGTCCCAGTGCGGGAAGAGGAGCGTGTCCTGCGGGACGTAGCCGATGCGTCGCTGTTCGGGGGGAAGCCGTAACCCCGCGGCGGAGTCGAGGAGGACGCGCCCTTCGACTTCGATGAGTCCGGTGGCGTTCGGCCGCCAGCCGGCGAGCGCCTCCAGGAGGGAGGTCTTCCCGGCGCCGGAGGGCCCGAAGAGGCCGAGGACGCGCTCTGTCGTTTCCAGGTCCAGTTCCGCGGTGAGTCGCGGCAGGGGGACGCGGAGGTGCAGCCGAAAGGTCGGCGAGTTCATGGCGCCTCCGGTCCCGGCTCGGGTCGCTGGGGCGGCCGGAGGAGCAGTTCGGCCCCGCCGACGAGCGCGAGCGCGAGGGCGGCCATGGACACGAGGAGCAGCGCCACGCCCCGGTCGTCGCCGACCTGGATCGCGTCGAAGATCGCGACGGCCGCGGTCTGGGTCCGGCCGGGGATGTTGCCGGCGACGAGCACGGTCGCGCCGAATTCGCCGAGGGCGCGGCCGAACCCGAGGACGGCCGCGGCCGCGAGGCCGCGTCGCGCGAGGGGCAGCGTGATCCGGAGGAACACGGCATAGGGTGAATACCCTAAGGTGCGCCCCATGGCCTCGAGGCGCGTGCTCACGCGCTCGAAGGCGGCGCGGGCGGTGCCGGCGACGACCGGGAAGGACATGACCGCGGCGGCGAGGCACGCCCCTTTCCAGGTGAAAAGGAGGTCCGGATCGAACCCCAGGGTGCGCGGGCCGAGCCGGCCCTCCCGTCCCAGGAGCGACAAGAGGAGATAGCCGACCGCGGTCGGCGGGAGCACCAGCGGGAGGAGGACGATGGTCGCGACGAGCGGCTTGACGCGGGAGCGCCAGCGGGCCAGGGCGAACCCCGTCAGCACGGCCGGGGGCAGCACGACCGCGGTCGCGCAGGCGGCGACCGAGAGGCTCAGGAGGATGGGGGGGAGGTGCATGGGAGACTTCGGATTTGAGATTTGAGACTTGAGACTTCAGAATGGAGAAGTAGGGGTGGCTGATTTTCGATTGCTGATTGCTGATTGCTATCGAATCTGTGGTCGCAAGCTTGCTTCGCGGTGAGGGGCTCGCGGCGCGCAGCGACGCGATACCGAACCGCGACCGTGAGGGAGCGGTCTCAGCGTGTTCGCGGACGTCCTCGGGTGCGAACTCGCGATACGACGGAGACGTCCCGGCGCGCCGGTTCGCAGGAGTCGGGTGCTTGCCGTATTGCGCTCCGTTGTTCGAGGGCTCACCGAGCAGGGGGGAGGAAGCCGAATCTCTCCCACACGGTGCGGGCGTCGTCACCGGTCAGCCGGTCGAGCACAGCGCGCGCGGCGGCCACGTTCGGTCGATCGCGCAGCACTGCGCCGACGTAGAGGATCGGGGGGTGCTCGGCGACCGGAATTTCGAAGGCCACGCGCGCGCGACTCGACCGGCTGACGTCCGTCCGATAAACGATCCCCGCATCGGCGGCGCCGGCTTCCACCGCGGCGAGGGCCGCTCGTGCGTCCACGGCGCGAAGCGCCTTTTCTTCCAGGGCGGACCAAAGGGCGCGACGGACCAGGTATGCCTTCGCGTAGCGCCCGACCGGGACGGCGTCGGGGTTGGCGAGCGACAGGCGCCGGACCTCGGGCCGTGCCAGGTCCTCCGGCGTCGAGAGGGCGCGCACGGCCTCCGGAGTCGCCACCACGACGAGCCGATTCGAAACAAACGGCCGCTCCGTGCCCGGCTCCAGCAACCCGGCCGCGCGCACGCGCGCCATCTGCTCCTCGTCCGCGGACAGGAACAGGTCCGCGTGGCCGGCCGCGAGGAGCCTGCGGGCCAGGTCGTTCGAGGCGCCGGAGTCGAGTCGGAGCCGCACGCCGAGGTGCGCTTCGCAATCGACGGCCAGCTCTCCGAGTGCTTCCCGCAGGCTGGTCGCCGCGTACACCACGACTTCGGCGCGGCCGTCGGCCGGCGTTCTCAGTGCCAGCAGCGCGCCCGCGCTCGTGAGCGCCAAGAGGCCAAGCGCGAGTGTGACCCGCCGGGGCGCCGTGCGCTTCCTGTTCACCGTTCTCCCCGCGTCGAGGGCTGGGCGAAACCGAAACGCCCCACATTTCCCTTGTGCACGGCCCTCGCACCGGGCTATCACTAGCACTACAACGCTAAATCGACAGCTTCGGCACCTGCGACGGATGCTGCCAAGCTTCGCCCCTGTTCGTAGTTCCGCCTTCAGGCGGCGCGCGCGGCGAGAACTGCGACACTTGGTTGGCAGCCCCGCCTAAAGGCGGAACTACGAACCAGTTAGGCTCGAAGGCTCCACTTCGTTAGCGTTGTAGTGCTAGGGGCCTGTTGCCGAGGTCCAGACACGATGTCTGGGGGCGCGGGCCTCCGGCCCGCGCGAACTGCCGCCTCGGTCTTCCGCTACCACGAGCGCACGGGGTCAACGGGCCGCGGGCGCGAGTTACGCAATCATCATTCAGCAATCCACGATCAGCAATCGAAAGGCTCGCAGGTCATGTGGCATCCTCGTCTCGCGGCGGGGGCGCGCGCGGCGGCTCGCGTCTTCGCGGTCGCCGGCTGGCTCGCCGTCATCGCCGCCCCGCTCGCGGCCTGGCGCTACACGTCCCTCTTCGAGCGGCTCGACCCGGTCCCCAACGTCGGCAACACCGACGAGGTGATCGGCCGGTTGCGACCTTGCGCCCCTGACGAGCCGTTTGCCTTCGCCGTGCTGGGGGACATCAACAACCTGGACAGTCGCGGCATGACGAACTTCAAGGCGGCCCTGCGACGGGCGCAGGAGCCCGGCGTCCGCTTCCTGCTCCTGGGCGGCGACCTTTGCGGCCACACGACGCGCCGCGCGTACGGCTTCGGCCTGGCCCAGCTCCGCGCCGTAGCCCCCGCGATCCCGACCTTCATCGCCCCCGGCAACCACGACCTGGGGGTCACCGGCGAAGGGAAGGAGTTTTTTCTCCGCGCCTTCGGCCGCGACTACGCCTCGTTCCTCTACGGCAACTCCCTCTTTCTCCTCCTCAACAACGGGACCTACATGCTCGACGCCGGGCAGTTCGCCTGGCTGGAGCGGACGCTCGCCGGGCGACCGCCGGGCGTCCGCCATGTCTTCGCGATCGCCCATCGGCCGATCGTGGACTATCTGGAGATGCCGACTCGCTACCACCTCGACCCGGACGAGTTTCCGGTGCTCGTGAACCTGTTCGAGCGCGGCGGGGTCGACTTCCTCTTCACGGGACATTCGCACGGGAATCGCCGCTACCGTGCCGGCCGTACCACCTACCTCGTCCTCGGCGGCCGTTCGAAGGACCGGCCCGACGACGCCTACTTGCCGCTCGTGGTCGTGCGCGTGAGCGGTGAACGGGTCGAGGAGGAGTTCGTCCCGATCGCGCCTCAGCGCGAGGACGGCAGCATGCTCGAGGAGTACCTCGGGGTGGATCCCGCAGGCTGGGCGAGGGAGCACGCGCGCGGCCTCGGGGTGTTCGCCGTGCTGCTCCTGGCGGCGACGTGGTGGTCCCTCCGCAGGCCGATGCGCTCCACGCCCGGCTAGCGCGTGCCGTCCTTCTCGCCGGCGAGCGCGCGGGCGAGGGCATCGCGGACGACCAGGTCGTCTCCCGCGAGCATCGTCCGCGGATCGAAGAGGACCCGGTCCTTCTTCACTCGGGTGAACACCGGAGGCTCTTCCATGCGCAGCCGCTCCCCGAGCCTCTGCGCGGTCGCGCGCTTCGACGCGAACGCCACCGCCCGCGTGGGGAGGTCGTAGCCGGGCATCGAACCGCCGCCGAGCTGGGACGACTCCGACACGACCTCCACCTCCGCCTCGGGGAGCGCGCGGAGCAGGCCGGCCAGCGCCTCCGCCCGCCGCTCCAGCTCCGGCGCGCGAAGCGAGATCATCGCGAGCGTCGGGTTCTCGGTGAAGAGCGTGCGCCGGTCCCGGTAGAGCCGCAGGGTCGCCTCGAGCGCGGCGAGGGTCAGCTTGTCGCTCCGCAGCGCCCGGAAGAAAGGGTTCTTCCGCAGCCGCGTGACGTAGCTCTTCCGGCCCACGACGATGCCCGACTGCGGCCCGCCGATCAGCTTGTCGCCGCTGAAGCAGCAGAGGTCCGCCCCGGCCGCGACGCTGCGCGAGACCATCGGTTCGTCCGCAAGCCCCAGCTCGCCGAAATCCACGAGCGCGCCCGAGCCCAGATCGTCGACGACCGGCAGGTTGTGCCGCCGGCCCAAGGCGACGAGCTCCGCGATGGGGACCGACTCGGTGAAGCCGATCACCTTGTAGTTCGACGTGTGGACCGACAGCAGGAGCCCTGTGTTCGGCGTGATGGCGCGCTCGTAGTCGTGGACGTAGGTCTTGTTGGTCGTTCCGACCTCCACGAGCCGGGCGCCGCTCATCGCCATCACGTCCGGGAGCCGGAAGGAGCCGCCGATCTCGACGAGCTGCCCGCGGGAGGTGAGGACCTCCTTGCCGCGCGCGAGCTCCGCGAGGATGAGCACGGTGGCGCCCGCGTTGTTGTTGACGACCGTGGCCGCCTCGCAGCCGGTGATTTCGCCGAGCAGCTCGGCGATGGGCTTCTCGCGCCACATCCGCTCCCCGGTCGCCTGCTCCACGGCGACGAGCGAATAGCCGCGCTGCTCCGCGGCGATGGCCTCGACGGCCTGCGCGGGCAGGACGGCGCGACCCAGCCCGGTGTGCAGGATGATCCCGGTCGCGTTCACGACGCGCCGGATCTTGCGGCGTCGACCGGCGGTGAGGGCTTCGCCGGCCCGCTCGACCACGGCCTGCGGCGTCGGGGGCTCGCAAGCTCCGGCCCCCGCCCCCGCGCTCCGCAGCGCTTCCCGGGCTTCCTGCAGCGCCGTGCGCACCGCCTCGACGACCCGGTCGCGATCGAAGGCGCGGAGGAAGGGCTCGGCCGCCGCCGACTGGAGGACCTGATCGACGGAGGGGAGGCGCCGGAGGACGGCCTGCAGCGAGGCGTCGGAATCGGACATGCGCGGGTCTCCTGGGGGAACGGGTAGGCGCCGCCATTCAACGAAAGTGCGCAAGTCCGCGCAAGGAAAACCATCCTCCCCAATGCTTGCAGGGACGGCGACTTCTCCTCTATAATGGCGTTCCGGCCCACCCTCCGCTCGCCCGCATCTCCGCAGGGAAGGAAACCCTTCGTGCCCTCCAAGAGCGACCAGGACCTGGGCGACCTCGCCATCCAGCACGGCTTCTGCACGCAGCAGCGCATCGAGCAGTGCCTGGCCATCCAGGCCGACCTGGAACGCTCCTTCCGCAAGCCGAGCAGCCTGGATCGCGTGCTCTTCAACAAGGGCTACCTGTCGCGGGAGCAGGTCGAGTCGCTCCAGGAAGAGCAGGGGCGACGCATCTGTCTCTGCCCGGTCTGCGACACGAAGATCAACATCGTTCGGATCGCGGTCGGCAAGAAAGTGCGGTGCCCGAAGTGCGACCGACGCCGGATCGTGCCGAACGGTTTCTTTCCGGAGTATCTGCTCACGGAGGAGGAGATCCAGGCGACGCAGACCCTGTCCAGCATGGGCGGACAAGGGAGCCGGATCGCGGGCTTCGAGCTGCTCGGCGAGCTGGGGCGGGGCGCCATGGGGATCGTCTACAAGGCCCGCCAGATCTCGCTGGATCGCATCGTCGCCGTGAAGATCCTCACGGGCAACATCCTCGCCAGCCCGGACGATTTGAAACGATTTTTCCGCGAGGCCAAGGCCGGGATGAAGATCAACCACGAGAACGTCGTGCGCACGATCGACGTCGGGGAAGTGAACGGCCTCCACTGGATCTCGATGGAGTTCGTGGAAGGGGAGACGCTGAAAAAGATGCTCGAACGGAAGAAGGCGGTCGAGTCGATGGAGTGTCTCCGGTACGGCATCCAGGTGGCGAAGGCGCTGGAGCACGCGCACGGCATCGGGATCATCCATCGCGACATCAAGCCGGCGAATCTCCTCCTGCAGAAGGACGGCGTGGTGAAGGTCGCGGACCTCGGGCTCGCCAAGAACCTGCGGGAGGCCGGCACGAGCGGCATCACCGCGGACGGCATGGCCATCGGCACGCCGAACTACATGCCGCCCGAGCAGGTGGTCGACGCGCGGTCGGTCGATCACCGGGCCGACATCTACGCCCTCGGCGCGACGCTCCACCACGCGTTGACCGGGGAGGTCCCCTTTGCCTCGAAAAACGTGCTCGAGATCGCGTCCAGGGTCCTCAACGAGGACCTGCCCTCTCCGCGGGACATCGTCGAGACCGTCCCTGACTCCCTGTGCATGGTCGTGGAGCGGATGACCCTCAAAGACCCGAGGGATCGTTACGACCAGATGTCCGAGGTCCTGTCCGCGTTGGAAGCGATCCGCGCGGAGCTCGGCTGAGTCCGAACGGCCGAAGAGGACGGAGCCGCACGCATTCCAAGGCAGGCTTGGGCTCGAAATCGGAAACAGCGAAAGATAGCCACCGAAGACACCGAAGACGCCGAAATTCACGACCGGGTGGCTCGGTGTCTTCGGTGTTTTCGGTGGCTCGTCTTCGATGATCGACGCGGACTTCGGGAAATTCGGCGGCTCCTCCACCCAGGGGCGCCGCCCTCCGCAATTTCCTGGCAACGTCCGGTCGAAAGCGCTATCATCGGACCTTCTCCGTAACGGCCCCGCCGCTCCTCTCCTTGTCGGTTCCGGGTCTATGCCAATCGTCTTGACCCTTGTCTGGACCGGGCTCTTCGGCGCCGCCATCGGCAGTTTCCTCAACGTCTGCATTTACCGGCTTCCCCGTGAGTGCATGTCCCTGGTCTGGCCGGGCTCGCGTTGCCCGAAATGCCTCCGCCCGATCCGCTGGTTTGACAACGTTCCGATCCTCTCCTGGGTCCTGCTCGGGGGCCGCTGTCGTGCCTGCAAGTCCCCGATCTCCATCCGGTACCCCTTCATCGAACTGCTCACGGGCTGCCTCTTCGCCTTCGCCGCGTGGCACCAGCTCTTCCGCGCGCCCCTCTCGTCCGTCGCGGCCTCCCTCGCTCTCGCCGACCGGACGCTCCTCTTTCTCGTCTATGCCTACCTTCTCGCCGCGCTCATCGTCAGCACGTTCATCGACTTCGATTTTCGCATCATCCCCGACCAGATCACCCTCTCCGGAGCGTATCTCGCGCCCGTCGTAGCGGCGCTCTTTCCGGTCGTCCATGCCGATGCCGCGGCCGGCTTCCAGGCCCTCGCCGCTCGGCTTTTCGAGAACGGCTCCTCCGCGCACGCCCTGTTCGCGAATCCGCGAGTCGCCGCCGTGCTCTCCAGCCTCTTCGGCATGCTGTGCGGCGGAGGGCTCATCTACGCCATGGGCGTCTTCGGCAAGATCCTGTTCCGCAAGGAAGCCATGGGCTTCGGAGACGTGAAGTACATGTGTCTCCTCGGCGGTTTCATGGGTTGGAAAGCGGCGCTGCTCATCCTCGCGCTCGCGTGCCTCTTCGGCGCCGGCTTCGGAATCTTCATCAAGCTCTTCACGCGCGATCCCTACATCGCTTTCGGCCCGTACCTGTCCCTCGGCGCGCTCTGCCTCCTGTTCTGGCAGGCGGAGATCGTCGAATTCCTGTTCACGACCTGGCCTGCGTGGAGCGGGGGGCTGCTGCGCGCAGGGCCCGGCGGGGGGCCCGGCCCCGGCGGCTCGTGACCGCTTCGGCACGGCTTCGCTTCGGGGCGCGACTTTCGAAGTTCGCAAGCGCTTCAAAAAAAACTTGATGGGTGCTTCTTGAGGAGGGTTGCCATGGTGTCTCTTCGCCGGATGGCGATCGTTTCGCTGAGCTTGGTCGCTGCCGCTGCCGCGACGGGTTGCTCCACGCAGAAGTATCAGGCGCAGATCGACGCGAAGGGCGCCGAAGTCGAGGCACTCAAACAGAAGAGCTACCAGCTCGAGCTGGCGCTGTCGCAGAAGCAGGCGCAGATCGACGAGCTGGCACGGCGCTCGATCGAGCCTCGCGACGGGCGCGCGGGCGAGGAGTCCACCGCGCTCGACACGACCCCGATCCGGCGCGGCGCGTCGGTGGCGCCCGTCGCGGACACCAGCCGGCTCCGGGGCCGCGGCTTCCAGGTGAGCGACGTGGACGGCTATCCCGCCATCGTCCTCTCGGGCGACATCTTCGACCTCGGGAAGGCGACGCTGACGGCGAAGGGCCAGGACGAGTTGAAGAAAGTCGCCGCGGTCCTGCGGAGCGACTTCGCCGGCCACTCCTTCCGCGTCAACGGCCACACGGACAACCAGCCGGTGAAAAAGCACAAAGACCTGTATCGGTCCAACTGGGAGCTGTCGTCGCTGCGCGCGTGCGCGGTGGCGGAGTTCCTGATCGAAACGGGGAAGCTCGACGCGAAGCGGATCGGCGTCGCCGGCTATGCGGACAACCGCCCGCGGGACTCGAACGCCTCGCCGGGCGGCCGCCAGAGGAACCGCAGGGCAGAAATCGTAATCGTGGACTGAGAGAGACCGGGGAGGCACGCATGGCGAAATACGATACGAAGGACATCCGCAACATCGCCCTCGTGGGCCACGGGGACTCCGGAAAGACGACGCTGGCGGAGGTCCTCCTGCACAAGCTCGGGATGACGAACCGGCTCGGCACCCTCGAAGACGGGACCACGGTGCTCGACTTCGATCCCGAGGAGAAGGCGAGGAAGATCTCGATCGACGCCGCGCAAGGGCATTTCAACCACAAGGGGCGCGAGATCAACCTCGTCGACTGCCCCGGCTACGGCGACTTCATCGGGGAAGCCCTTTCCGCCCTCCAGGCGGTGGAGACGGCGCTTCTCTGCGTGAACGCCGCCTCCGGCGTCCAGGTGAACACCCGCAAGATGTGGGAAGCGGCGAAAGAGGCCGGCGTGGCGCGGGTCATTCTGCTGCAGAAGTGCGACCACGAGAACGTCAACCTCCAGGAACTGCTGGCCTCCATCCGGGAGAACTTCGGGGAGAACTGCCTTCCCTACACGCTGCCGCTGGGCGTGGGACCCGGCATCAGCGGCGTGGTGAACGTCCTGGAGCCGGGGCCGAACCCGTCCCCGGAGGCGGTGGACCTCGCGGGTCCCGCCCGGGAGAAGCTGGTCGAGTCCGTCGTCGAAGTCGACGACAAGCTGATCGAGCGCTACCTCGGCGGCGAGCAGCTCTCGAAGGCGGAGATCGAAGGCGCGTTCGCGAAGGCCATCGCCGTCGGCCGCGTCGTCCCCATCCTGTCCCTCGCCTCCCGAAAAGAAAAAGGGCTGGAGGAATTCCTCGACTTCGTCGGCCGTTTCCTGCCCGCGCCCGGCGGGCTGGGCCCCCGGAAGGGCAAGGGACCCGACGGCGCCGAGCTCGCGCTCGATTGCAAGCCCGAGGCGCCGTTCAGCGCCCAGGTCTGGAAGATCACGAACCTGCCGCCGCTCGTCCACAAGGTCGCGTATTTCAAGGTGCATTCCGGCACCGTCGCGGCCGACACGCACGTCTACAACGTCCGCACGAAGACCACGGAGCGCATCGGAAAGCTGTTCCGGGTCCAGGGGAAAGAGCATCAGTCCGTCGACAAGCTCTCCGCGGGCGACCTCGGCGTCGTCGCGAAGGTCGAGAGCGCCCTGATCGGGGACACCTTCGGCGACCCGGCCCACGCCCTCCTCTACCCGCCGCCGGTATTCCCCACGCCGATGGTCTCGCTCGCCTCCGAGTCGAAGCACAAGGGGGACGAGGAGCGGGTGGCCGTCGCGCTCACGAAGATCGCGGAGTCGGACCCATGCTTCAAGCAGCACCGGGATCGCGACACCGGGGAGCTGGTGATCACCGGCACCTCGAGCCTCCACGTGGACGTGATCGTGGCGCGGCTGAAAACGAAGTTCAACGTCGAAATCGCCACGCATCTGCCCGCCGTCTCCTACCGTGAAACGATCACCGGCAAGGCCGAGAGCCAGTACCGGCACAAGAAGCAGACGGGCGGCTCCGGCCAGTTCGCGGAAGTGCACCTGCGCGTGGAGCCGCGCACGCGCGGCGAAGGGTTCGAGTTCGTGGACGAGGTGAAGGGCGGCGTCATCCCGCTGCAGTTCCTACCGTGCATCGAGAAGGGGATCCGGCACGTCCTCGACAAGGGGGCCGTCGCCGGCTACCCGACCGTGGACATCCGGGTCGCGGTCTTCTTCGGCAAGGACCACCCGGTGGACTCGAAGCCGATCGCGTTCGAGATCGCGGGGCGCGAGGCCTTCAAGCTCGCGGTGAGGGAGGCCAACCCCGTGCTCCTGGAGCCGATCGTCAACATGAGCATCGTGGCGCCGGGCCGGTTCGCGGGCGACATCATGGGCAATCTGAACTCCCGGCGTGGGCGCATCTCGGGCACCGAGGCCCTCGCGGCCGGCTTCCAGCGGGTGAGCGCCCACATTCCCCTCGCCGAGATCCTGAGCTACTCCTCCGAGCTGCGGTCGCAGACCGGAGGCGAGGGGAGCTATACGATCGAGTTCTCCCACTACGACGTCGTGCCCGCGCAAATCCAGAAGGCGATCGTCGCGCGACACCTCGCCACGAAGAAGGCGGAACCGGAGGAGTGAGGACGGTCGCCGGGCTGCGCCCCCGGCGAGCTGCGTAAGCGCCCGCGTAAGAATTACTTTACATTTTCGTGGATTGGCCGATGCCTGGGGGCGCGGGCCTCCGGCCCGCGCAGCGCGGCCCAGAGGGCCGCGCCCCCAGGAGCCTCGAGGTCCGAGTCTGCGCAGTTATTTTTGCGCGGGCGCTAAGCATTCGTTTCCGTCTTTCGGCGCCGGTCGCCGAGTCGCGGACCTGTCCGGGAAGTACCGTTCGGGGATCTTTGATGGTTTCCCTCGAAGAACTGCTCATGCTCCTCGTGCAGCGGAACGGCTCCGATCTGCACATCGCCGCCGGGGCGCCGCCCAAGATCCGCATCGACGGCCGCCTGATCAACACCGACTTCCCGGCCTTCACGCCGGACGAGACGCAGAAGCTCCTCTACTCCATTCTCGACGGCGAACAGATCGCACGATTCGAGGCGCAGAAGGAGCTGGACCTCTCGTTCGGCATCGAGGGGCTGGGTCGTTTCCGGACGAACGTCTTCCTGCAGCGCGGCGCGCTCGGGTCCGTCCTCCGGGTCATCCCTCACCAGGTCAAGGGCTTCGAGGAACTCGGGCTGCCGCGCAAGCTCTGTGAGCACCTGTGCTCCTGGCCCCGCGGGCTCATTCTCGTCACCGGCGCCACCGGCTCCGGCAAGAGCACCACGCTCGCGGCCATGATCGACTACATCAATACGACGGAGTACGGCCACATCGTCACCGTCGAGGACCCCATCGAGTTCGTCCACGCGAACAAGAACTGCCTCGTCAACCAGCGCGAGGTCGGTTCCGACACGCTGGAGTTCAAGAACGCCCTGCGCGCCGCCCTGCGCCAGGATCCGGACGTGGTGCTCATCGGGGAAATGCGCGACCTCACGACGATCGAGGCCGCGCTGACGATCTCCGAGACGGGCCATCTCACCTTCGGCACCCTGCACACGAGCGACGCGATCCAGACGATCAACCGCATCGTGGACGTCTTCCCCGCCCACCAGCAGCAGCAGATCCGGACCCAGCTCTCTTTCACGGTGCAGGCCGTCTTCTGCCAGCAGCTCCTGCCTCGCGCCAACGGCAAGGGGCGCGTGCTCTCGTCCGAAATCCTGATCGCCAACGCGGCCGTCCGAGCCCTCATCCGGGACAACAAGGCCCACCAGGTCTATTCCCACATCCAGACGGGCGGCAAGGAAGGCATGCGGACGATGAACCAGAGCCTGTACGACCTGTACAAAGGGGGGCAAATCACCTACGACGACGCCATCGCCCATTCCGGCGACGTCGAGGACCTGAAGCGTACGTTCCAGAAGGGCTCCCCCGGGCCCGGCTCCGGCGCCGCTCCGGGGCGGCCGTACCCGTAGTGGCCCGTTGACGCAGTCCAGACACGATGCCTGGGGGCGCGGGCCTCCGGCCCGCGCGAACCGCCGCATGGGTTACGACCTGCCATGACCGAGGTGACCAGGGTGTCCGAAGTTCTTGCACGGGCGACGAGCCCCGCCGCCCGACGCGCCGCCTGAAGAGGCTGTCGCAGAAGGGTCGCGGCCCCCGAACCGCCCCAGCATTCACGCGGCTTTGCGGGCGACGAATTGAGGCTGTCGCGGCTTTTGCGACACCCTCTGAAGGCGGAACTACGAACGGCGGCGTCGGCCTTCGAGGACTGTGACCACGCGGGCTCATGGCGGCCGCGAGCCCAGGTCGGGGACCGCGTGAGTTCCCCTCTCGCTTGCGCGGTCCCCATCTCCCGCGAAGCGGGAGTGGGTTGGGGTGAGGGCAACGACGCACGATGCGTCCTTCGCCTGCGCACCCCCCCCCCCGTGGCCCGCGTGCCGCGTGCTCAGCGCTTCGTGTCCTCGCCTCGACGAGTCTCCGGCCGCCCACGGAATCCGCCCCGACACCGCGAATCCGGAATTTCCCCATGTCCTTCGCCCTCCGCCCCGCCTGGTCCTACGAGGACCTCGACCGGTTCTTCCACCCCCGCTCCGTCGCCCTCGTCGGCGCCTCCGACAAGCCCGGCAAGGTCGGCACCGCCATCCTCGAAAACCTCCTCTTCGGCGCCGCCGGCGAACGCGACCGCTCGCGCGGCTTCCCCGGGAAGGTCTACCCCGTGAACGCGAAGGGCGCGACCCTTTTCGGTCACAAGGCCTTCGCCTCTTGCGCCGAGCTGCCCGAACCCGTCGACTTCGCCGTCATCGCCGTGCCCCCGCCGCAGGTCCCGGAAGTCGTGACCGAGGTGGCCGCGCGCGGCGCACGCGCGATCAGCATCATCTCCGGCGGTTTCGGCGAGCTGGGAAAGCCGGGGGAGGCGCTCCAGGAAGAAGTCGTGCGCCGGGCCCGGGCCGCCGGCGCGCGCGTGCTCGGGCCGAACACGCTCGGCGTCCTCTCCGTCAACGCCGGGCTCAACGCGTCCTTCGCCCGCACGACCCCGCGATGCGGCGGCATCTCCTTCCTCTCCCAGTCGGGCGCGCTGATCACCGGTCTCATCGAGTATGCCCTCGAAGAGAACATCGGCTTCTCGAAGATCGTCTCCATCGGCGACAAGTGCGACCTCGACGACGTGGACCTCCTCCGCTACCTCGCACGCGACCCTGAGACCCAGGTGATCGCCGTCTACATCGAGGCCCTGCGCGACGGCCGGTCGTTTTTCGAGGCCGCCCGCGAGGTCGTGCGACGGAAGCCCATCGTCGCCTACAAGAGCGGACGGAGCGAGAGCGGGGCGCGCGCCGCCGCGTCCCACACCGGGAGCCTTGCCGGCAACGACGCCGCCTACGCGGCCGCCTTCCGGCAGGCAGGCGTTTTCCGCGCGGACACCATCTACTCCATGGTCGATGCCGCCATGGCCTGGGCGAGCCAGCCGGTGCCGGTCGGCAATCGGATCGCGGTGCTCACGAATGCCGGCGGACCGGGGGTCATCTGCGCGGACGAAGCCGCCTCGCTCGGTCTGGGGCTCGCCCGGCTTTCCGACTCGACCCTCGTCGCGCTCGACAAGTGCCTCCCCGCCATCTGGAGCCGCGGGAACCCGATCGACATCATCGGGGACGCCGGACCCGACCGCTATGAGGCCTCGCTCCAGGCGCTGCTCGCCGCCCCGGAGGTGGACGGGATCGTGCTCGTCTGCACCCCCCAGGCCATGACCGAGCCCCTGGAGACCGCGAAGCGTATCGTCCAGGTCGTCGAAGCGTCCCCCGCGCGCAAGCCCCTTACCGCGAGTTTTCTCGGCATCGTCCACCAGCCCAGCGAAGACTGGCTCGACGCGCACGGCATCCCCGAACGCGCTTTCCCCGAGCGCTCGGTCCGCGCCATGGACGCGCTCGTCAAGCGCGGCGAACAGCTTCGCAGGCTCGCGGCCCGCGACGAACGGCCGGTCACGTCGCCCGCCGCGTTCGATCCTGAGCTGGGGCGCTACCTGCACGGGCTCGCCGCGGCCGGCCGCACCACGCTCACCCTCGCCGAGGCCCGGCGCGTGTTCGCGCTCGCGGGCCTGCCGATGAACGCCTCCGTCGTCGCCACGAGTCCCGAGGAGGCCGCGCGCGCGGCGCGGTCGGTCGGCTTCCCGGTCGCCATGAAAGTGGTCTCCGAGCAGGTCCTGCACAAGAGCGAGTCCGGCGGCGTGAAGGTCGGCCTCGGGACCGAGGCGGAGGTCTCGGCCGCCTACGACGAAATCCGCGCCTCGGTGCGTCGCGCCGTCCCCGGCGCCGTCATCGACGGCGTCGCGGTGGACGAGGTCGTGCGCGGGACGGAGCTGATCCTCGGGGCCTCGACCGATCCCCTCTTCGGCAAGCTCGTCATGTTCGGGATGGGCGGGATCTTCGTCGAGGTGTACAAGGACGTGTCCTTCCGGCTCGCGCCGCTCACGCTCGACGAAGCCCACGACATGCTCGACGAACTGCGCGCGCGCCCGATCCTCGACGGCGCGCGGGGCGCCCCGAAGGCCGACAAGGATCTTCTCGCGGCCCTGCTCGTGCGCGTCGGAGACCTCGTGCGGGCCTTCCCTCAAATCCGGGAGCTCGACGTCAACCCGCTCGTCGTCTCGCGGACCGGCACGATGGCGATCGACGCGCGCGTGCTGCTCGAGGACGCCGCGCCCAGGTCATGACGGAACCGCGACCGTGAGGGAGCGGCCTCGGCGCGTTCTTCCGCACGCTCGCGTTCAACGCAGCGCACGATGCGCAAGCATTCGGTGAAAACGCACCTACGCCTGGAGTACCTACGCCATGCCTGAACGCGAAACGATGGAGGTCGACGTTGTCATCGTCGGCGGTGGCCCGGCAGGCCTCGCCGCGGCGTTGCACCTCGCGAACCTCTGCGCCAAGCACAAGGACGAGCTGGGCGACGTCTCGATCGCCCTTCTCGAGAAGGCCTCCCAGCTAGGCCAGCACTGCATCTCGGGGGCCGTCATGGATCCGCGCGGCCTCTCCGAGCTGGTCCCCGACTACCTGGCCCAAGGCGCGCCGGTCGAGGCCGACGTCAAGGACGACGATATCTTCTACCTCACGAAGGCCTGGGCGCTCCGCTTTCCGCACTTCCTGCACGGACCGATGACCAACACCGGCAACAAGGTCATTTCCCTGCAGAAGCTCTGCGGCTGGCTCGGCGGCCTCGTCGAGCAGGCCGGCGTGAACGTCTTCACGGGCTTCCCCGCGGCGGAGACCCTCTACGAGGGGACACGCGTGGTCGGCGTTCGCACCGGAGACAAGGGGATCGATCGCGACAAAAATCGCAAGGCCAATTTCGAGCCCGGCGTCGACCTGAAGGCGAAGGTCACCATTCTCGCGGAGGGCTCGCGCGGGAGCCTCACGAAAGCGCTGGTCACGAAGCTCAAGCTCGACGAGGGGCGCGAGCCGCAGGTCTACGCCACGGGCGTGAAGGAGATCTGGCGCGTCCAGGAAGGCGCCTTCCCCGAGGGGCAGGTCTGGCACACGATGGGCTTTCCGCTCCCGTCCGACACGTTCGGCGGCGGTTTCCTGTACGGTATGAAGGACCGGCTGCTGTCGATCGGGTTCGTCGTCGGGCTCGATTACCTGGACCCGTTCATGGACCCGCACCGCGAATTCCAGAAATTCAAGCAGCACCCGAAGGTGGCCAAGGTGCTCGAAGGCGCCGAGATCGTTTCATACGGGGCGAAGACGATCCCCGAGGGCGGGTACTGGGCGATCCCGCGGTGCGCGTTCGACGGCGGCCTCCTCATCGGCGACGGGGCGGGCTTCCTGAACGCGATGCGGCTGAAGGGCGTCCATCTCGCGCTCAAGACCGGCATGCTCGCCGCCGAGGCGACGCTCGAGGCGCTGCGAAAAAAAGACCCGTCCGTGGCGACGCTCGGGCGCTTCGAGACCCTCGTCGAGGGGAGCTGGGTCAAGGAGGAGCTGTGGCGGGTCCGGAATTTCCGGCAGGGCTTCAAGCACGGCTTCTGGGTCGGGATGCTGAATACCGGCCTGCTGATGGCGACGTTCGGGCGTGGGCTGGTGGCGCGGGCGACGTTCGAGCCGGGTCACAAGCGGATGCGGAAGATCGCGGAGTACCACGGCCGGCCGGACGCGACGCCTGAAAAGCCCGCTTTCGACGGGAAGCTGACCTTCGACAAGCTCACCGACGTGTACCATTCCGGGACGATTCACGAGGAGAACCAGCCCTCCCACCTGGTCGTCGCGGACACGGACCTTTGCGCGACGCGGTGCGCCGAGGAGTACGGCAACCCGTGCCAGCACTTCTGCCCGGCCGCGGTCTACGAGATGGTGCCGGACGAGAAGACGGGCCGGAAAAAGCTGAAGATCAACGCGTCGAACTGCGTCCACTGCAAGACGTGCGACGTGATGGACCCGTATGCGGTGATCACCTGGGTCACGCCCGAGGGGGGCGGCGGCCCGGCGTACAAGAACATGTGAGCGGCACGAGATGCTCTCGGAGGTCGGCCATCGGCCCTGGCCCCTGCCCGCCGGGCCGTGGATCATGGCGCAAAAGTGGCACGACCTCCTCTTCGCGCACTGGCCGGTCCCCGCGGACCTCCTGCGCCCGCTCGTTCCGGCCGTCCTTCCGCTCGACACGTTCGACGGCTTCGGCTGGCTCGGCGTCGTCCCCTTCCGCATGTCGGGCGTCCGCCTCCGGGGCATGCCCTCCCTCCCCTGGTTTTCCGCCTTTCCCGAGTTGAACGTCCGGACCTACGTCTCGCTCGACGGCAAGCCCGGTGTCTTTTTTTGGAGCCTGGACGCGACCAACGCCCTGGCGGTGGCGGTCGCCCGGAGCTGGTTCCGGCTCCCGTACATGAATGCGCGGATGTCGCTCGTCGAAGACGGGGGCGCGATCGAGGTTGCCTGCGTGCGGACGCACTCGGGGGCGCCGCCCGCGGAGTTCGCCGCGACCTACGCCCCGACCGGGGCCGTGTCCCGCTCGCCCCCCGGCACCCTCGACCACTGGCTGACCGAGCGGTACTGTCTGTACACGGCGGAGGCGGACGGCCGGGTGCGGCGGGCGGACATCCATCACGCCCCCTGGCCGTTGCAGCCCGCGCGCGCCGAGCTCCGCGCGAACACGATGGCGCGGGCCGCGGGCGTAGCGCTGCCGGACCGGCCTCCGGTCCTGCACTTCGCCCGGCGCCTCGATGTGGTCGTCTGGGCGCCGCGCGTCATCCGACCCGGACGCGAAGGAGCGGAGAGCCTAACGGAACCGCGAGCGTGAGCGAGCGGCCTCGCGGCGTGCAGAGGCGACGCGTGCCCCGCGCTTGCTCCCCCACGGTCGCGCCTCGGGGTGCTCCGGACTTCGGACACGCCTACGGGGTTCAGCGCGCCGCAGCCGTTGGATCGTTTCGCTCGGGGCGTGGTGGAAGGACCCCGCGGGACCGCTCGCTCACGCTCGCGGTTCGAATTCGTGGCTGCCCCCCGCCCCCCGCCGCGCCTGCGGCTGCAACCGCGGCCCCGCCTACCACTCGATCGCGAGCATCAGGCAATTCAGCCCGCTCCCGATCCCGAGCCACGCCACCCGATCCCCCGCCGTCAGGAATTCCCGCTCCTCCGCCAGCGCGGCCGTGAGGGGGAGAGAAACCGTGCCCATGTTGCCGAGAAACTCGAACGTCGAGAAGTCCTTTTCCACGGGGATCCCGAGCGCGCCCAGCATGGCGTCGCGGTTCGCGCTCCCGACCTGGTGGCAAATGACCCGGTCGACCCCGTCCGTCGTCCAGCCGGTCTCGGCGAGGAACGCCTCCCACGTCTCGCGCCCGAGCGCCACGCCGTTCCGCAGCACCGCGATCGCGTCCGTCTCCATGATCTCCACGCGCGTCGGGTCGCCGGCGGCGCCGCCGCGATCCACGCCCCAGCGGCACAGCCCGTGATGTTCCGGCGCGGCCCGGCATGCGCCCCCCACCAGCTTGCGACGATTCCCCGAGCCGAAGGAGCCGTCCGTGACCAGGACCGCGACCGCGCCCGACCCGCCCGTGAGCGTCGCCAGGCAGGCCTTCATCGCGTCCATGTTGCGCGCTGCCAGCATCCTTGTGATCGCGATCTCGTTGATCTCGCGCGCGGATTCGCACGAAACGACCAGCCCCGCCCGGACCTGTCCCAGCTCGATCCGGTTCGCCACGTCGAGGATGCCGTTCAAGACCCCCAGGCACGCGTTCGAGACGTCGTAGATCTCCGCCCGCCTCGATACGCCCAGCCCGTGCGCCACGGCGCAGGCCGTCGCGGGCTCGAAGTTCTCCCGGCAGACGCCCGCGTAGACCAGGATGCCGATGTCCTCCGGCCGCACGCGAGAAGCCGCCAGCGCCTTGCGGGCCGCCGCAAGACCGCCGTTCGAGAGGCGTGCGCCCGCGTCCCACCAGCGTCGTTCCCGAATGCCCGTCCAGGACTCGAGCTGTCCGGCGCTGACGTGGAGCGAGCGGTAGAGCGGTGCGAGTCGGTCCTCGATCGCGGCCGAGCTGATGACGTTGGCGGGCAGCTCGTAGCCGAGCGCCTCGATCCACGTCCGGGCGTACCTCATCGCTCGCCTCCCGCCGCGGGAAGGACCTTGGGCGCAACCCCACCGCCCTCGCCGGCCTGCACGAATGCGCAGGTCGGCCGCGGCGCAAGCGACCCTGTCCTCGAGTCGAGGAAAGGACGGGCGTGAGACTTGCCGTTGGCACGGCCGTCGATCGACTTCTGCATGGTCAGCTTCGAGCCAAGCAAAGGGCCTGGAACACAGCGGCGGATCGGAAGGGCACGGCGACCTGCGCCACGGAGCTGCAACGGATTCCGGGGCCTTGTGCCCCCGTCTTTCAGCAACCTCTTGCGTGGTATGGCGGCGGGGGTCGGGTGGCGGCTCATGAGCGGGAACCGAGATCGACGCCCGTTTTCTCCCCGGCGTCGGTCGCGCGGATGCGTTCGAGGGCGGCGGCCACGGCCCTCCGGACGCAGTCGTCGGAATCATCGGCCGCGGCCAGAAGCGCGGGGACCGCCTCGGCGGCGATGGGACCCAGCAGGTGGAGCGCGTCGGCGGCGTCGATCCGCACCCGCGGGTAGCGGTCCTTCAAGAGCCCGGCGATCGAGGGGACCGTGCGCGCGGCGCACCCGCCGATCCGGCCAAGCGCGGTCGCGGCCCGCTTCCGCACGCCCGCGCACATGTCTTTCATCGCGGCGTCAAGCGCCTGGATGGCCTCTTCGCTCTGCGGGGCGAGGGCGATGAAGCCGTCCCCGGCGGCGATGCGGACCTTGATCTGGACGTCCTCGATCGCGCGGGCGAGCGCGCGTACGACGTCGCGACGCTGGTCTCCGAGCCTGCCGAGCGCAAGCGCGGCCTCCTTGCGCGTCTTCGCGTCCCCATGCTCCAGGTCGGCGAGCCATTCGTCGGCGGTCCGGCCCAGGACAACGGGCTGGGGCTGGGGCCGTGCCCGCGTGCGCGTCTTCTCCACGCGTTCTCCTCGAAAATGGACCGGGGATTTTACCCGCGAGGGGCGTGACAGTCGAGGAGAAAAGGTACCCGGTTCGACCATGCCTTTTTGGGTGGCGCGAACGGCCCCTGGCGGCCCCGGCTCGCACGTCCGTGCTTTTCCGGCGTCTGGGACGACTCCGTCCGCGCACACGAGCGAGGAGCCCGAGGTCCCGTTCCTCCCCCAGGACCGCCGCGTCGTCTACGAGCCGGCAGGGCGGCGGCGCTCTCGGCTCTTTCGCCGGCCGCTCTCGCCCCACCTCGAGCGCCGCATCCCCGGCTTCGTTCGCTAGTGGCCCGGTGACGAAGTCCAGGCACGATGCCTGGGGGCGCGGGCCTCCGGCCCGCGCGAACGGCCGCATGGGGTACGACCCGCCGTGACAGAATTGACGACTGTGTCCGAAGTTCGTCAACGGGCCACGAGGCGCTACCCCTCGCGAAAGACCACCTCCCCCCCCTCCCCCACGTCCGCGCGCAGCTCGACGTCCCGCACCGGCCCGCGCTCCACCAACCACCGTGCCAGCGGCGTCACCACCCGCCGCTCGATCGTCCGCTGCAGCGGGCGCGCGCCGTAGCGGCGGTCGTAGCCTTCACGGGCCAGCGATTCCACGAGCGCCGGCGTCCACGACAGGCGCACCCGCGCCTTCTCCAGCCCCTCCCGCAGCGCCACCTGACCCAGCTCCTTCGAGGCGAGGGCCAGCACGCTCTCCCGCGACAGCGGCCGGAAGGTCACCACCGCATCCAGCCTGTTGAAGAACTCCGGGCGAAAAAAAGAAAGCGCCTCCGCCGAGTACGAGGGTTCGCGCTCCGGCTTGAACCCGGGGGCGTCCTTCGCCTCCGCGCCCAGGTTCGAGGTCATGACGAGGACCGCGCTGCGAAACGACGTCGTCCGGCCGAACCGGTCCGCCAGGCGCCCCTCGTCGAAGACGCCGAGCAGCAGATCGAAGACTTCCGGCGCCGCCTTCTCGATCTCGTCGAAGAGCACCACGCTGAACGGCTGCTCCCGGAGCCGCCGCGCCAGCCCGCCGGCCTCCCCCCCGCCTCCACCGTCGCCGAGCCCGTCCGGCTCGCCGAGCAGACGCTCCGCGGCGTCGCCGCCCGCGTACTCGCTCATGTCGAACCGCACCAGCCGCCGCTCCGCCCCCTCGCCGTGGCCGAAAAAATACCTCGCCAACGCCTTCGCCAGCTCGGTCTTCCCGACCCCCGTGGGCCCGCAGAAAAGCAGCACGCCCAGCGGGCGCGCCGGGTCGTTCATGCCGGCCTTGAAGGTCGTCACGAGCCCGGCGGCCGCGCGGCAGGCCTCCTCCTGTCCGATCACCTGCGCCCGGAACTCCGCCAGCACCTCGTCGTGTCCGAGCGGGACCTCGTCCCGCAAAAAAAGTTCCGGCAGCCCCGTGCGCAGCACGAAGGCGTCGACCACGTCCTCCGCGGTCAGCGCTTTCGCACGCCGTCGCCCCGCCTTTTCCAGCGCCGCCGCCAGGAAGGCCGCCGCCCTGCCGGGGAACGCCTGGTACGGGGCGAAGCGCGCGAACAGCCGCTGCACCCGTTCCGTGACGCCGTGCTCGATCGCGAGGCCGCGGTCCCGGGTCGCCGCTTCCGCGACGCGGTCCAGGATGTCCAGCGCGGTCCGGCGGTCTGGCTCCTCGATGCGGACAAGCTCGAACGCCTCCACGAAGCCCGGCAGCAGCCGCCGGCAGGCGTCGACCTCGCGCGGCGTCGCCTCCGCCACCATGCGGACCTCACCGCGGCGAAGGTAAGGGAGGAAAAACGCGGCCAGGCTGTCGACCGGCCCGTGGCCGCCGAGGCGCACGAGGTCCAGGAGGCTGTCCACGCAGAGCGCGCCGTCCTCGGAGGCGAGCTCCTCGATCACCGCCTCGCACCGCTCCTGCCATTGGCCGAGGTACTTCATCCCCGCGAGGAGGCGCGCCGCCCGCGTGAGCCAGAACCGATGCCGCGGGCCGGGCTCCCCGCCCTCCGCGCGCTCGCCGCCGGACTCGACCTTGCGCACCGCTTCGGCGAGCGTCGCGGTCTTCCCCACTCCCGTCTCGCCTACGAGGAGCAGGCTCGCCTTCTCCCGGCCGAGCCGGCGCGCGAGAGCGGTGACCTCGGCATCCCGACCCCAAGCCTTCGTGTACTGCCTCCGCACGGCCCGCTCGCCGAGCGGCTCGGCGACCGTCGCGAGCGTCGCCGGCGCCGAGCGGGGCGCGCCCTTCCGACGGCGCTTCCCGCCGTGCACCGTCAGCTCGCGCAGCTCCACCGACCGCGGGGGCAAATACGGCGCGAGCGCCGCGGGCGTACTCCCCTTGAGCGCCTCCTGAACCGCGTGCTCGACGAAGCGGCGGAGGGAGCCGGCCTCATAGTAGTGGAAGCGCAGGCCCAGCGTCGGAAGGGAGGCGACCCGCAGCCCGCCCTCCTGGCGTCCGTAGACGCAGGGCACGCGGAGCTGGATCGGCTCCTCGCACGGGAACACGCGCTCGCCGTCCCGATACTCGGGCCAGACGGCGACGGAGAATTCGAGCAGTCGAGGCTCCTCGAAGTCCGGCGGCGGGCGGTCCTCCTCCTCGCGCGCCTCCCAGGCGATGAAGGCCTCGAGCTGTTCCATCGCCGACTCGGGCGTCGAGCCGACCGCGGCGACGTTGCGCGCGTCCTCGACGAGGGCCGCGGTGTACGAGCCGGACGGGTCTTCCCAGACGAGGACCGGGTAGCGCTCACTTGGCATCGACGTCCTCCTCCGCCAAAGGCGACGGGAGCCGCGCGAGCAGCATCGCTCGAAGCTCCGCCGCCCCCAGCTCGCCCGGCGTCAATAGGCCCGCACGCAGGTCCAATGCCCGCTTGCGTTCGTCGTAGGTGCGAAGCACGGGGAGGAGCGGAAAAGGGTCACTCTCGACCTCGGCCCGTCCTGCCGTGAGAAGCGCCATCCACTCGTGGCGCCGACGGAGCTGCTCCTCCGCGGCCCGCGCCGGCGACGCGTCGCCACGCAGCGTGAGCACGCGGACCTGCACGAGGACAAAACGCCCGCCCTCCTTCCAGAAGACATGCGTACCCTCCTCGCCGCGGAAGAGCGCGTTGGCGTGGCCGCCCTCGACCACCAAGAATTCGTCCCGCTCTCCGGCGAGGCCGCGAAGCGAATCCGGGTTGCCAAGGTCGAGGCCAAGCGTCTCGCCCGTGAGCCCCAGGTAGGCGTCCCGCAGCCAGGCCCGCGAGTCGCGGCCCCCGGCCTCCAGGGTTTGCAGGTGAAGCACGACGGCCTGCCCCTGGGGCTGGTCGGCCGCATCCCCCCGGGGCCTTCGCGAGCCGGCCGCCGACGCGCGTTCGGTCCCCAGTGCCTCCGACATCGCACGGAGGAGGGCCGTCTCCCGCAGGAGGTCGGCCACCGGGTCGTCCGCGTCCGGTCGCAGCATGGCCGGCGGCGCACCGGCCGCGGCATCGGCCGCACCCGCACCCGCGGCCTGCGCGCCAGCCGCGGCGCACTCCGCCTCCGCCAGGTCCACGAAGTCCTTCCACCCTCTGCGCGCCAGCGCGGGCTCCATCGCGAAAAGTCGCAGCGAGGGCTTCCGCATCGCGCCGCCCCGCACTCCTCGCGCGGGCCCGCGCCGCCCTCCCGCGACGCGCTCCTTTCGCCGGTCCAGCCGCTCCCGAACTCGACGCAGCCGGTCTCGCAGTGCGAAATAGTGGTAGTCCTCCGGCCGGATCGAGGCCGACCCCAGCGCACCGGTCGGCCGGTGTCGGGCGAGGTCGCACCCGAGCTGTTCGAGTAGCGCGTCGAGCCTGCCCAACATCCGCTCCTCGCGCTCGCCCCCGGCCTCCTCCGGCCGTGCCCCCGGCGCCCGCGCGACCGCAGCCTCCGCGACGAGCCCCGTCACGTGGACCGCGAGCCCCGCGCCGCGCGCATAGACGGCGATCACGGTCGGCGTGTCCGGCGGCAGGACCGCGAGCCGCTCCGCCACGGGCTGCGCGAGCCGGCGCTCGAGCGATCGCTTGAGCGCTCGGGCGCCGAGGAGCGGATGGTAGCCTTCCTCCACGATCCGTTCCATCGCGGCCGGGTGCAGGTCCAGCACGCAGCGCCGCCGGACCAGTCCTTCCCGGCCGAACAGGTCCGCGATGTGGACCTGCGCGATCCGCTCGACCTCGCCCCGCCCGAGCGGCGAGAAGGGGACGATGCGATCCAGCCGGTTCACGAACTCCGGGCGAAAAAACCGCTCCGCCGCGCGCACGTACACGGCCGCATCGCTTGCCGCCGCCTCCTCCGTCCGGAAGCCCGGAGCGGCGGCCGCCTCGCGTACGCCGAGATTCGAGGTGAGGATCAGGATGGAGCGCGTGAAGTCCGCCGTCCTTCCGCGCGCATCCGTCAGCCGCCCCTCCCCCAGGACCGCGAGCAGCACGTCGAAGACGCGTGGGTGCGCCTTCTCGATCTCGTCGAAGAGCACCACCGAAAAGGGCCGCTGCCGGATCGCGCCCGTCAGGAGTCCCTCCGGCTCCTCGAACGTGCCCGTCAGGCGGGCGACGGACCCCGCATCCACGAACTCGTTCATGTCGAAACGTACCAGTCGTTCCTCGTCCGCGAAGAGGTACGCCGCGATCCCCTTCGCGCACTGCGTCTTGCCCACGCCCGTGGGGCCCAGGAAGAGGAACGAGGCGAGCGGCCGCGAGGGATCGTTCAGTCGGGCGCGCGCGACCGCGATGACGTCCGCGGCCGCCGCCAGGGCGCCCTCCTGGCCGATGATCCGCGCGCCGAGCGCGGCGAGGACCTCCGCGCGGGTGAGTCGCGTTCGGGCGTCGAGAAAGGTCCGCGGCAGTCCGGACAGCTCGTGAAATTCGTCGAGCACGGTCTCCCTCTCGACCGGTCCGCCCTGGTGCTTCATGGCGAGCCGCTTGAGGAGCGCCGCCGCCTTGCCGGGAAAGGCCGCGTCCGGTCCATAGCGGCGCGTGAGGTCCACCACGACCGGCAGGCATTCGAGCGCGAACCGGCAGCGCCGTGCGCGCTCCAGGTCGCGCTCCGTCCGGAGCAGGACCCGCCACGTGTCGTCCTCACTCGTCTCGCGCACCGGCAGCACGTGGAAGAGGTCCGCGAAACCCCGGTCCCGCTCCTGAAAGACGCGATAGGCCTCCGGCGTCAGCTCGGCCAGCACGCGCACCTCGCGCCGTTCCACGCGCGGCTTCAGCAGGTGCGCCGCGCCGAGCTGGGACCGGCTGTGCGTGCCCGCGTGGTACATGCCGAGGAGGTCGTCGAAGTACAGCACGAGGTCCCGGCTCTTCGCCTCGTCCAGGATCGCGAGGAGGCGGTTCTCCCACTGCCCGACGTACGACATCCCCGAGATCAGGCGCTGCGGGGAGAGGAGCCAGGTCGCGCGCCGGCCGCGTCGCGCGTCGCGCTTGCTCTCGCACCAGCGGTGGACGCACTCGTGCAGGATCGCCGTCTTGCCGACCCCCGGCGGCCCGAGCAGCAGCACCGGCCGTCGGTCCTTCTCCTCGAGCAGGCGCATCAGTTCCTCGACCTCCCGCTCCCGAAGGACCGCCCGGTCCAGTTCGTCCGGGTACAGCCAATCCAGGCAGCGCCCTACGCGGTCCAGCTCCGCAGCCCCGTGCAGCTTCCCGCCCCCTCCGAGCCGCGCGAACAGGTCGTCGGGAGGCGCGTCCCGCTTCGGCGAGGTCGGCGGCAGTTGGAGTTCCAACGAGGTGAGCCACGCCTTGCCTCGAAGGGCGAGTTCCCCGGGTCGGGCCGCCCAGTCCCGGTCCTCGCGCGCAAGCCGGCGGAAGTGCGCGCCGAGCACCTCGGCCGCGCGCTCGCGCAGGTCCTGGCCTCGGTCGAGAAGGAACCACGTCTCGGGTAGGGCCGGGGTGAAGGCGACCCGCGAGCCGAGGGCCTCGAGCTCCACCAGCAGGAAACGGTGCCGGACGGTCCGGCCGTCTTCGTCGAAGGGGAGCTCCGCGAGCTGCTCGGTCACGGACGGCGCGAAGGAGTACTTCGCTTCTTCCACCGCGTCGCCGTCGCGCGCGAGCCGGCCGAGGACGCGGTGCAACTCGCGCTCGAGGCGTGCGAGGGCGTGCCCGAGGTTCTCGTGTCGCGCCTCGGGCTCCGGCAGGAAGAGCGGCCGGACGACGAAATGGGGGTCGCGGGCCCCGCGCGCCCAGCGCTGCTCGACGTAGACCGGGAGCAGGGTTTTCATGTGCGGACCAGCGCCTCCGCGTCGTGGAGCAGTCGCGCTTCGATGGCCGCGGCGAGGCCCTGCGCGAAGCCGCCGCGCTGCCAGGTGACTTCGGCTGCGAACGCGTCGGTCGCCGTGCGGCCGGAGAGGTCATAGGTCCGGCGCGGCTCCCGGGCAACGATAGCGCCTCGCCGCTCGATTCCTTCCGGCGGCGCGTAGTCGGCCCAAGGACCGTCCGTGGTCTGGACGAGGCAGGCATGGGCAGCCTGCGGGCCGTGCAGGAGGTGGATCCCGTTTTCCGGCTCCAGCCGCGGGTAGGCCAGCGGCCCCGAAAACTCGAAGGCGAGCCCGATCGTCCCGTCGCGCGGGCGCGCGGGAAAGTGCTCCGGCTGGTCGACCGCGGTCTTCAGCAGGGCCGGGCCGGCGGCGCGTCCGCTCGTGCCCGCTTCGAAGCGGCAGCAGGCGACCCGGTACTGGTGCGCGCGCGCTATGGCGAGGTAGCCTTCCGCGAGCAGGAAGAGGGTCGTACGGTCTTCACCATAGACCGCGAGGATGACCGCGTCCGGCCTGCGGCAGCGGAGGGACAAGAGACCGAGGAGGAGTCGGCGCCGACCCGCGCCGGCAGCCGCGAGTCGGTCCGCGAGGTCGGGGGGCCCGGCATCCCCGCGGCCCGAGGCGGCGAGCCGCGCGGCTTCCTCCACCTCGCACGACTCGGAGACGGAGGCGTCGAGCTCCGCCAGGAACGTGCGGAGCTCCGGCAGACGCCGGAGGCGGGCCTGTTCCTCTTTTCCCGACCGGGCCGCGTCGGCGGGTCGCTCCGCGAGTCGGTCGAGCCGGAAGCGCTCGTTCCGCAAGTCGAGAAGGGCCGGGGAGCGATCCAGGTCCTGCAGGAGGCGACGGAGGCCGGACGCCTGTCGCGCGGCTTCCACGGCGCCGGGATGGACCTGGGAGGCGGGCAGGGTTTTCCCCGCGGCGTCGAGTCGCGGCCGCACGCGCACGGCGAGGCCGGACGCGGCCACGCGCGCTTCGGCGGCGAGGGCCAGGTCGTCGTCGTAGGCGTTGAGCGCCTCGGCCAGGGGGACGAGGAGCTGTCGTTCGAGCGCCCGCTTGAGCGGCCGCGCGCCGTACCGTGCGTCGAAGCCGTCGATGGCGAGCCGACGCGCGACCTCGTCCGGAAGGGAGAGCTCGAGCTTGCGCGAGGCCACCCCGTCCCGGCGCGCGAGCCGGTCCAGCTCGCGTCGCGCGATCCCCAGGAGGGTCTCCTCCGCCAGGGGAAGGAAAGGGACCACACGGTCGATGCGATTCAGCAGTTCGGGGCGGAGAAAGGCCTCGACCTCCGAGAGGAAGAGAGCGCGCGCGTCCTGCCGGGCCCCGGCGTCGCGGTCGAAGCCCGCACGCCCTTCAAGATAACGCTCCGCGCCGAGGTTGGAGGTCATGACGACGACCGCGTTCGTGAAGTCCGCGACGCGACCGCCCGCGTCCGTGAGGCGGGCGTCCCCCAGCACCTGGAGCAGGTAGTCGAAAAAAAGCGGGTGTGCTTTTTCGACTTCGTCGAAGAGGAGGACGGAGAAGGGCTGTTCGCGGACGCGGGCCGTGAGGAGGCCCTCGGAGCCGAGCCGGGCGTCGCCGATGAGGCGAGCGATCGCGGCCGGCTCCGCGAACTCGCCCAGGTCGAAGCGGGTGGTGCGCCGCCGATCGCCGAAGAAGAACTCGGCGAGCGCGCGCGCCATCTCCGTCTTGCCCACGCCCGTGGGTCCGATAAAAAGGAGGGAGGTGACGGGGCGCCGCGGGCGGGTGAGGCCCGCCTTGACGGTCGCGAGGAGCTCCACCACGAGGTCCACCGCCTCGGGCTGGCCGAGGACGCGGCCGGCGAACCATTGTCGGACCTGCGCGAGGTCGAGGCGCGAGGCGTCGTCGAGGAGGAGGAGCGGCAGGCCCGTCTCGCGCGAGAAGGCCGCGGTGACGTCGCTCGGCGTGATGCGCGCGTGCGCGGCGCGGTCACGGGCGAGGTTTTCCAGGAAGCGGAGCGGCCGGCCCGGAAACGCCGAGTACGTGGCGTACCGGCGGTGCAACCGGTCCAGCTCGGCGAGCGCCTCCGGCTCCACCGTGACGCCGCGCTCCGACTGGAGCGCCGCCGCGCGCTTGCCCACAATGGCCCGGGCGCGTTCCGGGGAGGGGGCCTCCACGTCGAGGCGGGCGAAGGCCTCGAGGAGGTGGGGATCTTCCGCCTCGAGCCGGGGGAGTTCCTCGGGCGTGCACTCGCAGATCCCGAGCACCTCCCCGCGCGCCAGCACGGGGCGCAGGAACCCCGCGACCCCCTGCGCCTGGTTTTCGCTCTTGCCCACTTCCAGCAGCTCGAGGAGCGAACCGAGGTGCAGAATGGCGTGCGCACGCGCGGCCTCGCGGCAGAGTTTCTGGCAACGCTCCTGCCACGCGCCGAAGCCGCACATGCCGGCGACCAGCCGGGCCCCGCTGGTCGCCCAGAATTGCGCGTCCGTCAGGCCGAGCGCGGCGCGGCGGCGGACGAGCGCATGAACGGCCGCGGTCTTGCCGACGCCGCTCGGGCCGACGAGGAGCACGCTTTGCGGTCGGTCTCCGGTGAGCGCGTCCGCCAGCCGTGCCACGAGCGCGTCGAGCTCGTAGCTTTCCGCGAGCGGCTCGCGCGTGAGGTCCGAGCCGACCTCCGGCAGGACGCCTTTCGGCTCCTCGGCGGCGCGGGACGCGAGGGCCGATTCCTTGGGCGTGCGCACATGGGCCCGGAAGGCGAGCCCCTCGACGTGGACTTCCTGGCAGCGCAGGAGCGGAAGGAGGCGGGCAAGCGACCCCGCCGCGCGCGTCCGGAGGAGGGCGATCCGGACGTGGGCCTCGAGCATCGCCGGAAGGTCCGCGGCGCGGCGCGCGACGACCTGGAGGTCGAGGGCCGGCACGAGCGCGAGCGTCGCGTCCTCGCCGTGGGCCCAGCGCACGACGTGAAACCGCAACTCCAAGGGTCGCGGCCAAGCGGGGTCCCTGCGCGGGGGCTCAAGCGCGAGGCGCAGCTCCTCCACGCTTGGCTCCGCGGCCGCGAGACGCCGGTGCACGTCCAGGGCAGGGGTTGCTTCGACAAGTTGGCGCGCTTGCTCGCGCAGCGAGTCCCGGAGGCGGGGCAGGTCGTTCTCGAGGCAGGACGCCTCGGGGAGCTGGAGGGCGTGGGCCAGGTAGAGGCCGTTTTCGAGCTGCTGGATGACGGTCCGGAGCGGGAAATCGAAGATCGGCATGGCGGGGGGCGACCCCTCGGAGGGGGTTGGAGAGCAGGCACAGGCGGGCCGACACGATTGCGCGCGAGCGGGAGCCTAAGTACCGCTTCACGGAAGTCGGTGACCAATAGGCGAAGGCAAGTTTGGCCGCCCGCTAGGCGCGCGAGCGAGGCGTAGTAACGGAGAACTACGGCGAGCGAGCGCAACGACGGGGGCGGCCACAATCGCCGAGCAAATTGGTCACCCCATTCTGTGGGGTGGTACTAAGGGCCCGCGCAGAAATAAGATTGCATTTTCGGGCGTGGTCCAGCACCTTGGCCGATCGATAGCGTCTGCCCCATGCGAGCCGTGGCGGCCACTCGCGCGGGCGGGGACGCCCGCGCCCCCAGGCGGTGGTCGGCCTCCGAAAATGTGAACTTATTCTTGCGCGGGCGCTAACGCGGGTAGCCGCGACCAAATCCGAGCGCGGCGTCCGCGTTCGCGGCACCCCTCACCCCGACCCTCTCCCCTACGAGGGGAGCGGGTGGCTATTCCTCCCGCAGGATTTGCGCTCGACGCGCAAATCCTGCGGGGGAATAGCCTCCTCAGGCAGTCAGGTTGACAACATCGGTCGCGAAGTTGAGGCGGACCGGCAAACCGACGGCCTGCTGAATGGAGAATACATAAACCTTGCCCGAGCTGTTCACGCCTCGGTTCAGCCAGACCTCGGGGTCGGAGTAGAATTCGTAGCCTTGCGCCGAAGGGATTGCTTGGCTGGACATGTTCAAGTCGGCGCCAGTGGCGCTGCCGAGCGCTCCGTGATCGATCCACGCCACTGTCTGTGAAGTAGTACTGCTCCGGGCCGCGACGACAAAGCTTGCGTGCTCGATGGTGCCTGCCCCCGAGAACCAGCCCGAGATCAGAACAGACGGCTCGCCCGAAAACGTTGCTCCGTTACCGGGCACGCACTTCTGCCATGGCGTCCAACTCAGAATACCCGTGTCCCCACCGACGCTCTCCTTGCAAGCCCAGATCTTGCCGCCGTCCCAATAGACCACCACGGGGACGCCAACCTCGTCTTGTGCCCAGGTGGGCGAGCCCGTAGCCAGGGCAGGGAGCGCAAGCCAGGGACCGACGAATCCCCATACCCCCGCATTGTTGTCCGCCAGGAAGGCGATCCAACTCCCGCCCCCAGAGGTCGACATCACAGCGCCCTGAAAGGTGAAAGCGAAGGAGCTAGGCCTGCGCGGCGTGCCGGGAAAGAAATAACGCGGCAGACCGAACATTCCGAAGGCCTGCGGCGTGCTTGCCGCGTCTAGAACGCCCACAACGAGCGTCCAGCAGCCGCGGAACAGACCGTCGGCGCCTTGGGTGATCTTGTAGAGAGCGCCGCTCTCGTCCTTGCCGAACAGCTCAATGAGATGGGTGAGAGGATTGAGCCCGGCGCCGAGGTCAGAAGCACTCCAGGTTGGCGGGTCCGCAATTTCGGTGAAAGTGAGGGAGGGCGTTGTTTCGTCTCCGGTCATCGTTGCCCACACGACACCGTGATTCCCCTGGATGTCGCTGCATCGTGCGAAGATGAAGATGTTGCCTTGGGTGTCGGAGCAGACCGCCGGTCGGCCGGCGTTGAAGCATCCCGCCCCCGGCGGTACGCTCGCCGTGCGCCAAGTGAAGGAGGGACTGTCGGAATCCAGGTCGGTAGTGAATCCAAAAGTCATCTGATTACTATTGACCCCGCCGACGTAAAAACTGAACAGGCGAGTGCCGCTCTTGCTAACGGCCGTATGGATCAATCTAGCCACCTGGAGCTCCCTGAAGAATAGCACGGATCGGAAGGTACGTGAGTGCCAAGGAAGAGCTTTGCTTGGCGGCGAGCGATTCGGAGACGGCTAATCGACGCGTGCTCCGCAGCCGGCATATTGGCCGACCGGCGGCGCATGTGTTCGAGAACGCCTCGCGCTCTCAAAACGGCCGGAGCTTCATTCGGACCCGCAAGGTCCGCGACTTCGACGCGAGCCCAGGGGCCTTCCACATCGATCCTGGGGGTTCACGAGATGGGCACGATCGCGGCGAAGCGGGTCCGCGACGGTCACACGGAACCGCGACCGTGAGGGAGCGGTCTCCGCGCGTTCTTTCAGAGCCGCGGATTCGGCCTCGCTGCCCGATGGGTTCCCACGGCGCCCGCCTGCGGATCGGCAGCCTCGGAGCGGAGGTCATGGCAGGACGCCCCAGATCGCTCCCTCACGGTCGCGGGTCGGTTTTCACGCGGCACGCGAGGCGCGCCAGGGCCCCGAGTGGACCTACAACTTTTCTTCTGAGCGTGTTGGATGCGGGGCGCCTCGAGGCGGGACGCGTCCGCGACGGACACGAATGACCTGCGGAAACGAGATTGAAGGCCCACCAGGCCGCGGCCTGACGCCGCCACTCGCTCCGAGAAATGGTGTCGCGAAATGCTGTTTCCCCGCAGGATTTGCGCTACAGGCGCAAAGCCCGCGGGGAAACAGCCCACCGCGGGTAGCCGCAATCAAAGTCGGATACGGGCACGACGCCTGTGGCACCCCTCAGACCGACCGTCTCCCCTACGAAGGGCGAGGGTGGCTATTCCCCCCCAAAACATCTGCGCACATCGCGCAAATGTTGCGGGGCAGCAGCATACAGTGGGACCCCGGAGCTGTCAAGACTCGGTTCAGTTGTCGCTGTCCCGACTGTGGGTCACCGCTCCGGGTGGCCAATGCTGCGCCCACCGCCGCGCCGAAGATTGCTTTTTCGGCAACAATTGCTTCCCGCAGGGATTCGGTTGCGAGACCGAACCCGAGGGAACCCAAGGACGAGCTGAGACCGCTCCCTCACGGTCGCGGTTCGGATCGGCTGCGCCATTCGATTCGTGAGCGTTTCGTCCTTCGGTGTCTTCGGCGGCCCCCCCCCTTAGGTTGCGGCCAGGGGCTGCTCTGGGACTAGCGAAGTCCTCCCTTGCGGAGCGGGGCCAGCCCTTCCACGGCGCCGCCAAGAAGCGTCAGCAAGGAGCCGGTCAGCCCCATCCACACTCCCGGAAGGGGCCTGCTCGCTACAGCAGAGAAGTCTCTCGGTCCAGAATCGAGAAGGAAGAGTTGGAACCACAGGAAGACCATCGCTGCCCCGAGGGTCTGGCAGGCGAGAATCTGGGTTTCCTCCGCGACGGGACGCAGTCTGCTGCGGAGGCTCAGGACCGCCGTTCCTCCGATTCCACTCCAAGCGAGAACGAGGTACACGCGTTCCAAGTGGTAGCCGATGTCGAGACCGGCGTGCCTCTCGTCCGGCCACGGCCAGGCCCAGAGGCATAGCGCGACCGCCAGGATCCCGACCCCGTGGGAGAGCAGCACTGCCTGTCGACTCCAGCGGACCGCGGAGGCGTGGCTGAACAGCTCGGCCGCCGCGCGGAGCGCGACGACCAGCCCAAAGAAATGCGGGACATGGAAGATCGTGCGGAGGGCGAGCGAAAGGAGGAAGCCGGGCGGAGGGTCTCCGACTCGGCGGAAGCCGGCTCCCAGGTGCCCGGGAGCCAGCTCGGACAAGGCGGAAGGGGTGAGTGGCCAGAAGTAGCCGACGTGAATCGGAAGGAACCACGCTGCCGCGAGGAGGACGCCGCCGAGGAGGCCTAACAGCCGCCCCACGTCCCGCCGTCCGTCGCCTGGATTCATCGGCAACGACTCTACCGGAGGTGCTCCTGCCCTTGGTCCTGGACGTTCGCTGGAGGTCGGAAATGGGGACCGGCTCTCGCTCGTCGGAAGGAGGCGCCAGTCCCCATGCCGTTGCCCGCGACAGCCCGTTGCGGCGGCACTCCTCGACAGTATAGTGCGCTGGAGTCCGCGAGGGCAAGTGAAGGACACCAACCGTGCGGTGCTGGATTCGTGAAGCGACTTCGGTTGCTTGGCCCCCGCCCATCTGGTATGAATGCGCATCCCGGCGCGCCTGGTTACCGGCTCTTTTCACTCGCGTGAGGTGACGCCCATGCCCCCGACGCTCGACCCTACGGAGCGCCGCATCATCGGCGTCCTGCTCGAAAAGGCGTTGACGACGCCCGAATACTACCCGCTGACGGTGAATGCCCTCGTTGCCGCCTGCAACCAGAAGAGCAACCGAGACCCCGTGACCGCCTACGAGGAATACGAGATCGAGGGGGCGCTTCGCTCCCTGCTGGACAAGCGGTGGGTCGCCCGCCCGGAAGCGCAGGGACGAGTCGCGCGGTGGCGGCACTGCGTGGACGAGCGACTCGGGCTCGTCCCGGTGGAGCAGGCGGTGTTGGCGGAACTGCTCCTGCGCGGGGCGCAACAGCCGGGCGAACTGCGGGCGCGCGCCTCCCGGATGGCGGAACTGCCGACGCAGGAGGCGCTCACGACCATTCTGGACCGGCTGGCCTCGCGCACGCCGCCGCTCGTGGAGCGCCGGCCGCGCGTGTCCGGTGAGCGGGCGGATCGCTACGGCCAGACCCTTGCCTCGGACGGTGCGCCGCCCGCCGCCGCGGCGGAACCGGAACGCGGACCCGCGAGCCCCGCACTCCCGTCGCCAGTGGCCGTCCCGTCCGCGACGACCGTCGCACCAGGGACTGCTCCCGTCCCCGCCCTTACGGACCGCGTCGCGACGCTCGAGCGGGAGGTGGCCGTGCTCAAAGCGGCGCTGGAGTCCCTGCGCACCCGGACGACATGAGGTCGAGCGGCGTTCGCTCGAGCCCGGTCGCAGGGGGGTGGGGACTTGGTTGCGGCCACCGGCCGCGGTAGGACTCGAGGCGTTGGTCAATTTTTGTCCTGGGAAGGCGTCGATGCGGAGCGAGCTTCGACGCCGGGACGGCAGAAGGACGCGCTGGGCTCGCACCTTCGCCCTGGGTGCCGCCCCACGGAATTGGGTGATCAACTTGCTCTGCGGTTTCGGCCGCCCGCGCGAGCGTCGGCCCGAAGCGTGCTGTCTCGCTGACGGATTGCGGCCGAGTCCGCCGGATCGTGTCACGGCAAATCGCGGCTCGTGTGGCCCTTCGCGCGGGCCGGCCTGCGCTCCGTAGTTCGCGGTGAGCGAGCGAAGGATGGAGCCCTGCGCCCCCAGGCCTCGTGCGCGGACTTCGTCGACGGGCTGGTAGTTCTCTCAACCCCGGAGGTGGCTGTGCCTAGCGTCTTTACCCGGATCATGAGTGGTGAGTTCCCGGGCCGCTTTGTCTGGAAGGACGACCGGGCAGTCGCCTTCCTCTCGATCAATCCCCTCCGGCCCGGCCATACGCTCGTGGTGCCGCGCATGGAGGTCGACCACTGGCTCGACCTCCCGCCCGACCTTGCCCTGCACTTGATGGGGGTCGCGCAGTCCGTAGGAAAAGCCTTGCAGAAGGGGTTCCGCCCGCTCAAGGTGGGCCTGCTGGTCGCGGGCCTGGAAGTACCGCACACCCACTTGCACCTCGTTCCCTTCAATGCCCTCACCGACCTGGATTTCCGCAACCAGGAGAAGAACCCCGCCCCCGCCGACCTCGATCGCGCCGCCGCCACGATCCGCGCCGCCCTGCGCGAGCTGGGCTACGCGCAGGCCGCGGAATGAGCGAAGAGATTTGAGAATGGAGAATGGAGAGCTGAGAATGGAGAGCCTCGCTCCGTCGACGTGCGAGGTTCGCGCGATGTCCTTCCTGCGCCCTGCCCGCTGCGAAGGAAAAAAATCCAGCGTCGTCGGCCCGCCCCTCCACAGGCGTCCTCCGGATGTTCACTCCGCCCAAGATCCTCAGCGTCTCAGCGCCTCTGTGTTTCGTAAGCCCGTCCTTGAACTCGGGCGTGGCAACCTGGTGCCCCGATGTTCAAGCTTCGAGCTTCGAGCTTCGAGCTTTGGATCCCTACCGTTCGGTTGCTTGAAAGCCTGTCGCGATTTCGGAAGCCGTGCGCTCCGCCCACGGAAGGACGAGCCACCGAAGACGCCGAACGACCCGTCGTGAAATTCGGCGTCTTCAGCGTCTTCGGTGGCTACTCATCGTCTTTGGGTTTCGGGCGCCCGCCTGCCTTGGGATTTGGGCATCGGGCATTGGGCATTACGCCTCCGGTCTCTCCATCGCCCGCTCCTCTGCCGTGCGCTCCCTCAGGCGTAGCGTCGCCTCCCACGGCACGGTCACGCCGGCCAGGTGCAGGAACGCCCCGGGGTTCTCAGCGAGGAACTTCAGTAGCCGGACATGGTCAAAGCGGAAGCCCCGGACCATTTTTTCCGCCTTGAAGGTGAAGGGGCTCTGCTCCCCTTTCCGCAGCCGACCCACATCGCCCGCGAAGCCCCCCTCCTCGATCACGGCGAGCCTCTCGTTCTCCCCCCACACGCCCAGCGTCCCCTCCGCGAGCAGGAGCGGATCGGCGCCTACCTGTTCCCCCGGCGCCAGCGTCGCCGGTTCCATCAGGGTCTGCAGGTGGGTCTTCTGATTCGAGGTGAAGCTCGCGAGGACGGGACTCGCCGCCATCAACTCCCAGGTCGGCAGCATGCGCAACCGCGCGAGCTGCATCAGCCGCTCGGTCACGTCGGTCCCCCGGACGAAGTGCAGGAAGTCCGTCCGGTTCACGAAGAGCACTTCCACCCGCGTCTTGGCGATCACGTCCGCGGACCGGGGTTGGTTGAGGATGAGCGCCGTTTCCCCGAAGAAATCGAAGGTGGAGTAGCTCTTGATTTCCCGGCCATCGATGCTGACCGAGGCGTGTCCGGAGAGGATGATGTAGAAGTGTTCCCCGTGCGTCCCCTTCTCGACGATCCGGTCCCCGGTATTGTAGACCTGCATGTGCGCCATCCGCAGGAACTCGCCGGCGCGAGAGATGGGCAACTCCGAGAGGATCTCCATCCCCGCGAGGGCGTCGAGGACCTTGAGCGCGTCGTTGACGGGGAGATACGCGGCGCCGAGGTCCACCGTATTCTCCAACCCCGTGGGGGCCACGCGCAGACCGGACCCGGGCGGCAAGGTCTTCTGGCTGACGTGGACGAGCAGCATCTTGCTCTTCATTTCCTCCTGGAGCGTCGCAAGGTAGTTGATGGACGTGTGGATGGGCGGGATGCCCGCCTCGTGGAGCACCAGGTTATGGTGCCAGGGAAAGTTGACGAGCGCGTCCCGCCGCACGGCGGGGAGCACGCCCTGCTCGTGCAGCTTCTGGATCTGCTTGGGGTCGTTCAGCGTGTCCGAAGGATACACCAGGCTTCGGCCCCGCAGCTTCACCTCGAAACCGACGCAGGGGATCGAGTGGAGGGAGTACCGGAAGGTCGCTTCGCCTCCGTGCAGGGACATCGTGCGTTCCGGCTGGACGGGGACGTAGTCGAAGAGGCCGCGGAAGGTCTCGGGCGTCATGTCGAGGAGCGGGGCGTATTTCGCCACGAAACTGCTGAGCACGGTGGGCGTGGTATAGATCGAGATCCGCCCTTCGAGGAGGATCCGTTGGAGAGTCCCGGCGTCGTGATCGGCGTGGCAGTGGGTGAGGATGAGCGAATCGATCTCGCGTGCGCTCAGGTCATAACCCTGGAGCCACTCCCACGAATCCACGGGCGGGTCGACCATGACACCGCGCCCCTCGACCCAGATGATGAACCCGGAGGTGCGGTTGCCCGGATCGAACCCGTGTCCGCTGCCGATGACCGACACGCCGAGGAGCGGGGGCTTGAAAGTCTTCAGGGCGGTTTCCGTGCCCTCGATCCGGGCGGGGATCGGCGGATCTCCTCGCCAGCGCGCCACGGCCCGCCCCGCCTCCAGGATGCTGATGCCGCCGTCGTCCTCCGCCACGACGGAGACGCCCGAAGGCAGGCGGGCGACTCCGCGCGCATCGAACTCCTCGAAGGCCACCAGGTCGTGCAACTCCATCGGCGCCCCGTTCCGCTTGGGATTGCGGCGGAAATACGCCATTTCACCCGCGATGTCCGTCCCCTGGCACGCCCCCGTGGCGCTGAACTCGGCGGGGTCGATGCGCGAGGGGCCGAAGACCGCCTCGCCGAGGACGTGTTCCAGGATCGCGCGCTGGTGGGGACGGCACACGAGCGTGGCCCGGCGGCTCTTGATGAAGAAATTGTAGTAGCAGGGAAATTCCAGCTCGGCGAAACTGACGCCGCGTTCCGTGCAGAACAGATTGGGGGGCACGACGAAAATGGCCGGCACTCCGCCCGGGAGCACCATGGTGTCCTTGATCGTTTCCGGCACGACGCCGTACTGGATCCACCCGGCGGAGGTGGAGAAGAGTACGCCTCCTCGTGCGAGGGGCAGGCCGATGGCCGCTGGATCCATGGTGCTCGCTTTCAGGGGGCCTGGGACGGGCAGGTCGGAGGCAGGATTCTAATGTCTACGCGGAGGTCTCGTCAAGCCGGAATCAGAGTTGCCGACGGCAGGAAAACCCTCAGGGAGGGGTTGCCGTGCGCCGGAGACCCGGCGCGCGGAGTTGGGGGCGCGAGGTCGTGCGCCGGCTCAGGCGACGTCCGCTTCGGCCAGCAGCGCTTGCAATTCCGCCGGCGGAAGCGGCGGGAAGCTCTCCATTTCGGGTGACGAGGGCACGCCCTGCAGGCGGGCGATCCGGGACCGCGTGAGCGCGGCGGCGCCGACCAGGAGATTCAAAGCCACGGTGAGGACCTGACGCTCCGAGCGGCCCTCCAGGAAGGACCCTTTCACCCACTCGTTGAACGCGCCCATGGCGGGCCCGCACCACACCTGGTAGTCGAGCTGACGCGTGGCGTCGCCGGCATTCGCCCAGCGCGAGGAGAGGCCGAGATACCAGCGGAAAACGAGCGCCATCTTGTGCCGCGGGTCGGCCTCGGCACGCGTCACCTGTGGCGGATCGCGGCGGAGGAAGAACTCCCGCGTGCGCGCCCAGACCTCTTCGACCGGGGCCCGGAAGAGGTCGCGCTCGAGCAGCGCGCGCTCGGCCTCGGGGATGGCTGCAAGGCCGTCATAGGCGCGGTAGGCGTCGTAGAGGCGGGCGGCGCGCATGGCGAACATCGTCCCGCGCTTGAGGACCTGCACCTTGACCCCCATCTCGAACATGTCGGCCGCGGGCGCCATCGCGATGTCCGCCTGGCCGGCGCGCGCGAGCATGTCGCGGACGATGTCGCTGGAGCCGGACTCGACGCAGGCCTGGTTGACCGAGCCGGTGAGAACGTAGGCGGCGCCGAGCGCGAAGGCCGCCGCGGCGGAGGCGGGCGTGGAGATGCCGCCGGCGGCGCCGATGCGGGGCGTCTCGTCGTAGCGTTGCTCCGCGTGGATGCGGTCCCGGAGGGCGAGAAAGCTCGGGAGCATCGTGACGAGCGGCCGGTTGTCCGTGTGCCCCGCGGAGTCGGCCTCCGCCGTAAGGTCGTCGGCCATGGGGACGCGCGCGGCCAGCTCCGCCTGCGCCTGCGTGAGGCGTCCGGCCGCGACCAGCTCGCGCAGGAAGCCGTCCGGCGGCGGCGAGAGGAACTTGCGCGCGACCTCGACGCGCGAAGCCTTGGCCACCACGCGATTCGGGGTGACGATGCGGCCGGAGGCGTCCCGGTGGATCCCCGCGGTCCGGTAGCGGACGATGGAGAGCGTGAGGTCGAGGTATGCGGAGGCCTCGACGAGGCGAACGCCGCGACGCAGAAAGAGGTCGACCAGGGCCGCCTCGAGGTCGGGATCGTTCGGGCTGTGGATCAGGTTGACGCCATAGGGGAGCTCGCCGAGGTCTGGCTGAAGGCGATCGAGGGCCGCCTCCACGGCAGGCAGGGAGAGCCCGGCGGCGCCGAAAAAGGCGAGCATCCCGGCGCGGCTCAGCGACTCCACGAGCTCGACGGAGCCGATGCCGTTCGCCATCGCCCCCGCGACGTAAGGGTAGCGCACCCGGTGGGCGGCGGCGAACCGTGGATCGCCGAGGCTCTCCGGGGGACAGCCGGGGACGTAGGCCAGGATCGGGTAGCTCCCGTGGGCCGCGGCCTCTTCCCCGAAAACGGCCGTCCCGCGCGTCGCCACGGCGGGCCCGCCCTCGCTCTCCACCACGTAGAAGGGCGCGCGGACGCGGCGCAGGGCTTGGACCAGGGCGTCGTTCCCGGACCGGGGCGGTGCGGCACTCGGCGTCCAGCCGCCGAGAGGCGCCGAGGTGGCGGCGGAGGTCGAAGGACTGAGCGCGGTCGCCACGAGGACTCTCCGGGTTGGAGGGAAACCGAAAATCGGGCGGAGGAATATAGCATTGAGCACGGGCAAAAGCAACTCCAACCCCAAGTCCCAAATTCAGGCGAGAGGAACCCCGCTTGGTGGGTCGGGCCCGGCGCCCGCGGTCGGGCCGGGGGGCCGCCGTGCTCCCCGCTCCCCTGGCACAGCGGCTTGCGTCTCGACCTTCGTGCGAGCCCGCCGACCCAAGTTCGACCCGGCATGCGCTGTTGGCGTTGGAAATTGGAGTTGGAGTGTCTTGGATCCCTACCGTTCGACTTCTTGAAAGCCTGTCGCGATTTCGGAAGCCGTGCGCTCCGCCCACGGAAGGACGAGCCACCGAAGACGCCGAAGACGCCGAAGACGCCGAAGACGCCGAAGACGCCGAAGACGCCGAAGACGCCGAACGACCCGTCGTGAAATTCGGCGTCTTCAGCGTCTTCGGTGGCTACTCATCGTCTTTGGGTTTCGGGCGCGCGCCAGCCTTGGTATCTGGAGTTGGAAGTTTGAGTCCGGTTTTTTTATGCTGGCCCCGGGCGCCCCCGCGCGGCTAGAATCGACTCCGCCCCGGGTCCCCGAGCCCGAGTCCTCACGACCACACCGCGGCCACTTCGAAGGGGAATTCTTCTCATGCCCCGAGAGCCCCGCTCCCGCCGGGAGCTGGCCCACGGCTGGGTCCCGTTCGGCATCGGCGAAACCAAGCCCCACCACTATCTGGAGATGGTCAAGATCGCGTGGGAGAACCGGGACAGCCTCGGCTACGCGTGGAAGGTCCTGTCGCAGGGGGTCTGCGACGGCTGCGCGCTCGGCACGAGCGGGCTCTCCGACTGGACCATCGACGGCACGCACCTTTGCCTCATCCGGTTGAATCTCCTCCGGCTGAATACGATGGGCGCGCTCGAGCCTGCGCTGCTTGCCGACGCGGCGGCGCTCCGGCGGCGGACGTCGAAGGAACTCCGTGCCCTCGGGCGCATCCCCTATCCCATGCGGAGGCTGCTCGGAGAGGCGGGTTTCACGCGCGTTTCTTGGGAAGAGCTGTGGGCGGACGTCGGCGCGCGCTGGCGTGGGTTTGCCCCCGAGCGGACGGCGCTGTATCTCACGAGCCGGGGGATCACGAACGAGGTCTACTACGTCGCGCAGAAAGTGATGCGCTTCCTCGGCTCGAGCAACGTCGATAACAGCGCGCGGCTCTGCCACGCCCCCAGCACGGGCGCGCTCAAGGCCACGCTCGGCGTTGCCGCGACGACCTGCTCCTACCGGGACTGGTACGAGGCCGACTTGATCGTCTTCTTCGGGTCGAATCCGGCGAACGACCAGCCGGTCACGATGAAGTACCTCGCCGAGGCGCGGCGACGCGGGGCGCGGGTGCTCTCCGTGAACGCGTATCGCGAACCGGGGCTGGAGCGCTACTGGGTCCCCTCGAACTGGGATTCGGCGCTCTTCGGCACGCGCATCGTCGATCGGACGTTCCTGGTGAAGGTGGGCGGCGACCTCGCCTTTCTCACCGCCGCGCAGAAGGTGCTCGTTGCGCACGGCCGGCAGAAACGGGAGTTCATTGACGCGGCGACCACGGGCTTCCCGGAACTGGCGGCCGCGCTCGAGCGCGAGCCCATGGACGTGTTGCTGGCCCGGTGCGGCGCGACGGCGGCGGACGTGGAGGCCTTCGCGCGCGAGGTGGGGACCGCGGACCGCGGGATCTTCGTCTGGTCGATGGGGATCACGCAGCACGCGGGCGCGGTGGACACCGTGAAGGGGATCGTGAACCTCGGGCTGCTGCGCGAGTTCGTCGGGCGACCGGGGACGGGGATGATGCCGATCCGCGGACACTCCGGCGTGCAGGGCGGCGCGGAGATGGGCGCGTACGCGACCGCGCTCCCCGGAGGGCTGCCGGTCACGGAGGAGAACGCGCGCCGGTTCTCGGAGCTGTGGGGCTTCAAGGTGCCTGCGGCGAAGGGGCTTTCCGCGGTCGACATGATCGAGGCGGCGGGCGAAGGGCGGCTCGACGGGTTCTACTGCATCGGCGGCAATTTCCTGGAGACGCTGCCGCAGCCGGAGCGGGTCGAGGCCGCGCTCGGGCGCATCCCGCTGCGACTGCACTCCGACATCGTCGTCACCTCGCAGATGCTCGTCGAACCGGCGGAGGTCGTCTACCTGCTGCCTGCGCGCACGCGGTACGAGCAGAAGGACGGCGGGACGGAGACCACGACGGAGCGACGGGTTATTTTTTCGCCGCACATCGCCGGGCACGACATCGGGGAGGCGCGGTCGGAGTGGGAGCTGCTGCTCGACCTCGCGAAGGCGGTGCGGCCGGAGGCGTTCGAGAAGGTGCGGTTCGGGAGCGGCGCGGAGATCCGCGCCGACATCGAGCGGGCGGTGCCGTTCTATGCGGGGATCGCGGGCCTGGCGAAGCAGGGGGACCAGTTCCAGTGGGGCGGGCCGATGCTGTGCGCGGAGCGGCGGTTTCCGACTTCGGACGGCAAGGCGCATTTCCAGCCGGTCGCGGTGTCGGGGGGGCCCGGGGGCGGGGCGGGCGGCGCGGGCGGCGCGGGCGGGGTTTGCGGCGGGAGCGGGGCCGGAGCGGGGGCGGGGTCGGCGGCGACCTTCGTCCTGGCCACGCGGCGCGGGAAGCAGTTCAACTCGATGATCCAGGCCAATCGCGACTCGCTCACCGGCGCGGAGCGGGATCACGTGTTCGTGTCCCCGACCGACGCGGCGCGGCTCGGGCTGGCGACGGGCGACCCGATCGTGCTCCGCAACGCGACGGGCGAGTTTCGCGGGCGGGCCTTCGTCGCCGACGTGGCCGTCGGCACGTTGCAGGGGCACTGGCCGGAGGTGAACGTTCTTCTGCCTCGCGGCGTGGTGGACGAGGCCGCGGGCATTCCCGACTACAATGCTGAAGTGACGCTGGCGCGGGCGGAGGAACGGCCTTGACCCTCGTCGCGCCGCCTATTTGATCGCGAACGTGAAGTCCGCCCGTGCGACCGCGCCTGCGCCGACCTGCACCTCTTGCGTGGGCTCGTCCATGAAGAACTCCCCCCAGGCCGCGAGCTTGTAGGCGCCGGGCGGGACGTCCTTCAACTCGTAGTTGCCGTCCGCGTCCGTCACCGCGAAGTAGGGGTGCTCGCACACCCAGAGGAAGCCGGACATCCACTTGTGGATCTGACACTCGAGGTGCATCAGCTCGGGGAACGGGAATTTGCGCGTGGCCGACTTTCCAGCGACGAGGGGGACGGAGAGCGTGTTCTTCATCGGAAAGGAATCGACGGTGTGCACGACGGTGTCGCTGTTCTTGAACACCACGTCCGTGTTTACGGGGGCGAGCACGAGGTGCGGGACGTACACGCACTCGAGATTGTCCACAAGCCCGGCACCGAGGGAGTCCAGCGGCTTCCCCTTCTTGATTTCGAGGAGTCGGACGACCGCGTAGCGAAGCCCGCCGCCGGCGGACACGACCAGTTCCTCGCTCTCCACGAACTTCTTTTTGCACTCGACAATGTCCTTGTTCAGCGGGAGCTGCTTCGGCGGCGGCACCTTGCCCGAGACGGTGACCCGGCCGCGGATCGTGCCGCCGTTCGCCACCGGCCCCCCCTCGTAGGCGCTCGCCTCCGCTTCGGCCTGAGCGGGCGCCTGCGGCTTGAGAGGCGGCGGAGGGACCGGTTCCGGTTTCCGGATCGGCAGCGCGGGCTGCGCCGGCGCGGGTTGGGGCGGCTCCAGGCTGGCGAGGAAGGTCGGAAACAGGGCGACGAGGAGGAGCAGCCCCGCCACGAGGAAGATCGGGAGAAGGGAGCGCATCGAGGAAAGCCTCCGATGGGGGAAGCCTCATCGGATACCCGGACAGGGCCGCGCAGTCAAGGGGAAACTGCGAGTGGCTTACGTGGACCCGCAAATGGACCCCGAGGGCGCCGGGGCAGGAGGCTGGTTTGGGCTACTCTTCGGCTGCCGCGAGGCGCGACAGGGCCAGGCGAAAGAGTCGCTCCGCGTCCGGATCCTGCCAAGGGCGCACGGCATTCGCGATACCCAGGGCCGCTCGGGCGTCAGCGCTTGGGACGTCGGCGAGGGCGAGGGCGGCGCGTGCGGCGGTGCGTTCGTCGGCATCGTCGAGCAGACGCGCCAAAGCCGCGATCGAGGCGGGGTCGCCGATCCGGCCGAGTGCGTCGATGGCCGTCGACCGCGCGCGCGGCTCGGTCTGCCCGGTCCCTGCCAGGCCGGCCAGGTACGGAACCGCCGAGGGCGACCGTGTGGCGCCGAGGGCGGCCAGGAGTTCGATCGGATTCGCATCTTCGCGGGCCCGTTCGACCAGGCTTTCTACGGCGGAAACCTCGCCGAGCCGCGCGAGCGCGGCGGCCGCGGAGGCGCGCACCTCCGACGACGGGTCTTGAAGCGCAAGGGCCAGCGCGGGCGCGACGCACGCGGACATGGGGCCGTCCACCGCCTGCGCGGCCGCCGACCTCACCTCGGGCGCCGCGTCTGCGAGCAGGGTGGCCAGGGCCGCTCCACACGCCGCACGCACGCCTGGGCGGCGGCGACTCAGCGCGGCCAGGCCGCACACCGCCTCGCACCGGAGCGAAGCGGGCAACTCCCGGTTCGTCGCGAGCCCCTCGATCCCGGAGAAACAGCCTTCGTCCGCCAGCTCGAACAGCAGATCCAGCGACACGCGCCGGACCGTCACGTCGCCCCCCGGCTCCGTTGCCTTGTCCAGCAGCGCACGTAGAGCGTCCCCATCAGCGGCGGCGCGCAATTCCGTCGCTGCACGCTCCATCTCGGCGAGGTCACCCGCCGCTGCCGCCGCGAAGAGACGCGCCACCGTCGTCCCCCCGGACGCCGCGCCCAACCTCGCTTCGGTGGCCGACGCAGACACGGTTTCGTTCGCCGCCTCCCCCCCGCTCCGCTCCGCACGGCCCTCCCCGCCGATGCCGCTCGCGTCCGCCGCGGGGACGCCGGCGCGCTGTCGAGCACGAACCGCATGCTTCGCCGGCTCGCTTCGCTCTCGTGCAAGCATCGCCCCACCCGCCTCCGTTCGGAGGCTGCGAGTCAGCCCTGCCTTGCCGTTTCGGTACGAGGCCATCTCCTCGGAAGGACCGGACTTGCCGACAGGGCCGATCGGCTTCGCGAGCAGGAAGGCCGCGAGGGCAACCAGCAGGCCGGCGACCACGAGAGCCACCCGGGCTCGCCCCCAAGCCGACCGCCATGCGCTCCCGTTGCAGGAGCGGCCCAAGCGGGCGTGCGGCGCGGTACTTTCACGCCCACGGTCGCTCTCCGATCGAGCTTGTCGCATGCTCCACCTCCTGGGCGCTTCGGGGGCCTCCGGATCGGGCCCCGCGCGCTTGCTTGCCGGACGAGGCTTCGGACAAGGAAAAAAAGTATCCGAGGGCCGCGGCACGCGCGCCGGCGGCCCCCGGTTAGGCCTGACCCGCTCGCCCCCAAGAGGGCGGGCGGCCCGGTGTTCGCCGTCACTCCAGGTTGTGCAGCCGAAGCCGCTCGATCCTCACGCTCAGGCCGGGGTTGTTGTTCGACAGCCTCGACAGGTAGTCGTTCAAGTCGAACACGATCGGCCCGTTCGTCAGGAGCTGCAGGCTCGGGCTGAACACGCGGAAGAGTTCCCGGAAGGCCAGGCTCACCCTGTCATGACCGTCGGTGTCCTGGACCGAATCGAAGAGGTCCCACAGGGTCGCGCCGACCACGAGCTCGCAATTCTGCGTCGCGGGCGCCGTGGTTCCCGCCCGGCCCGTCTCCCAGTTGAAGCCCTTGTAGAGGGGCGCGGCCGTACCGATTCCGTTTTCGAGCATGACGGCCACGAAATTCGCCCAGCCTTCGCTCATGGCGACGCCTGGGGCCGACTCCTGGTCGAGCCTGTGCGGGCCGCCGGTGGTCCCGATCTGGACGCAGGCACTCCCGAGCAGCGCGTGACCGAGCTCGTGGTGCAGCGTGTCGAGCCCATGCCCCTGCAGGATCTGGAGGGCATGCAGCAGCGGGTTGTAGTGGCTCCAGAAGGGATCATCCGAGCCCCCGGTCGTGAGCGCCGGACGATTGAGGATCTTCAACCGGCGCGGACTCCCGACTTCGACGCCGAGCGCCCGGAACGTGGTGGCCGACGCGATGGCCCCCTGCCGGATCGTCGGGTCCGTGGTGTAAAACTCCAGTCCGAGGTCTTCGTTGACGCTCAGGGGCGACAGGTAGTGCGTGCAGTCGATCAGGAACGGATCCCCGCCCGGGTGGCTCTGATGAAGGCACGGGGCGTTCGGCAGCGGATCCCCGTTCGGGTGCACCGCCACCAGGTGGATGCAGGGCGTGGTCAGCGTGTCTCCGTTGGGGTGAATCTGCTCATAATGGCTGTTCCAGCCGGCCGCGACCCACCTGAGATGCGTGCACGGCACTTGGGTGCCGTCTCCGTTGGCGTGCCGTTGCCGGAGTCCATGGATGCAGGGCACGTTTGGCAGCGGGTGCCCCTGCGGGTGCAACGGATGGGTACACGGCACCAGGATCGTGTCGCCATTCGGATGTTGCCAGAGTTCTCGATTCAAGCCGGTGACCGCGCCGTCGGCCGAGGCGATCGCCGCGAGACTCCCCGTGAGCAGCAGGCTGATGATGAAGCGTCTCATGCTTTCTCCCTCCATGCTTCCGGGTCGAAATTCTCCCGACGGCGCGGGCCCCGTGCCCGCACCCGTCACGCATACTTCGGGAGGAGGGAGGGCAACTGCCGGGGAAAATTCGAAGCGGCTTGCGATCGTGTGGAATCTATTGGCGCATGGCGGGTTGTGACGTGGACTCGCGGGCGTTGACGAAGCCCAGACACGACGCCTGGGGGCGGGGGCCTCCCTCCTTCGCCCACTTGCCGTGAGCTACGGAGCGCAGCTCGGCAGTGCCGCAGCCAAGCGACGACGGAACCACAGATTTCACAGATTAACGACGATTTCACAGATTCGTAATCTGCGTAATCTCGTTGAATCTGTGACACAACAGCCCAAAAGCTTGTTTTTTTGGCAACCGTTCTCGGTGATCCCGGGGTCGACGAAACCACAGATTGCACAGATTTCACAGATTAGAATCGTCGCAAGAAAACAATCTTCGAACGATCAGCAGCGCAGGCCGGCCCGCGCGAACGGCCGCATGGGCAGCCCCTTCAAGGTGGGTGAACGAGTCGACTCCTGCGGCACTGACCATCCACAGTCTTGAAGGGGCTGGCCGCATGGGCTACCACCCGCCGTGCCAGGGTTGACGCCTGTGTCCGAGGTTCGTCAACGGGACGCCGGCGTTTTCGTGCTACGTCAAGCGGACGCGGCCCACGCCCGCGTAGACGTTGAACCGGTCGCTTTTCACGAAACCGAGCAGCGTGGCGCCAAACTCCTCGGCCAGCCCGATCGCCAGGCTCGAGGGCGCGCCCACCCCGCCCAGGATGGGGACGCCGGCCGCCAGCGCCTTTTGCACGATCTCGAAGCTCGTCCGGCCGCTCACGAAAAGCACTCGATCGTGGAGGAGCGACCGACCCGCGAGGACCTCCGCGCCCACCAGCTTGTCCACCGCATTGTGCCGCCCCACGTCCTCCGCCAGGCGCAGGAGCGCGCCCTCGGCGTCGAAAAGCGCGGCCGCGTGTAGGCCGCCGGTCTTTTCGAACACGCCCTGCCCGGCGCGGAGCCTTTCCGGCAGCCCCTGCACCGTCGCCGCCGTCACGACCGGCAGCCCGGGCGGGAGGGGCGGGAAGCCGCGGACTCGGAGCGCCTCGATGGCCGCCTTCCCGCAGACGCCGCAGCTTGCGGACACGAAGAAGTGACGAAGCAGGCTGCGCGGCTCGACGGCGAGGCCCGCGCGCAGGTCGACCTGGAGAGAATTGAACTCCTGCGGCCGACGGCCCGGCCCCTTCCCCGTGCAATAGGTCATCCGCGCGATGTCCCCGCCCGCGCGAATTACCCCTTCGGCGAAAAGAAAACCGGCAGCCAGGGCGTAGTCGTCCCCGGGCGTGCGCATCGTCACCGAGAGGTTGGCGGCGGGTGCGCCGGCCGCGTCCGCGAGGCCGATGCGGATTTCAAGCGGCTCCTCGACCGCGATCTGGTCCTTCTTTCTTGCGACCTTCCCGTCGCTGACCTGGTGGATGGAGGTCCGGCGCGCGCTCGCCCCGGGAGTCTCGCCGGTCATGGATGCCGCCGTTCCGTGTGTTTGGGACCAGGGGAGGTAGGGTGCCGGGCGACGAAAGCGAACAGCGCGGCCTATGAACAGGCTCAGACCGCGCCCTCACGGTTGCTGTTCCGTGGACCGCGGCCGCACGAGTGGCCCGTTGACGAAGTCCAGACACGATGCCTGGGGGCGCGGGCCTCCGGCCCGCGCGAGTCTGCACATGAGCTGCGACTTGCCGTGACTCGACTGACGACTGTGTCCGAAGTTCGTCAACGGGCCGCTAGGTCGATCCGCCGGTTCCGGTTCGCAGCCACGCGGCCAACCGCCGCAGCCCCTCGTCGAGCGACACGCGCGGCGCGTACCCCAGGTCGCGTCGGGCCGCGTCGATGTTGAACCAGTGGGCGGTGGAGAGCTGGCGGGCGAGGAAGCGGGTCATGCGCGGCTCCTCCTCGCGGCCGAGAAGGCCGTACACAACCTCGCACGCCCAGCCCGCGGCGTACGCGACGCCCGCCGGGACGGTGCGCACGACCGGCGGCAGCCCGGCCGCGGCCAAGATCCGGTCGAGCAGGTCCGACATCGGGATCGGCTCCCCCTGCGAGATGAAGTACGCCTTCCCCGCGATGGCGGCGCCGGGGCCGAGCCGGTCGAAGGCGAGCAGGTGGGCCTCGGCCGCGTTCTCGATGTAGGTCGAGTCCACGAGGCAGCGGCGCTTTCCGACCTTGCGGAGCTGCCCCGCGCGCGCCCGCGCGACGAGCCGCGGGACCAGGTGGTGGTCGCCGGGCCCCCAGATCATGTGTGGGCGGAGCGCGACGGTCGAGAGGTCCGGCCCGTTCGCGGCCAGCACCGCCCGTTCGGCCATCGCTTTCGTCCGCGGGTAGTGCGCCTCGTACCGCTCCGGGTACGGTGCGGACTCATCGACGCCGTCGAGGTCGCGACCGTCGTGGACGACGCTCGGCGACGACGTGTACACGAGCTTTCGGATGCCGTGCCGGCGGCACGCGGCGAGGACGTTTTCCGTCCCCGTCACGTTGGCCGCGTGGTACTCCTCGTACCGGCCCCAGATGCCGGGCTTCGCGGCCACGTGAAAGACCGCCTCGCACCCGCGCGCGGCCTCCTCGACCGCGGACGCGTCCGCGAGGTCGCCGCGCCCCGCGTCTACGCCGAGCGCGGTCAGCGCCGGGTACTCGCCCCGCGCGAAGCTCCGCACGGCGAGGCCGCGCGCGCGAAGCTGCTCGACGATCGCCTTTCCCAGGAAACCCCCGCCGCCCGTGACCAGGACCGTCATCTTGCGACACCCCTTGAGGCCCGTTGACGAAGCTCCGCCCCGCTCTTCGAGTGAGTGCTTCGCGGCGCACGGCCGTGCCGCCATTCGGTCCGCCTGAAGGCGGAACTACGAACAGTGGCCTCGGCCTTCCAGGACGGCGTCCGCACCTGATCCATGGGCCCCTACCTCCAACCTAGCTTCCGCTCCGCCCACACCGCGAGCTTCTCGCGGAAGATCTTCGCGTTGTGCCGCACGTCGACCGGGAAGCGCGGGTGGAAGAGAAGCGTGCGGATGGGGCGGGTGTGCTCGCGCGCCGCGCCGAGCGCGAGCAGCTCCTCGCGGAGCCGCGCGTCCGGCACGCGCGGCACATCCGGGTCCCGCTCGACGCAAAGGACCGGTTCGACCGCGCCGTCGCCTCCTCCTCCGCGCCGCACCCCGACGAGCGCGGTCCGAAACACGGCGGGGTGGGTGTTGAAGACCGCCTCGCACGGGATCGTGAACAGCGTGCCCGCGGGCGTGACGACCCGATGCGACTTGCGGCCGCAGAACCAGATCCGGCCCCGGTCGTCGAGGTAGCCGAGATCCCCCATGCGGTGGCGGATCGTCGTGCCGTCCTTCTCGCGGATCTTGGCGAGCGCCGTGCTCGCCTCGCGCTTCCAGTAGGAACGGGTCACGGTCGGACCGCGAACGACGATTTCGCCGATCTCCCCGACCGGCAGCGCAAGGGCGTCGTCCCAGGTCGGCACGGCCTCATCCGAGATCGGGAGGATTCGCACCTCCATGCCGGCGACGGGCCGGCCGACGCAGATCCCGGCCCCGGCCTCGGTCCGCGCCCGCGTTTCGCCGAGGACCTCGTGGCTTCCGATCGAAGCGACCGGGAGCGCCTCGGTGGCGCCGTACGGGGTGAAGACCTGGGTTTCCGGCGCGAGCAGCCGGGAGAAGCGCTCGAGCAGGCGCGCGGGGACCGGTGCGCCCGCGCAGAGGACCCTGCGGAGGGAGGGGAGCTTCACGCCCCGCGGCTCCCCGTACCGGGCCAAGCGGTCGATCACCGCGGGCGAGCCGAACATGTTCGTCGCGCCGAATTCGTGGATCGCGGCGACCAGGGCCGCGGGGTCGGCGGAGGCGGGCCGGCTCGGGTCCATGTCGGGGACGACCGTGGTCATTCCGAGCGCGGGGTCGAAGAGCGCGAAGAGCGGAAACGTGGGCAGGTCGATTTCCCCGGGCCGGATGTCGTACGTGTCGCGGACCTTTTCGACCTGGGCGGCGAAGTTGCCGTGCGTGTACACCGCCCCCTTCGGCACGCCGGTCGAGCCGCTGGTGAAGAGGATCGCGGCGATTTCGTCCGCGCGCGTGGCCGCCGCCTCGAGGCGACCGTCGCCGCCGCGCCGTTTCACCTCGGCGAGGGTCCAGCCGCCCCAAAAGAGACGCGGCCCTACGGTGATCACCCTACGGATCGTGGCGCGCCCCCAGCCCAGGAGGAGGCGGGCGACGTGGGCCTTCGGGATGCCGATGAAGGCCTCGGCCTCGGCCTCGGCGATGCACGCCTTGAGGTTCCGGATCCCCATGCCCGGATCGACCAGCACGGGGACGACGCCGGCCTTGAACAGGGCGAAGGTGAGCGCGAAAAATTCGAGGCTGGGCTTCACCATGAGCACGGTCCGCGTCCCGCGGCCGATCCCGATCGTCCCGAGCCCGCGCGCGATCCGGTCGCTCTCTTCGTCGAGTTGCCGGTAGGTGTAGCTCGCGTAGGCCGGCCGGCCGTCGAGGCGGCGGCCGACGGGCGCGTGTATCGCGTGCGCGTCCGGCTGCCGGCGGGCCATTTCGGGAAGGACGGTCGCTATGTTGACGGAGGCGCAGGGAGAGGAGGAGGAGGTGACCGAACGAAGAGCGGCGTCGGCGGCAGTGCTCATGGCTGGGGCGATCCTTCCTACGGATTTCAAATGGGTGTGGCTACTTTTCGCAGGCCCCCTGAAGGGGGTACTACAAACAGTGGGTGCTGCTCTCGGAACCTACTGTTCGTAGTACCGCCTTCAGGCGGTCTGGGCGCTGTCGTCGAAAAGTAGCCACACCCATTTCAAATTGCAAAGTTCAAAGGTCAAATGTCAAATTGCAGGGGTGTGGCCGCGTTCGTTCGAGTCAGTGGATGTTCATCCAAGAAGCGTTCGATTCGTCGCACGAGAGGGTCGCCCACGTCCTCCAGCACATAGTGGCCGCACTCGGGATAGCGCTCCACCTCGGCGTGCGGAAAGTAGCGGATCCACGCGTCGAGGAAGTGCCGGTCGAAGACGAAGTCCCGTTCTCCCCAGCCCACGAGGATCGGCCGGTCGCGGAAGCGCTCGAGGCCGGCCGCGACTTCCGATACGCGGTCGTAGCAGCGGTCGCCGGGCCGGAGTGGAATGTCCTGGACGAAGCGGAGCGTGGCGATGCGGTTGGCCCATGAATCGTACGGAGCGCAGTAGGCCGCGCGGACGCGCTTCGGCATGGGATTTTTCTTGCAGCATACCACGGCGGCCACGCGGCTGAAGGCATTGAAGCCGCGGATGAGGAAGGCCCCGAGCGCGGTGTCGCGGGCGAACCAGAGTGGCCACGGAAAGGACATTTCGGCGGGGAGGAGGAACGCGGCGGTGTTGAGGAGGACGAGGCGGCGGACCCGCTCCGGGTGGAGGTGGGCCCAGGCCATCCCGATCATCCCGCCCCAGTCGTGGAGCACGAGCGTGAGGTCCGCGGTAAGGCCCAGGTGTTCGAGCAACCGATCCAGGTCCGCGACTCTGCGGTCGAGGGTGTATTCGTAGCGATCGTCGCCCGGCTTGTCGGAAAGGCCGCAGCCGATGTGGTCCGGGACGATCGTGCGCCGGCGGCCGCGCAGGGCGAGCACGAGGTTGCGGTAGTAGATCGACCAGGTGGGGTTGCCATGGAGCATGACGACCGCTTCCCCTTGCCCTTCGTCGAGATAGTGGTAGCGGAGCCCCTCGAGGTCGAGGGCTTTGCCTTGGAACGGGTAGAGGTCGCTTGGGAGGGGAAGCATCGGCGCTCCTACGCGTCGCGGGGCTGGCGGGCGTCCCAGCTTTCGATGAGCACGAAGAGCGTGAACACGCAGAAGACGAGAGACACGAGCACGAGGAGGAGGAGGGCGAGCGCGTGCTCGGAGGGAACCAGGAAGACCACGCCGGTCCGCAGGGAGACGAGCAGGGGCACGAAACTGAAGAGGATGGCCGCGATCTGGCCGAGCCGCGCCCAAAGGGGGAGGCGCGCGAACCCGTGCCCCACGAGGAAAAAGATGGCGGCGAAGAGGAGGAGGCTGACGCCCTCGGGGAGACCGGGCTGGTGGCCCGTGACGAGCTCCCGGCGGAAGAGGATCCAGCCGCCGAGGCCGGCACAGCCGAGGCCGTAGAGGCGGTCGAGCCAGGCGACCGCGTGCAGGTAAGAGTGCGGGATCGCGCGCAGCAGGATCGTGGTCCCGGACCGGGCGGTGCGTTGGGTGCCGGAGGCGAGGTGCGCGCTCGCGGAGGCGGGTCGCACGGCGCGGGTTGCGGGCGACCCCGTCGCACGAATGACGGCGGCCTTTGCGGCTGCAGGGGGCGACGTGGGGGCGGACGCGGGGCGCGGCGCAGGCGCGGACGCGGACGCGGACGCGGGTGGAGGCTTGGGGGCGCCGGCCACCTTGGGGCGCGTGCCGGCTGCGGGCAGGGGCGAGGTAGTGGGCCGCGGCGCGGCTTTCGTCGCCGTTGCCGGCGCTCCGCCGGGCTTCGGGATCGGCGCGGTCGAGGGGGAGGGGACCGCCTGGCGAGCCGGCGTTGCCGGAGCAGGCGGCGATGCCGGCACGGAAGGCGCGGCCGGAGCCGGCGGGATCGCGGGGACGGCTGCGGGTGTCGGCAGCGGCGCGGCAGGCGCAGCCGGTGGGCCCTTTGGGGCCGGAGACGGCGACGGCTCCGAGAGTGCCCTTTCCGCCGCGGGAGCTGGCGGCGTTGCCGGGGCCATGACGGTGGCCGTGGGCGCACTCTCTGTTGTCGGCGTCGCAGCCACAGCCGTCGCCGCCACAACCGCTGCCGTGCCTACGGCCGTGGGTGCGAGCTCGGTCGGCGTCCTCGCCGGTGCGGGAGCGCTCGCGACAACCACAAGGGGCGGGGCCGGCACCGTGACTGCCTCGGGTGCGTGTGAGGGCGCGGGTTCCGCCGGCGCTTCGTCGGACGGCCTCGGCTCCGCGCCGGACTCCGCCGGTGCTAGCGTCGTTCGGGGAAGGGGCGTCTCCGTCGCGTCCGCAGCTTCCTCGCGAGGCGGGACCGTCTCGGTGCTCGTGGGCTCCGCGGCTTCCGCGGTCGCCGGGTCGGCGACCAGCAACGCGATCTCGTCCTCGTCCTCCTTCGCCGTCACCTCCTCGCCGTGTCCCTTCGCCGTTTCCTCCCCGGCGCTTTGCTCCCGGTGATCGACCGTCAGCAGGCGGACGGCCTCGTCCAGCGTGTCCACGACATCAAAGTACAACTCGAGGCGCATCCGGTGCACCACGATCTTGACCATCGGGGAGACGCGAACCAGCGTCAGCCGTCCTCCCTGGGCCCGGAGCTGGCTGGCGAGGTGGACGAAGAACCCAAGCCCCTGGCTGTTGACGTAGCTGACCCCCTTCATGTCCAGGAGGAAGCGCCTCTTCCCCTGGGCGAGGAGGCGCTTGAATTGCTCTTGCAGGAGCGGTTCGGTTTTCCAGTCGACAGTCCCGCGGATGCCGACGAGGGATGCGCGCGGCACGCTGGTGAGCGGATGGACCTCGATCGCCAGTTCGCCCACGAGCCAGTCTCCGCCAAGTGGAGGTGCGATCCCCTCATGCGCCGCACGCTCAGCGCCCGCGCAAGAATTACTTTACATTTTCGTGGATCGACCGATGCCTGGGGGCGCGGGCCTCCGGCCCGCGCAGCGGGGCCCAGCGGGCCGCGCCCCCAGGAGCCTCGAGGTCCGAGTCTGCGCAGTTATTTTTGCGCGCACGCTCACCTGCGCCGCAGGTCCGGTGCGAGGGGCGTGGCCGGCCTCTGCCGCCTACCGGAAAGGGTCGGGTCCAGAAATGGGCAGGGCCGGGAAGCCGCCGAAGCGGCCTCCCGGCCCTGGTTCCCGTGTGGTCGGGGCGAGAGGATTTGAACCTCCGACCTCTTGAACCCCATTCAAGCGCGCTAGCCAGACTGCGCCACGCCCCGGCTTCGCGTACATATATACCGAACTCCCGCGGTCGAAGCAAGGGAATTCCTGGCCCCGATCCGGAGGTGCGCGTCGCCCCGCCGTTCCAGTCCGCCGATTCAGTTGACTTCGGTTTCCACCGGGGCTAGACTGGCTGCCCTGGTCCGTCCTGCCCAGTTCCTCCGCTTTCGACAGTTCCCCGCATGGACCCGGCACGCCCCTCCCGCTTCGTCATCGGGTATCGTATTCGCTCCCGGAGCGGGGAAGAGGTGCCGGTGAGGGTCGTGCTCGACGAGGGCGGGGTTCACGTCCGGCAGGAGAGCATCGAGGAGGACGTGGCCTGGGAGGACCTGTGCGCCGCGGGCGAGACCGCGGACTCGGCGGCCGGGAACCGCAACCTCTGCCTTCTCCACAAACAGACGCTGCGACGCATCCTCGTCCCCTGCTCCGAAGAGGAGTTTCCCGACCTGCGCGAATTTGTGGCGGCCCGCGTGCCTTTCGTGCAGGCGGTTGCGACGGGCGCGCACGCCAGGATGGTGGGCGGCGACTCGATCGTGCGGACGGCCGGCGGCGCAGGCGGCGCAGGGGACCTGCTCTTGCGCGAGCGCAAGCGGCAGCTCGACGAGCGGCTCTCCGAGCTGCCTCTTCTGCCGGCCGCCTACCACGATGCGGAGCAGGTCGCGGGGAACCCGCTGGCCTCGGTCATCGACTTCGAACGCGTCATCGCCCGTAGCCGCTCGCTCGCGGAGCGCGTGCTGAAGCTCGCGAATTCGCCCCGGTACGCGCGCGCCCGCAAGCTCACGAAACTGTCGGAGTGCCTGCCCGTCCTCGGCTTCAGCGCGGTCCGCGACATCGTGCTGGGGTTCACGTTGAGCCGGACCCTGCCGAAGGACGTCTCCGGCTACGGCATGCCCGACTACGGCGCGTGGCGGCACGGGATGGCCGTCGGGCTCGCCGCCCGCACGCTAGAGCGTCGTCTTCGCGCCGCGCAGGAGGCCGCGGCCGCGGCGGCGGAGACGGGCGCGCCGTTCGCGAGCGAGGCGCCGGCTGCGCCACGGGAGACACCCGGGGAGCTCTTCCTGGCCCTCCTGGTCCACGACGTCGGCAAGGTGGTGCTGGCCCCGTTGGCCCAGGAGCGCCGCGCCGCGCTTCTGGAAGAGCTCGGCAGGTGCCAGGGAGACCTGCCGCAGGCCGAGCAAAACGTCCTGGGCTTCGACCATCAGGAGATCGGCGTCCGCATCGTCCGGCGCTGGGGCCTGTCGAGGCTTGCCCAGGAAGTGGTCCTGCATCATCACCTCCCGAGCGAGGCGGTCGCCTACCGCTGGAGCGTCGCGCTGGCCCACGTCGCGGACCACCTCGTCCACCGCCTGGGCATCGCCGAGACCCAGCATCGCAGCCTGAAATCCCGGTTGGACCGGGCGGGACTCGATATCCTCGGCCTCTCCGCGGAGCAGCTCGTCGAGGCCGAAGGCTGGATCGCCGAGGAGGAAGTCACGTACCGCACGATGGCGAATCAACTCGCATGACCGAACCGACCACCGAGCGCTCCGGGCCCTCGGAGCCCCCGACCGAAGGGGACCGCGCCCCGCGCGAAGAGTCCGGGCTGCTCGCGGCGGTCCGCTCCCTGCACGCGTCGACGGGGTTGGAGGACCTGCACGCCCGCCTCGGCGCGCTGCTCAAGGTCCACCTCGGTTGCGCCTCGTGGTCCGTCCTCGCGCGCGCGGAGGGGGAGGGGACGTTCACGCTGCGAGCCGGCACCCGGCAAGAGCTGGACCTCGGTCGCCCCTTCCCGGTCGCCCCCGGCGACGGTCCCCTGGATGCCGCCTTGCGCGGAGGACCCGGCGTCGTCGGCAATCCGGGCTTTCCCGCGGTGGTCGAGTGGCAGGGGAAGGGCGTGCCGCTCGCCGCCTGCCACCCCCTCGCGTGGGAGGGAGTGGCTTTCGGGGCATTGGCCATACACGAGTTCCTGCCCGAGGGGCCCCGCAAACCGCCGGCGCAGCTTCAGCGCTGGCTCGCGACGTTCGCCGACCACCTCGCCGTTGCCGAGACGCAGGTGCGCGCGCTCGAGGAGGCGCGTGCGGGCGCGCGCTTCTGCGAAAGGAAGCTCGCCGTGGTCGCCGAGGTGGGCAAGCTGATGAAGGTCCTCGACCCCGCGCCGCTGAATCCGAAGCTGCTCGAGACGCTCATGGCGTCCTGCGGGGCGAACGGAGGCGCGCTCCTGCTGGATCGCGACGACAAGCTGTGTCGCGAAGTGGAGCGGGGGATCCTCGACCGGCGCGTGGCCGCGATCCTCCTCGCCACCCGCCACCCGCTCGTGAACGAATGCGCGGAGACGGGCCGCTGTTTTCTTTTCGCGGACGTGCGTGCCCACCCGAGGCTTGACCCGACCACGGTCCCGTCCGACATCGAATCCCTGCTGGTGCTGCCGCTCCAGGCGAACGGGAAGCCGTTGGGCGTGCTGGCGCTGGCGTCGAACGCGGAGCGGGGACCGTTCACGGAGGCGGACCTCCAGCTTCTGCAATCGGTCGGGGAGATGGCCGCGGCCGTGCTGGAGACGGTCAACACGCACCGCGTGTCCCTGGAGACCGAGTACCGCAAACAGGAATTCGCCGTCGCCGGCCGCGTGCAGCGCGGCGTGCTGCCGGCGCGGAGCCCGGACATCGCCGGGTGCCTGCTCGACGGCATGAGCATCTCCTGCGACGGCGGGGGCGGGGACTACTACGACTGGGTGCGGCTGGGGGAGCGCAAGGTCGGGATCGCGATCGGCGACGTCTCGGGGCACGGCATCCCCGTGGCCATCCTGCTCATGGGCGTCCGGGCGTTCCTGCGTGCGCGCGCGGAAATGGTCGACGACCCCGGCGAGCTCCTGACGCAGCTCAACGGCTACGTGAAGCCCGACCTGAAGCAGGGGATGATCATGTCCCTGTTCTACGGCGTGCTCGACCTCGAGGCGGGGACGCTGCGGTTCGCAAGCGCCGGCCACGACGCGCCGGCGCTCTTCCGCTCGGCGGAGGGACGGTTCGACGAGCCCGACCGCACCGGACCCGCGCTCGGCATGCTCTCGGGCGCCCGCTTCACTTCGGACCGCCTGGACGGCCTGGCCTCCGGCGATTACCTGATGCTGCTCACGGACGGCATCTGGGAACAGCACAACCCGAAAGGGGAACAGTTCGGCCGGCGACGCGTCCTGGACGCGATCCGCGAATACCGCCATTTGCCACCGAACGAGTTCATCAAGGTGCTGCGCGGCCTGCACCGGGGCTTCCGCGGCGACATGCCGCAAGAGGACGACATGACGCTCGTCGTCGGGAGCGTGCGGTCCGTGGGGTAGCGCGTCGCAGGGCAAGGAAGGGGAAGGAGTCGCTTGCGTTCCGGGGTGGTCGGGGGAACCGCCCGGAGAATACGAATTTCACCGCCCGAATTGCAAAATTCAAATTGCAAAATTCAAATTGCAAATCTGAATTCTCAAATCTGAATGCTCAAATCCTCCTGGATTGGGCCCTGCGGTTCGCCCTCTTCGTGGTGGTCGGGTGGATCGTCGCCGTCTGGCACGACTATCAGAATCCGCTGGCGCCGACCGATCACGGCTGGAACCTGTACGTTTTCGATCGCGTGGCCCAGGGGGACATGCCGATCCGGGACGTCGCCTGGCGGTATGGGCCGCTCATGCCGTATGTGTACGGCGGGGCGATGTGGCTGTTCGGCCGCTCGATCCTCACCGTGCTCTGCGTGAACTACGCCTTCCTCGCGGCCGCCACGTTGCTCGCATGGCCGCTCTTCCGCAAAGTCCTCTCCCCGGTCGCGGCCTTCGCGGCGGCCGTCCTGCTGCTGCACGCGGGCATGCCGTTCCACACGTGGAACCACATCGGCGGGACGCTCCTGCTGGTCGCGTCGCTGCTCGTGCTCTTTCGCAGGCTCGGGAGCGAGGGCGTCTGGCGGCGGTGGCTGGTCGGGCTGCTGGGCCTGCAAGCGCTGGAGTCTCTGGTCCTCCCCACGATGGCTGCCGCCTCGTGCTTCGCCCTCTGCCTCGCGCTCCTCACCGACCGCTTCCTTGCGCTGCGGGAGCGTGGCGCGCGGACCGCGCGGGAATTTGCCGGCATGCTCGTCGAGCCAGTGGCGCTTGGACTCGGCTGGCTGAGTCTGACGGCGCTCCTGTACCTGCCGTTCATCGTCGGCGTGCCGGACCGGCACCTGCACCATGCCCTCCTCGGCGCGGGGGACTTCGAGGCCTTCGCGAATCCGCTCGCGGGCATCGTACGCTTCCCGGTCGCGCTTCTCTCGGGCCTCTTCGCGGGACCGGAGCGAGGCGATTGGTGGATGGTCTTCGAGCGAAAGCCGGTCCTCGCGTTCCTCTTCGGCCTCGGCCTCCTGGCGGGCATCGCCGATCTGCTGGCGACGCTCCTCCGCAAGGGGGCCGTGGGAGCGGTGGGGGCGGAGGCTGCGCGGATCGCGGCATCGCGACGGGCGGCGTTCACGTTCGTCGCGGCGGCCTGCAGCCACCAGTACCTTTTCATCGGCGCGGTGCAAGGGCTGCAATGGTTCGCCGCGGTCGGCTTCCTGCCGCTGGCGGCCTGGGGCGTGGAGGTCGCCTGCCGAGCGGCGGCGCGCGTTGTCGGCGTGGGGGAGCGCGTGCGAAGCCGGGGCGAGGCCTGGGGCGCGGTCGCGCTCGTCGCCCTTTGCTTCGTGGGCCTGGCCGTACACGACCAGGTTTTGCCCGTCGTCCCCGTGCATCGCGAGGCGCGGCTCCTGCATGCGCGGGGCCGGGTATTCACGTTCCCCCCGGAAAATGTGCGCACCTTCGAGCAGGTGGCGGCGTGGGTGGAGCGGGAGACGGACCCGGGCGAGGAGGTGGCGTCGCTGCCGTACGCGCCTCTCTACAATTATCTGACCGGTCGCAAGAGCCCCTACTGGCTGGTCCTGCCGATCGGCGAGGGGCCGCTCAGCCCGGAGGATGAGGCCGAGATCGTGGGCGCGCTGGAGACGAAGCGCGTGCGGTGCGTGCTGCGGACGAACTGGGTGTTGCAGACGGCGGACGCGGATCCGGTGCTGTTCGGCGTCAACTTTGGAAACGGCGTCGCCGCGTACCTGGACGAGAAGTACGAAGTCGCGGGGTGTTACGGTAAGAACCTGGTGGGCGGGGTCGAGTGGCTGCCGAGCATCCACTATGTCGCGGGGCACCAGGTGCAGGTCCTGTGGAGGAAGGGGGAGCCGCGGGGGAGGCGTGGGGGGAAGTAGGGGGCGAGGGCGGGAGGGGATGCGCGGTGCGAGGGGGGAGCGGGGGAGCGGGAGTGGACGCGATGGGTGGCGCGATGGACTACCCTGACCCTCTCCCGCCACGCGGGAGCGGGTCAGCGACCGCCAGGTGAACGGAGCTTCACCGCGACGACGCAGCGACGCCGACGCCCAGATCGCCGCTCAGTCGGTCCACGTACTCTTCGTAGGTGCCCAGGTAGCGTTTCACCGCGCCGTCCTTCACCTCGAGAATGCCCGTCGCGATCTCGTTCACGAAGGTCCGGTCATGGCTGATGAAAAAAAGAGTTCCGTCGAATTCCTTCAGCGCCTCGCCGAGGGCCTCGACCGTCTCGAAGTCGAGATGGTTCGTCGGCTCGTCGAGCAGCAACACCGGCGACTTGGCCAGGAGCAGGCCCATCAGGCAGAGGCGCGCGCGTTCGCCGCCGCTCAAGACCGAGATCGGCTTCTCGACGTCGTGCCCCTGGAACAGGAAACTGCCTGCCAGATCCAGGATCGTCTGGTGCGGGACGTGCCGGTCCGCTCGTCGCTGCAGGTAGGTCAGCACGTCCTGCGCGCCGGTCAAGCCCGTGTAGACGTGCTGCGCATAATAGCCGAGCTTGAGGTTGATCGCCCAATCGCAGCTTCCGCCGCGCGGGGTCAGGTCCCCGGCCAGCGTCCGCATCAGGGTCGTTTTCCCCTGGCCGTTGTTCCCCAGGATCGCGATGCGCTCTCCCCGCTGGATCTCGAAATGGACGTCCGACGCGACCTTCCTGCCCGGGTACCCGATTTCGAGGTCGGAACAGAGCAGCGCCGTCCCGGTGCGACTTCCGACCAGGGGGATGCGGATGCGCACGTTTCGCTGCGCGTGGGCGAGCGAGATCTTGCCGCGGTTGAGTCGCTCGAGCTGCTTGATCTTGGACTGCGCTCGCGTGGCCGTCGCGGCCCGCGCGCGGTTGCGATCGATGAATACCTGAAGCTGTTTCGCTTTCGACTCGATGATCCGATTCCCCTTTTCGGCGAGCAGGACCTGCTCCTCCTTGTAGGCCAGGTAGGCTTCGACGTCGCCGGGGTAGATGGTCAGCTCGCTCCCCTCCACGTCCAGGGTCTGCTCGCACGTGCGCATCAGGAATTCCCGGTCGTGGGAAATGATCATGTAGCCGCCCCGGAAATCCCCGAGGAAATTCTCGAGCAGCAGCAGCGTGCTCAAGTCGAGGTAGTTCGTCGGTTCGTCCAGGACTAGGAAATTCGGGTGGCGCAGCAGCATCGCCGCGAGCTTGACGCGGGTCTGGAAGCCCCCGGAGATCCTGCCGATCGGCGTATCGAGCTGCGCCGGCTCCAGCTTGAATTTCGCGGCCACCTCGCCGCAGCGCCATTCCTCCTGGTCCGTGTACCGCATCAGGAATTCCAGGACCGTCTCCTCGGGCGTGTACGGGTCATGCTGCTCGAGGTAGCTTAGCCGGAGGTCGCGGGTCCGAACGACGCGTCCGGAGTCCGGCTCCTCCTCGCCGGTGATGAGCCGGGCGAGCGTGGATTTTCCGGAGCCGTTCCGTCCGATGACTCCGATCTTCTGGTTCGCGTAGAACTGCGCGTTCACCGATTCGAAAATGGTGCGCGCGCCGTAGTGTTTGCCGACGTCTTCGAGCTGGATCAGGCATTTCATGTGGGGGGAGCACCCAGAAGGACGGGTTGGGAGACAGCGGTCCAAACTTGAAGGGGGGAATTTTAGTTCGGGAGGCTGTGGAAGGCAAGGGCGAAGTGCGGGAGAGGGGGGGAAAAGGGGAGTGGAAGCGATTTTTGGTGGGATGCCCTCACCCCCCCCTTTCACGCTCCGCGCTTCGGGCGACGGGTGCTGCGAGCTTGGGGGCGCAGGCACGGCACTCGCCCGCTAGGCGGGAGAGGCGAACCGCGCGAGAGCATGATCGGGGGGCAGGCACACCCAGAGCTTTGCGAGCCGGGTTTGAGGATAGGGCTGAGCTGTACCCCTCCGGCTGAGAGCGCGGGGCGGTGACCGCGCCGGTCAAGCGCTCCGCTTGACCTCCTCCGCCGAAGAGCCTAGAATCAAACTGGGACCTGTGTTCCGTTCGTTTGGCGATCACCCGCACCATCCTGCGCCGGCAGGCAGGCCGCGTGACAGGGGGCATGATGAATGCACTCCTCGGCGTAGATGACCTGAAAAAAAAGCTGAGCCAAGAGTCGCCCGCCATTACCCGGGCCAAGCTCGAAGCGGCTCGCACGCGCGCTGAAATTGCGAGTCTGATAGAAAGTACGGGGCCGCGTATTCAGCCTGCGGATGCGGAAGTGATAGCCTTCGGCTCGCTCGCACGAACGGAGTGTTCTGACCATGGGCGTGATCGGTTTCTCGACCGGCGCGCTGGCGGCGGGGGATTTTCGCTCCGGCCTCGCCGTCCTTCGACGCGCGGACGTTCGCGCCGTCGAAGTCTCCGCCCTTCGTGAACACGAGTTTCTGGCCCTGGCGCGGGCTTGGAGCCTGCTCGAGCTCGACGCTTTTTCTTACGTTTCGATCCACCTCCCGAGTCGGCTCATCCACATCTCGGAGGCTGAGCTTGTCGGGCAGGTACTCGCCCTCGGCCTGCACCGATTTCCTTTGATCGTGCATGCGGACACGCTTCGCGACTTCGATCGCTGGGCTCAGCTTGGCTCTTCGTTGTGCATCGAGAACACGGACAAGCGGAAGCGCTGTGGTCAGACCGCGAAAGATCTCGGCGCGCTCTTTACGCGCCTTCCCCGCGCCTCGTTGTGCTTTGACATCGGCCACGCGCGACAGGTGGATCCCACCCTGAGTCACGCGGTGCGGATTCTACGGGAGTTCGGCGATCGGCTGCGGCAGGTGCACGTCAGCGAGGTGAATTCCCAGAGCCGTCATGAACCTGTGACTCGTGCTCTTTTGAGTGCGCTGGGGCGAGTCGGGGGGCTCATTCCTCCAGCGACGCCGATGATCTTGGAAACGCCCCTGCCGCTCGACCTTCAGCGGATGGAGTGCCGGGGGTTGGAGGACGAAAGAAAGCTCGTTTCCTCGGTCTTCGCCGACTGGAGGGGCCCCGACACTTCGGCAGCGACCGTCCCAACGGGGAGCATGTGAGTCGACAGCGCAAGACGCACAGGTGCCGCATCCGTGTGCGGGGATCCCCTGGGTGCCGTCCGAACGGTGTAGGCGCGGGAGAGGGGAACGGCGCGAGAGTGGGAGGGGGGGCGGAGGTCCGGAGGCGGCGCGGTCACTTTTTTCGAGCGGCCCTGGAGCGCCGCCCATTGCCCGCGGCCTGCAGCGGTCGGATCGCTTCTATGAATTCGAGGGCCACGGTCTCGATCAGACCGCCTTTCACCAGGAATGCTGCAAAGCGAGGGCTCACGATGCTCTCGGGCGTGGTCACGCGATACTCCGTGCCGCTGATCATCCGGACCATGATCGGTTGGAAGGGGCGACGTTGCAGGGCCTGTCGTACTTCTTCAAACCGCATCGGTCGTCTCCTCCCCGCTACGAGCTTCATCCTGGGTTGTCCGCGAGCGGCGATACCATTCTACTGCCGGGGGCGGGCCGGAACAAGGGGGGTGTACTTGAAGGCTGTGTGGGGCCTCTGGTTTGGTCCGGTGACATGCTTTGTCACTCTTGACTCGCGACCCTCCGCCTTCTACATTTCGTTCGTGGCTCGAGTCGCCCGCGGCGTGCTCCCCGAAGCTCCGCACCGCCGCGTGATGCAGCGAGGCAACCGCCGGCTTCAGCTCTCTTGCTCGACTCCCGACTCCTCATCCGGCCTCGAGCCGCGTCAAGCAGGGAGCGCGCGGGTCCGGCTTCACCTGGCGGAGGTACGCAGGCCCTTTCCGCCCGAGGAGCACGGGCACGAGAGCATGCGCGACGGTACGTGGCCGAGGGAGATATTGCCGTCAAGGGTATCTCGCGGCGCCTCCTCGTCGCACTCAGCGCTGCCGCGCCGAGGTCATCCGCTCGTGGGGACACGTCTCGCCGCAAGGTGGACAGAGCTGCCGCGCCCGGGAGAGCTTCCGTAACTCCGCCGAAGCCGTCCTGGCTGCCTACCGCTTCCACACGATGACGCGCGTCTTTGCCGCCATGTCGTGCAGGCAGGTCTTCTGCTCCGTAATCATCCCCGGAACGAAGTCGATGATCTGCAGGTACCAAAGCGGCCAGAAACACCCCTTGACCAGCGCTCGAATCCATGCCTGGCCCCGGGAGATGTCGCCGCCGTTGACCGTTACCACCTTGATCTTCAAGGCCATTTTGCCTAGAGTTTGGCCTCTCATCTGGAGCATTAACCCCTCGTAGATGGGCACCATCCCCCACACGATCAGGCCGATGACAATATAGAGTGCGCCTACAAAATTCACCCCGGAGCCACGAAAGACTCCGGCACTCTCCGCAAAGACGGTCGCAGCCATGACGCCGACTGGCACGACCTGGGCCAGCATCAGCAAGAGCAGCGCGTCCAGGACGACCGCGGCGAAGCGCAAGCCGAGCGGGGCAAGCGGGAGCTCAGCTCTGCTCGCGGCCGATCGTGAGTTCTTCACCTGCTCCGCCTTGCAGGAGGCACAGTAGGTCTGTCACGCCAGCGCCCCGACGCAGTCCCTGCAAAATCTTCCAGCGCAGCGCGAGCAGCTCACCAGACCCTGGATCACCTCTGGGTGGTTTCTGCACGGCATCTTCAATGCCCTCAAACGGGAGGGAGGTGATCAGTGAGGGTGGGGGGGATGAGTGTTTCGCGGCCCTGACGCTGGCCGTCTCCCGCTTTGCGAGAGAGGAGAACTGCGCTGCCATACTCCGGCGCAAGCATCGAAAGCGGGGCCGGCGGCTCAGCTCTCCATTTCGACGCGGTTGCGGCCGGCGCGCTTCGCGCGATAAAGGGCCGCGTCGGCGCGGGCGAGCATCTTGTCGATCTTGTCGCCGGCCCGATAGAGGGCGATGCCCAGGCTGATCGTGAGGCGGATCGGCTTGCCGTCGGCGTCCAGGGGGAAGCTCTCCACGGTCTTCCGGACCCGCTCCGCCACGAGCTGCACGCCCTCGAGGGAGCCGCCGGGCAGGATGGCCGCGAACTCCTCGCCGCCCATCCGGCAGGCGATGTCGTCGTCGCGGAGCGACTCCTTGATGATCGAGCCGAGGATGCGCAGGGCTTGGTCCCCGGCGGCGTGGCCGTGCGTGTCGTTCACGGCCTTGAAGTGGTCGAGGTCCACCATGAGCACGGCGAGCGGGGCCCCTTGCCGCTCCGCACGTTCGACCTCCACTTCGCCCTTCTGAAAAAAGAACGGCCGCGTGTACAGGCGCGTGAGCTGGTCGACGGTCGCTCGCTCATACAGAGAGGCGTTCACCAGGGCCATGCCGACCTGGCTCGCGAGCAGGTTCAGGATCTCCAGGTCTTCGTTGGTGAAGTTCCGCCCGCCGAGCTTGTCCGCGGCGTTGATCACCCCCATGGGCTTGTCCTCGTGGGGCTGCGATTCGCTCCGCCGCGGGATCGGGACGATCACGAAGGAGTCGGTGAGGTACTTCCCCTTTCGCGTGTACTCGGCGGACTCGGGGGGGCGGCCGGTCGCCGGGTCCGGGGAGAGGATCGGCTCGCGCGTGGACAGGACGCGGCCCGCGAGCCCGCGGCCGGGGACGACCTGGATCTCCGGCCAGAGCTTTCGGTCAATGCCCGTGGCGTGCCCGATCGTAGCGAAGCGGCCGACGGCGTCGAGGAGGAGCACCGAGGCCTTCGTGCACTTCAGGTTGCTGCAGACGAAGCTCACGGTCTCCTTCAGGATCGGATCGCGCTCCAGGTAGCTGCCGAGCCAGAGCATGGCGCGCTGGAGCGAGGCGAGGTTGCGGCTGTAGCGCTGGGCGCGGTGGTAGCTGCGCGCGTTTTCGAGCGCGATGCCGGCCTGGAGGGCGATGCCGGTGAGCAGGTCGAGGTCCCCCTCGGTGAACGCGCGCTTGTCGCTCGCGACGATGTCGAGGTGGATGACGCCGAGCAGCTTGTTGCGGCTGATGAGGGGGACGCACACGGCCGATCGGATGCGCTGCCGCGCGACGCTCTCGCCGCCGGCGAAGCGGGGGTCGGCCAGGGCGTCGGTCGTGGCGACGGCCTCGCGCGTTCGGCAGACCTCCGAGAGGATGGTGCGGGAAACGGTCATGCCCGGCGGCGCCTCGACGCCGTCGCGTACGCGGCACACGGACGGGAGCATCTCGCTCCGCTCTTCATCCATGAGCAGGACCAGCGCGCGGTCGGCCGGGATCTCCTCGAGGATGAGCTCCAGCAGCGAGCGCATGAGCGCCTCGGGGTCGAGGACGGAGCTCGTGGCGTGCGAGACTTTGTAGAGGGTCGCGAGGCGGGCGTAGGGTTTGTCGAGGCTGCCGGCCGCGGAAATGACCTCCGCCGCGTTCTCGAAGGCCCTCTGCCGCCGCTCGATCCTCGGCCCCGCCGGCAGCGCCGCCGCCGGCGAGCTGGCCTGGGTCACGTCGGGGGACGACGCGGTGGACGGGGCCTCCTCGTCGCTGAAGAGCAGTCGTGCGTCCGCGAGGTCGAGCATGTCCCCGTGGCGCAACTCCGCCTCCCCTGCGAGCCGCTCGCCGTTCAGCAGCACCTCGCGGCTCTGATCGAGATTCTTTACCACGAAGCGGGCGCCGTCCCTCTGGAGGCGGAGCTGTTCCGGCGCGATGCGACGGTCGTCGAGCACGATCGAATTGGAGGCGTCCGTCCCGATCGTGAAGAGGCCGGTGACATAGTAGGTCCGGCCGCTGTTGGGACCCTCGAGGACCAGCAGGAGCGCCATCGTTTACCCTCGGGCGGAGCGAGCCCCGGTCGGAAAGGGAGGCCTGGGCGACTCGGCCAAGCGGATATCGAACCAAAACCGGGCGGCGGGAGCAAGGATCAAAGGGCAGGGGCTGGTGCGCCGCGGGGAAGGGCCTCGGTGGCGAGGTGGGGCGAACGCGGGGGACGAGGCTGGAACCGAGTCCCGCCGACGATTTCAAATTGCAAAATTCAAAATCTCAAAAGTCAAATCTGTCCGGCGCACCACTCAGCACGGAGACACGGAGGACTTTCCTTAGAGCCCGCAAAAGAACAACTCATGCAGTTCGGAAACCAGGGAGTTCCTCGGGAAAAGGCTCAAGGCTCAATTTTCAGACAAGGCTCAGAGTTCGCGATCCCGTGCCCGGGCTACGTTTCATGGTGATCATTGAGAATTGAACCTTGAGCCTTGTCTGAGTCTTGAAAATTGAGCATTGAGAATTCATGTCGCCCTCCTGCGCGTCGAACGAGCGAGTTATTTTCTTACGGGCCCTTAGCTTCCCGGTTCTCTCCGTGTAGCCTCCGTGACTCCGTAGTGAAACGCGCACACCGCTGAACGGTTCCAAAATTTGAAATTCGACTTTTTGCAGTTTGCAATTTGAAATGAAAGCGCCGACGCCTGGTTCCCGCTCAGGCGCATCTTCCAGCGCCCACTCGCTCCGCGTGTCCCCCCAGCGCAAGCGGTTCTCCTCCGGCGAAGCCTCGGTCCGGGCATGTTCCGCCCATTCTGGTGCAGGAGCAGGCTCTTTGCGCGGCCGTTCGCGTCCCGCACGAACGTGATCCGCGCGTCGACCGTGCGGCAATGGAAAAGCGACGGCGACTCCGGATAGAGGCGCAGCCGCGGCTGGCCCGTGGCCTGACCGAACAGTCGGTCGCCCTCGCGGGTCACTTCGAGCACGAAGCCGGGGGCAAGCTGGTACCGGCCCACGCAGCCCTCGAGGACCGCCGGCTCGATGGCGGCGGTCTTCGGGACGCGCAGGGGCTCGACGGCCTCGCCGGCGAGCAGAGGCAGGAGCTTCATCCCCAGTTCGTCCACGAGGCCGGTCGGAGAATTGCACAGCACGACGACGCCGAGCGAGCGCGTGCGGTCGAAGGCGACGAAGCTGTGATAGCCCGCGGTCTGGCCGTTGTGCCAGCGGAGGTTGCCGTCGGGACCCACATGCCAGCCGAGGGCGATCTGTCCCTTGGGGACGACGGTCTCGGCGCGGGGCTCGTGCGTGGCCTCGATCGCGGCGCTGAGCTTGGTGGCGGCCGGGTCGAGGTTGGCGCGCACGAACGCGGCCATGTCCCGCGCCGTCGAGCGCAGGGCGCCGGCGCCCGCGAGGGCGGAGAAGCGCCAGTTCGACACCGGCCCGCCCTCCGTGTCCTGGCCGGCCGCGAAGCGCGCGCGCTGCTCCGCAGAAAGCTCGCTCCGCGTGTCGGGCATGCCCAGGGGGCCGCAGATGCGATCGAGGACGAGCTTTTCATAGGACCGCCCCGCGCGGCGCGCGAGCGCATGGCCGAGGAGTCCCCCGCCGAGGTTGCTGTAGGCGTAGGTCTCCCGGTCGTGGCGGCCCAGGCCGCGACGGGCCAGGTAAGCGTGGAGGCGCTGGGGCGTGTAGTCCGCGTAGGGGTCGGCGGGATCGGCGGGCGCCAGGTTGTCGGGCATGCGGGGGAGGCCCGAGGTGTGGGTCGCGAGGTCCGAGAGCAGGATTTCCCGCTCGCCGCCGGGGGCGTCGAGGCCGGCCGGCAGGCAAGCGCGGACCGGCTCGTTCAGCTCCACCTCGCCCCTCTCGGCCATGTCCGCGAGGAGGAGCGCGGTGAAGACCTTGGTGACGGACCCGATTTCGAACAGCGTATCGGCGTCCGGCGTACGGTCATGCCCGGCCGCGAGCTTGCCGTAGGCGAGGAAGCGCGTGTCGGCGCCCCGCAGAAGGGCGATGGAAAGGCCGACGGCCCACTCCCCCTCGAGGAGGGGGGCGACGAGGGCGTCGACGCGTGGGCGAGGGTCGGGAGCCTGGGCCGCGTGGGGGCCGAGAGCGGCCCCCAGCGCGGCCAGGGCGAGGATCGAGGCGAAAGCGGTCGCAGGCACGAGCGCAGTCGCGCGACCGCGCGGTGCGCGACCGCCGAGTGCGCGAGGCATTAGAACGGGCGGCGCGGGCGCATACGGCCGGCCTCGGACGGACGGCTGTCGTCGAACTCCTTGAGCGGCGGGGGCGGAGGCGGGACGCCGGGGACGTCCTTGGCGAGGGGGTGGGCGATGAAGAGCGAGCGGAGGATCGATTCCGAGATCTGGCACTCGCGCCGGATCTTCGGGATCGCGTCCATGGGGGCCACGAAGTAGGTGATGACGTACGTCCCGCGGCGCTGCCGGCGGATGGCGTAGGCGAGCTTGCGCTCGGTCCACTTGGTGATGATCTTGATGTCGCCCTTGTTCTTCGTGATCATCGTGGTGAGCGTGGCGTTGACCTTGTCCCACTCCTTCGCGGCGAGGATGGGGTCGATCACGAACATCCCTTCGTAGAGGCGGAGGGTGTTGGTGTTGACGGGCGTGGCGGGGGCGGCCGGGGTCGTTGCGGCGGCGGGCGCGGCGGCGACCGCGGTGGCGCCGGTCGGAGCGCCGGTCGGTGCGCCCGCGGGGGCGCCGGTCGGGGCGGGAACGGTGGTCATGCGTTGGACTCCAAGGTTATGGTCAAACAGGGAACGCTATTCGGACCCGCCGTCCAGGGCGGGTGGAGGCGCTGCGTTGAACTGGTTCATGGCGGCCTCGATGCCGCGCGTCGCCCAGCACTCGACCGCGTCCGCCGCCTTGTCGAGGGCGGGCGCGAGCTCGGCCTCCTCGGCCGGACTGAAGGAGGTGAGCACGAAATCGACGACGTCCATGCGCGGAGGCGGCTGCCCGATCCCGACGCGGATGCGGGCGAACTCGTCCGAGCCTACGTGCTGCGCGATGGAGGCCAGTCCTTTGTGGCCTCCGCTCGAACCCTGCCGGCGCACGCGCAGACGCGCCAGCGGGAGCGCGAAATCGTCCGACACCACGAGGAGCTGGTCGGGTTCCTCCTTGTACCAGTCCAGGGCCGCGCGCACGGCCTGCCCGGAGAGGTTCATGAAGGTCATGGGCTTGAAGAGGAGCACCCGCTCCGAACCGAGCCGGCACTCGCCCATGAGTCCCTGGTAGGCCTCGCGCGTCACCGAGGCGCCGGCCCTGCGCGCGAGGCGGTCGACCGTGCGAAACCCCACGTTGTGGCGCGTCGCTTCGTACTTGCGGCCCGGATTTCCCAGGCCCACCACCAGTTTCATCGAGGGTTCCGGGTGTTGCGGGCCGGCGGCAGCGGAAGAACCAAGGCCCAATTCCCAATGACCAATCAATGACCAAGACCCAAGGCCCAACGCCCAAGCTCCGATTGGCGCAGCAGCCACGGGCCGGAAACCACGCACCCGCCGCGCGCTCGCGTCTCAGGATCGAGATCGACGGGGCGTCGGGTTTGGGCATTGGGCATGGAACGTTCAGCCTTGACTGGTCATTGGTCATTGTGTCTTGCTCATTGGAGCCGACAGCTCTCTCGTCCCTGCTCCAACTCCAACTCGAACGCCTACTCCTTCTTCTTCCCCTTCTCTTCGGGCTTCGGGGCTTCCTCGTCTTCCTTCTTCCTCGTGATCACCTCGGGCTCGGCCGGTCCGGCCTCGACCACGGCGACCGTCGGGACCTCCTCGATCGGCTCGTGCACGCCGGCGACGATCATGTCCGGGTTCGCGTCCAGGACGACGCCTTCGGGGAGCTTGACGTCCCGCAAATGGAGCAGCCCGCCCATCTCCAGGTTCGTGATGTCGACGTCGATGAGCGCGGGGATGGCGAGCGGGAGGCACTGCACGGGGATCTCGACGAGCTGCGTGTCGAGGACGCCGCCCTTGGCGACGCCGACCGAGTGGCCGCGCAGCCGGAGCGGGACCTTGACGCTGATCTTCTCGTTGAGGTCGATCCGGTTGAAGTCCACGCTCAGGATCTGGTCCGTGATCGCCTGCCGCTGGACGCTCTTCACGTACACGTGTTCTTTTTTGCCCGGCAGCTCCAGTTCCACGAGGCGCAGGCCCTTCTTGACGATCGGCGCGAAATCCTCCGCGACGATCGTGACGGAGACCGTGTCCTGCTTGTGCCCGTAGAGGACCGCGGGAATCTGCTTCTTCGCGCGGAGCCGGCGCGCCTCCGGGGTGCCGACCTTCGTGCGGGGCGTCGCCTTCAGCGTGTAGAGTTCCATGCCTGGAGTTCCTTCCTTGGCTTAGACGAAGAGCGAGGAAACGGACTCGGCGCGGTGGATCCGGCGGATCGCCTCGCCGAGCAGATTCGCAACCGAGAGGACGCGGATCCAGTCCCGCTCCTTGTCCTTGTTGAGCGGGATGGTGTCCGAAACGACGACGGACGACGGCTTGACCGCTTCGAGCTTGGGCACGGCCTGGCCGCAGAAGATCGGGTGCGTGGCGCAGACGTGCAGGGAAAGCGCCCCGCGCTCCTTCGCGGCACGGAGGGCCTGGACGATCGAGCTGCCCGTGGAGACCATGTCGTCGACCAGGATGACGTTCTTGCCCTCGATGTCGCCGATGATGTGGTGGACGTCGGTCTCGTGGGGGCCGATGCGTCGCTTGTCCGTGATGGCCAGCCCGCAGTTCAGGCGACGCGCGTACGCGCGCGCCATCTTCGCGCCTCCGACGTCGCACGAGAGGACGACCGGGTTGGGGAGCTCCATCTTCCGGAAATACTCGATGAGCACCGGGGCGGCGAAGAGGTGGTCGACGGGAATGTCGAAGAAGCCCTGGATCTGCGCGGCGTGGAGGTCCATCGTGAGGACGCGGTTGGCGCCGGCCGTGGTGATGAGGTTGGCCACCAGCTTCGCGGTGATCGGGACGCGCCCCTCGGCCTTGCGGTCCTGGCGTGCGTAGCCGAAATAGGGGATCACGGCGGTGATTCGGTCGGCCGAGGCGCGGCGCAGGGCGTCGATGAGTACGAGCAGCTCCAGGAGCGTCTCGTTGACCGGCGGGCACGTGGACTGGAGGATGTACACGTCTGAGCCGCGTACGTCCTCGTTGATCTTGACGTCGATTTCGCCGTCGGGGAAGCGCCCGACGTCCGCGCGGCCGACGGGGAGGTTCAGGTATTCGCAGATCCGCTCGGTGAGACGCCGGTTGGCGTTGCCCGTGAAGATGCGAAGTTCTTCTTTTCTGGCCATCGCCTACGACTCCTTCCCTTCGGTGCGGGAGGTCGCCGGGAGCGGGCGGGCGGGCACGCCCGCGACGAGGACGCCTGCCGGGACGTCGTGCCCGCGCGTCACGACGGCGCCGGCGCCGGTCTTCGCGCCGCGTCCCATCCGGACCGGCGCCACGAGCACGGTGCCGCTGCCGGTCGACGCGCCGTCCTCGATGACGGTCGGGTGCTTCCGCTTGCCGTCGTAGTTCGCCGTGATCGTCCCCGCGCCGATGTTCACGTCGGCGCCGATCGACGCGTCGCCGAGGTAGCTCAGGTGCTTCGCCTTCGAGTGCCTGCCCAGCCGCGAATTCTTCACCTCGACGAAATTCCCGACCTCGGCGTGGTCGTCGAGGCGCGTGCCGGGGCGGAGATGCGAGAACGGGCCGACGTCGCACGCCTTGCCGATCACGACGCCGTGGCGGATCACCGTGAACGGGTGGATCACCGTGTCGGCTGCGACGCGGACGCCCGGCTCGACGTAGGTGTTTTCGGGGGCGACGAAGGTGACGCCCTCCTCCTCAAGCCGCGCGATCTCACGGCGCACGAGCACCCTCGTGGCGTCCGACAGCTCCCGGCGGGTGTTGACCCCCAGGACCTCGGTGGCGTCGGTGGCCCTGAGGCTCGCCACGGGCAGGCCGCGCGCCAGGAAGACCCGGACCACGTCGGGGAGATAGTACTCGCTCTTCTTGTTCTCCGGACGCAGCTCGCGCAGGGCGGAGAAGACCGCTTGTGCCTGGAAGCAGTAGAGGCCCGAGTTGATCTCGCGGACGGCGCGCTCGGCCTCCGTGGCGTCCGCGTGCTCGACGATCGAGGTGACGGCGCCGGCGGCGTCCCGGAGGACCCGTCCGTAGCCTGCAGGGTTCGGCACCTCGCACGTGAGAACGGTGCAGGCCGCCGCGGCACTGCGGTGCGTCTCGAGGAGTGCGCGCAGGGTCTCGGCGCGCAAGAGCGGTGCGTCGCCGCAGAGGACCGCGAGCGTCCGTTCGGCGTCCCCGACGTGCGGCGCGGCCATGAGCAGGGCGTGACCGGTGCCGCGGCGCTCCGCCTGCTCGACCCAGACCGCGCTGGTTCCCTGAAACCGCTCGCGGACCTGGCCCGACTGGTGGCCGACGACCACGTGCACCGCCGTGATGCCCGCGCCGTGAACCGCGTCGAGGACGTGGGCGAGCATGGGGCGGCCCGCGACCTCGTGCAGGACCTTGGCGCGGTCCGACTTCATGCGCGTGCCTTCGCCGGCCGCGAGGATCACGGCGGCGGCCGGTGCGACGGTGGGCCCGGTTACGGGGGTTTCTGGCATTCCAGGACCTCGGGAGGGGGCTCCGGTCGGGGGGGAGTGGTTCCCGGCCCCGGCGAAAGAGCGAACATGCTAGCCTTGCACCCTTGCGGTGTCAAGGAAATTGGTTCGCTCGCTTGACCTTCCGCGGGTCCACGCGTACAATGCGCCGCCTTCGTTGCGGAGGTGACTCATGAAAGCAGCCGATGGCGGGCAGGGCGGTCGGAAGGGGCGGATCGTGCGCTCCCGGAAGCGGTCGGAAGCAGCCTTCGTCCGGGCACGCGCGAGCCTGGTCGGCGGCGTCAACAGCCCTGTCCGGGCGTTCCGGGGGGTGGGCGGGACGCCGGTCTTTCTAGCGAGCGGTAAGGGCTGCCGCGTGACGGACGTGGATGGGAACACCTACATCGACTATCTCGCATCCTGGGGCCCCCTGATCCTCGGCCACGCGCCCGCTGCCGTGGTCGCGGCGATCCGGCGTCGCGCCGGGCTCGGCACGACCTTCGGCGCGCCCACCCCCGAAGAGAGCGAGCTCGCGGAGCTGGTCCGGAAGGCCTTCCCTTCCATCGAAAAGCTGCGCTTCGTGTCCAGCGGGACCGAGGCCACGATGAGCGCGCTGCGCGTCGCCCGCGGGTTCACCGGCCGCGACCTCGTGGTCAAGTTCGAGGGGGGCTACCACGGCCACTCCGACGGCCTCCTCGTGAAGGCCGGCTCCGGGGCGACCACCCTCGGCGTTCCCGACAGCGCGGGCGTGCCCGCTGCGTTCGCCGAGCGAACCGCGACGCTCCCGTTCAATGACGTAGCGGCGCTCGACGCGTTTTTCGGCGAGCGCGGGTCGGAGGTCGCGGCGGTGATCGTCGAGCCGTTGCCCGCGAACATGGGCGTGGTCCCGCCGCGCGCCGGCTACCTGGAGCGGCTGCGCGAGTTGACGAAGCAGCACGGCGCGTTGCTCGTGCTCGACGAGGTCATCACCGGCTTCCGGGTGGCCTTCGGCGGGGCGCAGGAGCTGTGGAAGATCCGGCCGGACCTCACCTGCCTCGGCAAGATCATCGGCGGCGGCCTCCCGGTCGGAGCCTACGGCGGCCGCGCGGACGTGATGGCCAAGGTGGCGCCGGAGGGGCCGGTGTACCAGGCGGGTACGCTCTCCGGCAATCCCGTGGCGATGGCGGCGGGGCTCGCGACGCTGCGTCAGCTCCGGTCGAAGGCCGTGTACCGGCGGCTGGAAAAGCTGGCCGCGCGACTGGAGGCGGGACTCGCGGCGGCGGCGCACGAGGGGGGCGTCCCGGTGCGCATCCACCGCGTCGGTTCGGTCATGACACTTTTTTTTCGGGATGGGGGCGAAGTCGTCGACTACGCGAGCGCGCTCTGCTCCGATCGCGACCGGTACGCGCGGTTCTTTCATGCGATGCTGGAGCGCGGGGTCTACCTGCCGCCGTCGCAATTCGAGGCGTTTTTCGTTTCGACCGCGCACGACGAGAAGGCGATCGACCAGACGATCGCGGCGGCGAAGGAAGCGATGCGGGTCGCGGCGGGGTGAGGCGCGGCGCGACGCGGGGCGGCGCGGCGCGGGGTGAGACGAGACGCGAATTCGAGCCCCCGGTGAGCAGCCGGGAATCACGGGTAGGGCGCATTTCAAATTCCAAATTGCAAAATGTCAAATTTCAAAGATGGCGCGCGCCGAGGAGCGACAGGCATGAAGAACTTGAACCCGGGCGCGGCCGTGGCTACGACGAGCCTGGTGGGACGGCCCTACAAGCCGGTGCGGGCCCCCCGCGGCACGCGTCTCTCCTGCAGGACCTGGCAGGCCGAGGCCGCGATGCGGATGCTCATGAACAACCTCGACCCGGAAGTGGCCGAGGACCCCGAGCGGCTCATCGTCTACGGCGGGTCGGGGAAGGCGGCGCGGAACTGGGACTGCTTCCATGCGATCGTGCGGACACTGCGCCGGCTGGAGAAGGATGAGACGCTGCTGGTGCAGTCCGGAAAGCCCGTCGGCGTTTTTCGGACCCACGAAGACGCGCCGCGCGTGCTGATCGCCAACAGCCTCCTCGTGCCGGCCTGGGCGACCTGGGACCACTTCCGGCGGCTCGAGGCGCTCGGGCTCATGATGTACGGCCAGATGACCGCGGGGAGCTGGATCTACATCGGGACGCAGGGGATCCTGCAGGGGACGTTTGAGACGTTCGCGGCCGCGGCGCGCAAGCACTTCGGCGGCTCGCTTCGGGGCCGTTTCATCCTCTCCGCGGGGCTCGGCGGCATGGGGGGCGCCCAGCCTCTCGCAGCCACCATGAACGACGGCGTGTTCCTGGGCGTGGAGGTGGACACGCGCCGGATCGAACGGCGGATCCAGAGCGAGTACTGCGACGTGTTGGCCACGAGCCTCGACGAAGCGTTGGCGAAGGTCGACGAGGCGCGGCGCGCGGGCCGACCGCTCTCGATCGGGCTCGTCGGAAACGCGGCCGAAGTCCTGCCGGAGCTGGCGCGGCGCGGCGTGGTCCCGGACCTGGTGACGGACCAGACGAGCGCGCACGACGCCCTGAACGGCTACGTGCCGGCGGGGCTGCCCTTCGAGGAGGCGCTGCGGCTTCGCGCGAGCGACCCCGCGGACTATGTGAAGCGGTCCATGGCCTCGATGGCGGCGCACTGCCGGGCGATCCTCGACCTCCGGCGGCTGGGGGCCGTCGCGTTCGACTACGGCAATAACCTGAGAGGGCAGGCGAAGGCCGCGGGCGTGGAGAACGCCTTCGCCTATCCGGGTTTCGTGCCCGAGTACATCCGCCCGCTTTTCTGCGAGGGCAAAGGCCCGTTCCGGTGGGCCGCGCTCTCGGGCGATCCCCGGGACATCGCGGCGACCGACGAGGCGGTGCTGGCGGAATTTCCGCGGGACGAAGCGCTGGCCCGTTGGATCCCGCTCGCACGGGAGCGGGTGCGTTTCCAGGGGCTGCCTGCGCGGATCTGCTGGCTCGGGTACGGCGAGCGGGCGCGGTTCGGCGAGGTGCTCAACCGGCTCGTCGCGCGCGGCAAGGTCCGTGCGCCGATCGTGATCGGCCGGGACCACCTGGACTGCGGGTCCGTTGCGTCGCCGAACCGGGAGACGGAGGGGATGCGGGACGGCAGCGACGCGGTCGCGGACTGGCCGATCCTGAATGCGCTCCTGAACGCCTCGTCGGGTGCGAGCTGGGTGTCGGTGCACCACGGCGGCGGCGTGGGGATCGGGAACTCGATCCACGCGGGCATGGTGATCGTGGCGGACGGCACGAAGGCGGCCTCCCGGCGGCTGGAACGGGTGCTCACGAACGACCCGGGGATCGGCGTCGCGCGCCACGCGGACGCGGGCTACCCCGAGGCGATCGACTGCGCGCGGAAGCGCGGGGTGCGGGTGCCGAAGGTTCCTTTGCGGGGAGAGAAAAAAAAGTGAAGCGGACGAACATTTCGAGCGGGGCGAAGTGGGAGGCGGTGGTCGGGTACTCGCGCGCGGTGCGGGTCGGCGAGCGCATCTTTGTGACCGGGACGACGGCGTGGCTGCCGGAAGGCGGGCATGTCGGGGACGGGGACGCGTACCTGCAGGCCCGGCAGGCGCTCCGCAACATCGAGTGGGCGCTCGGGCAGGCCGGGTCCGGGCTGCGGGACGTCGTGCGCACGCGGCTCTTCGTCACCGACATCCGGCGCGACTGGGAGGCGATCGGCCGCGCGCACGCCGAGTGCCTGGGCGCCGTCCGGCCGGCAACCACGATGGTCGAAGTCGCGCGCCTCATCGAGGACTGGATGCTCGTGGAGATCGAGGCGGACGCGCTCGTCGGCAGCGGCGAGCCGGGGTGAGGATTGCGGGCAGCCCGTTCAGAGTGGGTGCCTCGCCATTTCGCCCTCTCCAAGTAGGCTTTTCACTTGAGCCTTCGACTTGAGTCTACCTCGCAGCCGGCGACGGAAAGCACTGGGAAGTTCCCCCTGCTCGCGCTCGGACCTCCGACGCTCCGTCTTGCAAAAGTCGACTCGTTCACCCACCTTGGAAGGGCCGCCGCCATGGGCCGGAAGAACCTCTCGCAGAAGCTCCAAGATTGGGTCGAGGCACGAAGGCGATTCCACTTGTCGGATGCACAGGTGCAGATGGCCCGGGAGCTGGGGATGAATCCAAAGAAGCTCGGCAAGCTCGCCAATCCCGACCAGGAGCCCTGGAAGGAGCCGCTGCCGCAATTCATCGAGCACCTGTACTTGAAGAGATTCGCCAAGGAGCGGCCGGAGGTCGTGAAGTCGCTCGAGGAACGGGCGAGCGCGCTGGACGCAAAGAAGGCTGCGCGGAAGGAGGAAAAGCGCCGCTCTCGAGAGGAGGGTGAGGCTCCCGCTCCGGGGGGAGGGCGATGAGCGAGTACCAGTATGACGAATTTCAGGCCCTCGACCGGAGGCTGACGGAAACGGAGCTGGGGGAGCTTCGCTCCTGCTCGACGTGCGAGGCTTGCAGGACAATCCTACCGCGGCCGGTGGCCGCAACCAAAGGAGCGCACCCTCCTTCGCTCCCGCCTCCGCGGGAGCTTCGGAGCGTGCTCTTCCTCCGCCCCGGTCGGTCATTTCTTCCCCGCCGATCGCCGGCCCGCGAGCAATGTTCCTTGCTCGCGCCTCGCTGATTTGCTTTCCTACGCGCATGGAATCGGCAGCGCTGAACTGGGTCGCCAACTTCATTTGGGGCATCGCGGACGACATCCTCCGCGACCTCTACGTGCGCGGCAAGTACCGGGACGTCATCCTGCCCATGACCGTGCTGCGCCGCCTGGACGCGGTCCTCGAGCCCACCAAGACCGCGGTGCTCGACATGAAGGCGAAGCTCGACAAGGCCCGCATCGCGAACCAGGACCAAGCGCTGCGCCAGGCCGCGGGGCAGGCCTTCTACAACACCTCCAAGTTCACCCTCCGCGACCTCAAGGCCCGCGCCAGCCAGCAGTCGCTCAAGGCGGACTTCGAGGCCTACCTCGACGGCTTCTCCCCCAACGTCCAGGAGATTCTGGAGAATTTCGAGTTCCGCAACCAGATCCCGCGCCTCTCCAGGGCCGATGCCCTGGGGACGGTGATCGAGAAGTTCCTCTCGCCGGACGTGAACCTGAGCCCCAACACCGTGCTCAACGGCGACGGCTCGGTGAAGCACCCCGGCCTCGACAACCACGGGATGGGAACGGTGTTCGAGGAGCTGGTCCGGCGCTTCAACGAGGAGAACAACGAGGAGGCCGGCGAGCACTGGACCCCGCGCGACGCCGTGAAGCTCATGGCGAAGCTGCTCTTCCTGCCGGTCGCGGACGAGATCAAGTCCGGCACCTACCTGCTCTACGACGGCGCCTGCGGGACCGGCGGCATGCTGACCGTTGCCGAGGAGACGCTCCAGCAGCTCGCCCAGGAGCGCAAGAAGCAGGTCGCGACCCACCTCTTCGGCCAGGAGATCAACGCCGAGACCTACGCCATCTGCAAGGCGGATCTGCTGCTCAAGGGGGAGGGGGACGCGGCGGACAACATCGTCGGCGGACCGGCGCACTCCACGCTCGCCAACGACGCCTTCCCCGCGCGCGAGTTCGACTTCATGCTCAGCAATCCCCCCTACGGCAAGAGCTGGAAGGGGGACCTCGAGCGCATGGGCGGGAAGGACGGAGTCAAGGACGCGCGCTTCGTCATCAGCCACGCCGGCGACCCGGAGTACTCGCTGATCACGCGCTCCAGCGACGGCCAGATGCTCTTCCTGGCAAACCTGCTGAGCAAGATGAAGCACGGCAGCAAGCTGGGCAGCCGGATCGCCGAGGTGCACAACGGCAGCTCGCTCTTTACCGGCGACGCCGGCCAGGGGGAGAGCAACATCCGCCGCTGGATCATCGAGAACGACTGGCTCGAGGCCATCGTGGCCCTGCCCCTCAACATGTTCTACAACACGGGCATCGCGACCTACATCTGGGTCCTGACCAACCGCAAGCCGGCGCCCCGCAAGGGCAAGGTCCAGCTCATCGACGCCACGGCGTGGTTCAAGCCGCTGCGCAAGAACCTGGGCGCGAAGAACTGCGAGCTGTCCGAGGAGGAGATCCGGCGGATCTGCGACACCTTCCTGGCCTTCAAGGAGACGGAACAATCCAAGATCTTCCCGAATGCCGCGTTCGGCTACTGGAAGGTGACCGTCGAGCGGCCGCTGCGGCTGGCGGGCATCGACCCGGGCCGGGCGTACTCGCCGAAGGAGATCAAGGCGCTCAAGGAGACCGCCGCGCGCGCGGAGGACGCGCCGCCGGTCGTCGCCAAGGTCCACAAGAAGGGGACCGCCCCGGACCCGCTGCGCGGGCTGTTTGGGGCGACGATCGACGGCAAGCGGTGCGTGGTCGAATACGAGCCGGACGGCGACCTGCGCGACACCGAGCAGGTCCCGCTGCTGGAGGAGGGGGGGATCGAGGCCTTCCTGCGTCGGGAGGTGCTGCCGCACGCGGCCGACGCCTGGTACGACCCGGAGAGCGTCAAGACCGGCTACGAGGTCAGCTTCACGCGCTACTTCTACAAGCCGCAGCCGCTGCGCAGCCTCGCGGAGATCCGCGCGGACATCGTCGCGCTGGAGCAGGAAACGAACGGGTTGCTGGGGGAGATCATCGGGGGAGGGGGCTCATGAACAAGAAGCCCAGACCCAGCCTGGCGCGAGCACCGGCGGTGGCGACGGTCTCGGATCCGGCGCTCCTCGCCGAGGTCCGCCAACTCATCGTGGATGCTCGCCGGCAGGCGGGCCAGGTGGTCAACGCCGCGCTGACGCTGGCCTACTGGCAGGTCGGCGACCGCATCCGCCGCGAGATCCTGAAGGACAAGCGGGCCGTGTATGGGGCGGAGATTGTGCAGGCACTGTCTGCAAAATTGGTAGGGGAGTTCGGGCGTGGTTTCGCGGAGAAAGGCCTTCGGCGCATGGTCCAGTTCGCGGAGGTTTTCCCCGATCGCCGGATTGTCGTATCACTGATACGACAATTGACGTGGACGCACTTCATGGAGCCCGCGCCAAGGCAGTCCGCGCCGGTGCGGAAGAGGCGAGGCACGCGATGATCGCCGACCTCAAGCCGTACATTGCGCCGAAGGACTCCGGCGTGCCGTGGCTGGGGGAGGTGCCGGGGCATTGGGAGGTGCTGAGGACCCGCGATGCGGTTGAGATGCGGGTAAGCAATATCGACAAGCACACCAAGGATGGCGAGCAGCCGGTCCGACTCTGCAATTACGTCGATGTCTACAAGAATGAACGGATTACGGAGCGGCTGCCATTCATGGCCGCAACCGCGATGCCTGACGAGATAGGGCGTTTCCGGCTCCAAGCCGGGGATGTCCTCATCACCAAAGACTCGGAGGAATGGAATGACATCGGCGTTCCCGCATTGGTCGAGTATGCAGCAGAGGATCTCGTCTGCGGCTATCACCTCGCGATCCTGAGACCCCGGAAGGGGAGGTTAACTGGGACCTATCTCTTGCGTACTCTTCAGAGTCCGGCCGTCGCATCTCAGTTTCATGTGGCAGCGAACGGTGTGACGCGTTATGGACTGTCGCAAGATGCAATCAAGTCGGTGATCCTGCCCGTCCCTCCCCCCCTGGAACAAGCCGCCATCGTCCGCTTCCTCGACCACTCGGACCGACGGATCCGGCGGTACATCCGCGCCAAGCAGAAGCTGATCAAGCTGCTGGAGGAGCAGAAGCACGCCATCATCCACCGCGCCGTCACCCGCGGCCTCGACCCCAATGTCCGCCTCAAGCCTTCCGGCATGGAGTGGCTGGGGGACGTGCCGAAGCACTGGGATCTGCGCCGCAACGGGCGGCTATTCATCCAGCGCAACCAAACTGGTTTTCCTGCCCTTCCAATCCTGGAGGTTTCACTTCGGACAGGAGTGCGTATCCGGGACTTCCAGCACTCGGCCCGAAAGCAGGTCATGTCCGAGCGAGAGAAATACAAGCGCGCCGCGACGGGCGATCTCGCATACAACACGATGCGGATGTGGCAATGAGCAGTTGGTGTCGTCCCTGAGGACGGGCTTGTGAGCCCCGCGTACGTAGTGGCCCAGCCGCTGCGAGGCGTCGATGCTCGCTACTTTGCGCTTCTCTTTGGAACCCGCGTGTACATGAGAGAAGTAGACAAGTTTTCTCGGGGCATCGTCAAGGACCGCAATCGCCTCTACTGGGAGGACTTCAAGCAGATGCCATCTCCGTGCCCGCCTCCCTCCGAGCAGGGGCTGATTGCGGATGCCATCGATCTGAGGACGAAGGCACTTGGCCTCGCTGCGGATCGGGTTCAGCAGGAAATAGAGGTGATCCGCGAATACCGCACACGCCTGTTCGCCGACGTGGTCACCGGCAAGCTCGACGTGCGCGAGGCCGCGGCGCGGCTGCCTGAAGAACGCGAGGAGTCAGAGCCCCTTGACGAGGCCGAGGCCCTCGCAGGTGACCAGGAGGAGGCAGCCGAGGACCTCGACGACACCCCTGCGGAGGACGAGGCATGACCTCCGACCGCCCCGTGGACTACCTCGTGAGCCTCGTTCGCGAGCTGTGCAAGCTCGTGAAGGAGACCGGATGGCTTGAATTCAAGGTTGACAAGGCCGAGCCACAGGAGATCGGCGAATACATCTCAGCCCTAGCCAACTCTGCTGCGCTGACCGGCAAGGCCTTTGCCTACCTCGTTTGGGGCGTGGCCGACGCCGACCATGCGATCGTCGGCACGAACTTCGTCCCTGGCGCGGCCAAGGTGGGAAACGAAGAGTTGGAGAACTGGCTCCTGCGGCTCCTTACGCCCAAGATCCAGTTTCGCTTCTTCGAGGTGTCGGTGGACGGTCACTCGGTCGTCGTGCTTGAAATCGAGCGAGCCTCCCGCCATCCAGTCCAGTTCCAAGGCCAGGAATTCCTCCGCATCGGGTCCTACAAGAAGAGGCTGAAGGACTTCCCCGAGAAGGAGCGCGAGCTGTGGCGAATCTTCGACCGCACCCCGTTCGAGGAAAGCGTGGCGGCGGAGAGAGTCGACGACGCGGATGTCCTGCGCCTGCTGGACTATCCGGCCTACTTCGATTTGCTGGAGAGACCGCTACCGGCGAACGGCGAAGGCATCCTCGCCGCCCTGGCGGACGATCGGCTGATCCGCAGAAGCGACGCCGGGGGCTGGGACATCACCCACCTCGGCGCGATGCTATTCGCCAAGCGGCTCGACGACTTCCGCACGCTGTACCGCAAGGTCGTGCGAGTCGTCCATTACCGCGGCAACGGCCGCACCCAGACGCTGAAGGAGCAGGAGGGCGCCAAGGGCTACGCGTGCGGCTTCAAGGGTCTGCTCGAGTACATCAACGGTCTGCTTCCCGCCAACGAGGTCATCGGGCAGGCCCTGCGAAAGAGCGTGCCGATGTTCCCCGAGCCGGCGGTCCGGGAGCTGGTGGCCAACGCGCTCATCCACCAGGACTTCTTCGTCACCGGCGCGGGACCGATGGTAGAGATCTTCGACGACCGCATCGAGATCACCAACCCGGGCGAGCCGCTGGTCGACACGCAGCGCTTCGTAGACGCGCCGCCCCGCTCGCGCAACGAGGCGCTCGCTTCGCTCATGCGCCGCTTCAGGATCTGCGAGGAGCGGGGCAGCGGCATCGACAAGGTCGTCTTCCAAGTGGAGCTGTTCCAGCTTCCGGCGCCGCTCTTCGAGAGCCCGGAAGGTTTCACGCGGACGGTCCTGTTCGCCCACAAACCCCTTGCCGCCATGAACAAGACGGACCGGGTGCGCGCGTGCTACCTCCATGCCTGTCTCTGCTACGTCATGCGCCGGCAGATGACCAACGCGTCGCTCCGGCAGCGACTCGGGATCGCCGACCAGAACATCGCCACGGCTTCGCGCCTGCTGGGAGAAGCGGTGGAGGCGGGCGTCATCGTGGTCGCGGATCCCGAGGCCGGCACCCGCATCCGCAGTTACCTGCCCTCCTGGGCAGCACCCAAGGGGGAGCCGGGGGGGGTTGCTTGATGAAGTCCCCTCGCAGGGCTGGTTGGCCGGCCGTTTGTCAACGTCAACACGTTTTGTATCAAGCAGTTGCGCCGGCAGAGATTGCTTGCTGGTTGCTTGATACGGAGACGAAGACGCAGGAGAGGACTGCACCGTGGGCGGAACTTCACTTCACGGGCACTTGATGGAGGGCCTCCTCGCCGCCCCGGCACGACCGGAAAGCCCGGTTCTCGACAGCAGGAACTTCGCCGCTCGGGTAGGATTGCCAACCGAGGCACACGATCGCATCCCCAGCGGATCCTTGTGGGAGTGCGCCCCGATTGAGTAAAGAAACCGCCTGGCGAGATCAACATCGGCTTGGGCAGTATCGTCGCAACTCTTTGTCTCGTAAGATATTGCACCTTTGCTAGACTCGGTGATGCGCCTGCCGTCTAGCAAAGGACTTAGAAAAGGCGACCCAGGATCCTCAGGAGTTCCTCGTGGCTTCCGACACCAGCGAGCGCGGCCTCGAACGCCTCATCTGCACCGCGCTGACCGGCCGGCCCTGCGATCCCGGCAGTGCGGCCCCCCGCGCGCCTGCCGGTGGGCCCGCCGACGCCGTCCATGAGCGACCGGCGCCCTACGGCGACGCCGGGTGGATTTGCGGCACGCCCCAGGACTACGACCGCGAATTCTGCGTGGACCTCGCCCAGCTCTCCGCCTTCCTGCACGAGACGCAGCCTGAGGTCGCCGAGGCGCTCCATCTCGGCCAGGACTGCCCGACCCGGCAGAAGTTCCTCGCCCGCCTCCAGGGGGAGATCACTAGCCGCGGCGTCATCGACGTCCTCCGCCACGGGATCAAGCACGGCGCCCATCATCTCGACCTCTTCTTCGGCACCCCCACGCCCGGCAATCCCAAGGCGGAGGAACGCCACGCCCAGAACCGATTCAGCGTCACCCGCCAACTGCGCTACAGCCGCGACGAGACCCAGCGTGCGCTCGACCTGTGCCTCTTCCTCAACGGCCTCCCGGTCGCCACCTTCGAGTTGAAAAACAACCTCACCAAGCAGACGGTGGAAGACGCAGTGGCGCAGTACCAACGCGACCGCGACCTGCGCGAACTCCTGTTCCAGTTCGGCCGCTGCGTCGTCCACTTCGCCGTCGACGAACAGGCGGTCCGCTTTTGCACCCTCTTGAAGGGCAAGGCCTCGTGGTTCCTGCCGTTCGACCAGGGCTGGAACGACGGCACCGGCAACCCGCCCAACCCGGGCGGCCTCAAGACCGACTATCTCTGGCGGCGCATCCTGACCCGCCAGGGGCTGACCGACATCCTCGAGAACTACGCCCAGGTGGTGGAGGAGAAGGACGAGAAGACCGGCCGCAAGAAGGCCGTGCAGATCTTCCCCCGCTACCACCAGCTCGACGTGGTCCGCAAGCTGCTCGCCGACGCGGGGCAGCACGGCGCCGGCAAGCGCTACCTGATCCAGCACTCGGCGGGCAGCGGAAAGTCCAACTCCATCGCCTGGCTGGCGCACCAACTCATCGTCTTGAAGAAGGCAGATGCGCCGGCGTTCGACTCCATCATCGTAGTCACCGACCGGCGCCTGCTCGATCAGCAGATCCAGGCCACGATCAAGCAGTTCGCCCAAGTCGGCGCCACGATCGGCCACGCGGAGCACTCCGGCGACCTGCGCAAGTTCATCGAGGGTGGCAAGAAGATCATCATCTCCACCGTGCAGAAGTTCCCCTTCATCCTCGAAGAGATCGGCAGCGAGCACCGGGGCCGGAGGTTCGCCATCATCATCGACGAGGCGCACTCCAGCCAGGGGGGCAAGACGTCCGCCGCCCTGAGCGTCGCGCTTTCGAGCGCGGGGGCCGCCGAGCCGGAGGAGACCTTCGAGGACCAGGTCAATCGGATCATGGAGGCGCGCAAGCTCCTGCCCAACGCGAGCTACTTCGCCTTCACGGCGACGCCCAAGAACAAGACGCTGGAGCTCTTCGGCGAGCCGGACCCGCAGGCCGACGGCACGGTGCGGCACCGGCCCTTCCACAGCTACACCATGAAGCAGGCGATCCAGGAAGGCTTCATCCTCGACGTGCTGCGCTACTACACGCCGGTGGAGAGCTACTACAAGCTGGTCAAGAAGGTGGAGGGGGACCCTGAGTTCGACACCAAGCGGGCGAAGAAGAAGCTCCGGCGGTACGTCGAGAGCCACGACCACGCGATCCGGCTCAAGGCCGAGATCATGGTGGACCACTTCCACCTGACGTATCCGGCGTGAAGGGGAGTGATGCCGTCCCTGGTCTGCGGGTCGGTGGCGTCGCCGAACCGAGAAAGGGAGTGGATGCGGGACGGCGCCGACGCGGTCGCGGACCGGCCGATCCTGAACGCGCTCCTGACCGCCTCGTCGGGTGCGAGCTGGGTGTCGGTGCACCATTTGGGCGGCGTGAGCACCGGATGCTCGTCGAGATCCAGGCGGACGTGCTCGTCGGCGGCGGCGAGCCGGGGTGAGGCTTGCAGGGATGCACCCTCGCGCGGAGCGCGCGGGCCACCCAGGGGGGGCGGGGCGGACCGGGTTCGTTGGGGCGCGAAGCGTGCGCCCTCGAGCCCTCCCCGACGCAAGCTCGTTCGCCCGTGTTAGGCGAGGTGCGAATTTCTTTGGAGACCAGGTTCCGCCGTCCGGGTAGGGTATGCTATTGCCCCGTGGGACTTGCGCGTCGAGTGCAAAGCTTAGGTGACCAATGATCAATGACCAATTTCCAAGGACCAGTCAATGCCCAAATGACCAATGGCCAAGGGCTTGCGCTCCAGCAGCGGAGAGGGATGACGGCGCCGCAGCCCTGACGCCGGTCACACGTTCAGTTTGGTCATTCGGGCTTCGTCATTGATTGGTCATTGGACCTTGGAGCTTGGTCATTCGTCAGCGGGCTTTGGTTGCGGCCACCGGCCGCGGTAGGGAGGCACACTTGCATCCCATTCTGGAGCCCCGGAGCGTGGAGGATCGAGACATGAGAGCCGCACCGTTCGCCGTCCTGTTCCTTCTGGGTCTCGTGGCGACCGCCGCGCCCCTCGTCGCCGCGGAGGGGGCCCGTCCGATCCGCGCGCGTTGGGTCGCTGAGGACGAAGTGAAGCTCACGGTCCGGCTCGAGTTCCGGGGAGCCGTCACGCCCGCGCTCGTCGCCCGGTGGGAACGAGGCATCGAGGAGACGTGGAATGGGAAGGCCCGCAAGCCGAGGATGGCCTTCCATGTGCGGACGCGGATCCGCCGGCGCGAGGAGCCACCCACGCCGGGCTACCATCAGGTGCGTGTGGTTTCGGGGGCATGCGAGGTCGCGTACTGGCTCCTCGATCGCGAGCGACCCGACGCGCTCGGCGCGGTCCGCGCGCTCTTCGGCGCGCGGACTCAGCCGAACGGCTCGTCCGGCGGTGACGCCGGCCGGTGGATCGACACGATGACGCCCACGATGGCGGCGATGCAGTTCGGCCGGCTCCTGGGCGTCGAGCACGGCCCCGACCACGAGGTGCTGCTCGAGGGGCTGATTCCCTTCCGCGACCTGGTCGGCGGCGAGCGCCCGAATCTCATGCACTCCTCGTGGTATCCGCGCGCCGAGCCGCGCGACTTCCACTACGGCGAGCTTCTCCGCAACGCCCGACGCCACGGCTGGTTCGCGGACAAACTGTGAGCGACGCCGACCGAAGTGCACCCGCATGCTTCCCGCCGGCGGCGCCGGCTATTTCTCCTTCGTCACCGTGGATGCGCCGGCCGATGCACCGCCTCCACGCCCCAGGCCGAACGCGCCGCTCAGCCCTTCGAAGAGCCGGTGGGCCAAGCCGCGCGCCTTCTCCAGGCGCGGCTCGCCGGTCGAACGCGCCGCCCGCGCGGTCGCCTCTTCGACCCTCGAGCGCGTCTCGGCTTCCCGACGCTTGATCAAGTCAAGCATTGCCTGCCCGACCGCGGGGTTGTTCTTCAGGAGCAGGGTGAAGCTCGCGCGATCGAGCTCGAGCAGGTCGGAGTCCTCCTTCGCGTACACCGTCGCCGCGCGCGGCTCGCCGGTGAGGATCGACCTCTCTCCGAAGGACTCGCCGGGCCCGAGTTCCGCCACGACGACCTCCTGCCCCGCGTCGTTTTTCACACGGACCTCCACCCTCCCGCTCCAGACCAGGTAAAAGGTCTGTCCCGCCTCCCCCTGGGCGAAGATGCGCTCCCCCTCGGCGTAGATTTCGTGGGTGAGGTCCTCGGACAGGAGCGCGAGGTCCGGCTCCGTGACCGGTGCCAGGAAGTCGATTTTCCGAAGGGCCTGCACGAGCTGCGCGTTCCCCCCCGAGCCCTTCCGGCTGATCGGCTCGGACGCCGGGCCTTTGGCGAAGGCGATCCCGTGCCGCCGGAATTGGTACCAGATGGTCGTCATGACGTCCTCGGAAATGCGGTGTACCTGCGCGTAGTCGTTGATCCAGAAGGAGAGGACGTACTCGACGGCTTCCCCGTAGCTCTCCAGAAATACCTGCGGCGCCGGGCTCTTCAGCACCCCCTTCGCGCCGGTCATCGCTTCGAGGATGATCTTCTTCACCTTGTTGGGCTGGGCGGCGAAGCTCACCGCCACGCGTTTCTGGACCCGGTGCACGACGGTCGGCGCGGAATAGTTGAGCACGTCCCCCTTGGACAAGGCGCTGTTGGGGATCGAAACGCTGTCGTTGTCCCTCGTGATGAGGCGCGTCGACCGCCAGTTGACTTCCGCGACCCTGCCCTCGCGCCCGTTCACGATCACCCAGTCCCCGACCCGGAACGGCCGGTCGATCTCGAGGAACAGGCCGGCGAATACGCTGCCGAGGGTGTCCTGCACGGCCAGGCCGATGATGATCGAGAACACGGCGCTCGCGCCCAGGAGCGCGCCGAGATCGCCGACGCCGAAGACCGTCCGCAGGAGCACGACGAAGGTGGAGACGTAGATTACGATGCGCAGGATGTCGCGGAAGAGCGCCGGGAACTTGTTGTCCCCCCGGGCTGCGACACCCGCGATGCCGAGCAGCCCCAGCTCCGTCAGCAGGAAGGCATACAAGAAAACGTAGAGCGCGACCACCGGAGGGGCGTACCACTCCTCCAGCAGGGAGCGCGCAAGCAGAAAGATCGCCGGCAAGGTCAGCCCGCACAGCCCGACGCAGGCCAGGCGGATGCGCCGCACGCACGGCGCGTCAGGATCCTCCTGTGCGAAGCGGACGAGCGCGGGAAGCGCGAAGCGGACGAGCACGGCGAGGAGAAGGCCGGTGACGACCAGGCCCACCAGCGCGAAAGCCACGCCGCCGGCGTTTCCCACCGCCAGGGCGGGAAGGATGCGGCCCGGCACGAGGACCAGAAATGCGCACATGCTGGAGTCTCCGACAATTCACTTCGCGAGCGATGCCCCCTCCCCGCGGCACGACGTCGGTCGGAGCCGCGGCCGACCGCGCGCCGGTTCCGCGCGGAAGCGGCGACGAGCGGGGCTTCAGCATTGAGCTTGGGGGTGCGTCTCGGAGTCAACTGATCAAGGCTCCATGCTCAGGGCTCAAGCAAGATTCAATGCTCAATGTTCAGGGAGGCCAGAAACGTGGACGCCGCTCTTCAGCGAGCTGCTTCGTTAGCACCACAACGCTAAATCGACAGCTTCGGCACCTGCGACGGATGCTGCCAAGCTCCGCCCCTGTTCGTAGTTCCGCCTTCAGGCGGCGCGCGCGGCGAGAACGGCGACACTTGGTTGGCAGCCCCGCCTAAAGGCGGAACTACGAACCAGTTAGGCTCGAAGGCTCCACTTCTTCAGCGTTGTGGTGTTAGCGGGTTTCAGGAGCTTGGATCACGCTCGCGAACGAGAATTTGAGTCTTGAGTTTTGATTGAACCTTGAGCATTGAGAATTGAGACTTCGTCCAGGGTCCACTAGCGGCAGGCCTCGAGAGCCCGCAAAAAGTCCTCGGCCCAGGTCACCGCCGTCGTTCGGCATACAGCGGCGAGGAGACGCCCATGGCGGTCCAGCCGCTCCTCGAGCCCCATGCGCAGGGCCCGATCGAGATCGCGAGCCATGCCGTCCGAATGGTAGGGATTCGTCAGCACGGCATCCTTCAACTCGACCGCGGCCCCTGCGAAACGGGAGAGGAGCAGGACCCCCGGCTTCAGCGGGTCCTGCGCGGCGACGTATTCCTTCGCCACCAGGTTCATGCCGTCGCGAAGGGGCGTGACGTACCCGACGTCGCTCGCCCGGTAGAGCTGGGCGAGCTGGCCGTGGCCGTAGGAGCGGTACAAGTAGCGCACGGGGACCCAGTGGGCCTCCCCGAACTCGCCGTTGATGCGGCCGACGGCGTTCTCGACCAGTGCCCGCTGCTCCGCGTATTCGGGGATGTCCGCGCGGGATGGCACGGAGACCTGCACGAGCGATACCTTGCCTCGCCATTCGGGGAAGAGCTCCAGCAGGCGTCCGAAGGCGCGCAGGCGCTCCGGGATCCCCTTCGTGTAGTCGAGGCGGTCGACGCCGATGACGAGCCGGGTCTGCCCGATGGCCTGGAGGAGAGCCGCGGTTTCCTCCGCGACGCCGAGCTCGGGAAGCTCTTGAAAAGACTCCGGGAGGATGCCGATCGGGAAAGCGCCGACGCGGATGCGGCGGCTGCGGTGCTCGACCACGTCGTCCCCCACGCGGGCGGGCGACAGAGCGCCGACACACTGCAGGAAATTGCCCACGTACCCCGGCGTGTGGAAACCCAGGAGGTCGAAGTCGAGCAGCTCGTCGAGGAGGCGCTCCGCCGTGGGGATCATCGAGAACAGGTCGACGCCGGGGAAGGGAATGTGCAGGAAGAGTCCGAGCGCGCCGCGGTGCCCGCGCTGTCGCAAGGCGCGGCCGAGCGCCAGCAGGTGGTAGTCGTGCACCCAGATCGGGGTGTCGGGATCCACGATGTTCGAGGCCGCGGCGGCGAAGACCTCGTTGACCTGTTCGTAGCGCTCCCATTCCGCGTCCGCGAAGCGGACGCGCTCCGGCATGGAATGGAAGAGCGGCCACAGGCTCCGATTGCAGAAGCCATTATAGGACTTCTCCACCCACTCCCCGGGCAGGTCGAGCCAGGCGAGCGGAGGCAGGACGTCGTCGTCGAGACAGGCCGGACCGGGCTCGGCACCGGGCAGCGCTCGACCGCTCCACCCGAGCCAGAGGCCGCCCCGCGCGGTCAGCGCCGGCTCCAGCGCCGACACGAGGCCGCCGACCCCGCGTTTGCGCTCTTCGCAAGGCTCCGTGGGCGTGCGCAGGGCCGGTAACCGGTTCGAGATTGCGAGCAGCTTGAAGCGTTCGCCTGCCTCTTTGCGGGCGAGCGGGAGCGGGGTGACCGGCCGCGGCAGGACCGGGGGCGGCGGCGTCGTGCCTTCGCGGCGCACCGCGCGGATCCAGCGAAGGAAGGCGAGCGCGGCGCCGGGCCCGTTCATCCGCCAGCGTGCCGCGGTGGACCGCGCGAGCTCACGCCCGACCAGGATCGTGTCGTCCGCCGAGCCCAGGGCGCGGAACAGATCTTCGTCGGTCAGGTCGTCTCCCAGGGCCAGCAGGTGCGCGCCCGCGCCGGCATGCTCTCGCACCCAGGGGGCGGCCGTTCCCTTGTGGATGCGAGAGGAACGGACCTCGAAGGCATGCACGCCCTCGAGTCGTTCGAAGCCGGCATGGCCGGACACCCACGCCCGGACCACGGCATCGGCCTGGATCAGCAGGCCCAGCCGTTCGCTCGGAGGCACGCGCCGGTAGTGAAGCGCGACGGACCAGGTCTTCCGCTCCACCAGGGCCCGCGTTTGGTGCGACGTGATTCGCTCGAGCTCCCGCGCCAGCTCCGCAAGCGCCTCGGGGGGTGCAAGGTCGACCGGTTGCCAAGCGCCCTCCGCCCGACGCCAGCCGCCATGTTCGGCAACCAGGAGAAGCCGTGGCACGTGGCCGAAGAGGCGGTCGAGGTCCTCGTGCGTGCGACCGCTGGCGAGGGCGACGGTCAGACCTTGGAGCTGTGCGAGCTCCCGAAGCAGGGCGACCACGTCCGGCCCGGGGAGGGCCTCCTCGGGGCGGGGCGCGAAGGGCAGGAGCGTTCCGTCGACGTCGGTCACGACGGCGAGCGGCGATTGGCGAACGAATCCCTGCCAGTAGTCGGCGATATCCACGATGCCACCCATCCGACAGTGGGGATCCGGGGGGGGGCGAAAGGCGGCCTCCTCCGCGAGCGCGGGTGTGCGTGCTCGTCGTCGGCAGCCGCCGGGGGGAGGCACGCGAGGCGGAACGCGTCGAGCGGGCCCAAAGCACCTAAGTACCGCTCCACGGAAGTCGGTGACCAATAGGCGAAGGCAAGTTCGGCCGCCCGCTAGGCGCGCGAGCGAGGCGTAGTAACGGAGAACTACGGCGAGCGAGCGAAACGACGCGGGCGGCCGAAATCGCCGAGAGAATTGGTCACCCAATTCTGTGGGGCGGTAGGAGGGACCCGTAAGAAAATGACTTGCTCGATTGACACGCGCGGGGGCGACAAGAATTCTCAATGCTCAATTTTCAAGACTCAGCCAAGGCTCAAGGTTCAATTTTCAATGGGTGTGGCTACTTTTCGACGACAGCGCTCAGACCGCCTGAAGGCGGTACTACGAACAGTAGGTTCCGAGAGCAGCACCCACTGTTTGTAGTACCCCCTTCAGGGGGCCTACGAAAAGTAGCCACACCCATTTTCAATGACCACCACGGAACGTAGCCCGGGCACGGAATCGCGGACTCTGAGCCTTGAACTTTGAGCCTTGCCTAAAAATTGAGCCTTGAGCCTTGAGCCTTTTCCTGAGGAGCTCCCCGGTTGCCGAACTGCAGGAGTTGCTTCTTTACGGGCCCTAACGAAGCACTCGCCGTCCTCTCTCCGCGGCGAAAGCCCAGGAGAGGCGTCCTCACCCTGGTCGTCGCCCTCGCGGAGCGAACCGCACCGCGTCCGCGAGGGCCGAGTCCGGTGCGGGGGCTCCCCCACGCCGCGCTCTCCCGGCTACTCGGGGTGCGAGTGATACACCCGGAATTCAACGGCATGACAACTGGGACAACCGTGGGGGCTGTTGCAGAAGACCGCGTGACAGTGCATGCACTCGTAGTGGATGGCACGACAATGCGCCTCGTGTCGGTCCATCTCGTGGCCGATGATGGCGCCGCCCACGGCGCCGATGGCCGCCCCACCGAGAATCCACCACGGGCTTGCACCCGCGGCCGCGGCGAGACCGCCGCCGAGGACACCCATGCCGCCGCCGATCAGCGCGCCCTCTTCGGTTCGATGTCCATAGGTGCAGCCGGACACCAGCCCGACACACAGCAGGAAGACAAGGAGCAGGGGCAGGATTGTCTTCATGGCTGTATTCTCCGTATGCTATTGCCCTGTGGGAATTGCGCTTCGAACGAAAAGCTTGCGAGGAACATTGAGCAAGGACCAATGACGAAGGGCATGCGCTCCAGCAGCGAAGAAGAATGACGCCGCAGCGGCCCTGACGCCGATCACGTGTCCAGGTTGGTCATTCCGGCTTCGTCATTGATTGGATCCCTACCGCTGGGGATGGTGAGTTCTCGGCAAGACGTTCGGCCTGGCTCAAACTGCCGCCGACGTCATGCGAGGCCGACTACGAGGGATCGCTTCGTGGGCACGGCAGCGCCGTGCCCCTACGGATCGCAGTCGATCGCGAGCGTAGCCGGGATTTGAACCATGCCCTGAGTACCGCCCCACGGAAGGCGGTGGGGCCGCTCCCAAGGGGGCCCTGTGCCAACCGGCTATTCCGGCCGGTCCGGACGCCTTTGTTCCTTCCCAGGAAGGAGCGGGTCAGGCTCCTCGGCCAACTCGACCAGTCTCTCTCCACACTTCCAGCAAGCGTCCCCCTTCCGGTCCGACGCGACGGCAGCGTGGCGCAAACAGCCGTAGAAGGTCCGGTGGCGCTCGAGCCGGGCTCCGCACCGCCTGCACGTGCCGGGTCGGTCAGCGAACGTCTCGCAGACCTTGCAAACGTATTTGCATGCCCGTGCGATTCGGAAGGGCTGGCTGAGTTCCACGGTCCGTTCCTCCTTGCCCGGAAGACCGCTCACCCGGAGGCGGGCGATCGCCTCCCCTTCCGCGATTCGTTGAAGATCCACGTCCCCCTGCAGCCATGCGCCCTCCGCCGTATCGAGGCGGACCAACTCCACCTTGATCGGTCCCCGCGGCTTCGCTTCGGGCTCTCCCCCGGCTCGACGGTCCACCTCCCCCGGCTCGCCTCTCTCCGGTTCCGTGAAATCAAATTCCGCTGTCGCCTGCAGGTCTCGCGAGGCGACATGCTTGCCCCCCTTGTCGTAGGTCCAGAGCGCGAGGCGGTCATGGTGGAATACGACCTCGAAGTCGAATTCCCGGGTCTCCACGCGCACACCGCCGTGGTCGTTCGCCGGAGCCTTCTCCGGCGGAGGTGCCGGTGGCGGCGGTGGCAGCGGTGGCGCCGAAGCGAAGTTCGTCGGGGAGGCGGCCCAGCCCAGGAAAAGCAAGCCCGCGACAATCGCCAAGGACACGTAGGCGATCCAGGTCGTCTCGCTCTGCATGTCTGATCCTCCTCAGGACGGGTCCGCCGCGGACGCCGGGGAAGGGGGCTCTCCTCGGAGACGAGGGACTCCGAGCCTGCCCCACAGCCTCCGCGGATGAAAGAAGGGGCATTTCGAAATATTCGATATTTTTGATATAATAAAGTATACTCTAATCTCTTGAATGTGTCAAGAGAATTGCCACAATTCCTTTCATGGTTTATTGATGTGACGACGATTATGCGGTTAAAGGCTACTTTTCCGGCTCACTCCCGCACACGGCGCCAGTGTCTCGGGGGGGGAATAGCCACAGGAGGTAGGACGCAACCGAAGACGCCGACGACGCTCGGACCCTTTGTGTGCACTTCGGCGTCTTGGGTGGCTCGTGCCCTTTTGGTTGCGGCCACCCGTCCCGCCAGGACCCATCGGCGTGGCCGACGCGCGCGAAAGATGGGCGGCCTAGGAGGGAACGGACCCATGCGCCTCTTCCAACCTCGACTCCATGGGAGACCTCCGGCCGTGCATTCGAGCGCGACCGTCTCAAGCCTCCATCTCTCCACCGCCTCACCTTTCGCGGCCCGGGGACATCGAGGGCGCGGTGTCGAGCTCGTCGACGGCCTTGCGGAGCCATTCTGGGTAAACAACGCCGCGAGCACGCGCCAGCGCGAGGGTTTCCTTGACCCGGTCGTCGCGCCCCAGCGACTTGTGTACTTGTGCGAGCCGGAGGTAGCCCTCGCCGATCCTTGGATTGTTGCCGATCGCCCGCTCGAGCAGTTCGATCGCCTCGGCCGCCTTGCCGGCGCGCAGCTTCACCGTCGCCAACAGGAACATCGCCTGCTGCCGCCGCGGGGACAGGCGCAACGCCTCTTCCAGCCGCCGCTCCGCGTCCGCCGCCTGCAGCGGGTTGCCCGTCCGGGCCGCGTCGAGTTGGAGGAGCTCCGCGAGTCCCAGGTAGATCCGGAGGTCGAGCGGCCGGGCCCGGAGCGCGGCCCGCAACTCGCGCAGGCCGAAATCGAGCATGGCCTCCGTGAGGTCCTTCCCGTACCGGCCGCGTCCTTTGGTCAGCGTGGCGAGGATCGCCTGGGCGAAATCGCGGCGCAGGTCGTCCGCGTGCGGCGTGAACACGGCGAGCGCCGCGTCCGCCTCGTCCAACGCGAGTCGGGGATTCGTCGGCATGTCGCGCACGGCTCGCAAGGCGAGATGATTCGCGCGCGCAGGCTCCACGCACAGGAAGAACGCCAGGGCCAGGCCGAGCCCCGCGCCGGCCAAGGCAAGCCCTTGTCGGGCAGGCGCTCGCGCGGGCGCGGGCGCCAGCGGCGTAGGCGTCGCACGGCCGTCCCCCGCTCTTCCTGACCGGTCGGCCAGCGCCAACCAGACCATCATGCACAAGAGCGAGGTGGGATGTTCGAGCGCCAGGGTGCTCTGGACGAAGTGCGCCACGAGCACTCCCGACGCGCAGGCTGCGGTCGGAAGGTTCGTGGTCCCGCGGGCGAGGCCGCGTCGAAGCGTGAAGAGGCCGGCCACGAAGACACCCAGGTACGCGGCCAAGCCCAAGGCCCCCTGCGAGACGAGCGTGTTCAGCGGGACGCTGTGCGCATCGTCGAACCAGGTTTCCTCGTAGCCGTAGTCCAGGGAGGCGGGGTCGTAGTGGCGGTTGAAGGCGTAAAAGTAATTGTTCGGTCCCCACCCAAGGAGCGGCCGCTCGTTCCAGGCGAGCCTCGTGATCCGCCATGCGATCCCGCGTTGTCCGCGCCAGACCTCCTCCAGCGACGTGTTGACCGCGCGGCCGACGGCCGGGATTCGCGCCACCCACGGCGCGGTCCGATACGTGTAAAGCGTGCCCATCGCGACGGCCCCGACCGCCACGAAAGTGGCGAGGACCCTGACACGCCGGCCCGGCAGACACCTCGAGGCGTACACGACCAGCACCCAACCCGCCCCGAGCGCCAGGCCCAGGAGCGAGCTCCGGGTGCCGCTTGCGACCATGCCGAGGAGCGCGAGCACCCCCAGCGACCCGTCCAGCACGCGCCCCCGCCAGGACTCCCCGCGGAGCACGAGGAGGAGCGCCGTGAAGGCCAGGAACAGCCCGAAGCCGCCCACATAGATCGGGGCGCCCAGCGTGCCGGCCGCACGGCTCTGGCCGTTGTTGTACCAGAACCAGGGATCGAACGACTGCACGACGGCTACGGCCATCGAGACCGCCCCGGCGAGCAGCAGCACGCGCAGCACCCGTCGCCACTCCTCCCACGCATCCACCCAGAGGACCAGGAGGCCGTAGTACGACGCGAAGGTGACGCCGGCGACGAGCCCCATCATCCGTTCCTGGTTGCCCCAAAAGCTCCGGGCCACGTCCACGCCCGAGAGCGTCGAGAGCGCCTGGCTGCCGAGGAAGGCCAGGAGCGCCCACGCGATCGGGGACGGTCGCGTGCGGCCGCGCCCCGGCGTTCGCAGCAGCGCGGGGAGGCCCGCCGCCGCCGCGAGCAGCACCAGCGCTCGAAAAAAAAGGACCCGTGGCACGACGAAGGGGAAGAGGAACTGCAGGGGGAAGTGCACCAGGGGGACCAGCAGGGCGGCGGAAAGCAGCCACCGGGTCATGGCACGCTCGAGCGGCGCGCCTCCGACCGCACGGACCGGCTCGTCGAGCAGGCTCGGTTCCGCCATGCGCTCACTCCGCGCTTTCGTCCCTCGAGGGAGGCACCCAGGTGTTCCCGCCCTCGCCGGCGACCGCCGCGGCGGCCCGCGCCATCGTCTTTCCGTGCGCTCGGAGCGCGCGCAGCGCCGCACGCCGCGCGCCTTCCGGAAGGCTGTGCAGCCACGCATCGGGATCGATGCGCCGCCGCTCGCCGCTCCCGGACGCGGGGACCCCGAAGTCCAGGAACCCGCGCACGCCCTCGGCGCCGACGGCGTCCACGACCGCGCGCATCATGGCGAAGCCGGCGGCGTAGGGGTCCTTCGCTCCGCCCGCCGCGAAGCGCCTCTCCCACACGGCCCAGTCCAGGCCTTTCCCACGGACGAAGGTCTCGGCGAAGACCGTCGCGAGTCCCTCGACGTACCAATCGTAGAAGCGCGTGTCGAGGAGGTGAAACGCCTCGTGCGCGAGTTGACCGACGAAAAGCGGACTTTCGGGAGGTTCCCCGAGGTAGAGGGTGAAATGGCCGGCGGCCGGGTCGGTGAGCTCGCAGAGCGGGAACGACCCGGCGGCGGCTCCCGACCGGCCGCCGCGTCGCAGGTCCACGCGCCGGACGGGAAGCCTCGGGTCGCCGTAGGAGGCCGTGGCGCGGGCGAGGGCCTCGCGGAGGAGCGCGTGTGCGCCGACGTCCGCGATCGGCGGGTAGAGCCGTTCTCGAGCCGCCTCCGAAAGCCGGGTGGGCGCGCACGAGGGTGCGAACAGCGCGAGGAAAAGGAGCGACGCGAAGCGCGGCGCCAGGCTCCGCGAAACCGGCGTGAGCCGCGTGCGTGCGGCGCCGTGGGCCGGTCGCGCGCCAGGGTGCTCAGTCCGGTCTCCTACGAACACCGGGGTCTCCCTCAAGGGTCCGTGTACGCCGGCAGCAGGCAACGGGTGTCGCAATCCTTGCCGCTTCACAGGTCCTGGACGGTGCGTGGTGCGGCAAGTGGCAACCGGGCGCGGGTAGGACGGCAGAATCCGAGGTCAATTTGAGCTTTGACATTTTGCAATTTGCAATTTGAAATCGAATTCGAGTACGGGATCCACCTGCCCAGCGCACGGTTCGGCATCCGGAAGAGCTGCGGCAGGAGTTGCTACAGTCCTTGAATACGGGCGCCTTACTTCCCGTCGACCGGGGGCGCGTCGGTCTGGCTCGGGGTGACAACCGGTGGGCGCGGAACCGTGCCGCCTGCGGCTGGGGCGCCCGCCGAGGCGGGGAGCAGGTGGACGATCCCCTCCGCGCCGCGCCGCAAGTCCTGGACGAACATCCGCGGCTCCCCCTTGGCGTCGTAGGCCAGGACGAGGGACTGCCCTTCCTTGGCCTGCTTCTGGCCGATCAGGAAACCGCCCTCCTTGTTGCGCAGCGTGAGTGCGGCGCCGCCCGCCTCGTTCGCCCCCAACTCCGCAAACACGTGCGTCTGATTGACGTCCAGGACCGTGGGGTTGCTCGCGGCCAGGAAACTCGACGCAATGACCAGGTTGCCCTTCACGTTGGTCGCGATCACGGCCTTCGCCGCGAGCACCGAGCCGTCCTTGATCTGACAGGTGACGGCCCCCTTCAGATCGCGGGAGACGAGGTCATTGAACTCCACCGATTGGACCGTGAGCTTCCGGACTTCCAGCTCGTCGAGGGTGGCCTTCCCGCGCAGGATCGGCGTCAGGCACCCGCCGATCACGCCACCCACGATCGCCGACACCACGGATGCGACGACCGTCGTCATCGCGGCCTTGTCCAACATACCCGCTCTCCTTGTTCCCTGGAAGAAGCCCGGCCCCGCAGCCCTGGAGGACTGCGGGGCCGGACGGGGAATCGCACGCCAGGAAGCCGTGGCTCAGAAGTTGATCTGCACGCCCCCGGTCACGCCCTGATAAAACGCGTTCTTGCTCACGTTGGCGTCGTAGCCCAGGAAGACCGATGCTTGCCTCGAGACCTGCCCGCTGACACCGACTCCGAGGTTCGCCTGGTCGTCCCCCTGCTCCGCGCTCTCGCTCGTGAAACGGGCGGAGTCCGGCGCCCCGAGGAACCGGGCCCGCACCGTATGGTCCGGATGGGCGTATTCGTGGATCCAGCCGACGTGCGTCGCCAGGGACCACTTGGAGCTGTCGTCTCCGAGGCGGGTGCCCAGCTTGCAGCCGACGATGGACCGGAAGGAGTCGATGCTGCGGCTCGAGACGTCCAGCCCGAGCCCCCCGGCCCCTTCTTCCTGAAACCCATCCTGACTGACGTTCGCGTATTGAAGGGCCAGGCTCGGGACGACGTAGGTCGTGTCGCCCAGCATGACGAGGAAGCCGCTGCCGGCGTAGCCCGTCACCTCGCGGCCGTCGAAGTCGCTGTGCGCCGCGCGGTCGATCGGGCCGAACGCCAGTCGCCGGTCGAACTCGCTCTGCGTCCAGCCGTAGGTGACGGCCAGGTCCACGAAGAACCGGTCGTGGCCATAGCCGGCGTACAGGCTGGCCGCATAGTCATCGACGTTTCCGTCCGCGCCGAGCGGGTCGTCGAGGTTCACGTCCGTGCGGGCGAAGGCGAGCGAGGCGCCGATGAAATACGAGTCGTCCAGGCGCTTGTCGATGCCGAGCGCGGTCCCGTAGGTCTGGACTTCGTAGCCGAGCAGGTCGCCGTCGTCGTCCTGTCGGCCCAGCGTGCCGAAGGCCTGGGCGAAGAGCCCCACGCCCTGCCGCTCGTCGGTCACGCTGCCGCTGGGCCCCCGCGGGCCCTCGGGCCGCGGGGAGGAGCCCAGCCCGCCGCGCATCTCCGACATGCGTGCGGCGAGCGCGTAGTTGTACTCGGAGAGCGTGGTCACCTCGGCCCCGGGGCCGGAGCCGATCGCCTCGCCGCTGAGGTTCGTCAGGGCCGCGATGAGCTGCTCGTTGGAGGGCAGCTTCGTGAGCTCGTTCAGGGCGGAGGCCAGGTCCGCGTCGGCGAGGTTGCCCGACAGAATCGCTTCGACGTTCGCCGCCACCGCGCCCGCGTTGCCCGTGATCGCGGGCACGTCCGCGAGACTGCTCCGCGTGACGTCCAGGAAGAAGTCTCCGTTCACCCCGGGCACGGACCGGAGGGCGAAGCTGAAGAGCGGGAGGTTCGCGCTGCTCACGGCCGGCGTCGCGTTCACCACGAGGCTCCCCGTCGCGTCGGTCTGGAGGATCGGATAGCTCGTCGTCCCGAGCGGCGGGGTGACGTTGGGGAAAGAAACGGTCACCAGGTTGCCGGCATTCACCGTGGCCGTGCCGTTCCGGACGAACACCGTGTCGGAAGAGGTCCCGTCCACGTCGAGGGCGTAGTTGGTATTCGTGAGGCTGAGATTGCCGTTGACGACGAGCTTGCCGACCGAGAGCCCCGGGCTCAGCGTCGCGCGATCGGCGACGGAGCCGTTGAAGGTCACGTCGGCGGCGGCGACGAACCCGTTCCCCCGTAGCGTGTCTCCTTCCCCCAGGGCCAGCGTGGTGCCGCCGCCCAGCACGAAGGAGCCGTTGTTCAACGTCACCGTGTCATTGCCGTTCGCCCCGGACAGGTTGAGGGAGTTCGTGAGGATGAACGGGGTGCCGGTGGCGGCCTCGCTCACGAAGTTGCTGTTGATGTTGAAGGCGTCGTCGCCGGCGCCGAAAACGATCGAGTTCACCCGGAAGCTCCCGATCGTGGAGTCGACCGTGAGAGTGTTGGCGCCGTTCCCCAGGTCGATCGTGCCCAGACCCGTGGCCCAGCCCCCCGCTGAAGAGCACTTCAGGCTCACGGCGTCGTCGCCGGCGAAGGTGGTGATCGCGACGTTCGGCAGCGCGTCTCCGTTATTGGAGTCGATCGTGAGCACGCTGGTCCCGCCGCCCATGGTGAGGTCCGTGTTGAACCGCACGTTTCCGGAGGCGGTCACGGTGTCGTCGATGCCCTGGGCGGACAGGGCGCTGTACGCATTGACCGTCAAGGCCCCCGCCCCGGGGGCACTGAGCGTGACGACCTTGGTCGTGGTCGTCGCGCCGGTGTCGTCGAGATTGAGGAAGTTGATGTCGAGGCCGCCCGCGCCCGCGGTCGCCGTGATCGTGTCGTTCCCCTCGCCGGACGCCAGCGTGTCGACGTTGAAAACGCCCGCGCCCCCCGTCACCGTGATGTTGTCGTCCCCGAGGCCGCCGTCGACCGAGAGCGCCACGGCCTGGCTCGTGCTGAAGTTGAACGTGTCGTTGCCGTCGCCGAGCGAAACGCTGGTGCCGAGCGCGGCGACCGTCACCCTGCCGGACGCGGTGAGGGTGTCGTCCCCGCTGCCCAGGAAGACGTTCGTCACGTCGAACAGGGCCGTGCCCGCGCCGGGCGCGGTAATCGTCACCTGGTCCGTGCCGTCTGCGCAGTCGATGGTGAGCGCCGTCGTGGAGGCGTCGGTCGCCCCGGCGGTAAGGACGAAGGCGTCGTTGCCGGGACCCAGGTTGAGGTCCTGCCCGTCGGCGAGGAACAGCGCCGTGCCTCCCGCGTTGGCGGCCGTGGTCACGGTGATCGTGTCGTTGCCGCCGCCGAGCTCCACGGTGCCGGTGCTGGAGAAAGTCGCGTTGCCGTTGCCGCCCGTGCTCAGGGCCCGGACGGTGATCGAGTCGTTGCCGTCGCCCGTCGTGAGCCCTCCCGCCAGGAAGCTTGCCTGGTCGTTCGCGGCCGCGCCCGTCGATTCGCTGAGGATGGCGTTGTTTCCGGCGCCGAGGTCGACATCGCCGTTCGCCCCCAAGGTGGCGGAGCCCGCTCCCGTCGTTCGGACGGTCAGGGAGTCGTTCCCCGCGCCTCCGGTGAGCTGGCCGACGGCGAGGGCCTGGGCGAACCCCGCCCCGGCGATGACGGTCACCTGGTTCGTGCCGCCGCCGAGCGCGAGGGTGCCGCCGCCCGCCGCGTCGTCGGCCACGAGTTCGGCACGGCTCGGGCCCGCGGGGGCGGTATTGCCCGTCGTGTCGACCAGGACGGTGTCGTCGCCGTCGCCGAAGGTCACGCTGCGGAAGAGGCCGGAGGCCGCGCCTGTGGAGGCGCCCGTGGTGGCGATGGTGAGCGAGTTCGTGCCGGCCCCGAGATCGACATCGTCGTCCTGGCCTGCTCCGAGCTTGGCGTCACCCGGGCTCGCGCCGGCGGTGAGGGTCAGCGTGTCGTTCCCCGTCCCGCCCTTGATGCCTCCGTCCTGGAGCACGCGGATCGGAGTGGAGGTCGCCGTGGCGCCGGCCGTGAAGGAGAGGATGTTCGACCCGTTCCCGAGCTCGATGGCCCCGACGAGCGTGAGGTCGGTGACGCTCGCGTCCACCGTGGCGACCGTGATGGTGTTCGCGGTGTTGCCCGTGTCCCGGATGATGAACCCGGTCGAGGTGGCCGAGAGGCTGCCGTTGATGATCGCGTTCGTCGCCGTCCCGCCCGCGCGGCTGAAGAGGAGCGCCGCGTCGTCGAGATCCGGGCCGCCGACGAGGCTGCCGGCGAGGGTGACGGTGACCGTGACATTGGCCGCGCCGCCGGCGACGTCCACGACGGCGGTACCGAGGATCGCGTCGCCGTCGTCCGCCATGCCGTTCTGCACGGTGACGGTGGTGGTCGAAGCGTCACCGGCCGTGATCTGGACTTCGGCGCCGTTGAGGTTGGACTGGACCGTGTTCCCGCCGGCCAGCGCCCAGGGGGTGGTGGTCGCCGCAACGGGATCGGCGACGCCGCCCGCGTCAAACACGGCAACCTGCTGCGCAAAAGCGCTCGTTGTGCTCGCGCAGAGCAGCCCCAAGCCCAGGACGAAACCCCGCGTCCACCTCGACAGCACCACGTGCCCTCCTCGTTGATGACAATCCGATTCGCGTCGGCCCGCCAGGCGCGCCGGGGACGGCGGGGCCGACCTGTGGGGGGGGAAGGATAAGAAAGTCACGCGGGCCTGTCAATCATTACCGGAAGCGGGCCGCGGCGGCGCCTGGAGCGAACGAACGGGCCGCTCGCGGGCCGACTCAGCCGCCGATGCGCGTGACCTCGAGGCCCTTGCCGATCGGCAGGGTGACGGACGGGCCGCGTGCGCGCGCGTGGCGCACGTAGTCGTCGAGGTGGTGGGACAGGATGTTGTCCGCCACGACCACCGCGCCCGGCGCGGGACGCAGCAGGTCAAAGAAGCGGATGTAGTCGTCCTTCTCGCAATCGAGGAGGACGAAATCCGCGCCCGCGACGCGCGGGGCATGTTCCGCCGCGTCCCCGAGCACGAACTGCACGAAGGCCGCGAGTCCGAGCCGGCCGAGCGTTTCCCGCGCCTCCGCCTGGCGCGCGGGCTCCACCTCGATCGAGACGAGACGGCCCCCGGTGCGGCGGGCCGCGACGGCCAGAGCGATCGTAGACAGGCCGCTCGAGCCCCCGAGCTCGAGGAGGAGCTTTGCGTGCAGCCCGGCGGCGAGCGCCGCCACGAACTCCGCGGAGTCGGGCTCAAGGTTGCGGTGCCGGGTTGCTTTGGGCAGGCCGGCCGCGTCTTGCTCGAGCTTGCGGGCCCAGAGGCGCTGGATCGCGAGCTGCTCGGAGGGGGTGAACATGGGGGGGGCTCGTGCAGTGAGGGTTTGGGTCCCTATCGTTCGACTTCTTGAAAGTTGGTCGCGATTTCGGAAGCCGTGCACTCCGCCCACGGAGGGACGAGCCGCCGAACTCGCCGAAGACACCGAACGGCCCGTCGAGAACTTCGGTGTCTTCGGCGTCTTCGGTGGCTAAGCGCCCGCGCAAAAATAACTGCGCACACTCGGACC
>JACPWG010000023.1 GCA_016197205.1 Planctomycetota bacterium
TCTTCGGGTGTCCGCTGCCCACCCCGCCGTCCGGCACGGCGGATCCGAAGGCTGCAGCCCCCTCGACGCCGGTCGCACCGAAGCCCCCAGGTCGCTAGGGGACCGTTGGCGAAGTCCAGGCAAGATGCCTGGGGGCGCGGGCCTCCGGCCCGCGCGACCCCGCGCACGACTCACGATTCGCCGCGAGGTTCGGACGAAGGTGTCCGCGATTCGGCAACATGGCACAAGTGACGCGCCACGCAGTCGGGGCGCCGCTCCTGAGTACCGCTCCACGGAAGTCGGTGGCCAATAGCCGAAGGCAAGTGCGGCCGCCCGCGAGGCCCGCGAGCGGGGCGTAGTAACGCAGAACTGCGTCGAGCGAGCGCAACGAAGCAGGCGGCCGAAATCGCCGAGGAAGATGGTCACCCAATTCTGCGGGGCGGTATTGAGGGTGCTTGGGTTTGACCCGCGCGACCAGACCCGGAAAGCGCGGGCTCTCGAGCCGCGTGCTGATCCGCCAAAGATGCGCGGGGCATTTGCCCCCGCGCCGGGTCCTGGGACGCTCGGGCCGCCGCAGTCTGTCAAGACAGCGCTTGCGCAGTCATGTCTGCGCCGGCCATCACGGGCCACAAGGAGGTGACACATGAGCCTTCGACGGCATGCTACGCGCCTCGCCCGCGCGGGGCTGGCCCTTCCTGCCCTCTGGATCGGGACCGCGCTCGTCCCCTTCTCTCCTCGTGGGGAGGCGGACGAGCCGCCGGTCACCTGGACCCGGGATATCGCGCCGATCGTTTGGAAAAACTGCGCTACCTGTCATCGACCAGGCCAGGTCGCGCCCTTTTCCCTCCTGTCCTACCATGACGCGGCGAAGCGCGCGCGCCACATCGACGAGGTCGTGTCGAGTGGACGGATGCCGCCCTGGAAACCCGAAGCCGGATTCGGGGACTTTCTCGACTGCCGGAAGCTGGCCGAGCGTGACGTGGACCTGATCGCGCGGTGGGTGCGTGACGGTGCGAAGGAAGGGGATGCCGCGGCGCTCCCGCCGCCGCCGCGCTTCACGGACGGGTGGGCGCTCGGGGAGCCGGACCTGGTGCTGGAGATGCCGGACTCCTTCCCGGTCCCTGCGGATGGGGCTGACATCTATCGGTGCTTCGTTATCCCGACGAAGGTCACCGAGGACCGCATGGTCGCCGCCGTGGAGTTCCGGCCCGGTAATCGTCGGGTGGTCCACCACGCGATTTTCTATCTCGACCGAAGCGGCGCGGCCCGGCGGCGCGATGAGGCCGACCCGGGCCCCGGCTACGCGAGCTTCGGAGGTCCCGGCTTCCTGCCCACGGGTGGGCTGGGCGGGTGGGCGCCGGGGGCGACCCCACGGCGACTGGCGGACGGGACCGCGCGCGTCCTCGGGCGCGGCTCGGACCTTGCCCTGCAGGTGCACTACCACCCGGATGGAAAGCCCGAGGAAGACCGCTCCTCGCTGGGCATCTACTTCGCGACGGCGCCGGTATCCAAGGTGGTCGCAGGCATCCCGCTCATCCGCGGCAAGTTCACGATCCCGGCGGGGGAGGAGCGGTTCCGGCTGGCGACCAGCTTTACGGTCCCCGTGGACCTGCACGCCGTGGGCATCATTCCGCACATGCACCTGCTTGGGCGCGAAATGAAAATCGTGGCGACGCTGCCCGACGGCCGGCTCGAACCGCTCGTGTACATCAAGGACTGGGACTTCAACTGGCAGGATCAGTACCAGTACGCACGCCCGGTGGCGCTGCCCAAAGGGACGCGGCTGGACCTCGAGGCCTACTACGACAACTCGGCCACGAATCCAAAGAACCCGAACCTTCCGCCGAAGCCGGTGAAGCACGGGGAGCAGACCACCGACGAGATGTGCCTGTGCTTCGTGCAGGTCACGGCCGACGAGCCGGGCGGTTTGCAGGAGTTGCGAGGTGCGCTCCTCAAGCAACGCCTGCTCGGGCTCGCGGGCGCGGTCGGGAGCTTCGGGACCGCGGAGGAGGGAGGGAAGGGTGGGGTCGCCGGCGCAACCGGGGCCGAGGCGGGTGCCGGCTCGGAGCCTGCCGCTGGAGGGGACGGGGCTGCGACGCGCCCGCGTCGGTTGCGCCAGATCCTGCAGCGGTTCGACAAGGACGGCGACGGGAAGCTGTCCGAGGAGGAAAGGGAGGCTGCGATGCAAGAACTGTTCGGGCGGTAGCGCGGATCGGCGTCGTGTCGAGTCCTGGCCGGCATCGGAGCGGCTCAAGGCCGAGTGGGTGGTCGCCGTTGACGAGCTTCAGGCGCCCTTCCCGGGGGGCGCCGGCCTTCGGCCCGCGCGAACGGCCACAGGAACTGCTGCTTGCCGACGCCGCTACCGGATCGTCTCGTCCCGAGCCGGGGCGCGATTCGGACCCTCGTCCGCCCCCCAGGGCTGGTTGACCTTCCGGAAGACGTCGGAGGGGATCTTGTGGGCCCGCGCCTGGTCGTCGAGGTAGACACGCCCTTCGCCGGGGTGGGCGTAGAGGTAGTCTCGATTCGCTTGGTACCAGTCGGCGAGGGCATTGCACGCCTCGGCGGCCTGCTTCGGCTCCGCCGGCCACTGGGGGAGCTTCAGTTCCGCCAGGACGGTGGCCTTGTCGAGGCGCGCCAGGGTTCGACGGGCTACCCAGTCCCTCTCTTCGGGAGTGCCGCAGCCCGGCAGGATGCCGACCAGCGCTCCGACCATGTCACGGGCCACGCCCGGTTGGCGCGCGTGGCGACGGATCTCCTCCTCGACCATGCTCGTGATCACCGTCAGCGCGTCCAGCGTGGTCGTCGGGGGCGGAGCGCCGGCCCCCGACCCCTTGAAACCGGCCGCCCACTTCTGACATGCGGCGGTCGCTGTGGCAGGCGGCTGACCGGAGCCGGGGCGGCCGAACTCCTCGAGCTTTTCGTAGGCCTCGTCCGGCAGGCCCAGCGCGCGAAGCCGGATGCTCACGAATCGCCGCACGATCCAGCTTGCGTCCTGGAGGAAGGCCACCGCGCCTGGCGCGTCCTCGCGTTCGGTCGCCTCGAAGGCCTTCACCGTCCGCGCCACCAGGTCGCGCGCCTTCGCCTGTTCCTCGGGCGAGGCGGCGCGTGCCATGCCGCCTCCGCTCCCGCCCAGGAGCGTCCACGCGACCGCCAGCCCGGCGGCGAACCCTGCCGCCGCCCGGCCGCGCCCGCGCGTCGCTCCCGCTCGATCCGCATTCATGCTCACCACCTCAGTCCTTGATGCTCGCAATCACTTCGTTCAGGTTGATGTCGTACATCCCGAAGTACGCTGAGCCGCTGTATGTCACCAGGCAATTGATCTGCGGCTTCATCACCTTGAACGTCGTAAACGAGAGCTTCGCCAGCGGCGGGAGCTCGCCGAACTTCTTCTTCACGCGGGCCAGCGTCGGGTCGTCGCAGTAGTGCCACGGCTCGTCGCTGTAGTCGGAGCCCAGGCCGCCGGTCGTGCAAGAGTGCATGATCGCGAAATTCATCGGCAGCTTGCGCTGCGCTTTCACGTACCCCCACCACTCCCGGACGAACGCCTTCGACTCGTTGCTCGTCGGGTCGCCCTGCGGACAGGACCAGACGCGGCTCTCGAAGGTCAAGAGCTCGCTCTCCGGGCAGTCCGGATACGGCTGCATGAAGCCGTGGCTCGCCCAGAGGACGCCGCGCACCGAGCGGCGCTTCATGTACTTCTCAAAGTCCGCTCGGCAGGTCGCGCGGTCGATGATCAGCTTCTTCTGGGTGCGCGCCGCGTCCGGGCCGTCAAAGGCCGCGTCGATCTTCGACTGATCGTGCCCGGTCCCGTCGTCGAACACCGTGTAGCCGAGCCCTTTGATCTTGTCGAAGAGCGGCTTCAGTCGCTCGAACTCGCGAGGCTGGTAGTCCGCCTCGGTGCCGAGGTAGGCCCAGAGGATGAGGTAGATCTTCTCCTGGCCCACCGTGACGCGCACGCGATTCGAATACTTCAGCGACCCGTTCTCGTATCGTACGCTCAGGAAGCCCTCGCCCGCGCTGACGCCTTCGACCGAGAGCGCTGCGCCGTCCGCGGTGGCGAGTGTCGCCGGCGCATCCGCCTTCGCCGCGCCGGCCGCCAGGATGACCTTCTTGTCGGGTCCGTAGACCTTGATCCCGCCCTGCCCCTGCCATTCGAACGTGATCTTCGCGGTCCCGCCCGCAGGCAGGTTGCCCAGCAGCCGCGCCTCCGACCGGTCCGCGGGCTGGTCGCCCACGCTCACCATGGCGCCCGGCGCAGCCTCTTCGACGGGATCGTCCAGCGCGTCGATCTTGCCGTCGCCGTTCGAGTCCATGCGAAGGTTCAGCGCCGCCGTCGGGGGCGGACGCCGCCAGCTCTCGCTGCCGTTGATCTTCTTGTCGCCGCCCTCCGTCCACCACGCGCCGTACAGGCGCTCCCCGCCGTTCCGCATCCGGAAGCGGCCCTTCACCGTGATGTTGCTCGGGAAGACGCCGCCCAGCCGGTCGATCGCGCCCGGGCCGCCCGACGAAGCGCTCGTCTCCAGCGTGCTGCCGGAAAGCGTCCCCTCGCCGGTCAGCGAGGCCGTTGCGCCGCCCTTGAAGGCGAGGTTCCAGGCGATCGAGAAACGCGAGGGACCGGTTCGCGCCAGCGTGGCCGTCCCCGTGTATTCGCCGGAGCTGGGATGACGGCCCGTCACGTTCCATGTGCCTGAGGGATCCGGAACGTCGGCATTCACCAGGCGCGGGGCAAGGCCCGCGAGCACGGGAAGGGCGACGCACAGGGCGGCGAGTAGCAGCAGTTTCCCCTTCATACCGGCAGAAACCTCCACGAAAACGCGGTCGAAAGAACCCCGCTGAAGCGGGAATAGTATAGCGGAAACCGTCTTGCCAACCTAGCGAAATTCCGGGCTGCATGCAGGTTTCTGTCCACGCTCGGAAGCGCACCGCCGCTGTCGCGCTCCGACGGGGCTCGGAACCTGTTGACACGCATCGACGGCCGGCGATAAACTCCTGCGTCCCTCCCCTTTCCGTGGAGTCGCCTCATGTCGAACTCGTCCCCCCCGCCGTCTCTTGGCTCCCGCCTCCTCCCACTCGTCGCGCTGGTCCTTGCCGTGGGCGCGGCCTTCCCCGCTTGCGCCCAGGAAATCCTCCCGCTCTCCGAGGTCCGTCCCGGCATGAAGGGCCAGGGCAAGACCGTCTTCCAGGGCGCGCGCATCGAGTCCTTCGACGTGGAGGTGATCGACGTCCTGAGGAAGGTGTTCCCGGGGGAGGACCTGATCCTCGTGCGCGTCAGCCACCCGGTGACCGATCGGGCCGGCGTCATCGCGGGCATGAGCGGGAGCCCGATCTACCTCGAAGGGAAGCTCGCAGGCGCCTTGAGCTACGCCTGGGGCTTTTCCAAGGAGCCGATCGCCGGCGTCACGCCCATCCAGTCCATGCTCAAGGAAGGAACACGACCGCTGGAAAAGACCGGCGCGCTGCCGCCCGGCGTCGTTCCGCCCGCAACCTCGCCGACGGCCCTCCTGCCCTGCGAGACGCCGCTCGTGCTCTCCGGCTTTTCGAATCGCGCCGCGGCCTGGCTGGAGGACGCACTCCGGGCGTACCGCATCGTTCCGGTCCAGGGCGGAGGCGGTGGATGGGCGCCAGGGATGACCCTGCCCGTCGAGCCTGGCGGGGCCGTGGCCGTGCAGCTCATCCGCGGAGACCTGGAGGCCTCTGCGGTAGGCACGATCACGCACGTCCTGGGTGCAAAGGTCTACGCCTTCGGCCATCCCTTCCTCGGCAGCGGCGAAACCTCCATGCCGATGTCGATGGGCTTCGTGCACGCCGTCATTCCGTCCCTTACCCGCTCGTTCAAGATGGCCTCGAGCGCGAACGAAATCGGCTCGCTCGTCCAGGATCGCAACGCGTGCATCGTGGGGAGCCTGGAGCGGAAGGCGCACACGCTGCCGATGACGGTCAAAGTGAAAAACGCCCGCACGGGTCGGGAAAGCACCCATCGCTTCGAAGTCGTGGACCACGAGTTCCTCACGCCTCCCATCGCCGCCTCGGCGTTGCTCTCCGCGCTGGACGTGACCGAGGACGCCATGGGGGACAGCACGGTCACGTCGAAAGTGAGCGTCGGACTCCGCGGCTACGAGCCCGTGCGTTGGACCGAGTGCTACTCGAACCGCGCGCGGGTCTCGGCCGCGCCCTTTCTCGCGCCGTTAAGCCGCATCCTCCGGGACCCGAACGAGCGCCCGATCCTCGAGTCGCTCGATTTCGAACTCGAGGTGCGTGGTGAGCTGTCGATGGCTGCGCTCAAGAACGCCTGGTGGCGGCAGGACCAGGTCAGGCCTGGGTCGACGGCGCGGCTCGTCTGCCTCTTGCGGCCCTTCCGCGGCGGCCTGGAGACGCTGGAAGTGGAAGTCCCCGTCCCCGCCGACCTCCCTCCCGATACGACGCTCAAGGTGGTCGTCGCTCCCGGCCCACAGGTGCTCCCCGAGGTCGGCCCCGCGACCCGCCTCCGCGAAACCCTGGAGCTGGTGCGCCGCGCCGTCCCCGCCAACGCGCTCGTGACCGTCGTCAGCCTGCCCCGGTCCCGCCTGCGCATGAAGGGCGTCGACTATGCCTCCTTGCCCAACTCCGTCCTCGGCGCCTGGATCCCCGGCATCCTGGAAGAGGCCGAACTGGCCAACGAAACGGTCCGCGTCGTCACCCCCACGCCCTACGTCCTCGAGGGAGCTGTGACGCTCACTCTCCAGACCGTGAAGTAGGATTTGAGAATTGAGATTTGAGAATTGAGAATTGAGATTTTGCTTCTCGGAGTTAGCATCAGGTAGGCACTCGCAATTTTTCCGCCACACGGGCGGTGAGGGCATGCACCCCACGAAAAGTCCTCTGCGCTGCTAACCCCTGAAAGATTGTTTTCCTGCGCAAAATTTCAGCGAGCCGCGACGTGAAGAACACGAATTCCACGAACTACGCGAATTTCACGACAACAAGCCGAAATGAAGCCAAAATCGATCTCTCAGTGCGTTGCCAGCGATTATCGCCGGTAGAGGAGGGTAGATTCCGCGCCCGGCCTCTGCGTCTCCGCGTCTCTGTGTAAAAGTCCCGCATTCGACCCACACGGCCGGTCCGAATTTCAAATTGCAAAAAGTCAAAGCAGGCCACTCCGGGTTCGGCTGCGGCCCCGCCGCGCTGTGTCTCTGCGGTTCGTCCCCCCTTCCACCTGCCATGGCCCAACCACTCTCGCCCTCGCCTGCTCGAAAACCCCGCTCTCGTGACTCGCAACCTCAATCACCTCCACGGAGGTCTCCCATGACCGGGGCGTCCCCCTCGTTCCGGCGCTTCCCCCTCGCTTCCGCCCCCGTCCTCCTCGCGCTCCCGCTGGTGGTCACGCTCACACCCGCTCCCCTCCTCCTGGCCGCCGGCACCGCCCGCTGGTCGCTCGAGACCCGCGACCAGTTCGCGAAAGGCGAACTCGAGAACCTCGTCCTCGACGCCGAGGGGCGGCTGTGCCTCAGCCGGATCGTCGCCTCCACCCGGACGGACGAACTCTCCATCTGGTCGAGCGCCGAAGACGCCGCGGGCGTGCTCTACTTCGGGAGCGGGAGCGGCGCGATCTATCGGCTCGCCGCCGGAAAACTGGAGAAGGCGCACGCCACCGGGGAGTCCCTGGTCACGACCCTCAGCGTCGCGCCCACGGGCGAGCTGTATGTGGGCACGCTCCCCAACGGCAAGATCTTCCGGATCGACCGCGAGGGGGCCGTGTCGCTCTTCTGCACGCTCCCGGTGCAGCACGTCTGGGCGCTCCTCCCCGAGGACGGAGGCGGGCTGATCGCGGCCACCGGGCCCGGCGGCAAGCTCTTTCGGATCGACAAGGACGGCAAGTTCCTGATCCTCTTCGACTCCAAGCGCGACAACGTGCTCTCCCTCGTGCGTGGCGCGGAGGGCGCGCTCCTTTTCGGGACGGCGGGCGCCGGCCTCCTTTACCGCCTGGATGCGAAGGGGAAGCCCTCCATCCTCGCCGATTTCGGGGAGGGGGAGGTCCGTTGCATCCGGCGCGCGGCGAACGGTGCCCTCTACTGCGCCGTGAATCCCGGCGTGAAGGTCCCGCCGCAGGACTTCCTGAAGGCGATCACGGACTCGGCGGCCAAGACGAAAGCGGGCGGCGGCGAGCCGACCGCCGGCACGAAAGCGGAGGAGGGGGCCAAGCCGGGTAGCGAGTCCGCCTCGCCGAAGTCCGTGGTCTCCGGGACGCTCTGGTGCCTTCCCGCCGAGGGCGCCGCGCCCGAAGAGGTCGTAACGCTGCCCGAGAGCTACATCACCGACTTGGCCCTCGAGTCGTCGGGCGACGTGCTCGTTGCCACGAACAACAGCGGGCGGGTCTTCCGGGTGTCCGCCGACGGCGGGTTTTCGATCCCCTTCGATTTCAAGGAGCATCAGGTACTCACCCTGCTCGCGGCCGGAGGTCGGCTGAAGGCGGTCGGCACCGGCGACGTCGGCGCCATCCACTTGGTGGACGACGGACTCCCCGCCTCCGGCTCGTACCTGTCGGAGGTATTCGACGCGAAATTCGTGGCGCGATGGGGGACCCTCTCCTGGCGCGCAACGGGACCCGTGTCCGTGCAGACGCGGAGCGGCAACTCCGCGAAACCCGACGACACCTGGTCCGAGTGGTCCGCCGCCGAGAGCGCGACGCCGGCGAAGGCGCTGAGCCCCGCGGCCCGGTTCCTCCAATTGCGCGCGACGTGGAAGGAAGAGCGCGCCGCGAAGCTCGCCGAAATCGGCGTGGCCTACGAAGTGGCGAACCAGCGGCCGAAGGTCCTGGAGCTTGCGGTGGTCGATGCCCAGGAGGGACAGGCGGGAAACCCGCCGCAGCCCGCGCCCGGGCTCCCGCCGGAGGTGCGTCGACTGCCTGTGAAGCGTCTGAAGTGGAAGGCGGTGGATCCGGACGGTGACGGCCTGGTCTACTGGCTGACCTACCGGAGCGAGCTGGGCGAGGCCTGGATTCCCCTCAATCCGGACACGCCGGTCCGCGGGAATGAGCTGGTCTGGAACACGGACTCCGTCCCGGACGGCCGGTACGTCCTTCGCCTCACCGCCAGCGACGAGGAGGCGAACGCGCGGCAACAGGGACGGCGCGGTTTCAAGGACTCGCTCCCGTTTCTCATCGACAACCGGAAGCCCGAGCTGCGCGACTTGGCGATCAGCCTTGGCGCCCCGCGCAAGCTGACCTGCGTCGCGGTCGACGCCTCGAGCGCGATCAGCAGGTTCGAACTGCGCGTGGACGACGGCACCTGGACCCGCATCGGCCCGGACGACGGACTCTTCGACGACCTGCGCGAGTCCTTCACGACCGACCTGCCCGCGCTCCCCGACGGTCTGCACGTCGCGACCGTGCGCGCCGCCGACGCCGCCGGCAACCTCGCCGTCGCGATGATCGAGTTCCGCGTCGGAAAGTAGCGGTCGAGGTCCGCTGCCGTTTGTCCGGCCGTGAGCTTGCACCACGGAGACACGGAGGCACGGGGACCTCACGGGACCTCGCGCGAGACTTCCCTCCTCTCCGTGCGTCCTCCGTGACTCCGTGCCTCCGTGGTGAAGCGATCTTGCCCGCGAACGGTCACCTCCCCCCACACTTCGGGCGGATGGTTCCCCGGGGCTGCGTGATTCTCCCCACTCTTGGCCCTCCCGCCTGTGCTCCACGCGCTCCTCGTTCGCCCGTCCGCCGCTCGCCTGCCCGCGCCCCACGCCCCAAAACCTCCTGACGCCAAGCCCTCCGCCGGGTCCCGCTCTCGATCCCTGCGAGCGCTCGCGCCGTGGCCCGTGACTTGCAATCCGCCCTCCCGTCACGGTCCGACGAGGTCTTGCGACGATTCCCCTCCAGCATCCGCCGGGGAGAAGTTTTATTTTCGAGGCGTAAGGGGATGTCGAGGTCCACGGAAAGCACGGTGGGAGCAGGAAGGGTCGCTCGGTCAGGCTCGCCCTTTCCCCGTGTCGGTCTCCTCGCTCTCGCTCTCGCCCTCCCGCTCGCTTCCCTTCTCCTCGGCTGCGAACGCGCGAAGGACCCCACGACGGCATCGCGGACTCCCGCTGCCGCGGGGGATTCCATCACGGCGTCGCCCGCCGCGCCGGCCGGAGGAGCGGCCCCGGCCCCGGCCCCGCAGGCGCACGCCGAGCCCGAGCCGGCCGAGCCTGAGGAAGGCGTTTCCGCGCGCAGGGTCCGCTGGATGGACGTCGAGGTCGCGCCGCCCCCCGCCCCGATGGAAAAGCTCGCCAAGGCGGGCGTCGGCCTTTACCAGCAGAACTGCCAAGTCTGCCACGGCGCACAGGGCAAGGCGGACGGCCCGGCCGCGGGCGTCCTCGCGGTGCCCCCGCGGAACTTCACGGCCGGCCAATTCAAGTTCAAGACCTCCATGCCTGGGCAGGCCCCCTTCGACGACGACCTCTACCGCACCCTCAGCTCCGGCATCCCCGCGGCCGGTATGCCTTCGTTCGGCGACCTCACGGTGTTCGAACGCTGGGCGCTCGTCGCGCACGTGAAGAACCTTTCCCAGGCCATCCGCGACGACGGGAAGCCGTTCAACTATTTCCAGAAGCGGCCCGCGACCACCCGGATGAAATTGCCCGCCCCGCCGGACGCCGCGAAGGCGCAGCACGAGCGTGGCGAGCTGCTGTACCGCAAGGTGGCGGAGTGCATCCAGTGCCACGGCGAAAAAGGCCTCGGCGACGGCCGCTCGGCGAAGGACCTCAAGGACGCCCTCAAGAACCCCATCAAGCCCGCCGACCTCACGCGGGGCGAAGTCACGTTCAAGACCGGCTCGAGGCCCGAGGACATCTTTCGGGTCCTCACGACGGGCATGGCCGGGACCCCGATGCCTTCCTACGAGGACTCCCTGGAAGAGGAGGATCGATGGGAGCTGGCGTTCTACGTCACGAGCCTCTATCGCCCCATCGATCCGGGGGAGAAGACCTACCTGCGCGTCGGCTGTACGAGCTGCCATACGATCGGCAAGGGGAAGCTGATCGGGCCGGACCTGGCCGGTGTGACGAAGCGACGCGATCGCGAATGGCTGCGCAAGTGGCTCGCGGATCCGCCGTCGATGCTGGCCACCGACGAAACGGCGCGCAAGCTCCTGGAGGAGTTCCTCACGCCGATGCCCAGCTACGGGCTCACGCCCCGGGAGGTCGACCTGCTCCTGGGCTACCTGGAAACGTTGCCGCCCGCGCCGGAGACGGCGGGCTCGGTCTCCAAATGACACGGTGTCAACATACGGAGGGATCACCCGTGAAAGGAAACTGGCTTACCTGGCTGGTCTGGGGGGCGCTGGGCGTCCTCGTGCTGGTCCTCGCCTTCGCCCCGCGGGCGTCGCAGGCACCCGGAGGCGGCGCGCCCGGGGCGCCGGCCGTCGCCGCGGCCACGGGACAGGCCGGCGCGATCATCCAGAACCGCGGCCTCTCCCCCGAGGAGGTCGAAGCGGCGCTCCGGACCTATCCACGACCCGGCAAGTTTGACGACGAGTTCTTCGCCTTCCTGTCCGGCGGCCACGCCGGGAACGTCCTCGTCGTCGGCCTCCCGTCCATGCGCATTCTCAAGACCATCCCCGTCTACTCGGCCGACAGTTGGCAGGGGTGGCAGACGGGCTCGGACGAGTCGAAGGAGATCGTGCAGGAAGGGTACTTCTTCAAGGACCTCCCGCTCACCTGGGGCGACCTGCACCATCCCAAGCTCTCCGTCACGGACGGCGAGTATGACGGGAAGTGGCTCCTGGCCGCGGACAAGGCCGGTGGCCGCCTGGCGGTCGTGGACCTGCGGGACTTCAAGACGAAACAGATCGTGAAGACGCCGAACACGGCGAGCGACCACGGCAACTTCTTCACCCCCAACAGCGAGTACTTCGTCACCAGCACCTTCTTTCCCGCCCCCCAGCCCTACGGGACCTATGAGCCGCTCGACAAGTACGAAGAGAAGTACCGGGGCATGATCACGTTCCACGCGTTCGACGCGACGGCCGGGCGGATCCGGCTCGAAGACTCTTGGCAGATCGAGCTGCCCCCCTACTTCCAGGACCTGATCTCCGCGGGAAAAAAAGACAGCGTGGGCTGGATGTTCACGAACTCGCTCAACACCGAAATGGCGACGGGCGGGACGCTCGAGGGGAAGCCGGCGATGGAGATCGGCGCCTCGAAGAACGAAATGGACTTCGTCCACGTCCTCAATTGGAAGAAGGCCGAGGAACTGGTCAAGGCGGGCAAGACCGAGCTGATCGGCGGGACCCGCGTGCTCCGGCTCGCGACCGCGGCCGCCGAGGGCGTGCTCTACTTCATCCCGGTCTCGAAGTCACCGCACGGCGTGGACGTCACCCCGGACGGCAAGTACATCTGCTGCTCCGGCAAGCTCGACCCGCACGTCACGGTCTACTCGTTCGAAAAGATCCAGAAGGCGATCGCTTCGAAGGACTTCGAGAAGACCGATAAGTTCGGCGTCCCCATCCTCAAGTACGACTCCTGCCGCGAGGCCTACGTGGAGCTGGGCCTCGGGCCGCTGCACACGGAGTTCGACGGTCAAGGCTACGGCTACACAAGCCTCTTCCTGGACAGCGCGATCGCCAAGTGGTCGCTCGGCGGGCAGCGTACAAAGCCCGGGGAGGAGCCGTGGAAGCTCCAGGACAAGCTCTCCGTCCACTACAACATCGGCCATCTCTCGGCGCCGGGGAGCGACACGGTCAGGCCCTACGGGAAGTACCTGCTCTCCCTCAACAAGTGGTCGGTGGACCGCTACCCGGCCCTCGGCCCGCTCCACCCGCAGAACCTCGAACTCGTGGACATCAGCGGGGACAAGATGAAGATCCTCTACGAGCTGCCGATCGGCATGGCCGAGCCGCACGCGGCGAGCATCATCCCCGCCGAAAAGATCAAGGCCTGGAAGACCTACCCCGAGGTCGGCTTCGATCCGCGCACGATGAAGAAGTCCCCGTTCGGGATCAACATCGGGCAGGAGCGTGTCGTGCGCGAGGACGAGCACCTCGTGCGGGTCTTCATGACCCAGGTCCGGAGCCAGTTCCGGCCCGACATCCTGCGCTTGAAGGAAGGGGATCACGTGATCCTGCACGTCACCAACGTCGAGCGGGCGCGGGACGCGACCCACGGGCTGGCGCTGCACGGGCACAACGTGAACCTCTCGATTGACCCAGGCCAGACCGTCACGGTCGAGTTCGACGTCAAGCACCAGGGCGTGTACCCGTGGTACTGCACGGAATTCTGCTCCGCGCTCCACATGGAAATGACCGGCTGGATGCTGGTGGAGCCGAAAGAAAAGGAGGTCGGACTGAAGTAGCCCGCCCCCGCGCTCCGCGAGCGCGCACTCCAGTCGCCGGAGCCGGGGCGCACAGGCGTGCGCCCCGGCATCGGGCCCGGTCACCGCGACAGCCCTCGACGAACGCACGGCGGAGGAGCACCCCGATGCTACAAACGACGAACCCGGAGGTCCACGCGCGCTCCAAGGGGCTCGCCCGCCATCGGTGGCTCCTCCGCCCCGCCGTGCGCATCGGTTTCGCGCTCTTCGCCGTCGGTCTCTTCGCGGCCAGTTACGCGTGCCCCGTATGGGTGACCCGCTTCGTCGCCCCCCAGTATCCGTATGGCCTGCACCTGGAGGTCTATCTGGACGGCGTCACCGGGGACACGGGCGAAGTGGACCTCCTGAACCACTACGTCGGCATGCGGCCGATGGAGCGGATGGCCACCTTCGAACGAAGCATCGCCCTGGGTTCGCTGGTCTTCGTCTGCGCGCTCGGCGTGCTCGCGGCCGGCTTCCAGAAGAGCTTCTGGCAAGTCCTCCTCGTCCTGCCCCTCGTCCTTTTCCCTATGGGCATGCTCCTCGACCTCTACGCCTGGCTCTGGTACGCGGGCCATTCCCTCGATCCCCACTCGGCCCTGAACATGACCGTCCGCCCCTTCACGCCCATCCTGATCGGCGACCAGCGGGTGGCGAATTTCGACGTCTCCTCCACCCTTGGCCTGGGCACGTACCTCCAGGTCGCCGGCGCCCTGCTCCTCTGGAGCGCGGCGATGGTCGGACGCCGATTGAGGAGAATTGAGAATGGAGAATTGGAGATTTGAGAATTGCTGATTGCGAACGACACCGTTTCGCAGGGAGTGCGCCTCCGCCGTTTGCCATGCAATTTGCAATTTGAAATTTTGCAATTTGAATTTTGAAATGGCGTCCTACGCATTGCGCCTTCGTCGTCCTCCTCTCGCTCGAGACTCCCTCCCATGACTGCTCTCCTCCCTCTCGTCCCTCTTCTCGCCTTCTCCGCCGCCGCGCTCCAGTCCCTCCTCGACGCCGCCCCGCCCGGCTCCGTCGTCGTCCCGCCTCCGGGCGTCTACGAGGGCCGCATCGTCCTCACGAAGCCGCTGACGATCAACGGGCGCGGCGTCGTCACGATCGACGGCCGCGGTTCGGGCACGCTCGTGTCGGTGACCGGCGTCGCTGTCACGCTCCGCGGCGTGGTCCTCCGCGGCTCCGGCGACGACTTCACCGGCGAGGACTCCGCGGTCAAACTCGAGAACGCGGACGGCTGCGTGCTCGAGGACTGCACGATCGAAGACGCTCTCTTCGGGCTGTACATCGCGCACTCTTCGCATTGTTCCTTCCGTCGGCTTTCGATCCGCGGGAAGGCCCTCCCCATCCCTCGCCGCGGTGACGGGGTCCGGCTCTGGTACTCCGACGACACCACGCTCGAAGACGTGTCGATGTCGGACTCGCGGGATTTCATCATTTGGTTCGCCCACCGCACGCTGGTCCGCAACTGTCGCGTCGCACGCAGCCGCTACGGCCTGCATTACATGTACTGCGAGGACAACCGGTTCGAGGGAAACGTCTTCGTCGACAATCAGGTCGGCGGCACCATCATGTACAGCCGCAGGATCTCCCTCACCGGCAATCGGTTCGAGCGGAGCCGCGGACCGAGCGCGTACGGCCTGCTTCTCAAGGACGCGGACGACATCGTGGCCGACGGCAACGAGTTCGTGGACAACACCCGCGGGATCTACTTCGACAACAGCCCGCAGTCGGAGGAGGCCTCCTGTCTCATCGCGCGCAATCTCTTCGCTCTCAATGACGCGGGCGTCTCGATCCTCCCGGACACGAGGCGCGTGCGCTTCGAGGGAAACTCCTTTGTGGACAATGTGACGCAGGCGGAGCTGCTCGGCCACGGGGACTCGTCCAAAAACACGTGGGAGGGCAACTACTGGAGCGGGCACGTCGCGTACGACGAGGACGGGGACGGCGTGAGCGACCTTCCTTACGTGCCGGAGAGCCTGTACGAGGACCTCGTGGGTCGGCATCCGGAGCTGGCCCTCCTCCGGCAAGGTCCGTCCGTCGCCGCGCTGGAGATGGCGGGCAGGCTCTTCCCTCTGGTGCGCGGCGAACGGACCCTCGAGGACGCACGGCCCGCGATGCGCCCGACCGTGCGGCCGTTGCCGAGGCGCGGCGCCGAGGAGCGCTCGGCCGCGGTCACCGGGGTGTGCACGATGCTCCTGCGTGGCTGCGCCGTAGCGCTGGTCGCCATTCCGCTTTTCGTCGCCGCATGGTCGAGGAGGTATTTCCGATGATCCTCCAGGTTACCGAGCTCTCCGCCCGGTTCGGCGGAAAGGTGGTCCTTCGCGGCGTGTCCTTCGCCGTCCGGCCGGGGGAAACGGTGGCGCTCATGGGCCCGAACGGCGCCGGGAAGACGACCGTCCTGCGCTGCGTGCTGGGCCTCGTCGGCTACGAGGGCCGGATCGCGGTGGACGGCCTCGACGCCCGTGCGGCGGGCGTGGCGGCGCGACGACGGCTCGGCTACGTGCCGCAGTCGCCCGCCTTTTATGGCATGACCGCGAGCGAGGTCCTGCACTTCCTCGCCCGGCTGCGCGGCGCGCCTCGACAGAGAGTGGACGCGGCGCTCCGGCGAGTCGGCCTGGCGGCTGACGCCGACCGGGAAGTCCAGGTCTTCTCCGGCGGCATGAAGCAGCGTCTGTCGCTTGCCGGTGCGCTCCTCGATGATCCGCCGTTGCTGCTCCTCGACGAGCCGACCGCCAACCTCGACCCCGAGGCGCGCGCGCAGCTTCTGGGGCTGCTCGGGGAGCTGCGAGCCTCGGGGCGGACGCTCGTCCTCTGCTCCCATCGCGCGGCGGAGGTGCGAGGGCTCGTGGATCGGGTGATCCTGCTGAAGGAGGGGCGTGTCGCTGCCGACGGGACGCCGGATGCGGTGCTTCCGCCCGAGCGCGTCGCGCTCCGCGTGAAGGCGCACGACGCAGCCGAGAAGTCCAGGCTCGAAGCGGTCCTGCGGCCTCACGGCTCGACTCCCCTGCCGAGCCTCAACGGTACTTTCGACGCGATGCTCCCGGCCGACCGCGCGGTGGAAGCCCTCGAGCGGCTGCGCGAGGCGGGGGTCGACGGCCGGCGGATCGGGATGCATCCCTTGGAAGAAGGAGGTCTGTTGTGACCGCGATCCTGGCCCGGGAGATCGGCGAGTCCCTGCGGAGCCGCTGGTTCCTCCTCGTGACGGGCGTCTTCTGTACGCTGGCGCTCGGCGTTTCGTATTTGAGCTGGAGCGGCGCGGACGCGCTCGGCTTCGCGGGCTTCAGTCGCACCGTGGCGAGCCTGCTCAATCTCATGCTGCTCTTCGTGCCGCTCCTGGCGCTGCTCGTCGGCGCGCTCGGAATTTCCGGCGAGCGCGAGGACGGGACGCTCGGGTACGTGCTCGCGCAGCCGATCGGCCGGGGCGCCGTCTACCTGGGCAAGCTGCTCGGCCAGGGGGCGAGCCTCGGCGGGGCCGTGGCGCTCGGGTTGGGCCTGGTGGGCCTCGTGATCGGCCGACAGGCGGGCGCGGAGGGGGCCGGCGCCTTCGCCGTCCTCGCGGTCGACGCCCTGCTGTTAGGAGCGGCCTCGCTGGCGATCGGGGTCTTCGTCTCCGTGTGCGCGGGCTCGCGGCTGGCCGCCCTCGTCTTCGCGCTGGTCCTCTGGGTGCTCTTCGCTTTCGTCCTGGATTTCGTTACCGTCGGCCTCGTCATCGCCGGCTGGACAAACCCCGGCGGCCTCTTTCTGGCCTCCCTCGCGAATCCCGTCGCATGCGCGAAGGTCCTCTGTCTGCTGGCCCTCAACTCCAAGCTCGAGGTGTTGGGTCCGGCGGGGATTCATGCGGTCAAGACCTTCGGTTCGGCCGGCGCGGCGGCGCTCCTCGCGGGCGCGCTGTGCGCCTGGACCGTGCTGCCGGCGTGGATCGGCTGGCGGCGCTTCCGAAGGATGGACGTGCGATGAAACGACCCGCTCTCGCCCTTGGGGTCCCGATGGCGGCGCTGCTCTGCCTTGCGGGCTGCGGCGAAGAGCCGCGCGGCCCCGTCACGATCGCGCTGGGCGAGGACGCGTGCGCCGCGTGTCGGATGATCGTGAGCGAGGCGAAATACGCGGCGCAAACCCGGCTGCGCGACGGTCGGGTCGAGGTGTTCGACGACATCGGTTGTCTCGCGACGCGTCTCGCCGCCGGCCAGGACCCCGCCGCGAGCTGGGTTGCCGACTACACAACCGGGGCATGGATCGACGCGCGCACCGCGCACTATCTCCGCTCCGACACCCTCCAATCTCCGATGGCCTGGGGCCTCGCCGCTTTCTCCCGGCCTGCGGACGCCGAGGCCCTGGCCGCGAAACGGGGCGGGCGGCTGCTTGCCTTCTCCGACCTCAAGTCACTCCCGCCGCCCCGGTAGCGCCCCACCTGCGGCGACCGCGGCGCTCCCTGGGGAGGCGGGCCCTCCTGGTCGGGTCCTTGCGTGGCCGAACCGCGGAGGAGGCTGCCGGCAGAGCTGGTGTGCTTCCAGTACCGGTCGCCCTTCGGGTGCAGGGCGGAAGCCCTGCACCACAAGGCTCGGGTGCGGGGATCGAGTCGAGCGGCGATGCGCCTGCGCGTGCGGCCCAAGGCTCGCGCCGGTTGTGCGCCATCCCCGCACTCGCGTGCCGTCCCTCGGGCGGCCGTTGTGGTGCAGGGCTTCCGCCCTGCACCGAGTGGGCTCGAGGCTTTCGCAGTCTCGCTCTCAGCGACCGTCCGCGGCATCAGCCGATAGCCGGTGCGAGCCACCCTGCTCGTGCGACTTGCCCTCCACGGGGCGGTACGATAGAATCCCTCCACGTTTCACACCCGAACCTTGGAGGGCCCGTGCCCGAAGCTTCCCCGCCACCCCCGCCCGCCGCGCCGCTGCCGTCCCCCCGTCGCGCGGAGCGCCCCACCATCCACCTCCGCGTTCCCGGCGATCGCCGTCACCTGTTCTTTTTTCGCAAAATGGTCCGCAAGCCCGAACGCTTCATCGAGGCCGGCGCCCTCGTGAACGTCGTCGATCGTTCGGGCGCGGCCGTCGGCTGCGGCTTCTACAACCCGCGTTCCGAGGTCGCCGTCCGGATGCTCGGCCCCGCCGAGGAGGGGCTGATCGAGCAGCGCCTCCGGGACGCGGTCGAGTTTCGCGCGTCGCTCGGCATCGAGGCGACCGCCTACCGGGTCTGCCACTCGGAGGGGGACGGCCTCTCCGGGCTCATCGTTGACCGCTATGCCGACGTCCACTCCGTCGAGCTGTTTTCGCTCGGGATGTTCCGCCAGCTCGACGTCGTCTCGCGCTTCTTTCCGAACGCCTACGTGCACGCGGACGAGCGGACGCAGCGCCTCGAAGGCTTCCGCCTGCCACCACAGCCCGCGCCGCGCCCCGTGGTCGTCGAGGAGCACGGCGTCCGCTTCAGCGTCGACTTCGAACGCGGGCATAAGACCGGTTTTTTTTGCGACCAACGCGAAAACCGCCGGCTCGTGGCCGAGCTGTCGCGCGGCAAGGACCTGCTCGACCTCTGCTGCTACACGGGCGGCTTCGCCGTTTCGGCGGCCAAGGCCGGTGCGCGCCGCGTCGTGGCCGTGGACCTGGACGAAGAGGCGCTCGAGACCGCGGGCGAAAATGCCCGGCTGAACCGGGTGAAGCCGGAATTTCTCCACCAGAACCTCTTCGACTTCCTGCGAAATTCCCGCGAGGCGTTCGACGTCGTCGTCCTCGACCCGCCGAAGCTGGCCCGCGAAAAGTCGGAGCTGGGCAAGGCGCGCGCCGGCTATTTCGACATGAATCGTCTGGCCGCGCGCGTCGTGAAGCCCGGTGGCGTGCTCGTGACGTGCTCGTGCAGCGGGCTCGTGGGGGAGGAGGAGTTCCTGCGCATCGTCCGGGACGCGAGCGAGCGCGAGCTCCGCACCTTTCGCGTGACGGGGGCGGGCCCGGATCACCCGGTCAGCAGCCTGTATCCGGAGGGACGGTATCTCAAGGTGGTGTATAGCCGGGTCGTGTGAGCTCCCCCTCGATTTCCAGAAATGCCCGGAACCGCGGCGCTTCGGCCTTGTTCTCGTGCGTCCCCAAGACTATGATGGAGTGGGTCGGTCAGGGGGATCGGTTCATTTTTCGAGGGGACTCGCGTGGGCGAAGTAAGAGTTCAGGCTAGGCTTTCGAATGCCTTTGACGAGGGGCTCGCACGCCGGGGTCAGCTCGCGCCCGGAGCGGTGCGGTTCTATCTGGCCGACGCTCTCGTGGATACCGGCGCGGTGCGCTGCGTTCTGCCCCCGCATGTCGTGCAGCGGCTTGGGCTGCAACTCGTCGGCCAAAGAATGGCGGAGTACGCCGACGGCAGGCTTGAGGCGGTGGGGCTGACGGAACCACTCTCGGTGCAGGTCTTGGGTCGAGAGGAAATGGAAACGGCGATGGTCCTGGGGGACGAAGTGATCCTTGGCCAGACTGTCCTCGAAAAGATGGACTTGTTCGTGGACTGTTTGGGCAAGTGCCTTCGGCCGAATCCCGCGCATCCCGATCAGCCCGTCTCCAAGGTCAAATGACGGGCCACGCCGGGCTTTTCCGGGAGCAGCGGGGGTGGGAGCGGCACACTTGCGATCGAGCCACGGCGGAGGACCCTGCCTGCCGTGTTGGGTTCACTCGATGTCCCGCTCCAGCCGCGCCTGCTCCAGAATGCCGAGAAAGTGTGACCGCAATTCCGGCGGCAGCTTTTCGGCGAAGTTCTCAGTCAGGTGGTTTGCCTTGATGAGCTCCTGCACGTCGCCGAGGTCTTTCCCACGATGCGCCCAGACTCCTGAACAGAGCTTGAAACTCAGGAGAAGTCGCAAGTCCGGTACACGTCGCCCTTCGACGACCAGGAAGCCGTCGCTTCGGGGATCGGGAAACACGACGGGACTTCCGGTCCCACCGGCGTTTTCTCCAGCCATGAGGACGTCGATATTCACCTGGTGCTCGGTGTCGCGCAGCTTCTTCCGCAGCCCTTCCGCGCGGGGACGGAGCCCGCGCCCGACAAGACGCTCGTGGATCCTCTCCAGCCCCTCCCGGGTGGTCAGAATGTCGATGTCTTCGGTGTAGCGCACGTACCCGTGGTGGCGCATCGATAGCGCCCCGATGAGTGCGAAGGGGATGCCCTCGTCGTCCAGCCGTTTCGTGAGGGCTTCGAGAACAGTCGCGATGTCCTTGGCGTGCATGTAGTCCCTTTGAAGCTCGGCGATCAGCGAGGGCCCGAACAACTGCTTGGCCATCATCCGCATCCTTATGGCGTCGCCTCTGGGAGCGAGCGCACCCAGGCTCGGAACGCCTTGACCATGCTGGTTTCGTCGCGTTCGTTGCGCTCGAGGAGGGCGCTGCGGATGCCCTCGAGCGGGATGCCGGGAAACGTAGGGCTGCTCCCGACTTCTGAGTAGGTCCCAGCGGGGGCGAGCACCGAGACGCGCAGCCGGCGCCCGTCGTACCGCCAGACCTCGGGGACGCCGAGCCGCGCGTACAAATCCAAACGATCCAGCAGCCCCCGACTGATCTCCACTTCGATGACCAGGTCCGGCGGCGGCATCCGCGTGAGATCGATCTCGGTCACGCCCCGCATCTGGGCCTCATGCGCAATGTACCAACATTCGTCCGGCTCCAGGCCGCGGCCCAAGTCCGTGCGTCGGAAGGTGGTGTTTCCGAGAGAAAGGACGGGTAGGCCGAGCTCCTCGGTGAGCGCCTCGACAAAGCGGGCGAGGAGCTTTTTGGCCCGTTCGTGGTCCGGAGAAACGGTCATGATTTCAAGATCCCCCTCATCGTAGGTCAGCCGCAGGTGCCGGCCTTCGAAGCGAGCGAGCAGGCACTCGTACGTCTCCCAGTCCACTCCCGCAAGGAGGAACCGCTGTTCGGCGGGCAGGGCGACGGTCGGCATGAGACTCTCTCCGGAGGCGGGTCCTGTGGGAGGAAGGGGGAGGCTGCTGAGTGGCACAGCGCGGCGGTGCCGCAGCCAAGCGACGACGAAACCACAGATTTCACAGATTAACGACGATTTCACAGATTCGCAATCTGTGTAATCTCGTTGAATCTGTGAAATCTGTGGTTTTCGTGGCGTTCGACCAAAGTAGAATTGTCGCAAGAAAACGAACTTCGAACGATTAGCGGAACAGGGCTGCGTTCGATTGTATCGGTCGACTCCGCACGGGTCAATGGGAAAGCCGTCGGCTGCCGCCGGTCACCGGTTCGAAAAAACGTCGCCCGCCCAGGTACTTGTCGATCCTTGCCGGTCCTCAGGCCGCATCCTCATGGCCGCGGCTTCGTCCCCCCGGCCGCCCCCGCCACCTCCACCTGCCCGTGGGCCGTGGCCGGCACGCGCGGGTCCGGCGTGAGGATGCCGCGGAAGTTGAGCGGGTCGGCCGCGGCTACGCGGAGCGGGACCTGTTGCGGTTCGCCGCGTCGCACGGCGCGGAGCAGCGGGACCGCCTCCGGCAGGGCGTACTGCTCGCCGTCGAAGCCCGCCACGAAGCGACCGCCGCGCACTTCGCCGCGCAGCTCGAGCATGCGGTAGGCGCGAACGAGCTCCCGCCACGGGATCGGCTGTCGCTCGCGTGCGATGGTCTTGCGAAACACCACGCCGGTCCGGCGCAAGAGCTGGCGGGCCACGAACTCGACAACGGGCGCGGGCGCAAGCGTTGGCGACGGCATCGCGTTCGGCGGCGCCGATCCCCCCTGGCCCTTCTCCGCCGGCGACTCGGCTCGAAAGAGGCTCCATCGGCCCGCGGCCGCAAACGGCGCTCGTCTCCTCGACGGCGGGACCACGAGCTGCCGGAGCGCCGCGAACGAATCGCAAGTGAGCGCGCCGCGAGCGACCAGTTCTGAGAGCCCCATCTCGAGGTGCGCCGGCAGCAGTTTCGAAGCGCGCGCGAGGTCCGCGGTGAAGGCCGCTCCCCGCGCGCCGAGCGCCGCGTGGACGTCGCGCGCCGCCCCGGAGACCCCCGCAAGGTCCACCGGGGGCGCGAGCCCTAGCCACGTCTCCAGGTCCGCGCGCGGAAGCAGGCAGAGAGGCGCGGTGCGGACTGCGCCCGAGCCGCCGCTCCAGACCCTCCCCCACGCGACCTCGCCCGAAAGCGTCGCCTGGTCGAGCCACTCCCGTCGATAGCCCCGCACGCGCGCCGGCAGGACGAACGCTTCCCACGCGGCCGCCGGTACCTCGAAGCCCGCGAGCTGTCCCACCACCTCCGCCACGCCGCGCGGACCGTCGAGTCGGTGCGACGGCTCGACGTGCTGCCAAAGACCGAGGAAGCGCAGGAACTCCGCCGCCGTGACGGGCGCGATCTCGTTCCGGAGCCGCTCGATCGTGTACCGGTGGATCCGCGCCAGCAGCCGGCGGTCGCACCAGCCTTCGCGTCCCTCCTCGAACCTTCCGCGCAGCACGACGCCTTCGCGCTCCAGCTCCCGGTAGATCGGGTCATCCCCGTAGACCGGTCCGAGGGCCTCGAGCCGCCCGCGCAGGACCTCCTTCGCTTCGCGCGTCGCCTCCGCCGCGAACCACCGGTCCCACTCCAGCCGCACGCGCCCTGCCGCAGCCAGCTCCGCGAGCCACGTCCGCCACGGCGCCGCCTCGGCCTCGGTCGCGTACCCCATCCAGAGGAGCGCCTCGTGCACCTCCTCGGCGTTTGCGGGCCGCGGCCATGCCTCCTCGCGCACCCGCCGGATCGCCTCCGGGTCCAGCGCGCCGACGTCGCCGGTCGCCCGCGCGTCCAACGTCCGCCGCGCAAGCACCGCCTGCGTCCTTCGCTCCTCGAGGGGGGCGTCGTCCAGGAAGCTGTAGGGATGGGCCGCGAGGATGCCGCGCGCGAAGGCGGAAGGCTCGGGGACGTCCACGGCGACCGTTCGGATGCGCCCCTCGCGCAGCCCGCGCAGGAGGACGAGGAGCCCCTCGAAATCCGTCGCTTCCTGAAAGCAGTCCTCGAGCGTCTGCCGCACGATCGGATGCTCCATGGGGATTTCGATGTCGCCGCCGGGCAGCGTCTCCGGGCACGCCAGCGCGCCCGGAAAGGCCGCGGCCAGGAGGTCGTCGGCGCGAAAGCGAAGCAGCGGGGCCGCGACCCTGCGCCCGCTCCGCATGCGTTCCACGAGGAGCGACCGCGTCACGTTCCAGCGCCACCGCGTCGTGAACAGCGGGGAGGCGAGCAGCGCCTGCTGCAGCGTCCCCTCCGCGTTTTCCGGCGTGAGGTAGCGGAAAACCTCTTCGAGCGGGAAGCCCGTCTGCGGCCCCAGCGAAAAGACGATGGCGTCCTCGTTGGCGGCGGCCTGCAGTTCGAACCCGAACCCGCGGCAGAAGCGCTTTCGCAACGCGAGCCCCCAGGCGCGATTCACGCGCGCCCCGAAAGGCGAATGGAGGACGACCTGCGTGCCGCCGCTCTCGTCGAAGAAGCGCTCGAGGACGACGCACGTCTGCGAGGGGACGACGCCGAGCGCGGTTCGTCCCGCGCCGACGTACTCCGCCAGCTCCCGCGCCGCCGCCTCGGAAATGCCCGGCGTGTCCGCGAGCCGCGTCGGGTCCGCGCCCAGCTCCTCCCGCAAGCGCGCGACCTCGGCGGACAGCTCCGCGGTCCTGGCCGGGGCCTCGCCGAGCCAGAAGGGGAGGGTGGGCGGCTGCCCCTTTGCGTCCGCGACCCGCACCACGCCGGGCTCGATCCGGAGGATGCGCCACGACGTGTTGCCAAGCTGCACGACGTCGTGGACGTTGGCCTCGACCGCGAAGTCCTCGTTCAGCGAGCCGACGTGCGTGCCGTCGGGTTCCAGAAGCACCTGGTAGTCGGCCGTGTCCGGGATCGCGCCCCCGGACGTGATCGCCGCAAGGCGGGCGCGCCGCGTGGCGAGCAGGCGGCCGCCCACGCCGTCCCGGTGGAGGAGCGCCCGGCGCCCCTCGGCATGAAGGGCGACGACGGCGTCGAAGTCGGCGCGTGCGAGGTCGCGATAGGGCCACGCCCGACGTGCAAGCTGGTAGAGGGCGTCCGCAGGCCACGCCTCGGGCACGCAGGCGGCGACGAGTTGTTGTGCGAGGATGTCGAGCGGTCGTCTCGCTTGCACGGTGCGGTCGAGGTCCCCGCGCCGGACGGCTCGGAGGAGGGCTGCGCATTCGACCAACTCGTCGAGCGTAAGGGGGAAGATCCTCCCCTTGGGCACGCGCGAGAGCGAGTGCCCGGCGCGTCCGACGCGCTGGAGAAAGGTGGCGATGGAGCGCGCGGAGCCGATTTGGATTGCGAGGTCCATGTCCCCGACGTCGATGCCCAGCTCGAGCGAGGCGGTCGCGACGAGGGCGCGGAGGCGTCCTTCCTTGAGCCGCTGCTCGGCGTCCAGCCGACGGGCCCGCGAGAGGCTGCCGTGGTGGCAGGTGACCTGGTCCTCGCCGAGGAGCCGGCTCAGCCGTGCGGCGAGGCGCTCGGCCATTTTTCGCGTGTTGACGAAGACGAGGGTGGTTCGGTGTTCGCGAATGAGCGTCGCGAGTCGCGCGTAAATCTCCTCCCAGACCTCGTGCGAGCAGACCGCCGTGAGGGGGGACGGTGGGACTTCGACCGCGATGTCCAGTTCGCGCAAATGGCCGACGTCGATGACCGAGCACTCGCGTCCGACGCCGACCAGGAGTCGGGCGGTTTCCTCGATGGGCCGCTGGGTCGCGGACAGGCCGATGCGCTGCACCGGGCCGGCGAGGGCCTCCAGGCGTTCGAGGGAGAGCGCGAGGTGGGCGCCGCGCTTGTCGCGCGCGACGGCGTGGACCTCGTCCACGATGACGGTGCGCACGCCCGCGAGCAGCCGCCGCCCGCCGTCCGAGGTCAAAAGGATGTAGAGCGACTCGGGCGTCGTGACCAGGATGTGCGGAGGGCGGCGGGACATGGCCGTGCGCTCGCCGGCCCGCGTGTCCCCCGTGCGCACGAGGACGCGGACCTGGGGCAGCGCCGGGTCGAGCGCCGCAAGCTCGGCGAGCGGCCCTTGGAGGTTTTTCTGGATGTCGTTGGAAAGGGCCTTGAGCGGGGAGACGTAGAGGACCTGCGTGCGTTCGGGGAGCGCTTGGCCTTCGCTGAGGAGACGGTCGATGCCCCACAGGAAGGCGGCCAGCGTCTTGCCGGAGCCGGTCGGCGCGGCGATGAGCGTGTGCCGGCCCGAGCGGATGGCCGGCCAGCCCTCGCGTTGCGGGGCCGTGGGGCCGGCGAAGCGCGCTTCGAACCACCGCCGAACGATGGGGTGAAAACCGGAGAGCGGCATTTCAGCACCTCTCAGGGGCCTGCCGGGCTCGTGGCCCGGTTGGGCGTGGGTCCCCCACGTTCACTTGTTGCGCACGCGCACCGCGACGGCCGCGATGTCCTCGATGCGGATCAGGGCGTCGTAGAATTCCTTCCCCGTGAGATGCGTCAAGTGGAGGTAGTGGTCCGCGACCGCGCCCACGCTGCCGGAAAGGGACTGGCCGCTCCTCAGGAACAGCTCCACCTTGGCCTTTTCATTCTGCGCCTGGACCAGCGCCTGGCGGAAGTCGTGGGTTGGATCGAATTCCATGGGCACCTCCTCGAAGGGGCGGGATCGAGCCGCCCTTGACTTGTGAACTTGCGGCTTCTAGCATGTGCTGATTGCGATGGTGGACTTCCTTGCCCGGGGGACTCCCGCATGCGCGGCGGCTTCTTGCTCTCGCTCCTGGCCGGCTCCGTCGCCCTCGTGGGCCTGGTGGTGAGCCTCCGGATCGCCGCGCGCCCGGCGAGCGCGGTCACGCCGCCGCCGCCGACGCTCCTCTTCACGAACGACACGATGGGCTTTCTGCAGGTCGCGTGCGGGTGCCGCGGCTATGGCGGCGTGGTCGAGCGCGCACGCCTCATTCATCAATTGCGCAACCAGGGGCGGCCGCCGCTGCTCGTCGATGCGGGCAACTCGCTGCTCGGCTCCCCCGAGTCCCTCGCGACGCAGGGGAGGCACATCCTCGCGGTCCTCAACATCCTGGGGTATGCCGTCTGCAACATTTCGGAGCGCGATTTCCGACTGGGACGGGAGGTCCTCCGCGCCCGCATGGAGGAGGCGGCCTTCCCGTTCGTGTCCGCGAACATCGTCGACGCCGAAACCGGCGAGCTTTTCGCGCGCCCCTACGCGGTCCGTGAATCCCGCAACGTCCGGTTCGGCTTCCTCGGGGTCACTCGTCAGCCCCGCTTCCTCGAGCTGCGGCCCGAGGCGCAGGCGGAGTTGAAGGGCGTACGCATCACCGACCCGCGGGAGGCGATCGCCCGCTACTTGCCCGAGGTGCGCGGCGTGTCCGAAGTCGCCGTGTTGCTCTCGTACTTGCCTCACGACGAGAATATCGAGCTGGCGAGCCGCTTTCCGGGGCTGGATCTCATCCTCGAGGGCGGGAACACTCCGCAGGAGGGCGTCTTCCAATTTGAGAAGGGGGTCGCCTTCGCTTCCTCGGCCGACCGTGGCGTCCACATGGGGGAGATCCAGTTCGACATGCCGCGCCCGGGCGTCGTCGTCCCTCGGGCCTTCTTCCACGACACGCGCGAGACCGGGACCGCCGGCCCGGACGAGCGGAAGCACCTCACCAAAGCGCACAACTGCGACGTCTGCCACTTCAAGGACGGCCGCTGGAGCCTCGAGCCGCTGGTGTCCATGCAACAGATGAAGAGCGGCCAAGCGGGCAACTGCGGGAAGTGCCACTGAAGGCCCTTTCGATTTCGCGGATGGCCGCAACCACACTCCTCAACGCTTCAGGATCAACAACCCGAACTGAGGCTAAACTCGACCGACGGCGGCAAATGGCTGGATCATCGCTCCGCGTCCCAGCTAGACGCGGGCGAAATTTGAAATTTGACTTTTTGCAATTTGAAATTCGGCCCGGCCGTGTCGGTCGAACGCGAGACTATTACACAGAGACGCGGAGACGCAGAGGCCGGGCGCTGAGTCCACCGTCCTCTACCGGCGATCATCTCTGGCAACGGTGGACCAGGAGCCAAAAAAAAGTCTGCGAGGCCGTCATGCGCTCCCGAAAGACCAGCCGCGCCTTCCCGATGCCGACGACGTCCCCGTCCTTCAGTTTCCACTCCACGCTCAACCGTCGGCCGTTCACCCACGTCCCGTTCCGGCTGTCCAACTCCTGGAGCAGCCAGCCGTCGGGGCGGCGGACCAGCCGGCAGTGCTTCCGGGAGACGCTCTCCGCCTGGAGCAGCACCCCGCAGGTCTTTTCGCGGCCGATGGTCAGCACTTCGTCCTGGAGCTTCTTCCTGTGGTACAGGGCTCCGTCGTGGATCAGGAGCTCCGCCATTCGCGATCTCCCCGAACGCGCGGCGCATGCGCACGCCCGCTGCTTGTTCCCCGGACTGGGTCGTTCATCGCGGGGACGATTCGCGGCGCCGGACGACCACGCCGCGGCGACCGAGTTCTTCCAGGAAGTCCTCCGCCGGAATGCAGGCCTCCTGGGGAAGGGCGCCGCAGCCGGTCACGCGACGCGAGGCGAGCATCTGCGCGACGATCGAGAGCGGAAACGCCGTGGTGCGCATCATCGCCGTCAGCCCGGTCCTCCGGTCAAACCGATCGAGCATCTCGTAGGTCACGACGCGCTCCCGGCCGTCCTTCCTGCCCTCCAGGACGACCCGCAGCAGGACCGCGTCCGGCTCGCCCGCCGGGAGCGCCTTCAGGAGCGCTGCTGAAAGCACGGCGCGCGGCGAGACTTCCTCGCCGCTCTCCACACGGAGCCGGTCCCATCGGGTCAGGCCGAGGTCGATCAAGACCCGGATCTTGGCGCAATGGCCCGGGTAGCGGATGGTCTTGTAGTCGAGGTCCCGCACCACGCCGCGCAGGGTGTCCGGCAGCGTGGAGGTCCCGCCCGAGGTGAAGAATGCCTCGAGCTCGTCGAACGGGGCCGGGAACCGTAGCGACTCGACGCCGGTCATGGACTCGACCTCGCAGAGCTTGCCCGCGCGCAGGATGCGCGCCTTTTCGACGTACTCGTTGATGAGCCCGTGCACGGAAAAGACGAGCTGATAGTCGAGGGGGGGCTTCGGCTGCTGGGGGAGGCCGCCCACGCGGATGTGCACGGCGCGAGTCTTGTCGAGTCTCTTGAGGCCCGCCGCCACGACGAGCGAGGCCATGCCGGGTGCGAGTCCGCAGTCGGGCACGAGGCAAAGCCCCTTCTTGCGGGCGGCGCGGTCCAGGCGCAGCTCCTGGGCGACGATCGTGTCGTTGCCGCCGAGGTCGCAAAAGTGGGAGCCGGCGGCGATCGCCGCGCGCGCGAGGCCGAGGTTGAAGAGATAGGGCACCGCGGAAAGCGTCACGTCCCAGCCGCGGAGCAGCCGCTCGACCGCGCGTCCGTCGCGGACGTCGATGCGCGCCGCGACCGCGCGCCCGTCCCCGGCCGTCCGTGCGACTTCGCGCGCCCGGCGTTCGTCAGCGTCCGCCACCAACACGCGGTCGACCCCCGGGCTGCGCACCAGGTCGTGGACCGCGGCCTTCCCCATGAGCCCTGCACCCAGAACGACGCATCGCATCCACGAGCCCTCGAAGTGTTGACTCGCCAGGAACGCCCTGCTAGAATTCCGCCCCCATCCTATGGCCCTGCGGCCTGCGCGCGTCGAGCGCAAGGGGCGCAGGGCCACGTTCGCCCTCTCCCCTCGTCGGGGAGAGGGTCGGGGTAAGGGGTGCCGCAAGCGTGACACCCCGATTCGACCCTGGTTGCGGGCACCCGCGTCGGGGATTCCCGAAAGAACGCCCTTGGAGCGAACTCCGCATGGAACCGTTCCGGTACGACAAGGACGACGAAGAGGGCGGCGACAAGGACAAGGGCATGTCCTTCGAGCGCCGGCTGCTCAAAGCACGAGTGATCCTCGCGTCCGAGGTGGTCAGCGACAAGATGTTCCGGCGCATCGCGGCGATGGCGCTCGTCATGCAGGACGAGGACGCCAAGGCCCCGATCACCGTCTACATCAAGTCCCCCGGCGGCAGCGCCGACTCCGGCTTCGCGATCTATGACGTCCTTCGCTTCGTCAAGGCGCCCGTCCGCTGCATCGTCAACGGCCTCTGCGCCAGCGCGGCGGTCATGATCCTCATGGCCGCGCCCCGCGAGCGACGCTTCTCGCTGCCGAACTCGCGCTTCCTGCTCCACCAGCCGTCGACCTCGCTTTTCGGCACGGCCTCGGACATCCAGATCAACGCGAACGAGATCCTGAAGCTGCGGGAGCGGTACAACCAGATCGTGAGCCAGGAAACGGGCCGGTCCCTCGACTCGATCACCAAGGATGCCGACCGCGACTTCTGGCTCGACGCCACCCATGCCCTCGAGTACGGCCTGGTCGGGCGCGTCCTCAACCGCACGACCGAACTCGACGAAAAATAGCCCGGCGCGCCGGCCCGTCGCCGCAAGCGGCCGGCCGGCGCGTCTCACGTCTTCGTTCCTCCCTTCCCGGGGAGCTGAGCCGGGTCCGTGGCGCAACGGTCGCCCGGACCCGCGGCGTTAAGAGCCTTCTCGAAGTGCCGCGGCGGCTCCGGACAGCCGGCGTACCGGTCCCTCGAGTTCTTCGTGCAGGTCCTGCAACGTCCAGCACCCGTCGCGAAAGCGGAAGGTCGCGTGCTGGGCCGAGACGCTCGACTCGGCGACGCGGATCTCCGTTGCGCTCGTGCCGTCCCACCCGCATCTCGGGGCGGTCCAGCCTCGCCTGGCGGAGCTGCCCGGTGGGCAGGCGAAAGGTCGGCGTCGCGGCGGGCGGGGCGGGGTCGGATGGCTTCATGCGCGCCCAGTGCTGCTCGGTGTCGTGCGATGGACCTGGAGGGTTTGCGCGGATGCGCAAATCATCCACGTCCATGGCCACCCACTCCGCTGGTAGGGGAGAGGGTCGGGGTGAGGGGTGCCATGGGCGTCGGGCTCGTGTTCGAATCTGGTTGCGGCGACCCGCGCAGGGCAACGGGTGCGGGCCGCGAGCGCGGAGCCCGGGATCGTTACCGTGGAGGGGACGTCGCGCGTCGTGGGCCGGGTCGCCGGAGTTCGGTCCTCAACGTTCCCGCTCCAGCTCGCGGGTCGTGAAGAGGCCCTCCTCCACGCCCTCGTCGAGCCGGACGTTCTGGTAGGAAAGGACGGTCTTGTGGTTTCGCTTGAGGTCCACCATTTCGGTGCGACGGGGCCGCCAGTATCGGCCCGCGGGATTGAGATCGATCGCTTTCTCCGTCTTCAGCTCCGTGCCGTCCTTCGCGTAGAACCGTGTGAGGATGGGGAAGAAGTTGTCCTGCCGGAACCAGATGACGCGGCGCGCGTACCCGCTCTCCTTGCGGGCCTTGTCCGTGGACGGCGAGGCCTCGATGACGAAGCAGCCCGCGCCGTCGACCGTCTCGTTGGCGACGAGCCGGTATTCGTGGGACGACAGGTCCTCGCTCTGCATGTCCTCATAGGTGAAGTCCGAGCCCATGAAGAGGTCGGTTTTCTCGGACGCGGAAATCCTCTTCGTCTTGCGCATGGCGGGGAGATAGAGCCACTGGTCGTCCTCCCGGCCCTGGTTCTCGATCGTGAGGAAGCCGGTGCCCTTGATGTCCCCCGGTTCCGTGAAGCGGGTCAGCTTCTTGGACTTTCCGTTCGCGTCGCGCAGGCTCCAGCTCTGGAGCTTTCGGACGCGGTCCTTGCCGGTCGCGAGGTCCAGGAGTTTCATGGAGACATCGGACGTCTCGCTGTGGGCGAGGGTCAGTTCCTTGCTGCGCTGCACGACCGCGCGGCCGTCGAGTTCGCCGGACGGGGCGCCGGACGGGGCGGCCCCGGTGCGAGGTGGCGCCGTCGCGGCGGCTGCGGGGCCGGTCGCGCCCGCGGAGGCCGGCTGCTTCGCCGGGGTGCGGGCCGCCGGCGGGAGGTCCGCGGGGGGCGTGGAAGGAGGCGGCTTGGCGGCGCCGCGCGGCGTTCCCGCTTCGCCGGCGCCGGGCGACACGGGCGGGGCGGCGCCGGGTGGTTTGGTCGCGGCGGGAGCGGGGTCGAGCGCGGCGGCGGGCGCCTGGTCGCCGACCTTCGGGTCGGCCGCGGCGCCGGACGCGGACCCGGGCGCGGCGGCTCTTCCGGCGCCGGACGCATCGGGTGAATACCCTACGGGAGGCTTTTCGCCGCCGGCGGGGGATGGGGCGCGCGGCGGCGGTTCCGTTCCTCCTCCCGGCCCTGGGGGAGTGCCCGCGCCCGGAACGGCGCCGGGACCCGTGCCTGTGCCCGGCGCGACGCCTGGGGTCGTGCCGGGCGCGGTTCCAGGCGGCGTGCCGGCCGCAGGCGTAGCGCCCGGACCTGACCCGGGCGGCGCCACCGGTGCGGTGCCCGGCGCGGTCAGCGCGGCGAGCACCTCGCGGTTGAAGGCCTTGACCTCAGCCAGTTCTTTTTGCCACTGGGCCGACCGGCGTTCGATGCCGGCCACGTCGTCGCGAAACTGGCGGACCTCGAGCGCGATCTGGCCCGCGAGCCGGCCCTCCACGTTTTTCAGGTCGGACGCGATCTGCGCCCGCAGGCGATTTTCGAGGTCCTGCAGGGCCTCCTGGGTCTTCGACTGGAGCCGCGTCTCGACCTCGCGCGCAGCCGCGGCCGCGCGCATGGCGAGCGCGAGATAGCCCGCGTAACCGCCGGCTCCTAGCAACGCCACGGCCAGGAACGCCACGAGGAGCCTGTACTTCAACCCGGCGTCGCGGACGAAGGCGATCTCTCGCTCCCGGCTTTCGAGCCGGGCCGTCACTTCGAGGAGTCGGGATTCGACGGGGTTCAGCCGGGAATCCGGCTTGGGCATGGGAGTCCCCTGAAAGAAGAGGGTGGCGGGACGTTTCCGATTATAGTTCGATGGGGGGGACGGTCAAGCAAAAGGGGCTCCGGCGTTGTCCCGTCGAAAGTTGCAGCACCTGCCCAAACATGGTAGAGTACACGGTACGGGTGTACCCTGCGCTGCTAATCGTTCGAAAATTGTTTTCTTGCGACAGTTTTTGCTTGTGTCGAACGCCACGAAAACCACAGATTTCACAGATTCTACGCGATTACACAGATTACGAATCTGTGAAATCGTCGTTAATCTGTGAAATCTGTGGTTCCGTCGTCGATTGGCTGCGGCCCCGCTGCGCTGCGCTTCCTCCGGACCCTTTGCGAAGTCAGCGCAAGTGTTTCGCCGGAGGAAGGGACGCCGAAAACACCGAAGCCGCCGAACACGCTCGAACCGTTGCCGTGCGATTCGGTGCCTTCGGCGTCTTCGGTGGCTCGTCCCGTTTGGTTGCGGCCCCAGGTCGCGTCCGGCAGGGGATCGGGGGTCGGTTCGCCCTCCCGCCATTTGAGGGAATAAGCATGTCCTGGGCGAAGATCCAGAACGACCTGCTGACCTACGTCGGGAAAACCGTCGTCGACATGCTGCTGCCTCCTTCCCATCCGGGGAAGAAGGCCCTGGTCCAGCGGATCCGAGAGCGGCTGGAGCCCGAGATCACGGTCGAGGCAAAGGCCCGGATCCTCGAACGCACGCTCGTGGAGGCTGCTCCCGACAAGAAGGTGCGCGACGTGGTCCGCGGCGCCCTCGGAGAATTCCTCTACCTCACGCTCGAACGCTCGTTGACCGACCAGGGCTTCTTTGCCCTGCGCGATCCGATCTGGACGGTGCTGCTGCACCGGGAGCGGAGCGGGGAGGGCCCGGCGTTCTGCGCCATCGTCCCCGGCATGGACACGGCGGAGGACGTGGAGGCGATCTTCAAGGAGTGGCACGAGTGGGTGGACCAGAAGCCCCTCCACGCCGAGGGCATGATCCTCTTTGTTTATGAAAAGACGCCGCCCCTGCCCCTCCACGTGATCAAGGGGCACAATGTCGGCGTCTCGCGCATGGCCAAGGCGGGCGCCTTCGACGCCTCGGTGCCGACCTTCGCCATCCCCGACGGCAAGATCGAGATGTACGTCGGCTCCATGCGCGCGAAGCCCTTCTGGATGCAGACCCTCCTGCCCATGCTCGACTATGTGAAAGAGTGCTACCTTCCGGTCGCGACGGTCTTCCAGACCTGACGCCTCTGCACCGCAACCCAAGACTCGAGCCCCGAAGCGGCGCTCGTTGCGCCCCCCTCCCCCCTTCGCTCGCCGCGGCGAGCTTCGGGGCGCGGGACCTAACCCTTTCCCCTCTCGGGAGAGGGGTGTCTTCTCTCGCCGAGTCCCTTCCTCGGCGGCAAAGACTTCGGCGATAAGAGACTGATGAGTCGCGCCGCCGAGTTCCTCCTCGACCACCGGCTCGCCTGCCTCGCGGGCGTGCTCCTCCTGACCGTGGTCTTCGCCTCCGCCGCGGCCCGCCTCCCCACCGATTTCGACATCGAGCGCATCCTCCCCGTCCATGACCCCGAACGCGCCGCGTTCGAGGCCTTCAAGCGGGACTTCGATACGTACGACCGGGACGCGCTCCTGGTCGTCGTCGAGAAGGACATCTTTCGACCGGAGACGCTCCGCGACCTGCAGCGGATCACCGAGCGCATGGAGCGCGTCGAGGGAATCGAAGAGGTTGTCAGCCTCACGAATGTGGAAGACGTGACCGGGACCGAGGACAGCTTCCGCGTGGGGCCGCTGGTCAAGGAAGTCCCGCGAACGCCCGCCCAGTTGGCGCGGCTGCGCGCGCAGGCGCTCGGCAACCCGCTCCTCCGCGGCCGGCTCATCTCCGACGACGGGCAGGTGACCGCGGTCATCTGTAGGATCGCGCGGCGGTACAACTACGGCGACAGCTCGGAGGAGGAGACGCGGAACCTGCCGGCGGGCCGGACCGCGGGCGCGGAGGACGGGCCGGCCGACGGCTCGACCGAGAGCCCCGAAGCGGGCGGTTCCCCGGAAGGGGGTGGCGCCGCGGGCGGGACGGACGCGGGCGGGACGGAGACGGTCGCGGGGGGAGGCGGGGCGGCGGGCGCCGGGGGAACGGCGGGCGCGGCCGGCGGCCTCCCCGGTCGACGCATCCTGGACGCCGCGCGCGAACGGGAGCGGATCGCGCGGACGCTCGAAGCGCTCGCGGTCGAGTTCGATCGGCCCGGCCGGGCGTTCTTCCTCGGCGGGGTCCCGGTGGTCCGCCGCGACTACGTGAACTTGACGCAGCGCGACACGGCGACCTTCATGCCGCTCGTCCTCGGCCTCCTTCTGGGCGTCCTTCTGCTCGTCTTTCGTTCCCTTTCCGGCGTCCTGCTGCCGCTCCTCGTGATGATCCTTTCCGTGATCTGGACCTTCGGCTTCCTGGCTCTCTGCGGCGGCACGCTCAACCTGGTCTCCGCGATCATCCCGGTCCTTGTGGTCATCGCGGGCATCTCCGACGCGATCCACCTCATCCTCAACTACTATGAAGTGTACGGGGAAGTTTCCGATCGCCGCCGTGCGCTCGTTCGCACGATCGAGGAGAACGGCGTCGCGTGTTTCCTTACGAGCGCCACGACCGCGGTCGGCTTCTTCACGCTTGCGACCACCGACATGCCGCTGCTCGTCGACTTCGGGATCTTCACCGGGACCGGGATCTTGTTCGCCTGGTTCATCTCCCTCGTGGTCATTCCCATCTGTCTCTCGTTTCTCGCCCCGCCCGCGGCCGAGCGGCGCGAGGAGATGGACACCGGCGCGCTCGCGTCGTTCCTGCAATGGGTGCCGCGCTTCGTCGACCGGCGGAAGGGGAGCGTGGCGCTCGTGGCGCTGGCCGTCCTCGCCGCGTTCGGTCTCGGGATCGGCCGGATCGAGATCGAGGCGAAGCTCCTCGACGACCTGCCCCTGGACCATCCGGTGCTCGCGACGAACCGGCTCATCGAAGACCGGCTGGGCGGGATTTTTTCGCTCGAGTACATCGTGGAGGGCCGGACGGAGGACGTCGTGAAGGAGCCGGAGTTCCTGCGCCAGGTGGCCGCGCTGCAGCGCTACCTGGACAGCTTTCCGGAGACGGGCAAGGTCCTTTCGGTTGTCGACTACATCAAGGACCTGCGCCACTCGTTCTACGGGGAGCGGGACGCGGAGCGCCGGATCCCCGACACGCGCGAGGAGACGGCGCAGCTCCTCTTCCTGTACGACATCTCGAAAAAGAAACCGCTCGAGGGCTTCGTGGACCACGCGTATCGGCGCGCGCGCATTTCGGCGAAGATCCACGACGTGGGGACGCACGGCACGATGCGCGTCTTGCGCGCGGTGGACGACTGGATCCGCCGCTTCGCGCCCGACGAGATCCGCGTGCGCGTGACCGGGCTCGTGAGCCTGGCCCAGAAGGTCAACGAGTTCGTGGTGTGGAACATGACCACGAGCTTCCTGCTCGACTTCCTGATCATCGGGGCCACTTTCCTCGTGCTGACGCGCTCCTTCCGGCTGGCGCTCGTGGGGTTGATCCCGAACGTGGTCCCGCTCGCCGTCACGCTCGGGGTCATGGGCTGGCTGGGCATCGCCCTGAAACCGACTTCGGCGATCATTTTCGGCATCACCTTCGGGATCGCCGTGGACGACACGGTGCACGCCCTCGCGCGGTATCGGCTCGAGTTCGCGAAGGACGGCGACCTGCTCAAGGCCGTGGAGCGGACCTTCCGGGGGGAGGGGAGGGCGACGATCTTTTTTTCGATCATTCTGAGCCTTGGCTTTTCGATCCTGCTCTTCTCGCAATTCCGCGCGAACCAGTACTTCGGCTTCCTCTGCGGCGTGACCATCGTGGCGGGGCTGCTCGGGGAGCTCTTCCTGCTGCCCTGGAGCCTCCTGGTGTTGCGGCCCAGGTTGGCCTTCACGCCGCCGCCGCCCAAGGCCCAGGCCGCCCCGCCGCCGAAGCCGAAGCCGAAGCCGAAGCCCGGGGAGGGGGCGGGGGAAGGGGCGGGGGCGAACGGAGGGCGCACGCGCGCACGTCGCAACCCGGGTCGCGGGAAGTGACGTCCACGCCGCGCCCGGCCGTCCCGACCGGCATCGATCTCCTGGATCCGGAGCTCTTCCCTCGCGGCGAGGCGCACGCCGTCTTCGCCCGCCTGCGTCGCGAGGCGCCGGTGGCCTGGCACCCGGTGGCCGGTCGCGGCGGCTTCTGGGCGGTCACCCGCTACCGTGACGTCGTGCGCGTCGTGACCGACCCGGCCGCGTTCCCCTCCGCGCGCGGCACCGCGTTCGTCTCGCGGCTCGATGGGCCCCCCGATGCGGACGCGGCCGACGCCTGGCGTCCCCCCTTTCTCTCGCTCAACATGAGCGACCCCCCGGTGCACGGAAAGCTGCGGCGCCTCCTCTCGGGGGAGTTCGCCGCGACGACGCTCGGCCGGCTGGCGCCCCGCATCCGCGCCCTTGCGCGCCCGCTCGTCGAGCGCGCGGTCGAGGACGGCCGGTGCGACTTCGTGGAGCAGGTCGCCGCGCCGTTGCCGGTGCGGGTGCTCTGCGAAAGGCTCGGGTTTTCGCCTGACCTCGTGCCGAGACTGTTGCGGCTCTCCCACCGGCTCTCCCGACCGGAGGACCCGGACTTCCGCGACCCGGGGCTGACGCCGGAAGAGTCCTGGCGCGACGCCGAGCGCGAGCTGATGGAGCTTGTTCGGCGCCTCGTCGCGGCCCGCCGGCGCGCCCGCCGCCCGGACCTGGTGAGCCTCCTGCTCGACGCGCGGTTCGACGGCGCGCCGCTTCCGGAACGGGACCTCCTCTTCTACGTCCGACTCCTGCTGGAAACGGGGCACGAGACGATTGCGAACGCCCTGGCCGGCGCGGCGCTCGCCTTCGCGCGCCACCCGGAGGAGCGCGAGCGGCTCTGGCGCGAGCCGGGCCTTCGACCCCGCGCCGTGGAGGAGGTCCTCCGCTTCGCGTCTCCGGTCGTCCGGTTCGGGCGGTTCGTCGCCGCGGACGTCGAGCTGGGCGGAGTGCCGGTGAGGGCGGGGGAGCGGGTCGTGCTTTTCTTTCCCTCCGCGAACCGCGACGAGGCGGCCTTCCCGTGGCCGGAGCGGTTCGACGTGGCGCGCGCGCCGAACGACCACGTGGCCTTCGGCGCGGGGCCGCACACGTGCCTGGGCGCGCACCTGGTCCGACTGGAGCTGTCGATCGTGCTCGAGGAGCTGGCACGCGCCGGGGTGGTCGTGGAGTTGGCGGGGGAGCCGGAGGCCTTCCGGTCGGGCCTGAACGCGGGCTTGAAGCGGCTGCCGGTGTGTCTGCGGCGAGCCGCATGCGGGAGCACTCGATAGCCCGGCGCTCGAGTGCGGCCACCGTCCGGTTCTGCCGACGCCGCCGTTCGTAGTTCCGCCTTCAGGCGGCTCGTCTAGCGGCACATCGTTGCATGGCGGCGTGCTCGGCCGTGGTGTGCGTCATTGCTTCGCTTCCGGATCTCCGGGCGCGCCGGCCGGCGCCGCGAGCAGGGCGTCGATGGCGGCGCAGGCTGCCTGGTAGCGGGTTTCCCAGTCGCCGGTCAGCGATACGTACGGCCAGTTGCGCGCCGTCAGTTCCTCGATGCACCGCTTGTGAAACGCCGCCCTCTCCTCGGGCCGGTCGCGCGAAGCGTCGCCGACCCAGGGCACGTCCGTGCCGGTCACGAGGAAGAGGTCGTAGCGGCGGCGCGCCGCCTGGTCGCGCACCCAGCGCGGGCTCGCGCCGAAGAGCCGTTCGCTCCAGAGCTGCGCGGAGAGCAGGCTGGTGTCGCAGAGGAGCAGGCGGTTCGCCTGCCGCGCGAGCGCGTCCTCCGCGGCCGCCTGGCCGTGCGCGAGGACGCGGATGTCGGCGGGCTCGCAGTCGCGCTGGAGCGCGTCGAGATAGGTCCGCGCGAATTCCGGCACGGCGACCGTGCGGTACAGCTCCGCGAGATCGCGGGCGAGCGTCGTCTTCCCGGTCGAGTCCGGGCCCAGCAGGCAGACCTTGCGGACGAAGTGGGGGCGGACGCAGGACGGCAGGAAGCTCCACGAGCCCATCGGGTCCTTGCGGATGCGCGTCGCGGAGATCGGGACGACGCGGCGATCGGGATCGACGGGGAGGTAGCGTGCGCCGAGGAGGCCGGCGAAGTTGGCGACCTCCGGGTCGGAGGCGAAGATCCAGTCGGGGCCGGAGGGGACGTGCCGGCGGACGATCTCGAGCCAGGCCTTCCAGTAGGCCGGGTCGGTGCGCGGCTGGGCGGGCGGCGGATCGGTGACGCCGCGGACCTCCACGCCCGGGAAGAGCTCGGACACCCAGCCTACGCGGAGGATGCCGGGGATCGGGTCGTCGGGCGTGGAATAGACGAGCACCGTGAGCCGTTCGGCGTACTTGCGCGCAAAGTCGAGCAGAAAGCGGTGCCCGGCATGAGGGGGCATGAAGCGGCCGAGGACGAGGCCGGAGCCGCGGGGCGGGGCATCCGGCCCGAAGTCGGGCGGGCCGGGCGGCGCGGCCTTTTTCCGGGGCGGGCTCGGTGCCGGCGCGGCGGGCTCGTCGGCGGGATACTCGTACCCGCCCCCGCCGCCGTACCAGGACGCGGGCGGCTCGTACTCGAGGCCTTCTTCGTAAGGGAATCGGTCGTCGAGGGGATTCACGCGCCTCTCCGCGGAGGGAGGAGCCTCGCCGTCCATTCGCGAGGGGGGAAAAAAAGAACCCCGCGCCCATGGACGCAGGGTTCCTTGTCGGCTGGTACCCCCATGAGGACTTGAACCTCAACATCAGGCTCCGGAGGCCTGCGCTCTATCCAATTGAGCTATGGGGGCGTGAGGTCGGGAAGTGCCCGAAGCGCCGGGGATTCTAGTCGGGTCCTTGACGATCGTCAAGCCTTTTTCCGGAACTAGTGGGCCTTCAATATCGATCCTGGGGGTGCACGACATGGGGACGATGGAAGCGGAACGGGTCCGCGACGGACACACGGAACCGCGACCGTGAGGGAGCGGTCTCCGCGCGTTCTTCCAGAGCCGCGGATTCGACCTCGCTGCCCGGTGGGTTCGCAGGGCGCTCCCCTGCGGGTCGGCGGCGTCGAACCGGAGGTCATGGCAGAACGCCCCCAGACCGCTCCCTCACGGTCGCGGTTCGGTTTCCACGCGGGACGCGCCTGCGACGGAAACGAAGGACCTACCGGAAAGAAATCGAAGGCCCACGAGTGGCCCGTTGACGAACTTCGGACACAGTCGTCAACTCTGCCACGGCGGGTCGTAACCCATGCGGCCGTTCGCGCGGGCCGGAGGCCCGCGCCCCCAGGCATCGTGACTGGACTTCGTCAACGGGCCACTAGCCGCCCGACGCGAGCCGCGGACCCAGCAGCTCCTCCAGCTTTCGACGAGCCGCGAAGAGGCGCCAGCGGATCGTGGCCACCGGGACCGACTGGATCCGCGCGATCTCCTCGTGACTCAACCCCTCGAACACGCGCAGCACGATGACGGACCGCTGCTCGGGCGGGAGCTGGTCCAGCGCGTGCCGGACGTCCGCCTCGAGGTCGGGGTCGCCGGCCGTCGGCTCGACGCTTTGCGGAGGCGGCTGGGCCTTCAGCTTGTCGAGCAGGCGGGTGTCCCTGGCGCGGCGGCGGAGGTGATCGACGGAGACGTGCGTCGCGATCTGGTAGACCCAGGCGTCGAGGTCGGTCCCGGGGCGGAAGCGAGGCAGGCTGCGAAAGACCTGGAGAAAGGTCTCCTGGCACAGGTCGTCCGTTTCGGCGTGGTTTCCAGTGAGTCGATAGATGACGGCATAGACGCGCCGCTGGTAGCGCTGCACCAGCTCGTCGAGCGTCACGGCCGCCGGGCTTCCGCGGCCGCCCCCTTGCGGGCCGTCAGTTCGACGAAGGCCCTGTGCACACGCCGGTCCGCGGCCAGCTCCGGATGAAAGGTGCCGGCCAGGACTCGTCCCTGTCGGACGAGAATCGGCTCGCCTTCCAGGGCGAGGAGCGTCTCGACGTCCGTGCCCACGCGCCGGATGCGGGGGGCGCGGATGAAGACCACCGGCAACGGCTCAGGACCGAACCGTCCGCCGGGGACGGCCCCCTCGAAACTCTCGACCTGCCGTCCGTAAGCGTTTCGCTCCACGGCGATGTCGAGGAGGCCCCAGGAGGACTGCGCCGGAGCCGCGACCTCGCGCGCGAGCAGGATCGCGCCCGCGCAGGTCCCGAAGACCGCGCCCCCGCGGCCGAGGAGGTCGCGAACCGCTTGCTCGATGCCGCTCCCGGCCAGCAGCCGGAGCAGGGTCGTGCTCTCGCCGCCGGGAATGACGAGTCCGTCCACGCGAGCCACTTCGGCGGCCGTTCGGCACTCGACCCCACGCGCCCCGGCCGCCTCCAGGGCGGTCGCATGCGCCGCGAAGTCTCCCTGCAAGGCCAACACGCCGATCGTGGGGGTCATGGGCGCCCTCCGGGGGATTTGAGATTTGAGAACTGAGATTTCTTGCGACAGGCTTCGCGCGGGGTGGACACCGACCCCGGAGTTTGTCTACCTTGGGCGAAAGCGACAAAGACGCACAGCACACCGGCATCATGGCCGCCGCGCGCCCCTTCACCAGCCGCGGGTCTGAAGGAGGGTCTCCTCCTTTTTGCGGTCGATCTCCATGCCGACCATGGGCTCGCCCAGGTCCGCTGAGACTTCGACGAGGACCTTCGCGTCGCGGAAGTGGGTCGTGGCGCGGACGACTGCCGCGGCGCGCCGGGCCGGGTCGGCCGACTTGTAGATGCCGGAGCCGACGAACACCCCCTCGGCGCCGAGCTGCATCATGAGCGAGGCATCGGCCGGCGTCGCGATTCCGCCCGCCGCGAAGTTGGGCACCGGAAGCTTGCCGTTCTCGGCGACCCAGCGAACCAGCTCGTACGGCGCGCCGAGGCTTTTCGCCTCGGTCATCAGCTCTTCGGCCCGGAGCGTGGTCAGCCTGCGGATCGAGCTGGTGAGGAGGCGCATGTGGCGCACGGCCTCCACCACGTTCCCCGTCCCTGCTTCGCCCTTCGTCCGGATCATCGCCGCCCCTTCGCCGATCCGGCGCAGGGCCTCGCCGAGGTCGCGCGCGCCGCAGACGAACGGGACCTTGAAGGCGAACTTGTCCACGTGGAACTGCTCGTCCGCGGGGGTGAGGACCTCGCTCTCGTCGATGAAGTCCACGCCCATCGTCTCGAGCATCTGGGCCTCGGCGAAATGACCGATGCGGACCTTCGCCATGACCGGGATGGAGACGGCCTCCTGGATCTCGCGGATCTTCGACACGCCCGCCATGCGGGCGACGCCGCCGTGGGCGCGGATGTCGGCCGGGACCCGTTCGAGCGCCATGACCGCGGTCGCGCCCGCCTCTTCGGCGATCCGCGCCTGCTCCGCGGAGACCACGTCCATGATGACCCCGCCCTTCAACATCTCCGCCAGCCCGGTCTTCAACCGCAGGGTGCCCGTTTTCGGTTCCATGAGAGAACTCCTTGTGTTCCTAGGGATTGCTGATTTCTGATTGCTGATTGACGACCGGCGATTCGTTACGGCGGGTGGAGAAATGACGGGCCGCCCGCGAGCGGTTCCCACACTCCATTGCGCCCCGCGTTCACGTTCCCCGTCAATCAGCAATCAGCAATCAGCAATCAGCAATCGGCAATCGGCAATCGGCAATCCACCTTTCACACCAGCACGCCGAGCCCCGTGGCGGAGCCTTCGGTTGGCCCGCGCACGAGGAGCTGGCGCACCGCCTCGCCGAGCCGGTGGATGCCCACGCGCAGGTCCTTCGGCTCGGCGTGACCGTAGGCCACGCGGAAACAATTGAGGTAGCGGCCGTCGATGTCGTGCGCCGGTCCGGGCGAGATCGACACGCCGCGCTCGTGGCAGAGCAGGAAGAGCTCGATGGAGGAGAGCCCGCGCGGGAGCTGCACCCAGAGCTGGAAGCCGCCCTCGGGCCGCGTGAACGTCACGCCGTCCGGCAGCTCGGCCTCGAGCGCCTCCGTGGCCGCCTCGCAGCGGACGCGGTAGTAGGCACGCACCCGCTCCAGGTGTTCGTCGTAGCCGTCGCGGAGGAGTTCGGCGACGATCGCCTGCGTGAGCGCCGCCCCCCCGAGGTCCATGTAGCGCTTCGAGGGGATCATGTCGGTGAGCAGCGTGCGGTCCGCGACCAGGAACCCGACGCGGAGCCCGGTCATGAAGCTCTTCGAGATCGAGCCCACCAGGATGCGCCGCCCCGGGGGCAGCATGCCGTACAGCCCGGGCGCCGGTTTGCCGGTGAAGCGCAGGTCGCGGAAAATTTCGTCGGTCAGAACGACGCAGTCGTTCTGGTTGGCGACGGACGCGAGCGCGCGCCGTGCCGGCTCGTCGAGCGACTGGCCGGTCGGGTTGTGGAAATCGGGGCAAACGTAGAGGAGCGTGCGACGACCGCCCGCGAGCGAGCGCAGCGCGCCGAGGGAAAGCGCGGCCCCCTCCCACGCGACGGACTCGACCGTGTGGCCCACAAGGGAGAACGCACCGGGCATCCCGGTGAAGGTCGGGGTCTCGCTGAGGATCGACCGCCCCTCCTCGAGGGCCCAGCAGCCCGCGAGCGTGACCGCCTGCTGCGAACCGTTCGTGATGATCACCTGGTCCGGGCTCGTCTCCTGGCCGAGCCGGGTGAGCCGCGCCGCGATCGCCTCGCGCAGCTCGGGCAGCCCCGTGGCCCCGCCGTAGCCGTAGAGGCGCTCTGGATGCCGCGCCATCGCCTTTTTCGCCAGCCGCTCCAGCGTCCCGTCCGGAATGGTCGCGGCGCACGGCACGCCGGCCGACAGGTTGATGGCGCCCGGGCGCGTCTGGGTCGAGAGCAGCTCGCGCAGGCCGCGCGAGTACGACTCGCGCAGCCGTCGGATGGAGCGTGCGACGTCCCCGCGCGCTCCTGAGCCGCCCGCCGCCGCGTTCGTCGCCGTCGCCGTCGCCGCGCCCGCGCCGGACGCGACGCGCGGGGAACCGTTCGCTACGAACGTCCCCCGCCCCACGTGCGAGGAGAGCAGGCCGTCCCGTTCCAGTTCCCGAAACGACCGCAGCACCGTCACCTTGTTGACGCCCAGCTCGCCGGCCAGCTCCGTGACCGAGGGGATCCGCTCGCCGGGGCGCAGCTTGCCGTCCTCGATCGCCCGTCGCATCCAGGACTCGAGCTGCCGGTAGAGCGGCTGGTCCCCCTGGGTCGAGAGCGAGCTTTTCCAGTTCATGGGCGCCTCCACGACGGGTGCCGGTCGGGTTGCCATATATACTACATATATACCGATACATGTCAACCAGAATTTTGCGGCGGCTGCCGAAGGGCCGTCGCTCCCTGGAAAAGATTGCCCTTTGCGGCGCCGGCGCCTATAATTCGCCCCCCCGATTTCGGCGTGTCGCGGAGCCGGAATCGCCGGGCGCGCGGGCCTGTCCGCGCGCCGGTCTTGGGGGCCCCCCGCTTCGGGTGGGGGAACGGGGCCTCCCTCTCTCCTTCCACTCCTTCCCGTGGAGACGCCACCGATGGAAGTCCAAACGCTCTCGGATCTCTTTTTTCACAGCACGGGCACGTACAATCGCCCCGACATGGTGAAGTACAAGAAGGACGGGCAGTGGCACGGCGTGGCCGCGAGCGACATCGCCGAACGCGTGCGCCAGCTCAGCCTCGGCCTCATGGCGCTCGGCGTCAACCATCAGGACACGGTCGCCCTCATCTCCGAAAACCGGCCCGAATGGATGATGACGGATTTCGCGGGACAGACCTGCGGCGCGGTCACGGTCCCCATCTACCCCACGCTCCTGGCCGAGACGACCCGCTACGTCCTCTGCGACTCGCGCGCGAAGGTCTGCGTCGTCTCGAACAAGGAACACCTGACCAAGGTCCAGTCCGTGCGCGCGCAGTGCCCGGACCTCAAGTACGTGGTCACCATGGACCCCGCCACGCGCGTCGACGGGGTCATGACCTTCGACGAGCTGGCCGCGAAGGGGGTGGAGAAGGGGAAGGCGGAGCCGAACCTTCGGACCGACCGCGCCCGCGGCGTGAAGCCGTCCGACCTCGCCACGCTGATCTACACGAGCGGCACCACGGGCGACCCCAAGGGCGTCATGCTGACCCACTTGAACCTGGTGTCCAATTTCACCGCCACGGCGAAGATGGTCGCCTTCGGGCCGGACGACCTGGCCCTATCCCTCCTGCCGCTCTCCCACGTCTTCGAGCGGATGGTGGACTACACGCTCTTCTACCAGGGGACTCCGATCGCCTACGCCGAGTCGATCGACGCGGTCCGGGACAACCTGCTCGAGCTCAAGCCCACGATCATGGCCGCGGTCCCGCGACTGTACGAGAAGATCTACGACCGGATCATGGAGGGGGCGAAGGCCTCGCCCGTGAAGGCCAAGCTCTTCGCCTGGGCGATCGGCGTCGGCAAGCGCGTCGCCGCCCTCTCCCTGGAGAAGAAGGAGCCGCCGCTCGGGCTGGCCCTCCAGCACGCCCTCGCCGACAAGCTCGTCTACGGGAAGATCCGCGCGCGCACCGGCGGCCGGATCCGGTTCTTCATCTCCGGCGGGGCCCCGCTCTCCCGCGAGATCGCGGAGTTCTTCCACGCCGTCGGCATCAAGATCCTCGAGGGCTACGGCCTCTCCGAGACCTCCCCCGTCATCACGCTCAACACGCTCGACCATTTCCGGCCCGGCACGGTCGGCAAGCTGCTCCCCGGCGTGGAGGTGAAGATCGAGGCGGACGGCGAGATCCTCGCGCGCGGACAGAACATCATGCGCGGCTACTTCAACCACCCCGAGTGGACCGCCGAGGTCATGAAGGACGGCTGGTTCTGCACCGGCGACATCGGTCAGTTCGACGCCGACGGCTTCCTGCGCATCACCGACCGCAAGAAGGACCTGATCAAGACCTCGGGCGGCAAGTATGCCGCCCCGGCGCCGATCGAGAGCAAGCTGAAACTGAACCCCTACGTGACGAACGCAGTCGTGATCGGGAACGCCCGGAAGTTCATCGCGGTCCTCATCGTCCCGAACCTCGACCGCCTGGAGGTCTACGCCCGCGAGCACGGCATCACCTTCGCCAGCCGGCCGGAGCTGCTCCGGCACGCGAAGGTCCGGGAGTTCTACGACGGCATTCTCGCCGAGATCAACAAGGACCTCCCCTCCTTCGAATCCGTCAAGAAGTTCGCGTTCGTGGAGAAGGACTTCACCATCGAAGGGGGCGAGATCACGCCCACGATGAAGGTGAAGCGGAAGGTCGTCGAGACGAAGTACAAGGACATCCTCGACGAGATGTACCGGGACTAAGCGTAACGAGTCCGCGGCGGACACACGGAACCGCGACCGTGAGGGAGCGGTCTCCGCGCGTTCTTCCAAAGCCGCGGATTCGACGTCGCTGCCCGAGGCATTCGCGGGGCGCTCGCCCGCGGGTCGGCGGCTTCGAGAACCGGAGGTCATGGCAGGACGCCCCCAGACCGCTCCCTCACGGTCGCGGTTCGGTTTCCACGCGGGACGCCGGGAGCGCCAGGGTTCTGACTGGCCCTTCAACTTCGAGCCTGAGCGTGCGGGACCTGGGACTCTCGAGGCGGGACGCGCCTGCGACGGAGAACCAAGACCTACGGAAACGATAGGGAAGGCCCACGAGGAGGAGGCCGAGCAGCGGCCGTCGTGCGCTCTAAGGGCCCGCAACAAAATAACCGGCTCGTTTGACGCGCAGGGGGGCGACCTGAATTCTCAAGGCTCAATTTTCAAGACTCAAACAAGGCTCAATTCTCACTGACCACCATGAAACGTAGCCCGGGCGCGGAATCGCGGCCCCTGAGCCTTGAACTTTGAGCCCTTGTCTGAAAATTGATCATTGAGCCTTGAGCCTTTTCCGGAGGAGCTCCCTGGTTTCCGAACTGCATGAGTTGTTTCTTCACGGGCCCTACGGTGAACACCCTAGGGAAACGCGTTTTCATGAGTTCGGGGCCCGGCCGACCGAAAAGGCCCGTGAATATTGATGCGCGAGCAAAAACGGCCGCCCGATTTTTTTCGGAATTCGTATTGACACGACGCGTCATTTGCTTATAATGTCGCGCAGTGATCGGGACGCGAAGGCGCCGCGCGCGCCGAGGCGACCCGAGACCCTCCTTGGTAGGGAGGGCGCTCCCCGGTGGTGAGGGGGCGTGGTGGGTTTGAAGGGAAAGACAACACGGAGATCTGACGAAATGACGAAGAAGCAGAACGCGGCGTTTGCCCTGGCGGCCCTTACGGTGAGCCTGGTGGCGGTGGGCGTGGTTGCCCCGGACCTCGGTTACTTCCTGAAGGCGAACATGGACAGCATGTTCACCATCGGCAAGACCGTCGGCAGCGCGCTCGGCACGGCCCTCGGCAACCCGATCTTCGGCCTCCTGGGGATGATCCTCTTCATCGCGTAGAACCGCATCCCTCGCCGAACACCCAAGGACGGGCAGGTTCCTCACGGGACCTGCCCGTCTTGTTTTTTCAACAAGCCGAAGTGAAGCTACATCCGATCTCTCCGTGCGTTGCCAGAGATCATCGCCGGTAGAGGACGGTGGACTGAGCGTCCGGCCTCTGCGTCTCCGCGTCTCTGTGTAGAGGTCTCGCATTCGCCGCACGCAGCCGGGTCGAATTTCAAATGGGTGTGGCTACTTTTCGTAGGCCCCCTGAAGGGGGTACTACAAACAGTGGGTGCTGCTCTCGGAACCTACTGTTCGTAGTACCGCCTTCAGGCGGTCTGGGCGCTGTCGTCGAAAAGTAGCCACACCGACCAATTTCCTCGGCGATTTCGGCCGCCTGCTTCGTTGCGCTCGCTCGACGTAGTTCTCCGGTACTACGCCTCGCTCGCGCGCCTCGCGGGCGGCCGAACTTGCCTTCGGCTATTGGTCACCGACTTCCGTGGAGCGGTACTCCGTTCGGGTTGTTGTGTTTTTTGTCCCCCATCGCCGAATGCCTTTCCGTCCCGGAAAGGCATTCGGCGGGAGGGGAGACTACCCTCCGTAGCTCGCCGCAGCGAGCCAAGGAGGGGCGAGCATTGGGTTGCGGCTACGCGCGTTGTGCCTCGCCTCCGGGAGAGCCGGTCTTCCGCGCGCGCGGACCGCATCGCGAGGCGCCCCTTGCCACCGCCCGGCCGCCGGAGTACAATCGGCGCGGTTTCGTTCCCCTCCCGACCCTCCCCCCCGCGTCCTCCTCGGGAAGGCCTACCGATGCCCCGACTCCTGGTCCTCGACGGCGCGAATCGCGGCGCGCTGTTCGAGGTGCACGGGGGCGAGACGCGCCTCGGCCGCGACCCCGAGCTGGAGGTCCCGCTCTTCGACGACAAGGCCTCGCGCCGCCATGCCCTCATCCTCGCCGCCGAAGGGGGCTGGAAACTGAAGGACCTCGAGAGTCGCAACGGGACCTCGCTCAACGGCCTCCCGGTCGCGGAGGCCGCGCTCGTCCACGGCGATCAGGTGCGCATCGGGGGCACGATCCTCCTCTTCGTCGACGACGAGGCCGCGTGCGCCCTGCCCGGCGCGTCGGCCCTGCGCACCACCCTCGCCGGCACCCAGCCGGCCGTCCCCGCCGTCCCCGCCGTCCCCGCCGCCGCCGCCGGCGCCGTCCCGGTCGCCGCGCAAGCTCCCGCCCAGACGCCCACCCCGCCACCCCCCGCCCGCCCGCCCGCGCCCGCGCCCGCACTCCCCATCCCGCGCGAGGGCACGGACCTGCTCGGCGACAGCCCGGCGATGAAGGCCGTCTTCTCCCTCGTCCTCCGTGCCGCCCCGACGGACGCCACCTGCCTCTTGGTGGGAGAAAGCGGCACGGGCAAGGAGTTGGTCGCCCGCGCCCTCCACGCGGTCAGCCGCCGCCGCACCGGGCCATTTATCCCCGTGAACTGCGCCGCGCTCCCCGAGGCGCTCCTCGAAAGCGAGCTCTTCGGCCACGAGAAGGGGGCGTTTACCGGCGCGCTCGCGCGCCGGGCCGGCCGTCTCGAGCAGGCATCGGGCGGCACGCTCTTCCTCGACGAGATCGGCGAAATGAGCCCCGCCGTCCAGGCCAAGTGCCTGCGCGCCCTCGAGTCCGGGGAGTACTCCCCGCTCGGCGGGACGCAGCTCGTCCGCGCCGACCTCCGCCTCGTCGCCGCGACGAACCGCGACCTCGACGCCGCCGTCGCCGAAGGCCGCTTCCGGAAGGACCTGCTCTTTCGGCTGCGCGTGGTCGAGCTCCGGCTGCCGCCGTTGCGCGAGCGCGTCGCCGACATCCCGGTCCTCGCAACGCACTTTTTCGAGGTCTTCCGTCGCAAGGTGGCCGGCCGGCTGCGCCGCATCGCCCCGGACACGATGGAGCGCCTGGCGCAGTACGCGTGGCCGGGCAACGTGCGCGAGTTGCGCAACGTCCTCGAACGCGCGGTCATCCTCGCCGAGGGGCCCGACCTGTCGATCGCGGACCTCCCGCTCGAAGTGCAGGCCGGCCTGCCCGCCGGGGACGGACCCGAGCCGCTCGCGCTCCGGGAGCTGGAGCGCCGGCAGATCCTGCGGGTGCTCCGGATGACCGGCGGGAACAAGAAAGAGGCCGCGCGCCTCCTCGGCATCGACCGAAAGACCCTCCATGCGCGGGTGAAGGAATACGGCGTCGGGGGGGGAGGCGCCGGCGAGAGCGCAGGCGACGAGGCATGAGGAACGCCGGGTGTCGGTGATGGGCGAAAAAAAGATCGGCCCCTACACGGTGGTGGACGTCCTCGGGAAGGGGGGGATGGGCACGGTCTACCTTGCCCGCGGCGAGGACGGCGTGCCCGTCGCCGTCAAGACGCTTTCCGCCGCCATCGCCCCGGACCCGGACGCGCTCGCCCGTTTCTCCCAGGAAGTGGAGATCGTCTCGCGCCTCGATCACTCGCACATCGTCCGCGCCCTCGGCCCGCTGGCCCGCGACGGCGAGGTCCACTATTTCCCGATGGAGTTCGTCCCCGGCAAGAGCCTCGCCGAGGTCTTGCGCCAGGTCGGACGCTTCGACGCGGGGCGCGCGGTCCTCGTCTTTCGCCAGCTCGCGACCGGGCTCGACGCCGCGCACCGGTGCGGGGTCGTCCATCGCGACCTCAAGCCCTCGAACGTCCTCCTCACCGCCCGCGACGCCGTGAAAATCACCGACTTCGGCGTCGCGCGCGCGGTCGACCTCACGCGGCTCACGCTCACCGGCGCGCTCATCGGCACGCCGGCCTACATGCCCCCCGAGATGGTGCAGGGGAAGGACCCCGACGAGCGGAGCGACGTCTACTCCTTCGGCGTGCTCGCCTACGAGGTCGTCACCGGCCGCCTCCCGTTCGTGGCGCATGCGCCCCTCGCCCTGCTCCAGAAGCACGTCTCGGAGGCGCCGCCGCCCCTGGAGACGATCGACCCGGGCCTGCCGGAACTCTTGCGCTCGATCGTCCACAAGTGCCTGGAGAAGGACCCGGCGCGCCGCTACGAATCGGCCGCCGCCCTGCTCACCGACCTGGAGTGCGTCCACGTGCCGCCGCCGGACGCCGAGCTCTCCAACCGCATCCAGACCTTCGTCGCGCGCGAAACGGTCCGCATCGAAGCGCGGCTCGAAACCTCCCGCGTCGGCCACCGCCGCAGGCGCATCGTGGTGGCCGCGCTCGGCGCCCTCCTGCTCGTCCTCGGCGTGGCCATCGCGGCCCTGGTCCGCTACTACAACCTCACCCACCCGGACCCCGGACTCGACCCCGCCAACCCGCGCCCGGGCGGCGACGCCGCGGCCGGCCGACCCGCACCCCTCACGCTGGTCCTCCGGGACGGCACGGTCCACCAGGGCTCGAAGGTCACTCTCCATCCCGTCACCCTCGACGTCCTTCTCACGGACGAGGCGGGCCAGCTCCACTCGTTTCCCGCCGACCAGGTCCGCGCCTATTACCCGAGCGGCGAGGCGCCCGACCCGGAGCCCGCGACGCCGAAGTGAGGGGGCGCGGAATGGAGAATGGAGATTTGAGATTTGCGCGCGGGCTTCGGAGACCTAGCACGAGGCTGCGCCCCTCGTCCCAAGCATTCCGCTTGACCGCTCCCGGGCCGGTTGCTAGCATCCGACCTCCAGGTGAAACGCCAGCACTCGCCCGGTTTCCAACTCGGGTTCAGGCATGAGCGAATCCTCTTCCACTCCTTCCCCCTCGCCCCCCTCCGCCCCCGGCGCCTCCTCCGAGCGCGCTCTTCCCACCCGGGCGGCCGTCGTCATTCTCGTCGCCTCCTCCCTCGTCGCCTGGGCCGTCGCCCTCCGCGGAGAGTTCCTCTGGGACGACCTCATCGTCATCGTTCGAAACCACACCCTCAAGCACGGACTGTCTTTCCTCGAAGCCCTCGGAAAGCCGTATCCCCACGGCGAAGGCTACCGCCCGCTTGCGCTATGGGTCTTCGCCCGCGAGTACGACCTCTTCGGCCTCGCGCCCGCCGGCTTCCACGCGCTCAATGTGCTCGTCCATACGGTGAACACCCTACTCGTGTTCGGCGTCGCCCGCCGGCTCCTGGAGGCCCCCAGGGTGGCCTTCACGGCGGCCCTGCTCTTCGCGGTCCACCCGGTGCACGGGGAACCCGTCGCCAACATTGCGCAGCTCGACGAGCTCCTCGCACTCTGCTTCTACCTGCTGGGCTGGCTCTCGTGGCTGCGGGGCGGGACCGCGGGGCTCTGCGGCGCGCTCGCGGCCTATGTGTTCGCGCTCCTCTCGAAGGAGCAGGCGGTGACGCTCCCGGGCGCCCTCCTGCTCACCGACGTCTTTCTCGGCCGGCTCCGTGACCGGCGGAGCGCGCTGACTGCGATCGGCCGGTGCGCGCTCTTTGTGCTCCCGCTAGGCCTCTGCGTCCTCCTGCGCTACAACGCGCTCGGAAGCCTGGGCGCCGGCATGGGCGGCCACCGCACGTACTTCGAAGGACGCTCCGGGCTCGTGGCGGCGCTGTCGACCGGGAGCTTCTTCGTGAGGCACTATCTGCCCGGGCTCCTCCTCGGCGCGAACCTCTCCTGCGACTACGCCCGGCCGTCCCTCCCGGACGCCTCGCCGGGCGACGTCCTGGCCTGGCTCGAGCTGGGGCTTGTGCTCGGCGGGGCCGTCGCCGCGTTCGCGCTTCTCTGCCTGCGACGCTCCGTGCTCGCGTTCGGCATCGCGCTCGCCTACGTCTCCATCCTGACGGTGAGCAACCTCGTCTTCCCGATCTGGGCGATCGGAGCGCAACGCTACCTGTATTTCCCGTCGGTCGGCTATTGTCTCGCCGTGGCGGCGGGCCTCGCCGCGGTACGCGCGAAGAGCTTCCCGGCAGCGCTCGTCGCGGAAGTCGTCCTGGTCGTCGTCTATCTGCTCCTGGCAATCCAGGAGGCGGGAGTCTGGCGGGACGGCCTCAGCCTGTACACGACCATGCTCGAGCGGGCGCCGGACAATCCGAGCGCCCTCATCAACCTGGGCCGGGAGTGGTACGGTCGAGGCCAGGAGGCGAAGGCGATCCCGCTCTATGAAAGGGCGGCGGCCCTGGACCCCGACGACGTGATCGCCGAGGTGAACCTGGCGGCGATCGACTTCGACCATAGACGCTACGACGAAGCGCTCGTGCGCCTGCGTCGCGTGCAGGGACGGGGCAAGAACGATCGGGAGCTGCCGTGGATCGCCGCCGCGAACGTGCTCCGCGAACAGGGAAAAATCGCCGACGCGCGGGCGAGCCTGGCCAAGGCGATGGAGGTGGCGCTCCCCGGGGCGCACACGCTCGGTGAAGTGTATTTCCGACTCGGGGAGATCGACCTGGACGAGGGGAAAGTGGACGATGCGGAGCGCAGTCTTCGTCGCGCCACGGAGCTGGATCCCGAGTCCGCGCCGGCCGCCGGGCGACTGGGCGTGGTGCTCCTGGGGAAGAAGCAGCCGGAGGAGGCGGCCACGTGGCTGCGACGGGCCGTCACGCTGGACCCGCTGCTCGGCGACGCCTGGAACGAGCTGGGGATGGCCGTGGAAGAGCTGGGAAAACTGGACGAGGCGGAGGACGCTTATCGTCGGTCGATCGGGCTTTTGACCGCGGACGGCGCGCCCCACCAGAACTACGGCTTGCTGCTCATGAAGCAGGGGCGCGCGCGGGAGGCCGCCGACGAATTCTCGGAGGCCCTGCGTCTCACCCCCGCCACGGTGGACGCCCGCTTCTACCTGGGGCTCGCGCTGTCGAAGCAAGGCCGGGACGAACAGGCGGTCGGTGAGTGGCGGGACTTTCTGAAAGCAGCGGGGGACGACCCGAGGTGGGCGAAGCAGGTCGAGTGGGTGAAGCGCCGCTTGACGACCGACAAGGGCGGGAAGTAGGGCATGGTTCGGAACCGCCGGTGCCCTTGTGCAAGGCTGAGCGCGGAATCTCGCTTCGCGGGCACGGCAACGCCGTGCCCCTACCAAGACCGGGCAGGCGCGAAGTACTGCCCGGACTTGAGCCACGTCTCGGTTGCCCGCGCACGACGCGGTCGCGACCGCATAGGGGCACGGCGTTGCCGTGCCCCCGCGGAGACCGGCCGGTCGCGACGCGCGACTCGGATTTGCACCACGCCGGAAATCGGCGCACGGCTCCTCAGCCTTCGTTCTCCCGTGCCAACTCCCGCAAATACTCGAGCGCCTCATCCACCGTCCCGTCCACCGTCCCGACCACCGCCCCGGCAACGCGACCGCCATCGTCGCAGTCGCGCAGGAGCATCAGGTCGTCGAAGTCCGGCGACGCCCGCAGCTCCTGGCGCACGCGGTCGGGCAGCCCGCCGCGCCGATACTCCAGCGCATCCATGTGGTGGGCGATCAGGAAGCGCGTCCGGTCCGTGAGGATCCCCTCGAGCGCGGCCAGTCCCGCCTCCACGTGGTCCCCGGGCCCGAGCGCCTTCCCGACGTCGTGCAGCAGGGCCGCGAGTCGCATCTCGCGCAGGTTTTCCGTGCGCGGCTCCCGTTCGTGCATACCGAATTGGGCGCGGCTCTGGCTCGCCGACATGGGAATGCCGCACTACCCGCGTGCGGCGGGAGGGCCGAGAGGGCGTGAACAGCCACTCAGCTCACGGTCTTCTTGCCGCTTGACCCTGGGAGCCGAGGCAGGTAGAGTAGCGGTGGATTTCGAGGTCCCGTTCATTCTAGGGCAAAGCATGGAAAAGGTCTTGAGTTTCGCCCGGATCCAAGCCCGCTTCCGCTCCGAGTGGGTACTCGTGATCGACCCCGTTACGGATGCGGACTTGGAGATCGTCCGAGGCAGAGTGGCGTTCCACAGTAAGGATCGAGACGATGTCTACCGCCGGGCGGCGGCGCTCCGGCCGAAGAGTTTCGCCCTGCTCTTTACCGGCAAGCTCCCCAAGGACACGGCGATCGTACTATGACACGCTCGTTCCGCCCGGGCCAGGGATTGATCGTCGTTCGGACGGAGGTCGTCGGCGTCCATGGCCGTGCGTTGCTCCGGTTGGCGTTGGACACGGGAGCCACCTCGTCCCTGATCAATGCTGGGCCTCTGGTAGCGCTCGGATACGATCCAGGCGCATCGAACGACCGCGTGCAGGTTACGACCGGGAGTGGGATCGAGTTCGCCCCGCGTGTGACTCTGGATCGAATTCGCGCACTCGGAAAGGCCCGGGGCAGGTTCCCGATCCTGGCCCATACCCTTCCCACGAGTGCCGGAGTCGACGGTCTTCTCGGTCTGGATTTTCTGCAGGGTTGGCGCCTTACGGTCGACTTTCGCCTGGGCAGGCTTGGTCTTCGATAGTCCCGAGGCCCCTCAAGAGTCCACCCGCGTGGGAATCACTTGGGAGGGGGTAGAACCGAAGCCTTGCCCGCAACTCGCCGACAGACCTAGTGTCCCGTCTAGGATAATTCCAAGGGTCCGCCGCTGTAGCGGAGTACGCGTTCGGTGAACCCGTCATCCCGACATGTCATCCTGAGCGGAGCGCCGCAGCGCGAAGCGAAGGATCCAAGCAAGGACGGACGCCCAACCTTCTCAACCGGCCCTCGGACCGTGTCGTGGGCGAGCCAGTGCCCTGTCGAGAAAAGCGGTCGCTACGCTTGGTTTGGATCCTTCACTTCGCTCCGCGCTGCGGCGCAACGCTCGTCGAAATTTCCATCCACTTTCCGAGGAACAGGCGGTCGGTGAGTGGCGCGACTTCCTGAAAGCCGCGGGGGACGACCCGAAGTGGGCGAAGCAGGTCGAGTGGGTGAAGCGCCGCTTGACGACCGACAAGGGCGGGAAGTAGGGCATGGTTCGGAACCGCCGTTGCCCTTGTGGAAGGCCGAGCGCGGGGTCTCGCCTCGCGGGCACGGCAACGCCGTGCCCCTACCGAGATCGGGCAGTTGCGAAGTAGTGCCCGAACTTGAACCACGCCTCGGTTGCCCGCCCACGATGCGGTCGCGACCGCATAGGGGCACGGCGTTGCCGTGCCCCCCGCCGAGACCGGCCGGTCGCGAAGTGCGACTCGGATTTGAACCACGCCGGAAATAGGCGCCCGGCTCCTCAGCCTTCGTTCTCCCTCGCCAACTCCCGCAAATACTCGAGCGCCTCGTCCACCGTCCCGACCACCGCCCCGGCAACGCGACCGCCATCGTCGCAGTCGCGCAGGAGCATCAGGTCCTCGAAGTCCGGCGACGCCCGCAGCTCCTGGCGCACGCGATCCGGCAGCCCGCCACGCCGATACTCCAGCGCGTCCATGTGGTGGGCGATCAGGAAGCGCGTCCGGTCCGTGATGATCCCCTCGAGCGCGGCCAGCCCCGCCTCCACGTGGTCCCCGGGCCCGAGCGCCTTCCCGACGTCATGCAGCAGGGCCGCGAGCAGGAACTCCTCGTCATACGGCCGCTCGTTGCGGGCCAGCTCGAAGACCTGGAGGGAGTGGTAGAGCGCGTCCCCTTCCGGGTGGCGGTGGAAGGACTGCCGGACCTCCTCCAGCGGGAGCAGCAGCATCCGGTAGAGCAGGTACGGGTCCACGCGCGCGGCCGCGTCGTCCACTCCGTCGTTCGCCTTCGGGTCGAGGTCGGGGTACTCGCGCACGAGCAGCTCTTCCAACTCGCGCACCGAGGCCCGCTCGATCCCCTTGCCGGTAATCGAACTCTTGAAAACGTAGTGGGCCTTGTCCTCGGCGTAGACGGTCAGTTCGAACGGGAAGCGATCGTGAATGTGGACGTGCGTGAAGACGCGCTGCACGTCATGCTTCAAGACTTCTTTCCGTTCGACCTCGAACTGGAACCCTTCGCGTTCCAGGAGATCGGTGACGAGGCTGACGGCGTCGGTGAAGACGTGGATGTCGATGTCCGAGCCCTTGCGGACGTGGCCGGTCATCACGCTGCCGATGAGGCGGGGCTTGAAGGGGAGGAGAAGGCGCATGAGCTGGAGGGCCGCGAGTCGCATCTCGCGCAGGTTTTCCGTGCGCTGCTCCCCCTCGTGCAGGCGTGCGAAGAGCTGGACCTGTTCGCGGATCTCGGCGTTGGAGGGGAGGTCCCGGGGCTTCACCGAGTCCCGGCACAGGCGCTTGGCGGCCTTGCGCTTGGCGGTGTAGTATTCCGACTCGACCCGTTCGTACATCAGGCGGGCGGCCTCGAGCGCGATCGCTTGCCGCAGCTTTGCGTCCGACATCCTTTCGTGCGCCGATACCAAGCCCATCCATGCGGCGCTGGGCGTTCCCGAAAATTGCCAACCACAAGTCGAGGCGATCCTACCATAACACCGACCTCCCTCGCAACCCCGGCGACAAATCCCGATTCGCCTTGACTTTTTCACGGCTTCCGGTAAAAAAGGCGCGCCCTTCACCAGGGAGAGACCGAGACACGGAGGCTTCATGAACCATTTTCGCAAAGCTTCTGCTCTCTCCGTGCGTCCTCCGTGACTCCGTGTCTCCGGGGTCAGGCGATCGTGCCCGCGCACGCCTGCCCGATGAAGCCCTGTGCTCGACCCGCTCCTTCACTCCGTTTCAGGCGTCCCCGTGGAACTCGCCGCCCCCGTGGCCGAAGAGGCCCTCGCGCTTCAATTGACGCCTGCGGGCCGGCTGACCCTCGCGAAGGCCGACGACGACGCGCCCCCGCTCGACCCGCGGCTCGCAGCCCGCCTGCGCCAGGCCTTCGTCCGCGGCCCGGGCCACGGCCTCCTCCAGCTCGGGGCCGCCGAGGTCGGCACGCCGCTGCCGCCCGTCCTCGCCTACTGGCGGGACCTCGGCGCCCGCTACGTCACAGCCCTGTGCTCTCGACCCGAGGCCGACGAGCGCGGCGGCCCCGTCGCGGTCGCGCCCCCGCCTCCCGCCGAGTTGGAGTCGCTCGCCCTTTCCGCGCCCCCCATGACCGGCGGGGAGTACCTCTCGCCGGCGGTCCTCGGCTCGCTCTGGGACGCGCTCGACGCCGCCCTCCGTGCCGAACTCGCGGAAGCGCGGGACTCGGTCCAGGACTTCCTGAAGGGCCGAAACGCCGCCTGGAACCTCGTGGGCCGCGTCCACTTCAACCTGGCGGAAAACCGGAAGGACCCCGAGTCCCCGTTCGCCTTCCTTGCGACCTACACGCCTCGACTCTCCGCCCAGGCAAAGGCGCAGCATCTGCCGCTGGGCCAGGCCCTGCGCGAGTACGCGGGCGCCGCGAACAAAGAGCGACTGCTCTCGCTCCTTCTCCCCGTGCAGCGCGCCGCCGAAAAATGCGCCTGGCTCCGGTCGATGGTCGAGTCGGGAGAAATTTTTCACCCGCTGCGGTGGACGCCGGCGGACGCCGTGCGTTTCCTGAAGGACCTGCCGGCGCTCGAGTCGGCCGGCGTGGTCGTACGCTCCCCGGCCGCGTGGCGGATGAATCGTCCGCCGCGCCCGCAGGTGCGCGCGACGATCGGCACCGCCGCGCCGTCGGGCATCGGCACCGACGCCCTGCTGGATTTTCGCCTGGACGTCACGCTCGAGGGGGAGTCGCTTTCGGCGGAAGAGCTGGAACACCTCCTTGCCGGCGCGGACGGGCTCGCGCTCCTGCGCGGTCGTTGGGTGGAGGTGGACCGCGAGAAGCTCCGACGCATGCTGGAGCAATTTCGCAAAGCCGAACGCGCCGCCGCGCGCACGGGGCTGACCTTCGCCGACGCGATGCGCCTGGTTGCCGGCGCCAACGTCGCGGGAGACCTCGGCGCGACGGGCGAGGCCGGCCCTGCCGACGCCGACTGGTCGAGCGTCGCGGCGGGGCCCTGGCTCTCCGAGACGCTGAAGGGCCTGCGCACCCCGGACGGGCTGGCGAGGATCCACCCGGGCGAAGCGTTGCAGGCCACGCTCCGCCCTTACCAGGAAGTGGGGCTGCGCTGGCTCTATCTGCTCGCGCGGCTCGGCTTCGGCGCCTGCCTCGCCGACGACATGGGCCTCGGCAAGACGATCCAGGTGATCGCCCTGCTCCTCGTCCTGAAGGCAGAGAGCGGCGCCGGTGCCGGCACCGCTGCGCGCCGCGGCCCGAGCGTCCTGGTCGCGCCGGCGTCGCTCCTGGCGAACTGGATGGCCGAGCTGGCGCGCTTCGCGCCGGGGCTCAAGGCCTTCGTGGCCCATGCCTCGGAGCTCCCCGCGGCGGAGCTGAAGTCGCTCGAGCCGCGGCGCCTCGAGTCGGTCGACCTCGTGATCACGACCTACGGCTCGCTCCTGCGCGTGCCCTGGCTGGCGAAGACCCGCTGGCGGCTGGCGATCCTCGACGAGGCCCAGGCGATCAAGAACCCGGACGCGAAGCAGACCCGGGCCGCGAAGGCGCTCGTGGCCGGCGCGCGGATCGCGCTGACCGGGACGCCCGTCGAGAACCGGCTCTCCGACCTGTGGTCGATCTTTGATTGCGTGAACCCCGGCCTGCTCGGCTCGGCGAAGGAATTCGCGGCCTTCGTCAAGCGCCTCGCCGATCGGCCGCACAACCCGTACGGTCCGCTTCGCGAGCTGGTGCGGCCGTACATCCTGCGTCGGCTGAAGACCGACCGGACCGTGATCGCCGACCTCCCGGACAAGACCGAGGTCGCGGCCTTCTGCCCGCTCACGCGCAAGCAGGCGGCGCTGTACCAGCAAGCGGTGGATGACCTGGAAGGGCGGCTGAAGGACGCGGACGGCATCGAGCGGCGGGGCGTCGTCTTGGCGTTTCTCATGCGCTTCAAGCAGCTCTGCAACCACCCGTCGCAGTGGCTGGGGGACGGCGGCTGGGCCGAGGCCGACAGCGGAAAGTTCGCACGGCTGCGCGAAATCTGCGAGGTGATCGCCGCCAAGCAGGAGAAGGCGCTCGTGTTCACGCAATTCCGCGAGGTCGCCGGCCCGCTCGCGGAATTTCTCGGCGGCGTCTTCGGCCGGCCCGGACTCGTGCTGCATGGCCAGACCCCGATTCGGGAACGCAAGGACCGGGTCCGGCGTTTCCAGGAGGACGAGTCGGTGCCTTTTTTTGTGCTTTCGCTGAAGGCCGGCGGCTCGGGTCTCAACCTGACCGCGGCGTCCCACGTCGTGCACTTCGACCGGTGGTGGAACCCCGCGGTCGAGAACCAGGCCACGGATCGGGCGTTTCGCATCGGCCAGACGAAAAACGTGCTCGTTCACAAATTCGTATGTCGAGGGACGGTCGAGGAGCGGATCGACCGGCTCATCGAATCGAAGCGGCAGCTCTCGAGGGACCTCCTCGAAGGCGGTGCGGAGCTGCTCCTGACCGAGATGAAGGACGACGAGCTGCTCAAGCTCGTCGCGCTGGATCTTCGCGCCGCCGTTGCGGAGGCTTGAGGACATGTTCTATCAATGGAGGCCCTACGTCCCGGTCGCGGTGCGGAGGGCGAACGCGCTTCGGAAGATGGAAAAGCTGCGCAAGAAGGGGCAGCCGGTCTCGCCCGTGAAAATCGAGGGGCGCACGATCGCGAGCACCTTCTGGGGTAAGTCATGGTGCGACAATCTGGAGGGCTACAGCGACTTTTCCAACCGGCTGCCGCGCGGCCGGACGTACGTGCGCAACGGCTCGGTCGTCGACCTGCAGATCGAGCCCGGCGACGTGAAGGCGTACGTGAGCGGCTCGGAGCTGTACCGCGTCCACGTGAAGGTAAGCGAGGTCCCGAAGGCGCGCTGGGCCGCGATCTGCAAGGACTGCACCGGCGCGATCGACTCGGTCGTGGAGCTGTTGCAGGGCCGGTTCGCGAAGGGCGTGATGGAGCGCCTCTGTCAGCAGAAGGCGGGGCTTTTCCCGGCGCCGGCGGAGATCAAGTTCGAGTGCTCGTGTCCGGACTGGGCCTCGATGTGCAAACACGTGGCGGCGGTGCTCTACGGCGTGGGCGCGCGGCTCGACGAACGGCCCGAGCTGCTCTTCCGGCTGCGCAAGGTCACGGAGACGGACCTGCTTACGAAGGTCGGGAAGGGCCTGCCGCTTTCGAAGCGGGGTCCGGCCGCTGGGAAGGTGCTGGACGACTCGGGCCTCGGGGAGATGTTCGGGCTCGAGATGGCGGAGGGGACGGGGGTGGACGCGGTGAGCGCCGCCGGGGCGGCGAGCGCGGAGGCGGAATCGAAGGCGGACGGGAGAGAGCCGCTCGCGCCTGGCAAGCCCGCGGCGCGGAAGCGCGGTCGCCCGACCTCGAAAACCTCGGCGACGTCGTCGCCGACGGAGTCAGCCGCAGCCCCGGCCGCATCGCCGGCGAAGCCCGTCGTGGGGACGCGAGGAGGAAGGTCCGCGCGGCGCGGCGCGGAAAAGGCTGCCCCCGCTCGGACCGGCCGGCGTGGTCGTCCCGCGGGTCGCCCCGGAGAAGCGCCGGCCGTGTGGACCGGGGTCGTGCAGGAGGTGGGCGGCTCCACCGCGGGTTGACCCTGCGGGCGTTGCTCTCGACGGCCCGGGTCGGCCCGCGCCGACCCGGGCCGCGAGGGCGCGCGCGGCTCCGCGGCGGAATTCTCCGCAAGAGCTTCCGGCTTGCGGTGCCTCTGCCGCGGGGATAGAATGGCCGACGTTCGCTTGGAGGAAAGGCCTTGTCCCGGTCCCTGTCTCCGCCGGTTCCCCCGAGGGCGCCCGCGCGCGCGCAGGGCGCCGTGCGCGAGTTCCGGGCAAGGGTCCAAACCGGGTTCGTAGCCGGGCACAGTCCAAATCCGGATTGCACTTGCCGATCGGCGAGGTTTGGGTAGGGGCACGGCGGTGCCGTGCCCACGAAGCGAGCATACGCGTTCGGTCTTGCGCAACCGCGACGGCAGTTTGCGCCCGCGCAAGAATCACTTTACATTTTCGTGGATCGACCGATGCCTGGGGGCGCGGGCCTCCGGCCCGCGCAGCGCGGCCCAGAGGGCCGCGCCCCCAGGAGCCGCGAGGTCTGAGTCTGCACAGTTATTTTTGCGCGGGCGCTTTGCGCCATGCTCCGGGCCGGCGCGTGCGTGGAGGAGCGGTGGGATTGCGAGCGAGGATGGACCTTTTCGGTTGCAGGTCGACCTGTGGAGACACGGCAATGGCCGGCGATACGATCCGTGAGAGGGCTGTCCCCGACAGCGCCGCGTTCTACCGGGTTTGGGTCGAGTGGATGGACCTGGCTTGGAGCATGGCGCTCCCGCATCCCTCGGATCCGCCGGACGTCGCGCAGGCCAAGCTCGCGGCCTTCGGCCGTGGACTTGTCCTGGAAAACGAGTCGCGAGACGAGGCACTGCGGCGGATGCTCACCGACCCACCGGAAGAGAAAGTCAAGAGATGAGCTCCCAGGCGGCCCTGTCGGCCCTGGAGGCGGCGCTCCACGCCCTCGCCGCCTCCCGTTGGCCATCCTGCCTGATCGGCGGCCTCGCGCTCCCCGCCTGGGGTCATGTGCGTGCCACGCTGGACGCCGACTTGCTTCTCCTCGCCGGCGTCGCGGAGTGGAAGGAGGCGGCGCGGGACCTCACCGCGGCACTTCGCGAGCAGGGGTTCGCACATCTCGAACGCGCCGACCGTCGCCGCCTCGAGGACAAGCTCGTGCTCCACTTCTACTATCCGTTGCGAGAGCAGGGCGTTTCCGTCCGGGTCGACCTGATCCTCGCCGAGGGGGAATTCCATGCGGCCGTCCTCGCGCGTCGCCGTCTCCATCGGATCAACTCGCTGGAGGCCTGGGTCGCCTCCTGCGAGGATCTGATCCTTCTCAAGCTGAGGGCGGGTCGACCGATTGACTTGGCGGACGCTCGGGCCTTGTGGCGCATCCAGGGAGCGAACCTCGACACAGCGTACCTCCAGGCGTGGATCGGCAAGCTGAAGCTGTCGGGTCCTTGGGCGGAAGTTACCTCCAGCGGCTACGCCGCACCGCTACCGTGATGACGCGCGCTCCCGGGCCCACACCCGCTCCGCCTCCGGCAGCGGCGGGACCGGGGCGCGGCTGTAATCGATCCGGCGCGTGTAGGCGCCGTTGTCATAGGCGTGGGCGAGGATGGACTGGACATCGATCACGACGGGCGGGTCCGGAGGGACGAGCGGGATGGGAATACGCGGCAGCCGGGAGCGGAGCGGGATGGGATACACTTCGCGGCGTCTTCGGTTGTCTGAGCGCGAGATTGCGATGAGGTAGTGGTAGGGCCCGCGTAGACCGACCGCGCCCCGGGGACAGGCCGCCGTGTGCTCTCCGTCGCGTAGCAAGTCGATCTCCACGAGGTGGGACCGGCTGCGGAGGATCTCGTCCTGCTTCCGCCGGTAGAGCTCGTAGCCGGGGTTGCCGCGATCCTTGTTGGACGGTGAGAGGATCTCGATTGCCGTCACGACGCGATTGCCGGCCTGGATGTCGAGGATCTCCAGGTACACCTCCCGTGCCTCGGTGTCCTCCAGCGTGAGGACCATCGGCTCATCGGCGCCCACCGCGGTAGCGGGGCCGGGGCGGCCGCGCTCGCTCGTCTCGACCACGGCCACGTCAGGGTAGACCACATGCTCGAAGGACCCGACGTAAACGCGCTCCCCCATCTCCGCCACGTAGCGGTTGCCGAGGAGAGGCTGGAGCGCGTCGCACAGGTAGGTGATCATGCTCTGTTGGACGCCGGTCCAGCGAGCTGGATCTTCGAGATACGGGTCCATGCCGGGAAATGGGGAAGGCACGAGTGTGTCCATCCACGGCGGGAGGCGGGCGAAGCCGCAACTCTGGCGCCTCCATTCTAGCAAAGTGCGGCTTTGGGTCGCAACGTCATCGTCAACGTCTGCGCGGGTGGACGCCAGCGGAAACTCCTTCCGGCCAGCCCTTTCAAGATGGCTGCCCCCTCCGGGTATCCGCCCGCAAGCTGCCTATTCACTTGACCACGCATTGTGAGTCCACTTTGTGGTGCAGGGCTACCGCCCTGCACCCGCTCACGCACGGATCGTCAGCAGCACCCCCCGCTTTCTCCCGTTGCCAGCCCCGCACCCAACGGGCTCGGCGTTACTCAACCTGGTCGCCCCGTCGGTGCAGGGCGGAAGCCCTGCACCACAAGGGCTCGTGGTCGGGTGAGAAAAACACCGGGAAGTGCACGACCTCCGCCGCTCGGGCATCCGAGGCCACGTTTCTCAAGGGAAGCATGGTTCTTCCCACCTTGATAGGGCTGCCCCACCCGGCCCGCGCCCGCGTCAGCGCCGCCGCAGCCCCGCACGATCGACCTTGCCCAGGTGCGTTCGCGGTAGCGTGTCCAGCAGGATCACCTTCCTCGGGTACTTGTACGGATCCAGGTGCGCCTTCACGTACGCCTGCAGCTCCTCCGGCAGGCCCGGCGCCGCCGGCAGTTCGCGCGCCACGACGAAGGCGTGCGGCTTCGTGAGCCCGTTCTCGTCCGGCACGCCCACCACCGCGCACTCCCGCACCGAGGGGTGCCCGAGCAGGCAGTTCTCCACCTCCGCCGGCGCCACCCATTTTCCCCCCACCTTGAGCAGGTCGTCCCCGCGGCCCGCGTAGGTGAAGTAGCCCTCCGCGTCCCGGCTCACCATGTCCCCGGTGACGTACCACTCCCCGCGGAAGGCCGCGGCCGTCCGCTCCATCTGCTGCCAGTAGCCGATCGCCCGCGACCGACCCCGCACCCACAGCGCCCCGACCTCCCCGGCCGGCAATTCGCCGCCGTCGTCGTCGCACACCCGCACGTCGAAGCCCGGCACCGCGCGCCCCAGCGTGCCCGGACGCACGTCTCCCAGGCGGTTGGTCAGGAAGACATGCCACATCTCCGCGGTCCCGAGGCCGTCCAGGAGCTCCACGCCGAACGCCGCCTTCCACCGGTCGTACAGCTCCGGCGGCAGCGCCTCTCCCGCCGACGTCGCCAGCCGCAGGCACGAAAGGTCCTGCCGCGCCGCCTCCGGGTGGCTCACCATTTGGTTCACCATCGTCGGCACGTTGATCAGAATCGTCGGCCGGTGTGCCGCAATCTGCCCGAAGAGCGCGTCCGCGGTACACCGCTCCGGAAACAGCACAGACGTCCCCCCGACCGCGAACGGAAAAAAAAGATTCGACCCGGTCGCGTACCCGAAGAAGAGCTTGGGCACGGAGAGCGTGACGTCGGTCTCCCGGTAGTCGAGCACGCCCTTGGCATACAGCTCCGTGGTGTTCGCGAACGACGCATGCGTTTGTAAGACTGCCTTGGGCCGCCCCGTGGTCCCGCCCGAGAAAAGCCAGATCGCGGCGTCGTCCCGGTGGGTCGGGGCGTTCTCCAGGGTGTCCCCCACGCGCGCGGCTTCGGCCGCAAAGGAGGCGTGCGTCCCGCCGGCGGCGCCGGCGCCGTCGCCGCTCACGCCGCCGGTTCCCACCCCGCCCACGACCAGCAGCCGGCGCAGGCGCCGCGCCCCTTTGGCGGCCTCCGCGAACGCCTCCATCGTCTCCGCGTGGACGATCGCGATCCGCGCACGCGTGTATTCGTAGAAGTACGCGATCTCTTCCGGCCGGAGCCCGGGGTTCACCATCACCACCACCGCCCCGAGCTTCAGGATGCCGAAGAGCGCGCCCACGAACTCGGGCCCGTCCGGGAGGGCGACGAGGATGCGCTCCTCTTCGTTCGCGCCCAGGCCCCGCAGCACGTTGCCGAACCGGTTGGCCAGGGACTGGACCTCACGATAGGTCAGCCGGCGGTCGCCGCAGACAAGGGCGATGCGGTCCCCTCGCCCTTCGCGTATGCGCGCATCGAGGTAGTAGTCGGCGATGTTGAACTCTTCGGGCGGTTCGAACGGCATGCGTCATCCCTCGGCTGGAGCCGCCGCGCGGCCGGCGGATTTCCCACACGTCCGCTTGCCCCGCGGTCGGCCGCCCATTATAATCGCCCGACATGATGGCGTACAACCTATGCGACATGACCTGGGAAGAGGTCCGTGCGCTGGACCTCGCACGCACGGTCCTGCTCCTCCCGGTGGGGGCCACGGAGGCGCACGGCCCCCACCTGCCGCTTGCGACCGATGTCCTCATCGGAGAGGCCATGGCGCACGCGGCCGCCGAGCGGCTCGCCGCCCGCGGCCACCCGGCACTCGTTCTCCCCGCGCTCGCGTATAGCGTGGCGCGTTTCGCCGCCGGCTTTCCCGGCACCCTCTCAATCCGCCCGGAAACCGCGACCGCGCTCGTCGTCGACGTCGCCCGGGCACTCGCGGACCAGGGCGTGCGCCGACTCGGGCTCGCGAACGCGCACCTGGACCCCGGCCATCTCGCTTCGCTCGCCGCCGCGGTCGAGGCGATCCGGGCCGAGGGGCGGATCGCCGTCGCGTTCCCCGACCTCACGAGAAAACCCTGGTCCTTGCGCCTGACGGAGGAATTCCGGAGCGGCGCCTGTCACGCCGGCAGGTTCGAAAGCTCCATCGTGCTCGCCGCCCGACCGGAGCTGGTGCGGGAGGGGCTTCGCACCGCCCTCCCGCCGAACCCCGCGTCCCTTTCGCGCGCGATCCGCGACGGCAAATCGACCTTCGAGGAGGCGGGCGGCCCCAGGGCCTACTTCGGCGATCCGGCCGCGGCCGGCGCGGACGAGGGACGGGCCACGATCGAGACCCTGGGCGCGATCCTCGAGGAGGCCGTGCTGGGGTTAGCGTGCGCATCGTGACGGAGCCGGAGGGGAAGGCGCTCGCGGAGGAGGCCGTCCGGCGCGGGTGGTTGAGCGGCGAAGAGGTCGAGGAACTGGCCCGACTCTCGCTGCGGATCGCCTCGGACCACGGGCTCGCAACTCCGATCGAGCTGCTCGAACTGGCCTGCGCAAGGGGCAGACTGTCGCGTGCCCAAGTTGCGGAGTTGCGCGCGCTCGCGACCTCCGTCACTTCGGAACAACTGGACGCGCCCCCGGGGGCCGGACCGCTTCCCACCACCGAATGCGCACCCGAGGGCCTGCTGCCCTTCCGGGACACGCCCGGCGCCTCACGCTCCGCAGTCGCCCCCGCCTCCGTGGAACCGGGCACAGGCACGCTCGCCGCGGATCGCACGCTTGTCCTCGGCCCCGGCGCACCCCCCGCCCCCGTTCCCGGTTGCGACGTGCCTTCGGCGATCACCGTCATCGCGCCCGAGGAATTCGCCCGGGCGGCGAGACTGGCCCAGGCGCGCGTCGAAGAGACCTCCGCCGCCTCGCCGCGGCCCGCGGCACCGCCCCCGGCCCCCGAGCCGTATCGGCCCAGCCCGACCCAGCCAAGGGTGCTCGGCGAGTACCTGCTCGTCGGCGAGCTGGGTCGCGGCGGGATGGGGATCGTCTACGAGGCCATCCAACAGACGCTCGGCCGCCGCGTCGCCCTGAAGGTGATCCGGACCGAGGGCATGGACGGCGAGGGCCTGGAACGCTTTCGCCGCGAGGCCGCTGCGGCGGGCCGCCTGACGCACCCCGGCATCGTCCGCGTCTACGACGCCGGCAGCGCGAACGGCAACCACTTCTACGCGATGGAGCTGATCGACGGCCGGCCGCTCGACGCGTTCCTGATCCGGGAAGGGCCGCTCGAGCCCCTTCGCGCCGCGCGCATCGCCGCGGCGGTCGGCGAGGCGCTGATCTACGCGCACGACCAACGCATCGTGCATCGGGACATCAAACCCGCGAACGTGCTGATCACGGCGGGAGACCGGCCGCTCGTGACGGACTTCGGGCTCGCGCGCGACCTCACGGCGCCGAGCCTGACGGCGTCCGCGCAGATGCTGGGGACGCCGCGCTACATGTCGCCCGAACAGGCGGAGGGGAACCCCGGGCACATCGACCATCGCACGGACCAGTACTCGCTCGGCGCGACGCTGTACGAGATGGTGACCGGCGCGGCCCCCTTCAACGAGGACAACGTCGGCGCGCTGATCAACAAGCTCCTCTTCGTGGAGCCGCCCGCCGTGCGCGACCGCCGGCCGGACACGCCCGCGGACCTCGCGCGGATCATCGAAAAGGCGATGGACAAGGAGCGGGGACACCGGTATCCGGACATGCGGGGGCTTGTCGCGGACCTGGACCGCTTCGTGCGAGGCGAACCGGTCTCGGCGCGTCCGCGGGGCTTCGCATCGCGGCTGGCGCGGCGGGTGCGCCGGCATCCCCGGTGGGCGGGGGCGGGCGCGGGGACCGCGCTGGCGGTGCTCGTCCTCCTGGCGCTCTGGCGGCACGCGTGGCGCGAGGGGGAGGACCGGTCGCGCGCGATCGCCGCGGCGGCCGCGCACCTGCGGCAGAGCCGGCCGGGCGAGGCGGCCCGTGTGCTCACCGACTACATGGACCACACGCGGCCGCATGCGGCCCTCCTCGTCGAGCGCGCGGCCGCGCGCAGGGCGGCCGGCGACTCGGAAGGGGCGTCCGTCGACCTGGATGCCGCTTTGGCGCTGGAGCCGGGACACTTCGGGGCCCGGGTCGCGCGCGCGGCGGTGCGCGTGGATAGGGGAAACACCCTAGGCGCCATGGAGGACGTGGAGCTCGTGCTCGCGGCGGAGCCGGAGCGCGTGGACGCCCGGATTTGCCGGGCGCAGGTCCAACTGCGCCGGGGGGACGCGGAGGCGGCGGAGACGGACTGCACGCGTGCGCTGGAGGGATTGGGCTCGGGGCCCGAACGGGCGCTGACCCTCGCCACGCGGGCGGAGGCTCGGCGCGCGCAGGGGAAGCTCGACCTGGCGCTGCACGACGCGGATGCCTCGGTCGCCGAGGACCCGGGCCTGCCCGACGCGTATCGCGTGCGAGGAAGGATTCGGGCCGAGCGCGGCCTTGACGCTGAAGCCGAGTCGGAGTACGGGGAGGCCCTCTCGCGCGAGCCCGGCGACGTGGAGGCGCGCGAAGGCCGTGCGCGGGCGCGTTGGATGCGCGGCGACACCCGGGGCGCCCTCGCGGACGCGCGCGAGTGGGCCGCGCACCGACCGCGGGACTGGGCCCCGCGACTTTTTCTCGCCCGCCTGCTGTGGGCGACCGGGGGTGCGGAGGCCCTGGCCGAGGCGTCGGAGACCCTCGGGCGAAACGCGGAAGCGGACTGGCTCCTGGGGTCGATTCTCCTCTCCGTTCGAAATGTCGAGCGGGCCGCGGCGGCCTTTCAGCGGGCGCTCGAGGCGGACGCCTCGTCCGCGGAGGCTGAGGAGGGGCTCGGGCGGGTCGCGACCGCGCGGGGGGATCGGGAGCAGGCCCTCCGCCGCTTCGAGCGGGCGGTGGCCCTGGCACCCGAGAGGCCGGGCGCGCACGTCCACCGGGCCGCGGTGCTCGCCGCCGTCGGGCGGGAGGCGGAGGCCGAGGAAGAATGGCGGCGCGGCGACGAACTGGCGTCCCGCGATCGCGGGCTCGGCTCTCTGCTGCTGGTGCGGGCCCGCCTGGCCTACACGCGAAGCTGGGGCGGACCGGACGAGGATCTTCCGCAGGAGGTCCTGGCCTTGGAGTTGAGTCGGGTGGACCGCTTCACGGACCTCGCGCTGACCTACTCGCCGTGGGACGCGCGCGCGGCCGCGCTCAAAGGCCGGCGCTTCCACGTGTACGCGGCCTGGAATGAGGCCAAGCAGGCCTATGAAGAGGCCGTCGCGCTCAATCCCTGCAACGTCGATGCGCGGCTGGGGCTGGGCATGCTCCTCCGGGATTCGCCCTATCACCAGGACCTTGCGGCTGCGCTGCGCCACCTCGACCAGGCCTGCGCGTTCGGGCCGCAGGAGCATCGCGCCTTCCTCGAGCGGGCCGTGACCCGCAAGCTCGCAGGAGAGCCCGCCGGCGCGCAAGAGGACCTCGAGCGCGCCTCCGAGAACGAGGCGTCGCGTCCGATGGCTCTTTGGCTGCGCGCGGACCTGTTGCGCTCGGCCGGGGACGCGGAGGGGGCCGCCCCGCTCCTGGCGAAGTGGCTCGACTCCGCGGGCCGGCCGGAGTACGGCCTTTTCTACTACGTCCTCGGGCGGCAGGCGCAGCGCCACGGCGAGGCGCCCTCCGCCTTGCGCTTCTACTCCCGGGCGATCTCCGAGAATCCCCGCTACTCGCGGGCCTTCGATCAGCGCGCGGGCATGCTGCTCAAGACGGGGCGCATGCAGGATGCCCTCGCCGACTACGCGCGCTCCTGCCAGCTCCGCCCCATCTACTTCGCCCGCGTCCTCCAGAATTTCTACAAGCTGAAGGCGAACCCCCTGCTCCCCCGGCTGCTGCAGCCCCGTTCGCCGGAGCCGGACGCGGCCTCGCACCTCGCCGCCGCGTTGGTCGAGTGGGGTCGGGACGGGTATCCCGCGGCGCATCGTTACGCGGTCTCCGCCACGGAGCGCGACCCCGAGTTCGTCGCGGCGTGGATCGTCCGAGGGCTGCTCGAAGTGAAAGTGGGTGACCTGGCCGCCGCCGCCGTGAGCGGCCGGCGTGCCCGCGCAATCGATCCGCAGAATGCCGGCCTCGCCTTTTTCGGCGCCTGCCTCGCCGCGGCCGAGGGGCGGACCGAAGACGCCGTCGCCTCAACGACGTTGGCTCTCCAACTCGGCCTGGAGCGCCAATCGGCCATCTGGTCCGAGCCGGTGCTCAAGCCTCTCGACGCGTGCGAGGCGTTTCGCGCGCTCCTCAACCGAAAGTGAGGAGGCGTGGCGGTGCCTGAGCTGCCCGACGTCCTCGTTTACGTCGAATGCCTGAGCGCCCGCGTGCTCGGCCAGGCGCTCGAGCGGACGCGCCTCGCCAACCCCTTTCTCCTCCGGTCCGTCGAGCCGCCGATGCGCGAGGCGGAAGGGAAGCGGGTGCTCGGGGTTCGACGGGTCGGGAAGCGGATCGTGCTTGTGCTCGAGACGGAGCTTTTTCTCGTCCTGCACCTGATGATCGCGGGGCGCTTGCACTGGCGGGAGCGCGGGGCCCGACCCCCGGGACGGATCGGCCTCGCGGCATTCGATTTCGCGTCCGGGACGCTCGTGCTCACCGAGGCCGGCTCCAAGCGCCGCGCGTCGCTCCACCTCGTGCGCAGCGAGGACGGGCTGCGAGCGCTGGACCCGGGCGGCCTGGAGGTGCTCGATGCGGAGCTGCCGGCCTTTTGTCGGGCGATCACCCGAGAGCCGCACACGTTGAAGCGCGCCCTCACCGATCCGCATGTCCTCTCCGGCATCGGGAACGCCTACTCCGACGAGATCCTCCACCGCGCGCGCCTCTCGCCGCTGCGGCCGGTCGCGCGCCTGACCGACGAAGAAGTCGCCCGGCTTTTTGATGCGTGTCGCCGGACGCTTGGAGAATGGACCGACCGGCTGCGGCAGGAGTGCGGGGACGGCTTTCCGGAAGGCGTGACCGCGTTTCGGGAGGGGATGGCGGTGCACGGACGGTACAAGCGCCCGTGCCCCGTGTGCGGCGCGCCGGTGCAGCGGATCGTTTACGCGGACAACGAGACCAACTACTGCGCGCGCTGCCAGACGGGGGGGAAGCTCTTGTCCGACCGGTCGCTGGCGCGGCTCTTGAAGGCCGACTGGCCGCGGACGATCGACGAACTGGAGGGCACGGTCTGACGGGCAGCCCTCTCAAGGTGCGTGCGCGACGAGTGGACCTTCAAGGTCGTTTCGGTAGGTTCTCAGCGTCCTTCGTGGGTCCATCCCAGCTTGAATGACCCCGAGTCACCCGCCACCCCGGCCCGACGTTGAAGGGCCACTCGCGAGTGAACGCCAGTCGCGTCACGGTCCGCCTGAAGGCGGAACTACGAGCAGCGCCGCGGCCTGTGCGCGCGCGGCCTGGAAATCGACCATGACGGGCAACCTGTGCGAAGTACTGCGACCCGGTTCGTAGTTCCGCCTTCAGGCGGGGCGACTGGCCGACGGATGGATCGAGCCCGCCGGTGCGTCCCTGTCCACATCACCTGCTCCTGCAAAGGCGCGGTCTGACCTTCCTCCTTCACCCCCCGCATCGACCTTGAAAGTCCACTTGAGGGTGTGCTCCTGACGTTCCGTGCGAGAGCGGGTGCAGCGCGGACCCGTCCACCGAAGCGCCGTGCGCGAAGGAGGAGGCCCTGCACCACGAAGCGCACTCAAGTCGCACAGTCAGTCGAGGACTCGGTAGAAGATGGGGGGCTCGCGACCGCGCCCCCAGGCCACGCCGGGAGGCTCCCGCGACCCATGCCCGCTCCTACCCTGTCAGTCTGCTATCATAGCTGAAGGAAAAAACCACGCATTTCCGCGCTTTTTTTGTTTTCGGCCCACCTGTCCCGGCGGACGCCGTTTGGCGACTTCCACGTCACCAACCGCTTTCGCAGACGGTAAGACCGTAACACGGACCTATGGTAACGGCCTGGCGGGGCGGAAACCGACGTTGTTGACGTGGCTCTCGGGGCCGTACTTGCCGCGGTGGGCGGAGCGGCAGCAGTCGGCGCTGTCGCACCAGGAGCCGCCCCGGAGCACCCGGAACGACGGGCCCGAATCGTACAGCGGATCCACGGCCGGCGAGCGCGCATAGTAGCCGGCGTCGTACGCGTCCTCGCACCACTCATACACGTTTCCGTGCATGTCGTGCAAGCCCCACGCATTTGGCGGGAACGACCCGGCGGCCACGGTGGTCTTGCGATACGGCCCCCTGGACGCGCCCCCGTACGGATGGAAGATGCCGGCGTAGTTGACCCGATCCGTCGTGATCGTAGTCCCGAAGTGGAATGGCGTCGTCGTCCCCGCGCGGCAGGCGTACTCCCACTGCGCCTCCGTGGGCAAGGCCAGCCCCGTCTTTCGACAGAATTCGCGGCACTCCTCCCAGCTCACGGTTTCCACGGGGGCATTGGTCCCCGCCGCCCTGAAGTGGGAGGGATTGCCCTGCATCACGGCCTGCCACTGGGCCTGCGTCACCGCGCACTTCGCGAGCAGGAACGGGCGGCTGATCCGCACGAGGTGCTGCTGCTCCTCTTCGCGGCGTTCGGATTCGCCGGCGGGGCTGCCCATCTGGAATTCCCCCGCGGGGAGAAGGACCAACACGATGCCCGTCTGGTCGTGGCGATACTCTTCGAGGCCCGCCGAGTTTTTGCCCGCGAGCGTGAGCCCCGCGATGGAGAGGCTTCCCCGGGGCGTGCGCGGGCGCCGGGCGGCGGCGAGGAGCGCCTCCAGCTCCTTCCGGAAATCGCGCGCAGTTTGCGGACGTCCGGCCGGGTCCTTCGTCAGCGCCCGCAGGGTGAGGGCCTCCAGACCCGGCAGGTCGGCGTCGGTCACCTGCCACTGCGCGAAGGGCGGGGGAGGCCGCAGCATGATCCCGGTCGCGATCTCCCGGCCGTTGGTCCCGTCGAAGGGTCTGCGGCCGGTGAGCGCCTCGTAGAGAACGGTCCCCAGGGCATAGAGGTCCGACCTCGCGTCGACAGCTTCCCCCGAGACCTGCTCCGGACTCATGTACCGCAGCGTCCCGGGGTTTGCGCCCGGTTCCGTCAGACTCGACTCCTCGGCCGAGGCCGCCGGCCCGTCCCGGAGCACCTTCGCGACGCCGAAGTCCAGGACCTTCACCTCGAGACGTCCGCCGGCCGCCGGCACGAGCATGAGATTCGCCGGCTTCAGGTCGCGGTGGACGATCCGCAAGCCGTGGGCGTGCTCCAGGGCTCGCAAGACCTGGATCGTTAGGTGGGCCGCCTCGCCCGCCGAGAGACGTCCCCGTCGCTTCAGGAGCGCCGAGAGCGTCTCGCCCGGGCATAGGTCCATCGTCAGGTAGAGGTGGCCGTCCCATTCCCCCACGTCGCGCATCGGCACGATGTTGGCGTGGAGGAGCTTTTTCAAGATGCGCGCCTCACGGAAGAAGCGCTCCCGGATCCCGGGGTCGCGGAGCAGCCCGACGCGAAGGGTCTTCAGGGCAAGCTCCTCGTCGAGCATCCGATGCAGGACGCGGTAGACCTCGCCGAAACCTCCCGTGCCCAGGATCGCGCGGACCTCGTATTTGTTGTCGACGACGGTCCCGATCGGAAGGGCGCCCGGTGGCGGCATCGCCGGCGTCGGGACAGGCGGCGCAGCCGGGGAGGCCGGCACGCCCCCGACCGGGCTCTGAGCGACCCTTTCGGTCGACGCGGGCGCGTCGCACTGCGGGCAACGCAGTGCCCCCGCCGGCACGGGGCTTCCGCAGCCGGTACAGACGACCGGTCCCCCGTCTGGCATGGTAATCCTCACTGGGCCTGTCGCCGTCTCCTCCGGGCTGCTCCCGAGGCGGCGCGATGGATTCTAGTTCGCGCGTCCCGCGGAGTCAACCTCGGGCAGCCCCGGGGACCTCTCCGAATTGCCGTTCGAGCGCTCGTCGAACGAGTGCGGCGCGGGCCTCCACGCCGCCCTCCACCGCCCGGCTCAGTGGACGACCCGGACCTCGAAGGCCACGGGCAGGCCCTCGGAGCACTCGAGCCGGACGGGGAGGGCGGTCGGCGGATGGTCCCACACTCCGAGGTGGAGGGAAAGCTCGACGGTCCGGTACTCGCCGGCGACGAGGCGGGGGACCTCGACCCACGTCGCGCGCCCGCCGGCCTCCGTGTGGACCGTCAGGCGGGTGGCCGCGGGGCCGCCCTGATGGGTCACCCGGCCGCGCAAGACAAGCCGCCAGTAACGCTCATCGTCGGCGGGCGTGCGCACCGCCGTGGCGGCCCCCTCGAAAAGCAGGTCCGGCTGCGACGCCGGCGGGAGCAGGCCCGCGGCGGCGAGACGGGCGACGGCCTCGCAGCGGATCGCGGGGTGGGGATCGGCGGCGGCGGCACGCAGCTCCTCGGCCCGGAGCGCCGCCCGTCGGGCGAGCGCGACGAGCGTGCGAAAACGCACCGAGGCGTCGGCGGCGGAGAGCCGGTCACGAAGGGCGGCGGTCGCGGAGGCCGAGGGGATCGCCTCGAGCGCGCGGACCGCCTCGAGGAGGAGGAGGTCGCCGTGCGCCCAGCCCTCGCCGACCACGTCCCAGGTGGAGGCTCGGCGGCCGGGGTCCGCGGTAAACTCGACCCTGCCCACGACGCCGCGGGGCCGGACACGGGCGAGCGCGTCGACGGCCGAGGCGGCGTCGGCGCAGGCGAGGGCGCGGACCGCGGCGCGTGCGACGGGGACCGAGGGGTCGGCGAGCAGGGGCTCGAGCGCAAGGAGACGGTTGGCGATTTCACCGGCCGCGGGCGCGGGGGCGTCCGAGGTGCGGGGTTCCGGCACGGGCCCCGGCGTCGGCGCACAGGCGTGGAGCGCGTCGAGGGCCTGGACGCGAAGCGCGGGCGGCTCCCGTTCCCCGTCGGCCGCCAAGGCGAGGAGGGGCGCGGCGGCGTCGGGCGGGAGCCGGGCGCCCGCGGCCGCGAGGGCGGCGGCGACGCGGACGGCGCCCACGCGGCGGACGGGGTCCGCGCCGGTGAGCGCGGCAAGCAGGCGGGGGAGTCGCGCCTCCCGGCGATCCGCCGCGGCGCGGGCGGCAGCCTCCTCGTGCAGGGCCGCGTGGCCGAGCGCCCCGAGCACCGGGTCCGCCGTGTTCGCGAGGGACACGCCCTCCGCGCTCTCCGCGCTCTCCGCGCCCTCCGCGCCCTCCTGGCCGGCCAGGGCGCGCCGGAGGCGTTCGACCTCCTCCGCGCACCGGCTGCGCCGCTCCGCCTCCACGGCGTCCTGCGTCGCGTCCGGGCGCTGCGCGCAGTCGAGCACCGCCGACCGCGCGGAGGGGACTAAGGTATTCACCCTATAGAGGCGCGGACCTCGCAGAAGCAGGGCTGCGCCGTCGGGGAGGAAGCAGACTTCGCGGAACGACTCGTGGTCCGGGGCGTGGAGCGCCATCGTCCGGCTGCGCCGCACGTCCGCAAGCTCGGCGAGCCCCGGTTCAACTCCGTAGGCGACCCGCCGGCCATCCGGGGACCAGGGGCGCGCCGAGAGGTGGCCGATGAATTTCTTCCGCGTGACGCGGCGTCCCTGGCGCGAGATGACGAGGAGGTGGTACTTCGCGCCCACGGAGCGCAGGAAGGCGAGGTGGCCGCCGTCCGGCGACCAGGAGAGGCGGGTAAGGCCGCACGGCTCGGCGGTCTCGGCGTGGCGGAGGAAGAGGAGCCGCGGCGGGCCGATGGCCGTCGCGGGGACGGCCCGGACCTCCATGCGCCAGCGCCGGGGCGCCTCCCGCTCGACCGCGCTTACGGCGAGTTCCCGGCCGTCCGGGGACCAGTCGAAGGACACGGCCGCGCGCGGACCCAGCCCGGCGCCGCGTTCGGACGAGAGCCCGCCGCGCGTGAGCCGCACGGTCGACCCGTCGCGGTCGAGACGCCAGAGGTCGAGCGGCCCGTCCCGGCTGGACAGGAACGCGACGGCCGCCCCGTCCGGTGACCAGCGGGCGAGCGTGCAGTTGGCGCCGTGCCGCGTGAGCAGTCGCCACTCCGCGCGAGCGTCCGGTGCGACCTCGCGGGACCACACTTCGCCGGCGCCGGTCCGGCTCGAGCACGCCAGTACGGAGCGCCCGTCCGGCGCCCAGTCCGGACTCCAGTACCAGTGGTCGTCGTCCGCGAGGGGCGTCTTTCGACCCGAGGCGAGGTCGAGAAGCCAGGGGTCCCCTTCGCCCGTCGCGGACTCGGTGTACAGGTACAAGAGCCGAAGCCCGTCCGGCGAGAGCCGCAGGTCGGCCGCGTAGGGGGGAGAGCCCCGGAAGCCCGCGAGGACCAGCTCTTCGAGGCGGACGGGGGGCCGGCGGCCGAAGAGCGCGTCCCAGATTCGCATTGGGTTGACTCTCGAACGGCGCGGGGCTATGCTATTGCCCTGTGGGATTTGCGCGTCGAGCGCAAATCTTGCGGGGACAATGACCAATGACCAATTTCCAACTCGGGCGAAGGCCCGAAACCCAAACGGACGACGAAACCACCAAGCCACCAAGGCACGAAGACCACGAAGGACCGACACTGAGGGGGGCGAGTTTGGCTCGGCCGAAAAGCGCCTTTGTGGTCTTAGTGACTTCGAGTCTTTGTGGTTTCGTCGCCGGCGAATCTGGAGACGCTTTCAAGAAGTTCACAGGTAGGGGTCCAAGGACCAATCAATGCCCAAATGACCAATGACCACGGGCTTGCGCTCCAGCAGCGAAGGAAGATGACGACGACGCGGCCCTGACGCCGGTCACGTGTTCAGTTTGGTCATTCGGGCTTGGTCATTGATTGGTCATGGGTCATTGGAGCCTGGTCATTCGTAGGGCTTCCTCAAGTTCGGCGTCTTCAGCGCTTTCGGCGGCTCGTTCGTCGGCGGCTTCCGTCGGCGGCCACTCTTCTGGCGAAGTCGATGACCGATGACCGGCCCCGGGCGTCCGCGAAGACCCTTGCCGCCGTGCTTGCGCTCGCCGCCGCGCTTGCACTTTTTATTTCGAAACCGGTCCGGTTCGCACTCGAGCCGGGGTACGGCTGGGACTTCCGGAACTGCTACGTCTCGGGTCGCGCCTTTCTCGAAGGGCGCAACCCGTACGACCCTGACGTGCAGGCCTACCTCCTCGTGCGCGACACCGGGGTCGGCGAGCGCGACGCCCTGGCTGCGGGCAACCTGATCATCTTCCCGCCCGGCAACATGCTCTTCTTCGCGCCGCTCGCGCTCTTCCCCTACCGGGTCGCACTCCGGCTCTGGCTGCTCGCGAGCGAGTTGGCCCTCGTCGGCATGGCCCTCTCCGTGCGCCGGCTGTTCGGCCCCGCCGGCGGCCTCCCGGGCCTGCTCCTGTCCCTCGCGCTCTTGCACCTGGCGCACCCGGTCTGGGAGGCGTTCTGGGCCGGCCAGCCGGGACTCGTCATGTCCTGGCTCTGCCTGCTCGCGCTCCAGTTCGCGCACGAGGACCGGGAGCTGCCCTCCGGGCTCGCGCTGGGCCTTGCGCTCCTCAAGTACAACCTCTCCCTTCCCGTGCTTCTCTATCTGCTCCTCAAGCGCCGGCTCACGGCCGTGCGCGTGGCGCTCCTCCTCGCTCTCGCGCTCAACCTGCTCCCGCTCCTGGCCGGCGACCTCGAGGCGCTGGTCAGCAACGCGTACCAGAACATGGTTTTCAGTTTCGGCGAGGGTGGGCTCAACAACCAGCGAAGCCCCGCGGCCTCCTTCAACGACGTCTCCCTCCCGGTCCTGCTCTGGCGCCTCTGGCCCGACGGGCCCGCGGCCCTGGTGACGACGCTCTGGCTCGGCGGCATCGGCCTCCTGGCCGGGGCGCTCGCGTTCGTGTCGCGCGGGCGCGAATTCCGCCCGCTCGAGGTCGCGGCCCTGCTCGCCTTCTGCCTCCTCTTCGTCTACCACCGGAACTACGACTCGCCGATCCTCTTCGGCGCCGCCATGGCGGTCGCAGCCGAGGCGCGGGCGCGCCGACTCCGCCCCGCCCTGGCAGTCGCGGCCGGCCTCTGCCTCGTGGCATTTTTTTTCAAGAACTCGTTCGAGGACTTTCCCCCGAGGCTGGTGCTCGATCGGTTCGAACTGCTGGTGCGGCTCAGCTATCGCAACTGGTGCCTGCTCGCGCTCGCCGGCCTGCTCACCCTCGCGGCGTGGCAACGGGATACGCCGCCGGCCCCCGCTCCGCCGGTCGATCCGTCTTCCGGCCCAGCACCCCGAGGAGCTGGCCCAGCCTGAAGCTGTCCAGCAGGCCGGGCACACGGTACTTCTCCCCCGGCGGACAGTACGGCCACGCGTTGATGTAGCGCGTCTCCTCGAAGCCCTCTTGGCGAAACCACTCCAGCACCTCCTCGACGGAGTGCTCGGTGTGGTAGCGCGGCCCGTACCAGTCATAATTGCAACATTTGCGCACTTCGGGGTCGGACTGCATCGAGAACCACAGGAAGCGCTTCCAGAAGCGGGGGGCGGGGAGGCGATTGAGCACGCCGAGCCGATCGCAGACGCGGTCCAGGCGCGGGCTCGGGAGCCGGCTCAGGACGCCCCGAAGCAGGAGGTCGGGGATGCGCAGGGGGAGGAACGTCTTGCGAAAAACGGCGAGGTAGAGGCGGCTGCCGGGTCGCGCCACCCGGGACAGGTGGGAGAAGGCGCGTCGCGGGTGCGGGGTGTGGTGGATGACGCCGTGGGAGAAGACGAAGTCGAAGGCCCGGCCGCGGAGGGGGAGGTTGCAGAGGTCCGCCTGGAGGAAGTGTGCGCCGGGGCACTCGCGACACAGTTCGCGGGCACGCTCGCAGGCGACGGAGTAGTCGATGCCGATGTAGACGCGCGCTTTGGGGGCGAGAAAGCGCGCCACGCGTCCGCCGCCGCAGCCCCCGTCCAGGACCGCGAGCCCCTTCACGTCGTCGGGGGCGAGGTCCGTAATGGCGCGGAATTCGGGTTCGTCCTCGTCGCGGAGCCAATTGTAGGCGAGCCATTCGTGGCCGAACGAATCGGCGTAAACGCGACGCAGGTCCGCCTCCTCGCGAACGCCGGGGACGATCCTGGGGATTCCTTTGAGGATGGGGTAGCGGGTACCGGCGCGCCGGGAGAGGAGTGCGCCCGACCAGACCTCGCCCTCGCGCCGTTCGCGGACCTCGAGCTCGAACGGTTGCCGGTCGTCCGGCGAGACGAGGTAGTCGAGGAGTGACTCTTTCACGCGCGACAAGCCAACTGGAGATGTGAGAAGGGAGATTTGAGATTTGAGAGTTGGTCGAACGGCTGATTGCAGACGGGGGCATCGGCGGAACCGAACACGGGCGGTCCTGCCGATGGAGAGCTAATCGATGGGGCCTGGATTTGGTGGTTCGGGTTGCGGGCCGGTTTTTGGGATTTGGGATTTGGGATTTGGGATTTCGGCGGTGCGGGCGAGTCCTTCGAGAAACTGGTGGAAATTCCGCTTAAAGAGCCCGCGCGACTCCCGCGTCAGCGGGGGCGGGCCGCCGCCGAACTCGCCCAGGTCGCGGCGGTGGGCGTTGATCGTGCGGGCGGCGAGCATGGAGGGCATGCGTTCGGGGGTGAACCGGTCGCCGCGCGGGGAGAAGGCGTGGCCGCCCTTCTGGAGGCAGCGGGACGCGAGCACGAGATCGGAGGTGAGGCAGAGGTCGCCGGCGACGCACCCTTCGACGATGCGATCGTCGGCCTCGTCGGGTCCGGACCGGGCGACGAGGACCTCCATGCCGGGTTCCTGGCGCCACGGGATGCCGCGCGAGGGATTCACGACGATGGTCACCTCGACCTTGTGCCGCCGGGCGATTTCCACGGCGTCGGCCACCACGGGGCAGGCGTCCCCGTCGATCCACAGGCGACGCGCCCGGCCCTGCGCCTCAACCCCGGTTTCCAGGTTCATGCCTGCAGGGCCTCCTCGAGGTGGGTCCGCCGGAGCTGGCCGCAGGCCGCCGCGATGTCGTCCCCTTTGCGGCGCCGGCAGGTCGTGGGAACGCCTCGCTCCTCGAGGATGGCCTCGAAGCGCCGCACCTCCGCCTCGCTCGGCGTCTGGTGGTCGATGCCCTCCACGCCGTTCCAGGGGATGAGGTTCACTTTGCAGCCGATCTTGCGTACGCGCTCGGCCAGTTCCTCGGCGTGCTCCGGGGCGGCGTTGACGCCGGCGAGCAGGACATATTCGAACGTGACGTCCTTCCCGGTCGCCCCGCGGTACGCGGCCGCCGCGGCGACGATCTCGGCGATGGTGACTTTCTTGAAGCGCGGCAGCAGCCTGGCGCGGACTTCGTCGTTCGGGGCGTGGAGGGAGAGAGCCAGGTTCGTGGCCACCGGCTCGCGGGCGAAGCGTGCGACCTTGTCCAGCACGCCGGCGGTGGAGACGGTGATGCGGTTCGAGCCGATGCCGAGTCCCCACTCCGCCTCGAGGACTTCGAGCGCGCGGACGAGGGCCGCGTAATTCAGGAAGGGCTCCCCCATCCCCATCACGACGACGTTCGTGAGTTTCTCGCCCGCCGGCAAGGCGTCCTGGACGTGCAGGACCTGCTCGACGATCTCGCCGGGGGAGAGGTTTCGGAGCAGGCCGCCGAGCCCGCTCGCGCAGAAGGTGCAGCCGATGGGGCAGCCGACCTGGGTGGAGACGCAGACGGTGCGGCGGTCCGCCTCGGGGATCAGCACGGCCTCGACGGCGTCTCCCTTCGGAAGCGCCAGGAGGAGTTTTCGGGTCCCGTCGCGCCCCTCGTGCGTCCGCGCGACCCGGGTGGAGAAGAGCGGGAGCTCGCGGGCGAGCCGCTCGCGCAGGGCCTTGGGGAAGTCGGTCATGCCCTCGTAGGAGCGGGCGCGTCGCTGGTGCAGCCAATGGAGCAACTGGCGCCCGCGGTACCGGGGCACGCCGAACGCTGCGGCGAGGTCCTCGGCCTCCGCGCGCGTCAGCCCCGCCACGCCCTTCGCCAGCAGGTCTTCACGCGCCGCGGTCACGCCTTCTTCCCTTCCGCCGCCGCGCGGGCGAGGTGCGCGTCCACCATCTTCGCGAATTCGCCGGTCGTCGCGAAGGCCTCGAAATCCTCGAACGAAGAGCAGACCTTGCGGGAGAGGAACTTCACGACCCAGTTTTCCTTGAGGGGGGAGATGGTGATCACGAGCCGGCCGGCGCGATACGCCTCCCACATCTCGATGGCGGTCCCCATGCTGGCCTCGGGCGCATAGGCGAGGAGGACCTCGTACTTCGCCGCGCGGGAGATGAGATCGAAGAAGACCTCGGCCCCCTTGACGAAAGCGTAGTCCATGGAGTTGGGGTTGGTCTCGACGGGGCAGAAGACCTCCGCGCCGGGGAAGGTCCTCGAGAGGACGTGCTTGAGGCGTTCGCGGTAATCTTGCCTGTGGGTTTCCCGTCCAGGGTTGGAGCCCTGGACGATGCCCGCGAGAAAAAATCGGACCATCGCGCGTTCCCCCATGTGGTCTTCGAAGCCCTCTACTTTAACATGACGGGACGGCCGCCGTCAACGGGTCCGACGCGACCGGTCCAACACTGGGAAGGGGTGGATCGTAGAGACTGCCTCTGAGGTTGCGACGCCAAATTTTCTGACTCCGGGTGGCGTCCGTCCTGTCAATTTGGCAGCGGCTGCGAAGGTCCGATTTACGCTTGAAGTGCTAACTCTCACGGATCGTGCATGTTGAGACGCATTGCATTGCGGAATGAAAGTTGCGTAGGGAGCTCTCTGTTTCTCTCTCCGGCGAATCAAGTGGGCCTGCCGGTCGCGCGACTTTAGAAGGAGTGCCCCATGGGCAAGATCATCGGTATCGACCTCGGGACCACGAATTCGGTGGTCGCGATCATGGAAGGGCGGGACGTCAAGGTGATCCCGAACAGCGAGGGCTCGAACCTGACGCCCTCGGTCGTGGCCCTCACGGAGAAGGGGGAGCGGCTGGTCGGGGCGCCGGCGAAGCGCCAGGCGATCATGAACCCGACGAACACCGTGTACTCGATCAAGCGGTTCATGGGGCGGCGGCGGGCGGAGGTGGCGAGCGAAGAGAAGATGGTGCCGTACCGCGTCGTCGGCACGGGCGGCGACCTTGTGCAGGTGGAGATCCGCGGCGACAAGTATTCGCCGCCCGCGATCTCGGCGATGGTGCTGCAGTCGCTGAAGGACACCGCCGAGGCCTACCTGGGCGAGCCCGTGAAGGAGGCGGTGATCACGGTCCCGGCCTACTTCAACGACTCGCAGCGGCAAGCCACGAAGGAGGCCGGGCGGATCGCGGGGCTGGAGGTCAAGCGGATCATCAACGAGCCGACGGCCGCGGCGCTGGCCTACGGCCTCGACAAGAAAGACAACCACAAGGTCGCCGTCTTCGACCTCGGCGGCGGGACCTTCGACATCTCGATCCTCGAAGTGGGCGGCGGCCTCGTCGAGGTGCTCTCGACGAACGGCGACACCCACCTCGGCGGCGACGACTTCGATCAGCGCCTCATCAACTACGTCGCGGACGAGTTCAAGAAGCAGCACGGGATGGACCTGCGCAAGGACCCGATGGCGCTGCAGCGCCTGAAAGAGGCGTGCGAGAAGGCCAAGTGCGAGCTCTCCTCCTCGCTCCAGACCGAGATCAACCTGCCCTTCATCGCGCAGGACACGACCGGCCCGAAGCACCTCCAGTCGAACATCTCGCGGGCGAAGTTCGAGCAGCTCGTCGAGGACCTGCTGGACCGTTGCCTGGGTCCGGCCCGGCAGGCGCTTTCGGACGCCAAGCTGAAGCCCGAGGACATCCAGGAGGCGATCCTCGTCGGCGGGTCGACGCGCGTGCCGCGCGTGGCGAAGCTGGTAAAGGACTTCTTCAAGCGGGAACCGAACCGCAGCGTGAACCCGGACGAGGTCGTCGCGGTCGGCGCGGCGATCCAGGGCGCGGTCCTGACCGGCGAGGTGAAGGACATCCTGCTCCTCGACGTGACCCCGCTCTCACTGGGCGTCGAGACGCTGGGCGGCGTGTTCACGAAGCTCGTGGAGCGGAACACCACGATCCCGACCTCCAAGAAGGAGGTCTTCTCGACGGCCTCCGACAGCCAGCCCCAGGTGGAGATCCACGTCCTGCAGGGCGAGCGGGAGATGGCGAGCGACAACCGGACGCTGGGCCGGTTCGTGCTCGACGGCATCCCGTCGGCGCCGCGCGGCGTGCCGCAGATCGAGGTGAGCTTCGACATCGACGCGAACGGCATCCTCTCCGTGATGGCGAAGGACCTGGCCACGAAGAAGGAGCAGAAGGTCACGATCAAGACCTCCTCGGGCCTCTCGGAGGCCGAAATCAAGAACATGGTGAAGCAGGCGGAGGAGTTCGCGGGCAAGGACAAGCAGAAGCGGGCCGTGGCCGAGGCGCGGAACCAGGCCGACCACACGATCTACCAGACCGAGAAGTCGCTGAAGGAGTTCGGGGACAAGATCGGCGAGGCGGACAAGAAGAAGGTGGCCGAGGCGATCGAAGAGTTGAAGAAGGTGAAGGACTCCGACGACCCGGACAAGATCAAGGCCGCGACCGAGGCGGTCGTGACCTCGAGCCACAAGTTCGCCGAGGAGATGTACAAGAGCGTGTCGCAGAAGCGCGGCGGGGCGGCGCCCGGGTCCGAGTCCGGGCCAGGGCCGGTCCCCGGCGCGGAACACGCGGGTCCGCCGCCGAAGGCCGCCGCGGGCGCGCGCGGCAAGGGGGCCGAGGAGAACATCATCGACGCCGATTTCGAGACGAAGTAGGAAGCGCCCCTTCCCTCGGGCCGGGAGGCCGAGCCATACGGAACCGCGACCGTGAGGGAGCGGCCTCGGCCTGTCCATCGGAGACCCCGGGTTCGAGCCGCTCCGTCCGCGGGCGAGCGGCGCGGGCGCACCTCGCGAGGCGTTACCGCGCCGGTCGATTCTCCGGGAATGCAATCGAACCGAGGCTCGTTTCCGACGGGTTGGGCTTTCCCCCACCTCGCCGTCGTCGTCAATCAGCAATCGTCAATCGCCAATCAGCCATCAGCAATCGCCCATCAGCAATCCCACTGGGGGGTCATTCGTGATCGCCGTAGAACACCTCGTCAAGCGCTTCGCCGGTGTGACCGCGGTGAACGACATCTCGTTCACGGTCGAAAAGGGGGAGATTCTCGGCTTCCTGGGCCCGAACGGCGCCGGGAAGACGACGACGATGCGCGTCCTGGCCTGCTTCTTCCCGCCCAGCTCCGGCCGCGTCTCCGTCGGCGGGCTCGACGTAATCCACCACTCGATGGACGTGCGCCGCATCGTCGGGTACATGCCCGAGAGCGTGCCGCTCTATCCCGACATGCGCGTGGACGAATACCTGCGCTACCGGGCGCGGCTGAAGGGCGTGACCTGGAAGGACCAGAAGCGGCGGATCGACGAGGTACTTTCGCGGTGCGACCTGCACGACGTGCGGCGGCGCATCGTCGGGCAGCTCTCGAAGGGGTTCCGGCAGCGCGTCGGGCTCGCCGAGTCCATGGTGAACGACCCCGCGCTCCTGATTCTCGACGAGCCCACGATCGGCCTGGACCCGAACCAGATCCGCCACGTGCGCGACGTCGTGAAGGACCTGGGGCACGACCACACCGTGATCCTCTCCACGCACATCCTGCCCGAGGTGGAGATGACCTGCTCGCGCGTCGTCGTGATCCATCGCGGGCGGATCGCCGCCGCCGACAGCATGGAGAATTTCCGGCGCGGGGCGATGGCCGGGGGCCGGATCCGCGCCGAGATTCGCGGCCCGGCCGGGGCCGTCCGGGAGGCGCTCGCCGCCCTCCCCGACGTCTCCGCCGTGCGCGCCGAACCGAACGGCGACTACCAGTCCTACGTGATCGAATACAAGGGGGGCCAGGACCTGCGCGAACCCGTCTTCGCGGCCGCGGCCCGGAACCAGTGGGGTCTCCGCGAGCTGCGCTTCGAGAAGAAGACGCTCGAAGACGTGTTCGTCAGCATCACCGCCCGGGAGGAGTAGCCAAGCATGGAAGCGTCGTCCTCCGCGGCCGCCGTCGCCGCCGCGCCCGCCTTCGCCTCGAACCCCGCCCGCGCCCGCGCGGGAACCTTCGGCTCCGTGGTCGGCTCTTTTTTTCGGCAGCTCCTCACCCTCACTTGGCGTGAGCTGACGGCCTACTTCTTCTCGCCCATGGCCTACGTCATCCTCACGCCCCTCCTCCTCTTCACCGGTTACATTTTCTTCATCTCGTTCCGCGAGGCCTCCCAGCAGGCCGGCGCGCTCGAGATGCGCCACTTCATCAGTCTCTTCAACTTCCTCGGCATGTTCGTCGCCCCCCTCCTCACCATGCGGCTCCTGGCCGAGGAGAAGAAATCCGGGACCTTCGAGATGCTCGTCACCGCGCCGGTTTCCGACGTGGGGATCGTCCTCTCGAAATACATCGCGTCCGTGCTCCTGTGGATCTTCTTCCTGCTGCCGGGCGCGGTCTACGTCTGGATCCTCAAAAAGTTCGGCGCCAACCCGGAATACGGCTCGATCCTCTGCAATTATGTCGGGCTGATCCTCCTCGTCGGCGTCTTCCTCGCGGAGGGCATCTTGTTCTCCGCGTTCACGGGCAATCAGATCGTCGCCGGGATCTCCAGCTTCATCGCCCTCTTCCTGCTGTATCTCGTCGGCTACGTAAAGCCCAACTCCAACTGGGCCGGCGTGGACTGGAACGAGGTGTTCAAGTTCATGTCGCTCTTCAACCACTACCAGAACTTCGAGAAGGGCGTGTACGACACCCGGGACATCGTGTACTTCGCAAGCCTGATCGTGTTCTTCCTCTTCCTGGCCGTGAAGGTGGTGGAGAGCCGGCGCTGGCGGTAAAGCCACGGAAATAGCGGACGGACCAGCCACAGAGGTCACAGCGCGGCAGTGCCGCAGCCAAGCGACGACGGAACCACAGATTTCCCAGATTAACGACGATTTCACAGATTCGGAATCTGTGTAATCTCGTTGAATCTGTGAAATCTGTGGTTTTCGTGGCGCTCGACCAGAGTAGAATTGTCGCAAGAAAACGAACTTCGAACGGTTAGCGACACAGAGGACCCAGAGATCGGAGAACGAGGATATGTTCGAGATGGAACTCCCCGCGTCGCTCGTCGACGACGTGCATAAACTGGGCGCCGAGGCTGCCCGAGCCGAGTGCGTGGCCGCGGCCCTCAAGGGCGTGCTGGACGGGAGCGGCGGGGACCGGAAGAGTCTGATGGAGGCCGCGCTCCCCCGGATGGAGGGGGCGAAGGCCCGGCTCTCGGTCGAGCTGGACGCGAAGCTCGTGCAGGAGTACCAGGCCTTCTGCGAGCACAAGGATCTGCGGCCGGACGTGCTCCTGGCGGGCGCGCTCGTCGGCAAGCTGCACCCTGCGGAGCTCCGACCGGCCGCCGCCCATGCCCAGGACGCCGCGGGCGGCGCCTCGTCGCAGGCTGCGGCTCCCCCCGCTCCAGCCCCCGCCCCGGTCGCCGAATGGGGCTTCCTCCAGCGGCTCGCCACCGCGTCGAACGTGCTCATCCAGACGGTGATCGCCCTGCTCCTCGTCGTGGCCACGGGCTATCTCGCCCATCGCCACTACCACCGCTTCGACGGGACGTGGACCCGCGACTACTCGCTCTCCGACAAGACCCACCAGCTTCTCGCCAACCTCAAGAAGCCGGTGGTCATCGTCACGCAGTGGATGCCCGAAACGCAACTCCAAGTCGAGGTCATCGAGAAGGTCAAGGACCTCCTGGAGGAGTACGCCCACGGCAGCGCCCAGGTGAAGGTCAAGGACATCCCCGCGCTCATCAATCCGAAGGCCGCGGAAAAGGCGTTCCAGGACCTCGGCCTCAAGCAGCCGGAGAAGTTCAACGACGTCATCATCGCCTGCGGCGACCGGCAGAAGACCGCCAGCCTCGACTCCCTCTACGAGGCGGACTACGGCGGCGGCCAGTTCGGCATGATGGGCGGCGGTCCGCAGACCATGAAGGCGTTCAAGGCCGAGGAAGCGCTCACCTCCAGCATCCAGAACGTGATGCAGGACCGCAGGCCGTGTCTCTACTTCCTGCAGGGGCACAAAGAGCCCTCGCTCGAGGACGCCGGCGGACGGGGAGAGCAGGACGGCATCTCCCTGCTCAAGCAGAAACTCGAAAGCGGCGAGAACTGGGACGTCAAGGCGTGGTCCTCCCGCACCGAACGCGCCGTGCCCGACGAGTGCGACTGCCTGGCCATCGTCGATCCCGGGCAGAAGCTCTTGCCCGAGGAACTGGACTCGGTGCGCAAGTACCTCGAGCGCGGCGGGCGCCTGCTCTGCCTGCTCGAGCCCAGCCGGGAGCGGGACGTCGCGGGGCTGGAGGTGTTCCTGCGCACCTGGGGCGTGGAGGTGACCAACGGGTACGTGATCGAGCCTTCCCGCAAGGCCCGGCTCGTCGTGGAAGTCGCGCCCGGCATGGCCGACGCGCGCATCTACCAAGACCTGCTCAAATTCGTCGCCCGCGACTACGGCCACCACCCGATCTCCGAGAAGCTGGGCGCGGCCCCGCCCATGTTCTGGCAGGCGTGCGGCGTGGACAAGCTCGCCTCCGCGCCCCCGGAGCTGGAGGTGACGCCGCTCGCGAAGTCCACCGCGGAGTCGTTCATCCGGACGAACCTCTCGCTGGAATCCGACCGTCTGGTCCCGGGAGAGGACCGCGCCGGCCCGATCTCGCTGGCCGTGGCGGTGGAGAAGAAGCTCGCGGGGGCCGGGGATGGCGCAGGGCAACGGAAGGCGCGCCTCGTCGTCATCGGGAACTCCATCCAGGTCCGTGACTGGTGCCAGGGCAGGTTCGGGGCTTCCGACCTCGTCCTCAACTCCATGCGCTGGCTCCTCGAACAGGAGCACATGATCTCCATCGAGGCCAAGAAGCCGGAGAGCCACAAGCTTTCGGTCGAAAGCAACGAAATGGAGAACCTGGTTTGGGTCCGCAACGTCAGCCTCTTCGGCATGCCGCTCTGCTCGGCCCTCTTCGGCTTCGCCGTCTGGTTCCTCCGCCGGCGCTGATTCAGCCCTGACGAGGCGGAGGCGGAAGGTCCGGGGGCGCGGGCCTCCGGCACGCGCGCTCCGCCCAAGCGGCTTCGATTCGCCGCGACCGCCTCGACGCCACCTCCCAACTCGTCGCTGCGGCCTTAGGACTTCATTCTGGAACGATAGAGCCATGCGTTTCTCGACGACCTTCGTCCTCCTCGGCATCGCCCTGCTGCTGGGCGGCTTCATCTACCTCTTCGAAAACAAGTGGGAGTCCACCGACGAGATCCTCCGGAAACGCGAACAGAAACACGTCCTCGAGGGCATCGGGTGGAACGACGCCAACAAGCTCGAGATCAAGGCCCCCTCGGGCGAACTGGTGCTGGAAAGGGTGAAAGAGCCCTCCGACTGGCGGATCGTCAAACCGATCCAGTACCCCGCCGAGAAGGCGGCCATCGACAGCGTCGTCAACACCTTCGAATTCTTCTCCTACAAGGGCAAGATTCCGCAGGAGGCCGGGAAGACGCTCGACCTCTCCCTCTACGGCCTCGACAAGCCCCGCGGCAGCCTGGTCGTCCATTACAAGAAGGACAAGGCCGAAAAGTCGGTGACGCTCAAGTTCGGCGAGAAGTCCGCGGTGGGGGACCAGGTCTACCTCCAGGTCGAGGGGAACCCGGACGTCTACACGGTGGAGCCGACTCTCTGGAAGAACCTCGACAAGAAGCTCACGGATTGGCGGGACCGCACTCTCGCCCGCTTCGAAGTCTTCGAGGTCGAGAAACTCCTTCTCGGCGTCGGCGACACCGAGCTCGAGCTGGCGAAAAAGGACGACAAGTGGAGCGTGGTCCGGCCCTACGCCGACCGTGCGGACGACGACAAGGTCCGCGAGCTTCTGACGCAGCTCCACGACGTGAGGGTAGAGGAATTCACCGCCGACGAGGTGAAGGACTTCGCCCAGTACGGCCTCGACAAGCCCGCCCTCCGGTATACGGTATTCACCCGAGGGAATGAAAAGGGCTCGTCGGTGGCGATCGGAGGCCCGGCGCCGGACAACGCCGGCCGGACCTATGCGCGCAATCTCGAGAACGAGACGGTCCTTTCCATCAAGTCGGAGAGTGCGGCCAAGGCGAAAATCGACCCGTCCTCGCTCCGAAGCCGCCTCTTCTGCGACGTGGACCCGGCAAAAGTTTCGCGGGTCTCGATCGAGAAGGCCGGCGCGGAAGTCGCCTCCCTGGAGAAGGACAAGGACGGCTGGAAAATGAAGTTGCCCGCCGACTACTCCTTCGATCTCGGGACGGTCGTGCCCTTCCTGAACAAGGTCAAGGACCTCAAGGTCAGCGAGTTCGCCGCGGACGCCCCGACCGACCTCGCGCCCTTCGGCCTCGACAAGCCGCTCGGAAAGGTCAAGGTGGCCTGGCCCGCGAAGGAGGAGGGAAAGTTCGAGGAGACGAGCTTTACGCTCGGCCGGTCGGCCCAAAAGCCGGACGTGACCTACGCCCAGTTGGCCGGCGCGGCCCGCGTGGTCGCCCTGCCGAAGGACGCGGCGGAGCTGGTCGAGCGCGGCGCGATCCACTTCCGCAACCGCTCCATGCTCTCCATCGCCCGCCAGAAGATCGTCTCGCTCGCGCTCACGGAGGGCATGAACCGGACGATCTGCGTGCGCGGCGCGAACGACAAGTGGACGATCGAGGGGACGACGACCGAGCCGAACCTGGCCTTCCTGGAAGACGTCCTCGACAATCTGTGCTACCTGCGCGCCGGGGAACTCGTGGCGGAGGGGGCCGCGGACCTGGCTCCGTTTGGGCTCGACAAGCCGCAGGTGAAGGTCCAGTTCACGTATCTGGAGGACGCCCCCGCCCCGGCGACGCCGCCCGCGGAAGGCGCACCGAAGCCGGAGCCGAAGCGCATCGACGAAACGCTGATCCTCGGAAGCGACACGATGGTCGCCGGCACCGCCGCCTGTCACGCGCGGCTCGAGTCGAAGCCTTTCGTCTTCACGGTCGAAAAGCACGTCCTCGACGGTCTGAAGAAGGACCTGCGACCGGCCCCGGCCAAGAAGCCGGAGGGACCCGAGGCGCCGAAGGCGGAGCCGCCGAAGGAGCCCGCGCCGCAAGCGGAGACGCCGCCTGTCGAACCGCCGAAGGCCGACGCTCCCCCGCAGCCGCAGCCGCCGGCCCCGGCCCCGGCGCCCGCGCCCTCGCAGCCGCCCGCCCAGCCCGAACCGCCGAAGGCCGACGCCCCCGCGCAGCCGCAGCCGCCCGCTGCACCGCCCGCCGACGCGCCGAAGCCGGACGCCCCGGCAGGATCCTAACAACCACTCCTACGATTGCTCCTTGCGCATGCACCACGGTTCGAGCTCGCCCCAGCCATGACAGCGCGGACCGACTCCGACCTCCGGCGTAGGGGCACGGCGCTGCCGTGCCCACGAAGCATCAAACCGTGCTCGACCTCGCGCCCGAGTCACGGGCAGTTGAACGGTCGTCGTCCTGCTTCGTCCGACTGACGCGAACCCCCGCGCATCAGCAATCAGCAACAACAAGCCGAAATGAAGCTAAAACTCGATCTCTCAGTGCGTTGCCGGAGATTATCGCCGGTAGAGACGGGTGGACTCAGCGCCCGGCCTCTGCGTCTCCGCGTCTCTGTGTAAAAGTCCCGCATTCGACCCACACGGCCGGTCCGAATTTCAAATTGCAAAAAGTCAAATTTCAAATTTCAAATTTCAAATTCCGCCCGCGGCTAGGTGGGACGCGGAGCCATGATCCAGCCACTTGCCGTCCTGGGTCGCGTTTAGCTTTTGTTCGGGTCCTTGATCAGCAATCGTCAATCGTCAATCAGCAATCCCCATGGGTCGTTGGTTCACCAAGAACGCCCGCCACGCCGAGCCCGACGCCGCCGAGCCCGTAAGGCTCGGACGCCTCCTCTCGAAGTTCGGACTTCTCTCGCGTAACCGCGCGCAGGACGCGATCGCCGAGGGGCGAGTGCAGGTGAACGGCGCGGTCGTCACGAACGCAGGCCTCCGCGTCGTCCCGGACGTCGACAGCGTCCTCCTGGACGGCAAGCCGATCGAGAAGTCGGACCCTGTCGTCTGGGCGCTCAACAAGCCGGCGGGCGTGCTCACCACCGCGAGCGACACGAAGGGCCGCCGGACCGTCTACGACCTCCTGCCCGAGAAGCTCCGCGGCCGCTGGCTTTTTCCCGTCGGCCGGCTCGACCAGGAGTCGGCCGGGCTGCTCCTCTTCACGAACGACACCGACCTCGGCCGCGCGTTGACGCACCCGGACCGGCACGTCCCGAAGACGTACCGCGTCAAGGTCGCCGGCCCGGCCCCCGACCTCGAACCGTTTCGTCGCGGCATGACGCTCGACGACGGCGAGACCACGCGGCCGGCGGTGGCCCGGCTGGTGCGCGCGGGCGAAACATCGAGCACCTTCGACCTGGTCCTCACCGAGGGCAAAAATCGACAGATCCGCCGCATGTGCGAGGCGCTCGGACTCGAAGTCGAGCTTCTCCTCCGGCTTTCCATCGGGCCTCTCCCCCTCGGCGACCTCAAGCCCGGGGCGGCGCGACCTCTCACCGAGCAGGAGGTGCTCGCGCTTCGCGCCGCCTCTCGAATCCCTTGAAAAGCCACCACTCTTGTGGTTGATTACCCCGCTTCGCCGACAAGCGCCCCGCGCCCGACCCATCGGAGACGTCCGAAATGGACCTCGACGAGATCGAGAAGCTCGTCCGGATCATGAACGAGAACCACCTCACCGAGCTCGAGTACGAGGACTCGGGGAAGAAGGTCCGGCTCCGCAAGGGGGGAGACGAGCGAAACGGCGTGGCCGCCGCGCCCGCGGCCCTCCCGCCGCCCGGCCCCGCGCTTCCCGGCGCTGCCGCGGGCGCCGCGGGCGCCGGCCCCGCCTCCGACCTCACCGAGGTCACCTCGCCCCTCGTCGGCACCTACTACCGCTCCGCGCGCCCCGACGCGAAACCCTTCGTCCAGGTCGGGGAGGACGTGCAGACCGACCGCGTGCTCTGCATCGTCGAGGCGATGAAGGTCATGAACGAGATCAAGGCCGACTTCGACTGCGTGATCCGCGAGATCCTGGTCAAGAACGGCGATCCCGTCGAATTCGGCCAGCCCCTCTTCCGCGTCAAGAAGAAGTAGGCGCCGTGTTCTCGCGCATCCTGATCGCCAACCGGGGTGAGATCGCGCTTCGGGTCATCCGGGCGTGCAAAGAGCTCGGGATCGAGACGGTCGCGATCTATTCCGAGGCCGACCGCGACGCGATCTACCTGCGGCACGCCGACCAGTCGATCTGCATCGGCCCCCCGCAGGCGGCCAAGAGCTACCTCGACATCGCCCGCATCATCAGCGCGGCCGAGATTTCCGACGTCGACGCCATCCACCCCGGGTACGGCTTCCTCTCCGAAAACAGCCACTTCGCCGAGGTCTGCAGGTCCTGCCGCATCGGCTTCATCGGCCCGCCCCCCGAGGCTTCCCGTCTCGTCGGCAACAAGGCGAGCGCGCGCGCCCTCGCAAAAAAAATCGGCATTCCGCTCCTGCCCGGCTCCGAGAAGATCCTGACCTCCGAGGACGACGCGCTGAAGGGCGCGCACGCCATCGGCTACCCCGTCATGATCAAGGCGGCGGCCGGCGGCGGCGGCCGCGGCATGCGCCTCGCCCACAACGACATCAGCCTCGTCAATGGCTTCCTCGCCGCGCAGGCCGAGGCGGAGGCGGCCTTCAAGGACCCGTCCGTTTACCTCGAGAAATTCCTGCAGCGCCCGCGCCACGTCGAGATCCAGATCCTCGCCGACACGAAGGGCAACGTCCTCCATCTCGGCGAGCGCGATTGCTCGATCCAGCGGCGCCATCAGAAGCTCGTCGAAGAGAGCCCGTGCCCGGTCCTGTCCCCGGAGACCCGCCGCCGGATGGGGGAGGCCGCGATCGCCCTCGCCCGCGAGGCCGGCTACGTCAACGCCGGCACCGTCGAATTCCTCCTCGACACGGACGGCCGGTTCTACTTCATCGAGATGAACGCCCGCATCCAGGTCGAACACCCGGTCACGGAGATGGTGACGGGGATCGACCTCGTGAAGGAGCAGATCCGGATCGCCGCCGGCGAAAAGCTCGCCTTCACGCAGGAGGACGTGCGGCTGGAGGGGTGCGCGATCGAATGCCGCATCAACGCGGAGGACCCGGCGGAGAACTTCCGGCCCTGTCCCGGCAAGATCGGGACGTACTTCCCGCCGGGCGGTCGCGGGGTCCGCGTCGACAGCCACGCGTACTCCGGCTATTCCATCCCCCCGCACTACGACTCGATGATCGCCAAGCTCATCGTCCACGCTCGGACCCGGGCCGAGACGATCAACGTGATGTCGAGATGTCTCCAGGAGTACATCGTGGAGGGGATCAAGACGACCCTCCCGCTCCACGCGAAGATCATGGCGGACCGACGCTTCATCGAGGGAAACCTGGACACGACCTTCCTCGACTCGCTCCTGCCGTAGCGGCAAAACGCCTTCGCCGCTCGTCCCCGCCCCGCCCCCAGCCAATGGGACTTCGATCATGGAACGGCTTCGCTCGGTCCTCTTCATCGCCGACGTCATCATCGCCCTCGTCGCGGGCCTCCTGGGCTTTCTCTGGTCCATCGACGCCGTGGACGTGCACTTCTTCGAATGGGTCGCGGCCGCCGTCAACGGCGTGCGGCTGGGCGGCTTCAATTTCGGTCGCGGCCTCTCCATCACGCTCGGCGGCTGGATCCTCCTCATCCACGTCCTGTACGCGATCTGCGCGCCCTTCTTTTCGAAGTACGACACCCACATCCGGAGCAAGACCAACGACGGCGAGGTCTCGATGACCGTTGCGGCCTTCGAGGAGACGCTGAGCCGGACCGTCGGCGCGATGAGCGAGCTTTTCGATGCGCGCGTGAGCGTCTACCGGGAGCGCAAGCACCCCGACCTCCCCGTGCGGATCTTCGCCGCGTGCGCCGCCTACGAGGGGTGCAACGTCCGCGAGGTGACCGAGAAGGTGCGCGAGGTGATCAAGCTCCGCCTCGCGGAGACCGTCGAGATGCCGCAGTCGCCGCTCATCGAGATCTGCGTCAGCCGCATCGTCCCGCGCGAGTCGCGGAAAGAAGCGAAGAAACGCCCGAAGGACTCCTCCCTCGAGTTTCGCGGCCCCGAGTATCCGATCGACGCGGAGCAGGAGGACTAAGCGGGGGGCGCGGGCCCTGGCCCCGCGGCCGTCACGGCGGATTCGACGCTGACGCTGGAAACGGAACCGCGACCGTGAGGGAGCGGCCTCGGCGTGTCCGTGGGCAACCCCGGGTCCGGGCCCGCAGACGGGGCTGCGACCGTCCACCGCTCGACCGGCTCCGGAGAGGTCGCTCGGCTTTCGCGAGTCGGGTCCGAGCCCTCGAACGTCTGAGGCGAGAGGAAACCCGGCCTGCTGGGAGCACGCCGCGAGATCGCTCGCTCACGCTCGCGGTTCGATTTTCCCGGGTTGTCGGCTGCCCTTCGCGAAGAAGTGGCTTCCGTGCCTGCCGACGATGTGCCGGCGTTCAGTGACTCGCGGAGACCCTGCTCGTGCGCGAGTGACGACAGGGTGTCTGGTCTGGTCCTCGCAAGCGCGGTCGCGCACCGCCGAGCCGCGCCTTTTCCCTCTTCGCCGGGAGGTCGCCATGTCCGCCGAACTGAAGAAGGTCTTCGACAAGCTCAAGAAGCGCTTTGTCGCCGGCGCATTCGACAAGGACATCGTGTACTACTTCTCCCTCGGCGAGGCCGAAGACATGAAGTGGACCCTCAGCGTGGGCCCGAAAAAGTGCGCGGTGAAGAAGGGGAAAGTCGAGAACGCGGACTGCGTCCTCAAGACCACGCCGGACATCTTCGTGAAAATGATCGAGGAAAACTACGTCCCGGGCGGCATGGACGTGATCAGCGGGAAGGTGAAGATCTCCTCGATCCCGCTCCTGAAGAAGCTCGGCGAGGCCTTCAAGCTGGGGGAGAAGAAGGCCGAGAACCGGTAGCCGACGCGCCGAGAGCGGCGCACCGCCTGCAGCCGCCTTCGGCTTGGCCGCACTGGTGCGGCGCCCGCCCGCGCTTGATCGTGCAGCGGATCACTCCGACCGCCCTGGAGATTGGCAGCGACCTTGCATTCGGATGGCCTAGAGCTCTGGGACGAGCTTGACCGGCTACGGGCGCTGAAGAACGACGTGTTCTTCCGTTCCCTCACGCCGAAGGCGTTGGAGCTGTTCCGATGAGCTATGCAGTGTCCTCCCGGCCGATCCGTCGTCCGGCCTTCTGGGTGGAGGAGAGCTACACCCCGGAGGATCCGGCGCAACCTGGCATTCCAGACGTGCCCGGCGAGGAGCGTCGCCGCCTGCTTTGGCGACTACTCGAAGTCCAAGGCTACTTCGCCTCGGCTCTGAGTCTCCGCCCTCCCAGCGTCGAGGAGCGATTTCGCGAGCTTGCCGAGGCCTGGAGACAAGGCGTCGGACCGACGTCGTCGATCGCCGAGCTGGCCATGCACCCTGCCTACCAGCGAATCATCGGGCTCGGACCGGGCGTGGTTCCGCTTCTGCTGCGCGAGTTGAAGGAGAGACCCGCGCCTTGGATCTGGGCGCTGGAGGCCCTTACGGGCGTGGATCCCCTGGGTCCGGCGGAAAAGTGGACCTTCGAAGAGGTGGTCCAGGCGTGGCTCAAGTGGGGACGCGAAGAAGGGTTCATCGAGTGAGCGAGCGGATCGCCGAGTGGTTCCCCGCGCTTCGCCCGGGCGAGTGGAGGGATTCAAGTCCCATGGACCCGGCGTACAACTGCTTTGCCTGGGCAGCCGGCGACGCGAGCATCTACTGGGACCCTTTCCCGCGAGGCCGTGGCTGGTGGCCCGTGGGCGTCCCGCGAGAGCGCACCCTCCCCGCCTACCTTGCCGCATAAGGAATCCTCGGCTACCGGTCGTGCGAGAGCCGGGAGCCCGAGGAAGGCTGCGAAAAGATCGCCCTCTTCGTCGATGAGCAGGGCCTTCCGAGGCACGCGGCGCGCCAACTTCGCGATGGCCGATGGACGAGCAAGCTGGGGGTGCCGTTCGAGGACATCGAGCACGCTCGGCTGGGGGGGCTCGAGGGGAGGCTGTACGGAAGGGGGGCGTGCATTCTCAGGCGCCGCCTCGGGGATGGTCCTTCGGGGCCGGCAGGATCGGCGGGCACGCCCACGGACGCGCTCGACCCCAAGAAGGCCGAGAACCGGTAGCCGGCGCGCCAGGAGCGACGCACCGCCTGCGCGCGGTTTCCACTTTCAGGAAGAAGACCTCGCCTCCCGCCTCCTCTCCCCCGGCAAAATCGGAATGGCGTTCTTCGACGGACCCGGTTCTCCCGAGCGTCTGCACGTCGACCTCATGATCGTGCTCCCCGGCAACGAAGAGCAGGCGGCGGCCCGCGCCGAACCCCACGTCCCCCTCGGCAAGCCCTTCACGTGCGCCCTGCAGTGCTGCCAAGGAAACCCCGATGCAGTTGCCGCTCTTTCCCGACGCGTTCGACGTCGAGACGGAAGCCCTGGAGGCCCTTGCCGCCCTCGACGTCGGTCGGGCCGCACGCCGGCTCGATCGCGCACGAGCGCTCGATCCCCATTTGCCGAATCTCGAGGTGCTGGCGGAAGTCGTCGGCTACCTGCACCCGATCCTGGGCGCGGGGCAGCCGACGGAAGAGCGGCTTGCGGAGGTCTTCCTCGCGCTGCCCGAGGCGTGTCGCGAGGGTCGATTGACGTCGGCCGCTGCGTGCCGGGTCGATCGCGTCCTGGCCCGGTATGCGCTGCGGTCCTGGGATGAGCGCCGCCCGTTCCACGACGGTCAGGGCAGGCTGCCCTACGGCGCGCTCCTGCTGGTGGACGCGGACGCGCCGGAGCGGGCCCGCGACTCGCTGCGCCTCGCATGCGCCGCGGCGGCGGTCGCGGCGGTCGGGGAGCGCGCCCGGGTGTGGGGATACTTGGGGGATGCCTGCCTGCTCGTGGAACGAACCGACGAAGCGAACGCGGCCTACGTCCGTGCCCTCGCGCTCGACCCTTGGAGCGTGGATCTGCACAGGACGAAGGCCGACCGACTGCGCAGGATCCTCGAGCGGCTGACCGCCGAGCGCCCATTCGAAGAGGCCGTCGGCGAGCTGCTCGCCCACGCATGGGTCGAGGGCGTGGTGCGCATCGAAGCGCGAAACGACTGGCTGGAGGACGAGAGGGAGCGGTTGCGGAGAAGCGGTCCCGACGGCGGGCGCTCCGAGGCGGCATGGCGCGGCCGGCGCTTCTCGCTGCTGCTCTTCCTGGATCGGTCGCTCCCGGTCGGCCGGGCGGATCGCGCGGCGCGCAAGGAGATGCAGGCGCTCGACGCGGGCCTCTTCAAGCGCTTCGTGCGAAGGCTGCAGGAGCTGGAAGAGCGGGAGAGGTAGGGAAGGCGGGCGGCGAACCACTCCCGCGACGCACCGACGGGGCGGGTCGACATCGTCAACCGGAATCGCACGATCTTGGGCCTTGCCGCAGAACGTGAGACGAGGCCTGCGCGGACTGACCGGAGTGCAAGACTTGTGGCCCGCGCCGGAACGCATGCTCGCGCTCCGGCCGCCGCCCCCCCCTCCCCTCGCCACACGGCAACGCGACCCGGCGCGTACTCAGCACCACAACGCCAAATCCAGACCGCCCCACCTGCGACGGATGCGGCCAAGTTCCGCCCCCCGTTGGGCTCGAAGGCTTCACTTCTTTAGCGTGGGAGTGCTAGCTCTTCGCGCCCGCCTTCTTGGCCTGCCGCCGGCGCTTGGCGCGCTTGCGCTGCGTGATGTGGAGCTTGCTGCGACGCTTGCGAACCTTCACGACACACCTCCGGCCGCGGCCTTCTTGACGTTCACGAGAGGCTTTTGCACCAGCCCCTTCTTGATGCAGCGGGAACAGACCCGGATCCGGGTCGCCTCGCCGTCCACCGTGGCGCGGATCCGCTGCAGGTTCGGCCGGAACTGACGACGGGAAATCCCGGTCGTCTTCTTCCCGACGCCCCCCTTCTTCTTGGCCATGCCGCGGCGCGTGATCTTGTTCCCCATCACGGGCCGCTTGCCGCAGATACTGCATTCGCGGGACATGCTATCCTCCAGGCATCCGTGTGAATACCCCTCGGAACTACGGGGGAAGAGGGCGGTAGTATACAAGTTCGCCGAGGATTCTCAAGCGTTATTCCTTGCCCCCCCCTCCCCGCGCCTCCCCCTCCAGCCCCTCGGTGCGCAGCTTCTGCTTGGCGACCTTGGCCTCCTGCGACCGGGGAAATTTCTGCGTGACCACGCGTAGCATCTCGCCGCCGAAGTCCCGCTCCGGCCCCTGGCGCTCGCTGAAGTGGAAGCCGAGGTAGGCGTACTCGGCGGCGCCCAGCGGGGGCTTCTCGGCGCGCAACCGTTTCGCGACCGGGATGGAACCGGACCGAAGCAGCACGGACAGGTGCGGGATCGGGGAGCGGGGATCGGACCCCGGCCGTGCCGGCTCCCCGCTCGACTGCAGGAGAAGCACGACGCCCAGCTCATACCGGCTCTCCGCGTCCGCCAGCTCGTCGCGGTCGAGCAGCCGCAGGAAGGACTCCGCCTTCGCGAGGTCCCCCGCCTTGCGCAGCTTGGCGCCGCGTTCGCGGACGGCGACCCGCAGCGGTTCCGGCGCGACGTCCTTCAACATCTCGACGAGGGCCTTCCAACGCTCGTCCCCCTGCTCCAGGAAACGGACGGCCTGCTTGACGAAGCCGGCGACCTCCGTCTTGCCGACCGCGTCCTTGTGCGCGCGCAGGACGCTCCCGAGGGACCAGGCGCGGGCCGCGTCCTCGGCGACGGCGAGGGCGGCGGCGACCGCGGGCGCGAAGGCGACCTGCGCACGCAGGGCGGAGGCGGCCTCGTCGGCGAGGCGGCGGTCGGGCGCGTGGACGAGCGGCAGGAGCGCGGCGGCGGACTTGTCGTTGCCGAGCGCGCCCAACGCGCGGACGGCGAACGCCCGCACCTGGCCATGCGGGCTATCGAGGAGCGCGACGAGGTCCTTCTGCGTTTTCTTGTCCACGGGGAGGCGCTGGAGGGCCGCGAGGGCGTTCGTGACGACGTTGGCGAAATCGGCGTCCCGGAGGAGGGGGAGGACCGCGGCGAACTGCCTCGCCGAGGCCTCCGCGTCGACGGGGAGGCGCGCGAGGGCGAGGAGGGCGTTCATGCGCACGCCGGTCGGCCGGTCGCCGTCGAGGAGCTCGAGGAGGGGCGAGGCGGCCTCAAGCAGCCGGGTCGCACCGACCACCTTGACGGCGGAGACGTGCGCGCGCTCGCTCTTCTGGACCTTGGCCTGGCCTAGAAATTTGAGGGCGCGCGCGAGGAGCTCGGCGCGTTCCTTCTCGGTCATCGCCTCGGCCCGTTCGCGGACGGTGTCCGTGGCGCGCTTGATGACCTCGACGTCCGGATCGAGGAAGAGGTCGAAGAGGGCCGCGAGGGAATCCTTGCTGCGCATGCGGCCGAGGACGGGCAAGAGCGCGAGCTTGAGCGGGACGTCGGCGCCGGCGAGGGCGGACTCGAGGGCGGGGAGCGCGTCGAGGCCCAGCTCGACCAGGGCGTCGCCGGCGACCTTGCGCAGGGGCTCGGCTTCCTTGAGGAGGGGAAGCAGGGCGGGAGCGGAGTCGCGCGCACCGAGCTGCACGATGGCGCCGAGCGCGTACTGCTTGGCGGTGCCGCTGGAGGAGGAGAGCAGGGTCTCCAGTCCCTTCAGCACCGCGGGGGCGCGGTCTCCCAACTCCCCCAGGACTTTGGCCGCGGCGCACTGGAGCTCGACGTTCGGGCTCGAGAGCATCGCGACGATCTGCTGGAGCTCCTTGGCCATGCCGTGCGCTCTCGCCCCTCGTCTCTGGGTGTTGGGATGCGGCGGATGCGGTCGGGCTTGCCCCCGAAGCTCGCCGCAACGAGCGCAGGGGTGTGTGCCGCGCTACGACTCGCCGATCATGCGCTCGTCGCGCGACTGTTCGGTGAGCCGCGAGACGGCCTTCAACAGTTCGTTCGCGCTGTTCGAGATCTTGTCGACGTGCACGAGCACCTTGTCGGGGACCTGGCTCTTGGTCCGCAGGACGAGCTGCGCGTGGCCGATGATGCTGGTGAGGTGGTTCTTGAGGTCGTGCGCGATCATTCGGTCCGTCCCCTCCTTCACTTTCTGGAGGATCCGAAGCTTGCGGTTCGACACTTCCAGCTCGTCGTAGAGCTTCTTGGTGCGCAGATGGGCGCGCACGCGGGCGACCAGCTCGGAGGGGTAGAAAGGCTTCGAAAGGAAGTCGTCCGCGCCGAGGTCCATCGCCTTCACCTTCTCCTCGTCCCCGGAGAGCGCGGTGAGCATGACGATCGGGATGAAGGCCTTGGCGGCGGACTTCCGCATCTTTTCGCAGACCTCGAGCCCGCTCATCCGGGGCATGATGATGTCGAGGAGGACGAGGTCCGGGCGGTCCTTCTGGAAGGCTTCGAGACCGGAGGGACCGTCCTCGCGCGAGGCGACCTCGTAGCCGGCATCGGCGAGGATCTCGGTGATCAGGTCCACGTCCGCCACGGAATCGTCGATCACCAGGATCTTCGACCGTCGCTCGGTTTCGCGCTTCGAGGCCATGGGCCGTTTCTCTCCCTATCGGGTACGCGTCGCTTCGTTATCATAATCCCGGGCGGGTGGAAAAGTCAAATCCCGGGAGGAGCGGCGCTCTCTCCGCCCTACTTGCCGCCGCCGTGCTTCGCCAGGTGGGCCTTGGCCTGCTTCCGAATCCACGGCGCGTCGGCGACCTCGTCGGCGTCGGGCTTCTTCTCCGCCGCCTCGTGCAGGAACTTGATCGCTTCGACTTCATTCCCCGCGTCGAGCAGCGTCTCGGCGAGGAAGAGGCGGGAAAGCAGGGACTTCGGCGCGGCCTCGAGGGACTGGCGAAGGAGCTGTTCGGACTTTCGGATGTCTTTTTTTGGCCACGGGAGTCTGGCGAAGAAGCGGCCCAGCGCGCGGAGCGGGGCGCCCAGCTCGCAGGTCTTGTCGAGCTCGATCGCGCGCTCGGCGTGCTTCCGGAAGTCCGCATCGAGGCCGCGGGCGAGCGCCTTGAGGATGCTGATGCCCAGGCCGTACTCGCCGAGTGCGCAGGCGTACCAGAGGTGGCCCTCGACGGCATCCGGCCGGGCCTCGTAGGCCGCCTTGCCGTTGCGCGTCCCGCGTTCGCCGAGCGTCGCTTTCAGCTTCTCGTCGTCGATGCGGCTCGAGAGCCACCAACACGCGCGGGCGATGCGCCAGTTCGCGTCGTAGTTCGCCGGCTCGTCCTGGAGGACGGCCTCGCACGCCTGGATGACCTTCTCGGGCATCCCGTCCTCGTCGCGTTTCGCCCACAGCTTGTCGATGGCGGCGAATTTCTTGGCGCCGCTGCCGCCGGCGGCGGCGGCCTTGGCGAAGGCGAGACCGAGGAGGGGGAGCGTCGCGGCGGCGAAGCCCAGGCTGAGCTGCATGGAGAGACCTCCGGGCGAAGGGCCCGTAAAGGAACAAGTCAGGCACTCACGCCAGTCTGTGCAGGCCGGAAGGCCTGCACCACAAGGGCCTCTTCCCTCCGAGGAAAGTGCAGTTCCAGGAGTCCTTCCTTTACGGGCCCTCCTTTGGACCCGCTTTTTCCGGAGAGGAAGAGGGGGCAACGTATCCGCCGGGCGCGCGGGTGTCAAGCGGAATGACAGGGGGGAGCGGCGGGAGCGGCCGAGTGGCCGAGTGGCCCGTTGATCGACTTCGGACACGGTCGTCAACTCTGTCACGGCGGGTCGTAACCCATGCGGCCGTTCGCGTGGGCCGGCCTGCGCTCCGTCGCTCGCGGCGAGCGAGCGAAGGAGGGAGGCCCGCGCCCCCAGGCATCGTGTCTGGACTTCGTCAACGGGCCACTAGCGCGTCCGCAGGAGCCGTGCGGGCACGCCGGCGACGACGGCACGCGCCGGGACGTCCGCGGTGACCACGGCCCCCGCCCCGACGATCGCGCCCGCCCCGACGCGGACGCCGGGGAGAAGCACCGCGTTCACGCCGATGTCGGAGCCTCGACCGACGCGCACGGGTCGGATCACCAGGTCGGTCGCGAGGACCGCGCGGTCCGCGGGGAGGCCGGTGTGCTCCGAGCCGAGGACCTTGGCCCCCGGCCCCCAGCCCACCTCCGCGTCGAGGACCAGGTCCCGCGCGTCGAAGTAGCTCTGGGGCCCGATCCACGTACGCCGCCCGATCCGGCACCGACCGTCGTGGCGCCCTTGGAGGAAGACGTTGGCCCCGATGAAAACCCCATCCCCGATCTCGAAGGTCTGCGGGTGCCGGAAATCCACGCCGGCGCACACCTCCACGCCGTGTCCCAGCCGACGAACGAGGCTGCGGAGGAGGACACGGCGCATGAGGCGGGGAAACGCGCCCTCCCCTTCCTTGAACTCGCGATAGCGTTCGAGACGCTCCTCGGGGGAAAACGCCTCGCGCAGGTGGCGCGCGAAGGCAAGCTCGGCCGCGGCGTCGCGCGGGATCGGCTTGCCCGCGAAGCTCGCGGGGACGGTGCGGTTGGCAGCCATGCGGACCTTATAGCGACGCGGCCGAGGCGCTGTCAACGCAAAAGGACGCTTCGCGGCTTCGGTCCACCGAGAGTCCTCTGTTCCGCGAATCGTTCGAAGTTCGTTTTCTTGCGACCATTCGACTTGGGTCGAACGCCACGAAAACCACAGATTTCCCAGCGCAGCCGATGGCCGCAACCAAGGGGACGGGCCACCGAAGGCGCCGAATGACGAAACGCTCGCGAATCGACCGGCGCAGCCGATCGGAACCGCAACCGTGAGGGAGCGGTCTCAGCGCGTCCTTCAGTTCCCTCGGGTTCGGTCTCGCAACCGATTGCCTGCTGGGGGAAAGTGGTCGCCGAAAAAGCAATCTTCTGCGAGGTTGTGTCACAGATTCAACGAGATTACGCAGATCACGAATCTGTGAAATCGTCGTTAATCTGTGAAATCTGTGGTTCCGTCGTCGCTTGGCTACGGCACCGCCGCGCTGTGCCTCTGCGCCTCCGCGGTTCGTGAGATGGTTCTCCATTCCAGCCCTTCCTCACTCACGGGGACTCTCGGTGGAGTGGGGCACGGCAGCGCGGTGCCGCTACGGCTCAGCCCCGCCCGCGAGGATTCCCGTTGCATCCGGCTCCGCCTCCGGTAGAATATCGCGCCCGAGAGGGGGCCGGGCGACGGCGGGTGCTCTTCAGGGGCGACCGCACCGTGCGACGGACCCCGAGCTTTCGAAGGAGCGAGCGCGCGCCGTTCGACGCCTCGACCCGACACCCTCGATTTCGCGATTCCTCCCGGAGGTGGACAGCATGAGCGGAGAAGGCATGGCCCCCTTCAAAGGTTGGGCCCTGATCCTCGGCGCATCCAGCGGCTTCGGGGAGGCGTGCGCGCTCGAGCTCGCCGGCGCCGGGCTCGACATCCTCGGCGTCCACCTCGACCGGCGCGCCACCCTCCCGAACGCCGAGCGGATCCAGGCCGACATCCGGGCGAAGGGACGCAAGGCGGTGTTCTTCAACGTCAACGCCGCGGACGCCGACCGGCGCAAGGAAGTGCTCGACGCCGCGGAAAAGGAAGTCGCGGCCTCGGGGGACGGGAGCTTCGTGCGGGTCCTCCTGCACTCGCTCGCCTTCGGGACGCTCAAGCCGTTCTTCGCCGAAAAGCCCGACGACGAGCTGCGGAAGGAGCAGATGGACATGACGCTCGACGTCATGGCCCATAGCCTCGTGTACTGGGCGCAGGAGGCCGTGCGCCGCAACCTCCTCCAAAACGGGAGCCGGATCTATGCGATGACGAGCGCCGGCTCCAGCCGCATCTGGAAGGCCTACGGAGCGGTCTCCGCGGCCAAGGCGGCGCTCGAGAGCCACATCCGCCAGATCGCCTTCGAGCTGTCGCCGCGCGGCATCAGCGCGAACGCGATCCGCGCCGGCGTGACCGACACGCCGGCCCTGCGCAAGATCCCCGGGCACGAAGGGATGCTCGAGGCGATGAAGCGGGCGAACCCGGGCGGCCGGATCACCACGCCGCAGGACATCGCGCGCGCCCTCGTCTCCCTGGCCCAGCCCGGGACCGGCTGGCTCACCGGGAACGTGATCGGCGTCGACGGCGGCGAAATTCTCGCCTAGCGTGCGCTCCGCTCGGCGCTTCCCGAGCCCGCGAAGAGCCTCCCCCGTCCCATCGAAGGCGCGGCCTCGGCCCGCCGGCGCCGCCGCGCCTGCGCCGGCAACACGCCTCGGCAGGGGCGTCCGCGAATCCCCCAGTTCGCGATTTCGAACATGCAGACCCAGGACTTGACCAATCGACCGGGAAGCATCGCCACGCGAGCGAGCGCGCCCCCGCGCGCACGGTTCGCCGCCCACGCGTTCCCCTTGCCCCTCTTCCTCCTCGTGGCCGCGGCCCTGCCGCCGTACCTGCTGGGACTCGGGAGCTACCCGATCCGGGACGCGGAGTCGAAGTACGCGGAGATCCCGCGCGAGATGCTGGCCACCGGCGACTGGCTCACGCTGCACCTCGACTACACGCGGTACCTGTCCAAACCGCCGCTCTCCTTCTGGCTCACGGCGGTCACCTACCGCGTCCTCGGCGTGAGCGAGCTGACCGCGCGCCTGCCGAACGTGCTGGCCGCGCTCGCCGTCGCGCTCGCCCTCGGCGGCGTCGCGTCGACGCTCCTCGGGCGTCGAGCCGGGATCCTCGCGGCCGCGCTGTGGCTCACGAGCGGCGAGGTGTACGTCTACACGCGCGACGCCGGGATCGAGATGGTTCTCCTCGCCTTCATGACGTTTTCCGTCCTCGGCTTCCTCCGCGGCCCGCTCGCCCGCGACGCGCGTTGGACGGCCGTCGGCTGGCTGGCAGCCGCGCTGGGCGTCTTCACCAAGGGGCCGATGGCGGTCCTCTTCCCCGCCGCGAGCCTCGCCCTCTGGTGCCGGTTCGCGGGACGGCGCGTCTCCCGCGCCGACCTGCGCCCCGGCCTCGGCCTCGCCCTTCTCATCGCGGTCGTCGGTCCCTGGTTCGCGCTCATGGTCCGCGCCCATGACGACGTCCTCTGGTACGTCTTCGTGCACGAGCAGCTCTACCGGCTTCTGGGGACGCGCCTGCCGAACGACGCCCTGTACCCGACCGGTCTCTTCCTCGCCCAGGTTGCCGGCGAGTTCTTTCCGTGGGTGTTCGCCCTCCCGTACGCTTTCGCCCGCGCGGCGGCGGCCCTGCGCCCGGGCGCAGCCGGCGCCTCCCCGGTCTATGCCGAATCGGGCGGCCTCCGGATCACGCGTCGCGAAGTCCCGCTGCTCGCCCTCTTGTGGGCCGCCGTGCCCCTGGTCGTCTTCTCGCTCGCACGGAGCAAGGTGGACTTCTACGGCCTGCACGCCTACCCGGGCCTCCTCCTTCTCGTGACCTGGCTTCTCGAGGAGGCCTTGCGCGCGCGCGGGCTCGCGGTCGCGGACCTGGCCGCGCCGGCGGCGGACGCGCGTGTCCCGGCGCCGCGACCGAGCCTCCTGGCCGCCCCGTGGCTCTTTTGCAGCGCCGGCGCGGCATGCGCCTGCGTGCTCCTCCTCCTCGGGCCGACCTCGCTCGCGCAGTCGCTCGGCCTCCCCGCCCCCGCCGTCGTCTGGAGCTTCCTGTTGCCCGCGCTCCTCGGCGGCCTCCTGGCGGGCTGGGCCTGCTTCGCGGGCCGCACCTGGCTCGCGCTCGGCGGCGTATCGCTCTTGGCTGCCGGCTTCTTCGCCGCGAACGCGCAGCTCTTCCAGCGCGGCGAGGCCGGTCCCTCCATGCGCTTCGCCGCCGTGGCCTTCCGCGAAGAGGCCCTCGACCCCGAGGCGCGCCTGGTGTCCACCGAGCGCCCGGAATTCGCCCATGTCTCCGTCTTGACGTTCTACTCCGGGCGACAGGCGTACCTCCTTCGCAACCCGGAGCCCTCGCAACTCCACTTCTCGATGCGGGACCCCGAGGCCGTCGTGCTCGACGAACCGCAGCTCGTCGCATGGGTCGACGCCGGCCGGCCGACCTACATGGTCGGCGAGAAGGCTCCGCTTCTGCCGCGGCTCGAGCGGCTCGGACTGGCGGCCGAGGTCCGGGCGACGTCGGGGAAGAGCGTGCTGGTGCGCCTGCGTCGTCGGTGACGGTCCGTCCGGCGGAACGCGCAGGGGGGAAGGGCCCGTATAGGAATAACTCCTGGCTCGGCACTCTCGTCGGAGGGAAGAGGCTTTTGTGGTGCAGGCCTTCCGGCCTGCACAGACCGGCGTGAGTGCCTGCCTTGTTCCTTTACGGGCCCGAAGCGCGGCGCAACGGCGCGGCCCGAAGCCGATTGACACAGCCGCAACGGGCGGTATACTCCCAGGGGCAGGGGCGGCGTGCAAGCCGTCGGGGGGGAGGAACGGGGTCACTGCCGGTTCAGTCATTGATGGGGTGGAAAGCCATGGCCTCGCCCAAACGACTCATGCTCGACGCCACTTCGGGGAAGACGCGGGCCGCCGAGCGCCGCCGCACCCGCCGGCTGCCGGTCCAGAAAATGATGGTGCTGTATTCGAAGGACAGTTGGCTGTCCTTCCTCCTCTCGAAGCCCGGCACGAGCGCCGGGCTCCTCGACGTCGGCAAGCTCGGGATGCAGATTCTCGCGCAAGAGGCCCTTCCGGCCCAGACCCGGTATCGCTTTCGCATCTCCGGCACCGGCTCCGCGTCGAGGGCGAAGGCCGACTTCCGCGGCGTCGTCGCGTGGTGCCGCAAGATGAGCGGCAAGGACTTCTTTTGCGTCGGGATCCGGTTCGATCGCGCCGACCCCGCCCGCGCGGCCGCGATCGACACGTGGGTGAAGGAGCACCGCTTCCAGGGGACGATGCGGAGCGACGAGGGGAAGGACCCATGACCAATTTCCAACTCGGGCGAAGGCCCGAAAGCCAAAGGCGAAGGCTCAATTCTCAATGCTCAAGGCTCCATCAAGACTCAAGGCTCAATTTTCAACTCGGGCCGTCCACGGACTCGGGACTCAGGGCATGGTTCAAATCCCGGCTACGCTCGCGATCGCCTGCGATCCGTAGGGGCACGGCGCTGCCGTGCCCACGAAGCGATCCCTCGTAGTCGGCCTCGCATGACGTCGGCGGCAGTTTGAGCCAGGCTGAACTTCTTGCCGAGAACTCACCATCCCGAACGGTAGGGGTCCAATGACCCAGGGCCTACGCGCGAGCAACACAAACAAAATGACGGCGCCGCGGCTCTGACGCCGGTCACCTGTTCCATTTGGTCATTCGTCAGCGGGCTTTGTTTGCGGCGCTGTCGCGGCAGGAAGTTCGCAGGCGAGGGTCACTGGACCTCGTACACGAAGATGGAGTACCCGATCTTCGCGAGCGGCGGTTGACCGCGCAACCGCGCGAAGAGCTCGAGCAGCACGCGGAGGCGTGGATTCTGTTCGTTATAGTAGACCGCCTGGAGATTGGTGGCACTCACGGCGACGATCGTTCCGGGCGGGAGCGGCTCGCGCGGCAGCACGGTCGCGGGGTCGGGGATCGGGGTGTAGCCGGGCAGGCGGCGCCGCGGCAGGCCGTAGTAGTCGAGGCTCGCGCTGCCGAAATAGCACACGACCGGGTCCGCAAAACGCGGGTCCCCGCGGCGCTCGTCGAGCCACGCTTTGAGCCCCTTCAGGTCCTGCCCCCAGTCCAGGTTCGAGTCCACGAGGTAGCGCCAACCGCCGTCCGGTCCGCCCGCCACTTGGTTGAAGTAGGCCAGGTAGTGCGGATGCACGAGGGCCGCCTCCAGCGCGACCCAAGCCAGGAGGCCGAGGACGGCGATCCGCGCTTCGCGCCGACCGGACCGCCAGACCGCCGCGACCCCCGCGGCGGCCACGACGAAAAGGAAGGGGTAGACCGCGAGGATGTGGCGGTGCCCGATGTTCATCTTCGCCGTGGCGCAGAGGAGCGCGTAGAGCGCGACCGGCAGGAGGAACGCGGCGGCGTGCCCTCGCGGCACGAGCTTCCCCTGCGCGACCGCGACGGCGCCGAGCAGGAGGAGGGCGAGAAACGGCAGCGGCGTTTTCAAGAGGAAGGTCGCGCCGAAGTACCACCACCACCCGCCCTGTCGTCGCTCGCCCCAGAGGAACGCGGGTCGGTCAGCGCCGCTGCGCAGCACGATCAGGAAGGAGTTCAAGCACCCTTCGGGGAGCAGGCGCAGGTCCCGCGCCGCGAGGGCGGCCCGCTCCAGGAGCCCGCCCCCGGCCGGGTAGTTCCGCCAGAAGGCGGTGGAGTCGGCGGGCGCGTCGCTCGGGGAGGAGGCGTACCGGAAGCCGTACACGGCCCACACCACGACGAAGGCGACCGCGGCGCACGCGAGAAGAAGGGCCAGGGCGTGGAGGGCGCGCGCGCGCCGAGCGCGGAGCGGGACGGGCGCAGCCCACGGCCGCCATCCCACCGGCCAGGCCTCGGGCCGCAGCACGCGGACCGCGGCGAGGAGCGCGCAGGCCGGGCCGAGGAGGAGGGTCGTGAACTTTACGCAGACGGCGACGCCCAGGAGCGCGCCCGCGACGAGCGCACGAGTGCCGGTGAGCCGGCGGAGGCAGGCGAGAAAGGCGCACCACGCGGCAAAAAAAACAAGAGCCGCGGGCACGTCCGTCGTCACGAGCGGCCCGTGGGCGAGGAGCTCCGGCGACAGGCAGGCGAGGAAGAGGGCGACGCACGCGGGTCCCGGTCCGAGCGCGCGCCGGGCCAAGGCCCACACGGCGCACGCGAGGACGGCGCCGAGGACGACCATCATCGAGCGGGCGCGAAAAAGCAGCCGGTCCGCGTCGTTCCCGGCCGCGTAGAGGAAGCGCCGGCTGACGCCCCACTGGTCCGCGCGCGCCCATTCGGGCCACGCCGGGTCGAGCCGGGGCTGGAGCGGGAGCAACGGGAGGGCCGCCCATTCGAACGCGAGCGGCGGATGGGCCGTGGAAATGCGGTAGTCCTGCAGGCGCCAGTAGGAATAGCCGGCGGCGAGGTGGATGCCCTCGTCAAAGGTCGCGGACTTCTCACGGACGGAGGTCACCGCCAGCAACGCGTAGCCCGCGAGCAAGAGGAGGGGCAGGAACCGCAAGGCGAGGGGGAGCAGGCCCTCTGCGCGCCCTGCCGCGAGCGGAGGGGGCGGTGCGGCGGGGGGCGGCGCGCCCAATCGCGCGGCCGGGAGGGGGTCTTCGGGGACCGCGGGGCTTGCCACCGGACCGGAGCCCTCCACCAGCCGCAGGAGCCGTCAAGCCGATGCCCTTGCCGACAACAAGCCGAAATGAAGCTAAGATCAATCTCTCAGTGCGTTGCCAGCGATTTTCGCCGGCAGAGGAGGGTGGACTCAGCGCCCGGCCTCTGCGTCTCCGCGTCTCTGTGTAAACGTCCCGCATTCGACCCACACGGATGGTCCGGATTTCAAATTTCAAATTTCAAATTTCAAATTTCGCCCGCGGCTGGTTGGGACGCGGAGCCATGATCTAGCCACTTGCCGCACTCGGTCGCGTTTAGCCTTTTTTCGGGTCGTTGCTTGCCGATGCCCTTGCCCGGGAGTTCGCGGCGCCGCGCAGCCCGGCCCTCTCCTCCGGGGGGGCGTGGGGGACGACGTTCCGGCCGTCGGGTCAGCGCTTCAGGCCCACCCAGTAGAAAAAAAAGAGAGCACGTTCGTCGATCTCAGGTGAACACCCGAGCGATCGAACCAGCTCGCGGACCGCCGGGACCATGCCGAGATAGGCCGAAAGCTGCCCCCATTCCTCGACCGTTTGCCTGTGAAAGCTCCGGAGCGTCGCGGTCGGCCACGTGAGCCAGGCCTGGCGGATCCCCCAGAAGGCCAGCCGCACCGAAAGGGCGTCGTGGTGATCGAGCAGGGCGAGCCGTCCGCCGGGCTTCAGGACCCGCAACGCTTCGGCCAGCGTGGCCCGAATCCCTTCGAGCCCGCCCAGGTGGTGCAGCGAGTGCATGCAGAGCACGGCGTCGAAGCTCTCGGACGCGTAGGGGAGGCTTCGGCCGTCCGCCGCGCGGACCTGCACCCAGTTCTCCCGGTCCAGTTCGGGATCCACGGTCAGGTCCACCCCCGAAAGGGCCGTGAAGCCCTCGTCGCGGAGAATGCGCAGGGCCTCGCCGGTGCCGCAGCACAGGTCGAGCACGGCCGCGTTTCGGGGCCAGCCGAGGACCCCCAACCGGACGAGCTTGCGCCGGTGTGTGCGCGCCCGCCGCGCGATCAGCGCGGGCGTGCGATACGTCTCCCGCCAGAGGGGGGAATCTCCGGCAAGCGCTTCGGGGCGGTGGGGGGACTCGTTCGACACTCGCCATTTCTCCCGGTCTGGGCGGCGTCCGGACGGGCGGTCCTGAGCAGGCCAGGCCGCTCCGGGTGCGCATCGGGCGCGCATTTTAGCACCGCGCGGACGATCAGGCAATGAACCGGAGCGGGGAACGGGCGCGGGGCCGGCCCAAAGCCCTGTGCGCCTTCCTCCCGATCCTCCTCGTGTCCGGGCGCAACACCAGCCGCTCCCTCGCCTGGCTGGGCTTCGCGGGCGCCGCCGTCGTCCTCGGGGTCGTGGGCGTCCGCCTGAACATCGTGATCCCGGCCCAGATCGCCCCGGAGTTCGCGTCCCTGCCGGGCGCCTACCACCATCCGCGCTTCGCCGTGGGCTACTTCCCCAGCGCGAACGAGTGGCTCGCAGGCCTCGGGGTCTGCGCCCTCGGCGTCTGGGGCCTGTGCGCGGCCTGGGCCCTGCTGCCGCTACGTGAGGCGGAAGAGCTGACCCTCGAAGCGGAATTCGTGCGTCGCAGCCCGCGGTCGCGTCCGCCCTGGCCGAGCCCGCGCCGGTCGTGGGCGCGCCGTCGTGAGGAGGACGCAAACCATGCAAGCCACGCAAGCCACGCTGCGGAAACGCGGAAGAATCGGTTCGCGGACGAATAGGCCCCCATGCCAAGCCCGGAGAGTTGTCTCAACTCCACCTGCCGATTTCGAATGGGTGTGGCTACTTTTCGACGACAGCGCCCAGACCGCCTGAAGGCGGTACTACGAACAGTAGGTTCCGAGAGCAGCACCCACTGTTTGTAGTACACCCTTCAGGGGGCCTACGAAAAGTAGCCACACCCATTTCGAATTGACCTCCGTTCTCTCAGCGCGGTAAAATTCCGCGTGCCCGGTTCGATCCGATCCCGGTTCGATCCGATCCTGACGGCGGAGGGAGCCTGTGAGCCTGCGGCACCGGAGGAGCACCAACCGGCGAGGGAGGGAAAGCGGCCTCGTCCTGGGTGGCTGTCTCGCGCGTTTCTTCCTCACCGTCCTGGTTCTCGTGCTCCTCGGCGCGATCCTGCTCCCGATACTTGCTTCGGCGCGCAAGCAAGCCAAGAAGAGCGACTGTGCAAACAGCCTGCGCCAGCTCCACAACTACCTCGTCCTCTACGTGAGTCGCTATGGCGGCGGCCTGCAGTATCCGACGACCGTCGCGGTCGGGGGGAACGGCGCGCCCGTTCCCGTGGGAGACAACGGGGCCTTCTGGTCCTTTCTCTATCGCGTCCCCAGCCAGACGAACGCGGTTTCCCAGCGGCCCGGCGACGACGGGCTCTATGTCTGCAAGGTGACGGGCACCTGACCCACGACGACCGCGCTCGAGTATGCGGGTCCGCATCTCACCGAGTCTGCGACCTGGCCGGAGCCGTCGAACGCCCCCTTCTTCCCCGGACAGCGCCTGTCCGACCTGGTCCGGCCCGACACGCCCGTCGGGGGAGACATCATCGTGGGCACCCGGCCGAACCATGGAGGGCTGCCGAACGCGCCCACCGACGACTGGAACGCGCTGCTCTTCGACGGGCGGGTGGAGGTGACCCTGCCGGGCTCGGAGCGCGAGACGATCTACCGACGCGCCACGACGGGCGTCGACACCTACTGACGGGAGGCCGGCCGTTCGTCGCCCCTCGCGGGGCCGGGCAGCGTACGACGACGGTTCCTTCGCTTGCGGCCGGAGGGCCGCGCCGGGCCTTCCGGGAACCGCTTCGAAGCAGGCCGGTCCGGAACCCACCTCTCCGCGCTGCGCACGGGACACCAAAGCGCGAGCGGGGGAGGGAGCCAAGCAGGGAGGACGCCCCCTTTGACAGCACCTGGAGAGCGTGAGTCGGCCGCGGAGCGGGGCGGGCTCTCAAGCGAGAGCAGTCCCTCCGGCTCGTGGCGCCGACACTGGAAGCGAGGACTTCTTCTTGTCCTGGGCATCCTGCTCGTCGTCGGCTACGGAGTCCTGATCGGCGTTGCCGCCTACTACCGGCGCTGCCCGGGCTGCCTCCTTCGAGGGGAAAAGTGGGACATGCCCCCCCTGACCGATCCCCCCACTCCACTCCATCGACCCTGTCCGACGTGCGGCCTCAGTTATGTCTGGTATCAGCACGCCCAGTGCCCGCCCTGCGCGAAGGAGACGTGGACCTGCCGCTTCTGCGCCCGTTCCATGTTCATCCTTCGGTAGAGGGCGCCCGGCCAAGCACCCGGTGGAGGTCTGGGTGGAATCGCCCCACGGCCGGGTCCAGGCGAGGGTCCATCGGACGGACGAGGTCCAGATCGAGGTCGTCGGCCTGCAGCAGGGCTTCGGCCACCGGGCCCTCGTGGGCCTTCAACGTCGTTTCGGTAGGTCCTTCGTTTCCGTCGCAGGCGCGTCCCGCGTGGAAAGCGCCCGCGCAAGAATTACTCTACATTTTCGTGGATCGACCGATGCCTGGGGGCGCGGGCCTCCGGCCCGCGCAGCGCGGCCCGGAGGGCCGCGCCCCCAGGAGCCTCGAGGTCCGAGTCTGCGCAGTTATTTTTGCGCGGGCGCAAACCGGACCGCGACCGTGAGGGAGCGGTCTGGGGGCGTCCAGCCATGACCTCCGGTTCGAGTCCGCCGACCCGCAGGGGAGCGCGCTCCGAACCCATCGGACAGCGCGGTCGAATCCACGGCTCTGAAAAGACGCGCGGAGACCGCTCCCTCACGGTCGCGGTTCCGTGAGTCCGTCGCGGCCCCGTTCCGCTTCAGTCGTCCCCATGTCGTGCACTCCCCGGGATCGACCTTGAAGGTCCCGAAGGCGGCGTGGGGCGCGGGCAGGGCACAGCCGACGGGGCGCTCCAACCTACACAGGGCGCCCCGATTGGCGGTCAGGCGCTGCGCACGCAGGGCTTCGTGCGCGTCCGAAAGGCGTGAGGGCGCGGAGCGCAAGTTGGGGGCGTCGAGGCGTCGAGGGTCCGGGGAAAATTCCCACGCTCGCCGCGAAATCTTGCGGACTCGGACCCCGCCGGCCTCGCCGGCAACCCTTCGTCGGCCGCCCCGCCTCCGCACACCGAAATCACCTTTTGCACGCGAGTCGTCGGCCGCTTCCCCACCACGCAATGTGGTCTCTACGGCGCCAGAGGCTCCGCTGGGCCCGAATTCGCCTGCTCTGCGATTCGGCCCCCCCGTCGCCTCCGCCCGACTGCGGAGCGCACGACCGTCACTCCCCTGCCTCTGGCACGCGATTCGCCAATGCGGGGATCGCCCCGACGATCTCCAAGCCGGCGACATGACCCCCTCGAGCAAGTGCCCGATCCCTCATCCGACACGCGAGGTCCACATGGTTGACTCGGCCCCCGAGTTCCGCGGCTTCGACGACTTTCGCGAGTACGCCCTCTGGTACCTGCACGACGTCGGCATGACCGTGCCGGAGATCCTCGGCCACGAGTTGCGCATCGTCCACGCGGCCGCACCCACCGCGGAGATCGAGTTCGGGGACTGGGCCGGCCGGCCGAAGTGGCGCGGTCCGAAGGACCTGCCGGGGGGGGAATGGAACAGCCGCGACGCGCTCGCAATCCTGGCGAACCTGGGGAACATCCAGGGGGACACGGAATTCGGGTCGAACGAGCTGCAGGTCGGCCTGTGGGACACCGCGCCGAGCGACTACGACCGCAAGGTCCTGCTCTCGGTCATGAACGAGGAGTTCCGCCACGGCTGGCAGATGGCGCACTTCGAACTCGAAGTGCTGGGCTCCGAGGAGGCGCGCGTCGCGGCGCGGACGCTCCTCGAGCGACGTGCGGGGGCGCAAGGCAACGAGCGGCTGCTGGGCGCCTTCAACCAGAAAATCTTCAACTGGATCGGCATGTACAGCTTCCTGGAGTTCATGGACCGCGACGGGGGGAGCCAGCTCAACCTGCTGCAGCGCTCGTCGGTCGAGGCCCTCGCCCAGTCAATGAGCTTCATGCTGCGGGAGGAGCACCGTCACTTGAAGGCGGGCGAGCAGGGGTACGAGCGCATGCTCGAGGGCGGACGCCTGCCCATCGACCTCCTGCAGAAGTACGTCAACCTGTATGCCCCGCTCGGCTACGACCTGCACGGCGGCGAGCGGTCGACGAACGCGCTGATCTACTGGCGGCTCGGATTGAAGGGGTTCTACCCTTCGAGCGACGACTACTTGACCGGCCCGGCCTCGGCGGTGATCGACGAGCACCTCTTCGCCGACCTGCGCCTGCGCGAGCACGAGCGCGCCGCCTATGGCTACCGCTTCCTCGACCTGGACCTCGACGGCGCAGCACAGGACATCAACAAGGAGCTGCTCAATTCCATCACGGTGACGTTTTATCGACGCTCCCTCGTCAAGCACTTCGAACGCTTCAACCGACTGATCCTCGAACACTATCCGCCCGGGACGCCCAAGCTCGTCCTCCCCTCCCTGCGCTTCCACAGGGCGGCGCCCAGCATCTATGCCGGCGAGCGCTACGACATCCACGGGAGCCCCATCGAAGGGGAGCGGGAGTACGAAGCGTACCTCGAGGCGAACCTCCCCGGCGCGGCCGACAGCGAGCGACTGTCCGAGGTCTTCGCGCGGCCCGACTGGATCGCGAGGACGCGACAGGACGTTTTCGCGCGGGCCGACATGTTGAAGTCCGGAGACCGCGCGAGCTGGTCGACGCGCTTCGGCGACCGGCGGCCCACGCGCTACGTCACGAGCCTGGCGCGGACCGGCGGGGCGCACGCGGCACCGAGCCCGCCGCGTCCGGTGGCGACCGGCGCCGCGCCACGCGCGGAACTGCCGCTCTGGCGGTTCATGCACGAAGCGGGGGCAGCCGGCGCGGACGAATGACGGCAACGACAGACAGCGAGGTCCGGCGCGGGGAGCAGGAGCGTCGAGAAATTGTGCGCGACCCGCGCGACGGATTCCCCGCAGTGGACCTTCGCTCCCCGGGGATCACCTGGATCGAACCGCGCCGCGAACGGCGCGCCCGCCCCGGACCTGCTTGCCTGCGGCCCGGTTGAGGACGTGCCGACCGTACCCCGTGCCGAGTGGAATTCGATTTGCAAAAGCGGCAGGACCGCCAAATCTCTTGCGACCACGATCGCGGCGCGTACGGCCGCTTCCCATCCTACCCCTTCAGCCATCGGAGAAAGTCTATGACCAATGTCTGGAAGCTCGGCGCCGCCGGGACGGCGCTCGTCGTGTCCGCCCTCTGCTACGCGCCGGTGGGCGCCGACAACGTGGCGGCGAAGCCTTGGGACCCGGCCCAGGGCAAGGCCACGATCCAGGGCGTGGTGAAGTTCAAGGGGGAGGCCCCGAAACGCCGCCCCGTCGACATGGGCTCGGAACCCGACTGCGCGGCGCTGCACGCGGAGCCGGTGCTCTCCGAGTCGGTAATCGTCAACGGAAACGGCACGCTTCGGAACACCTTCGTCTGGGTGAAGTCGGGACTCTCGGGCTGGACGTTCACGCCGCCCGGCACGCCCGTGGTCCTCGACCAGAAAGGCTGCGGCTACGTGCCTCATGTCCTCGGCGTGCAAGCGGGGCAGGCGCTGACCATCCGGAACGGCGACCCGCTCATGCACAACATCCACTCGATCGCGGCCCAGAACCCGGAGTTCAACTTCGCGCAGATCAAGGGGGCGAAGGAAAAGACCGTGACCTTCGCCGCGCCTGAGGTGGCCATCGAGGTGAAGTGCGACGTGCATGGCTGGATGGGTGCGTACGTCGCGGTGGTGGAACACCCGTTTTTCGCGGTGACCGGCGAGGACGGCGCCTTCCGGATCTCGGGCCTGCCGGCCGGGGAGTACGTGGTCGAAGCGTGGCACGAGAAGCTGGGCACGCGCACCGCGAAGCTCACGGTGACCGACGGACAGACCGTGGAAGCAGCGTTCGAGTTTGAGAAGAACTGAGGATGCGAGTGAGTTCACGAAGGAGAGGCCTTGCCGAAGCGAGAGTCCTCGCCCTCTTCTTCCTCCTCCTCATGGCGCTCACGGTCGCGGGCTTCGTGGGGAAGAACTGGCTGCCCCCGCTGGCCTCCGCGCATGGGAAGGGGGTGGACGCGATGATCGCGTACCTCCTCCTCGCGACCGGCACGATCTTCGTCGTCGGCCACTCGGTGCTCGCGGCCTTCCTTTGGCGGTACAGCGGGGACGCGCCGCCGTCCGGGCCTCGGGTGAAGCCCCGGGTCGAGTGGGTCTGGGCGCTCTTTCCTGCGCTCGTGATGGCGGCGATCGCCGAAGGGGGCGGGATCGTCCTCGGCCTGCCGGTGCTCGAGCAGGTGTACGGACCGCCGCCGGCGGACGCCTTCGTGGTCGAGGTGGTCGGGAAGCAGTTCGAGTGGCTTGTGCGGTATCCGGGGAAGGACGGAAAGTTCGGGCGCGTCGAGCCGCGGCTCGTGAACGACCGCGACAATCCGCTGGGCCTGGACGAAAAAGACCCGGCCGCGACGGACGACCTCGTGCTGCGCGGGACGCTCCACCTGCCGGTGGGCCGGGCGGTGGTGGTGCGGCTGCGTTCGCTGGATGTGCTCCACAGTTTTTCGGTGCCGGAGTTCCGCGTGAAGCAGGACCTGATCCCCGGTTTCACGGCGAGGTCGCAGTTCGTCGTGGAGAGGGCCGGGACCTACGAGATCGCCTGCGCGGAGCTCTGCGGGCTGGGGCACTACCGCATGCGGGGCTTCGTGCAGGTCAAGCCGGCCGAGGAGTTCGCCCGCTGGCTGGACGCGCAGATCGGGTGGTTTGAGTAGAGGTTGAACGCCCGCGAAGGGCCCGCGCAAAAATAACTGCGCAGACTCGGACCTCGAGGCTCCTGGGGGCGCGGCCCTCTGGGCCGCGCTGCGCGGGCCGGTGGCCCGCGCCCCCAGGCATCGGTCGATCCACGAAAAGGTAAAGTAATTCTTGCGCGGGCGCGAAGGGCCCGCGAAGAGGAGGACGCCTTGTCCGAGACCGGTTCCCATCCCGAGACGCACGGGTTTCTCCGGAAATACGTCTTCAGCATGGATCACAAGGTCATCGGGATCCAGTATCTGCTGACGGCCATGGTGATGGCGCTCGTCGCCGGGGGGCTGGCCGCGGTGATCCGCATCCAGCTCGCCTGGCCCAGCCTGGGGATCGTTTCCCCGGAGACCTATCTGAGCGTGGTGACGCTGCACGGCACGCTGATGGTTTTTTTTGTGATCTCCCTCGGGCTCCTGAGCGGGATGGGCAACTTTCTCATCCCCCTCCACGTCGGCGCGCGGGACATGGCCTACCCGCTCCTCAACATGCTCTCCTACTGGGTCATCGTCCCCGCGTGCGCCCTCATGGTCGGCTCCTTCTTCGTGGAAGGGGGCGCGGCCGCCTCGGGCTGGACGGCCTATCCTCCCCTCTCCGCGCTGAAAGAGGCGGTGCCCGGCTCGCACCTCGGGCAGACGCTCTGGCTCCTCGCGATGGCGCTTTTCATCGTCTCGTTCACCATGGGCGGCCTCAACTACCTGACCACGATCCTGAACCTGCGGGCGCCGGGGATGTCGATGATGCGGCTCCCGCTCTCGACATGGACCTTCCTCATCTCCACCATCCTCGGGCTCCTGGCCTTCCCGGCCCTGACCGCGGCGGCCATCATGCTCCTCTTCGATCGCCACCTCGGCACGAGCTTCTTCCTCCCCTCCGGCATGGTGATCGGCGGCAAGGTCCTGCCCCACGACGGCGGGACGCCGCTTCTCTTTCAGCACCTCTTCTGGTTCCTCGGGCACCCGGAGGTCTACGTCGTCTCCCTCCCGGCCCTCGGGATCGCCTTCGACGTCCTCGCCGCCTTTGCGCGCCGGCCCGTCTTCGGCTACCGGGTCTCGGTGTACGCACTCCTCGTGATCGCCGTCCTGTCGATGATCGTGTGGGGCCACCACATGTTCACGACCGGGATGAACCCCTACCTGGGCGAATATTTCACCCTGGTGACGGTGATGATCACGGTCCCCTTTTCGGTCCTCGGGCTAAACCTCATCGCGACCCTCTGGCGCGCGCGCATCCGGATCGCCTCGCCCATGCTTTTCGCACTCGGCGTCATTTCCGCGATCGGGATCGGCGGCCTCGGCGGCCTCTTCCTCGGGACGGCCGCGTCGGACATCCATTTCCAGGAGACCTTCTTCGTCGTCGGCCACTTCCACTTCACGATCGGCGCGGTCACCTTCTTCGGGTTGTTCACGGGGATCTATTTCTGGTTCCCGAAGATGTTCGGCCGGCTGCTGGACGAGCGTCTCGCGCGGGTCCACTTCTGGTTGACGATCGTGCCGATGTTCGCCGGCTTCCTCCTCATGCACTACCAGGGGCTCGGGCATTTGCTGCGGCGCACCTATGACTCGGCGTACTCCTTCCAGAAGCCGGTGACAGGGCTCCACCCCTTGATCAGCGTCCTGGCCTTCGCGACGATGGCGGGGCAGTTCGTGTTCCTCGTGAACTTCGTGAAGAGCGCGTGCTGGGGCGCCCGGGCCGAAGCGAACCCGTGGCGCGCGGCGTCCCTGGAATGGACGACCGCCTCCCCCGCCCCGCATGGAAATTGGGGGGAGCTTGACCCCGTGGTCCACGGCGGGCCGTACGAGTACGGCGCGAACGGAACGGCGGAGGATTTCGTGTCGCAGACGGCGGCGGGGGAGCGGGCATGAACGCGGCGCTCGAAGCGCCCCGGCCGATCCGGGTCGGGTTTCCGGCCTTCCTGGCCGTGACGACGATGCTCTTCACGGCGTTCACGGCGTCCTACCTCGTGCGGCGGGCGGCGGAGGCGTGGACGCCGGTGGCGCTGCCGTGGGCGGCGTACGCGAACCTGGCGCTGCTGGCGGCGGCGAGCGCGTCGCTGGAGGGGGCGCGGCGGACGGGGCGAATGGGGCGGACGCCGGCGGGGCGGCGCGGCGCATGGCTGGCGGGTGCGGCGATCGCCGGCACGTCCTTCCTGGCGTCGCAACTCCTAGTGTGGCGGAGCCTCGCCGCGGCCGGCGTTTTCCTGGCGACCAGCCCGCACGGTTCTTTTTTTTATCTCCTCTCCGCGGTGCACGGGGCCCACCTGCTGGGCGGCCTCGCGGCCCTCGCCTGGGCGGCCGTCCGGCCCGCCGGCCTCGGGGCATGCACCGCCTGGTGGCACTTCCTGTTCTTCGTCTGGGTCTGGGTCCTGGTTCTCCTCTCGGGGGTGTGACATGGATGCGACCCCGGCTGCCGCGCTTCCGGCTGCGCCGCCGACCGCGCTTTCGGCCGCGCTGCCGTCCTCCCCCTGGGCCGGCGGCGTGTCCCCTTTCGCGGTCTCGTGGCAAAAGCTGATGCTCTGGTATTTCATCGTGACCGACGCCCTCCTCTTCGCCGGCTTCCTGGCGGCCTACGGCTTCAACCGCCTCGCCGGCGAGGCCTGGCCGGACCGCGCCCACGTGTTCCACATGAGCTTCATCACGGCGATGACCTTCATCCTGATCTCCAGCAGCGCGACGATGGCGACGGCGGTGGCCGCCGCCCGCCGCAAGGACCCCGGCGTCGCCACGCGGTTCCTGCTCCTGACCCTGCTCGGCGGTTTCGCCTTCCTCGGGATGCAGGCCTTCGAGTGGTCGAGCCTCATCCGCGCCGGGGCGCGTCTGACCTCGAATCCCTGGGGCCCGCCGGGCTTTGGAGCCTTTTTTTTCGTCATCACGGGCTTCCACGGGACCCACGTCGTGATCGGCACGGTGGTGCTCCTGATCGCGGCCGCCCGCGCCGCCCTTGGTCGCCTTACGCCGGAAGGGATCGAATTGGCCGGACTCTACTGGCACTTCGTGGACCTCGTCTGGGTCTTCGTCTTCGGCTGCTTCTACCTCATCTGACCGAAATGCGCCGGGCGGCGCGAGGAGGACTCTCATGGATGCAGCGGGCACGGACGTCCCGTACCGGACCTACTGGCGGGCCTGGGGGTGCCTCCTGGCGCTCACCCTGGGGATGGTCCTGATCGGCCACCCCGCGGTCCTGCTGGCGGGGATGACGCTCAAGGCCGCCATCATCGCCTTCGTGTTCATGCACCTCAAATTCGAGCGGGCGGGGCTCGTCGTTTCGGTGCTGGTGGGCATCTTCGCCACCTCCCTCGTCCTCTTCCTCCTCCTCATCCCCGATGGGCTGGCGATGTAGCCGTGCAGCAAGTTTTTCGCGTCCCCTCCGCCGTCGGCCTCTCGGTCGCGCTCCTCACGCTTGCCGCCCCGGTCGGGCGCGCCTTCGCCGCGGGCTGATGACCCCAGCTCGGGCCCGATCCCGGCGCCCAGCGCCTGGCCGTAGGCTTCAGGCTCGCCACCGCCCTTCTCGCCCTCATGCCCTTCCTGCTCGTGGCCGCGGTCGCGCTCTGGGTCGGCTGGAGCCGACGAAGAACCGCGGGGGGATGACAGCTCCGCCCGCGCCGCCGCCGGGTCTCAACGACCCGTGAGTGGCGACTCTGCCCACCCGCCTACTTCTTGCTTTCGGCCACTCGTCCACCCTCTCGCCAGACGGGCAGCATGGACGTGACCACCCTCATCGTGCTTGTCACGGCCGCCGCCCTGCCCAGTATCCCCATGCCGGGGATCGCCCTTCCCCCTCGCGCCACGTTCCTCCCACGCGGTCGGCAAGGCGCCAGCCCGTCGGCCCGTTCTGGCCCAGCTCCCGATTCGAGCACGCCAAGTCGCCATCATGCGCGGCGATATTCCAGCGCGCACGCCCTCCGACCGTCCCTATCTCACGTGCCTGTCGACAAACGGACGCGGCGTGATGACCTCAATCCCTTTATAGCCCGACGTCCGCCGAAGCGCCTTGTCTCCGCTGACGATCAGCTTCGTGCGACTTGCAAGAGCACAGGCCAGGAACTTGTCGTCGTCGGGGTCCGTCGTGAGCAGGCTGTTCACTTGGGACTGCGGCTTGAGACCGCTTGGTAGCGCCGGGCTTCCTCCTTCGCGCGCGGTGCTTCGGTGGACGGGTCCGGCTTGCACCCGCACCCGCAAGGAGCGTCCGAAGCACTTCCTCGCTTCCCGTCGAGCCGGCCCCGCACCCAACGGGCTGCGTGACTTCAACCCGAGTTGTCCCGCCGGTGCAGGGCGGAAGCCCTGCACCACAAGGGCTCGAGGCCGTCGAAGGCGAGCACCTAGAACTTGGCCCCTTTCCGCGCTCGAACCGTTGAGGGTCTGTTCCGCAACAGTCGACTCGTTCACCCACCTTGATTGGGCCGGCTGGACGGCCTATCCCCCGCTCTTCGCCTCGATTCGGACATGTCTAGTTGAAGTCCGCAGGCATCCATGAAAATCGAACCGGAGATGACGCTTTTCTTGGGTGTCGCCGCTCGGCGAACACAACTCGGGTAGGCAAGGAGGCAGGGGGGCGGAAGAACTGGGGCTCGGCGGTCATCGTCCCAGGCCTTCGGAGGGTACAGCGTTCTACCGAATGGGCCGGCGACCCGTCGAGGGGGAGTCCGGCCCGCAGGTCATGGCAGCAACTGTACTCAGGGCTCCGGTCCCGCCGCTTATGGGCGACGGGGAATTCCAGCGCAGCTACTCCGTGCTCGGCGCAGCGCCCCGTCTACGAACGATCTCTTCCAGGGAAGCGACATCCGCGAGGTCGCGAGGTCGCGCGGCGGCCCTTTTCGCTCGGATCAGGTCCGCGATGTCGAGCAGCCACACGGGGACATCGTCGTAGGCCGCGGCGCTCTTGCGAGCCCAGGCTCCGTCCCAATCGAGCCCGGTCGGTCGGGTGAGGATGTCGATGCGGTTCGGCGGCACCCCAAGCATGAGGACCTTCGTCTTCGTCGCCAGTTCGTCGACGGAAAGGCCGGTTGTCGGGAAGCCGAACTCGCGGATGGCCAGGAGTAGGGAAACGAGATTCTCCCGGACGGGGCGGACCCAGACATCCAGGTCCTTCGTCGCCCTCGGCGGCGCATGGTAGTTGTACGCGACCCCGCCGATCAGGAGGTACTCAACTCTCCCCGAGTTCAACGACGCGAAGAACTCTCTGAAGTCCGGGTTCCACAACGCCGAACGCCTCCATTCGCATCCCCTCGCCGATGCGCATCCGTTCCTCACCGGACAGCGCGAGCCAGTCGTCCAAATCCGCGGCGTCGGCCGCGGCGAAGTCATCGAATACTCGCACGACGCGTTTCATGCGTTCCATGCGCTCGTCTCCTCAGCGGAAGCCAACGCGTGCATCCTACTCCGTCGGGAGGGCCGCGTCAATTCGAACCTGTCGGCTGTGCCGAGCGCTTCCCAGCACGCGCAGGGGCTCAGCGGCGCCGCAGGCACGACACGGGCGGCGCTCGTCCTGCGCGGCTGCCGCACGCGATCGGTCGACCGCTTTCACGTCCAGGTCCACGCCCCCGACGACGCCGTCCGGCCCTGGCCGCGGCCCCGACGCGCTGCGCTCCGCTCCGCTTCTGCTCCGGGCCGTTCCCCGGCGCGTCTCCTCACGTCGCGATGCTCTGCGAGATCTGCCGCGGATCGAGGTACGTGTACGGGACCGCCAGGCCGCGGTTGCGTTCCGCGATGACCGCGGACACCGAAGCCAACCGCGCGCGGAAGGCCGCCGCGAACTCCCTCACCTGCGGGTGGCCGGCAAAGAAATTCTCCGAGTACGCGCCGAGCGGCTGCTCCGTGGGCTGACTGAGCATGTGCACCATCGCGATCTGCTCGCTGGCCCGCAGAAACGTCGGGAGGGTCTTCACCAGGTCAAGCTCGGTCAGCTCGGCCTTGGTCCGCGGCGGAGGCATCTGGAGCGAACCCGGCGTGTTCGGCACGTACCCGAAGTAATCGAATTGTCCGTTGTTGACCGAGGCATGCTCCGCGCTGGCGGTGAAGAGCACCTGGGTCAGGAGCTGCACGACCTCCGCCTGCGTCCGAAGCACGCCGTTCCCGGGCAGGCCCTTGAGCCCGCAAGCGTCCGGGTCCGTCAGCTCCCGCACCCAGCCCTGCAACTCGCCGTCGGCCGCAACGTCTTCCGGCGTTCGATAAAAGGAACGCACGAAGGAGGTCACGAACTCCTGGATCGCGTCCCACACGCGGAGCGCGTCGTCGCGGTAGTGATAGCCCGGCAGCGTGCCGACGTCGTCCACGCCGCGGGCACGCAGGTCCGCACGGAGGTCGAAGCGCTCGAAGGTCCACTGGGCGAACGCGCGCTTGACCAGCTCGACGCAGCCGTCGTAGCCCGGGGCCATGGTCTTGTCGATCGGGCCCCCGGGGACCAGAAGCTGCGTGCGTGCGGCGTTGTTGATGACGAGGGTGAACCAGAAGTGCGGGGCCAGGAGTTCGTGCACCGGATGGCGCTCGGAGAGCCGGCGGCGCGCGGCGACCCAGAACACCTCCATCACGAGGTGGGTCCGCTGCAGGTGCGACGCCATCTCATGGTACGAAGCGTCGGCGACCTGCACGTAGGTCTTGGCCGCGAGCCAGAGCCAGGGCGGGTCTTTCGGCGTGAAGATCGGCCCCGCGGCGGGAGTCTGGCCAAGCTGCACCGCGATGGGCAGGAGGCGACCCACCTCGTCCACGCGCAGCAGGCACATCGCCGCGGGCAGGTAGCAGCCCGGTTTCACGGGCAGCCCCTCCAGGATCCGGTAGTCCAGGAAATACAGGCGCCCCCGCTCCGCCTCGGAGGCCAGCGTCGCGCCGGCCGGCAAGAGCCCCCGCACGTCCGCGTCCGTCACCGGGAAGTTCTCCGGCAGGCGACGGCACCTCTCGACGAGCACGGGGTTCACGCCCGCGAGCCGTTGCCGGCCGAACTCCTCGTCGGTCCGCCAACGCTTGCTCACCCTGGGGACCTCGCGCCCCGGGTACAGGTCATCGAACTTGACCAGGCTGTTGTGCGCCCGGACGTCGAGCAGCTCCCGGAAGCCCCCCAACCCCAGATTGGTGACCGTGCCCGCGAGGTCGGCGTACATCGCGAGCTTGTGCGCGCCCCCCTCGCTTTCGGCCTTCGGCAGCGTCGCGAGAAACGGGGGCAGACCGGACGCGTAGACGAACGCGTACTCCGCGCGGCGGAGCTCCAGCTCCCGATTCCTTTGCCGCCTCCCGTCCACGTCTTCCCTCTGGGGCAATTGCACCGCCATGGCCCTGCCTCCCAAAAAAAACAGGTTCGACCGTGGTTGCTGCGAGTGGCCCTTCAACTTCGATTCGCCGGGTTCCCGTAGGGGCGCCCCTTGTGGGCGCTCTACAGTGGACGACCCGTCCGAGACCCGGGCGGGCACAAGGCCCGCCCGTACGCTTCGAGGCTGCCCCACAGGATCCTCGGTGAAGGCCCACGAGCCGCGCTTGGGACCTCGAACTACCAGGGCTTGCGCAGGGCGGGCGGACGCGGACAAATCCACACCCCGCGCCGGAAAAGTCCGCGCGTCGGCGCCGGCAACGGACCCGCGGGATCCATTGCGCCCGGACCGGCCGGTGGGGGGCCCGTCCTCCGACTCCGCGAAAACACTGGGTTTCCGAAGTCGTGGGGGGAAAGGGCGGCGACCAGGTCCGGTCGCGCCGCAACGGCCTATCGCAATTCGAGGGCCCCGCGACCGGTCGTCGCGCGGGCGCGTCGGCATGCCGCCGCAAGTGCGGCCCGCCTCCTCCTGCCGGCTTTTTTTCTTGCTTCGGCGGGGCATCCTGCTAGGATACGCCGACTTCGCCCCACCCCGCCAGCGAGAGGAGAATTTCATGGGCCACCCACTCGCCCCGACCGAGATGATCGCCGGGGCCAAGAAGATGGCGCGCTACCTCGCCTTCGGCGGGATGCAGTTCGTCAACCTCGAGGTCACGCTCCGCTGCAACGCGAAGTGCGACTTCTGCCCGTATTGGCACACGAAGGCCGAGTCGAAGCTCGACAGCTACGTGCCGATCCTCAAGAAGTTCGACCCCATGTACGTGGGGATCACGGGCGGCGAGCCGCTCCTCCGCAAGGACATCACCAAGATCATCCGCGACATCCGCGAGAACCTCGACTTCATCTGGATCGGCCTCATCACGCACGGCCAACTCCTCACCGTGGACAAGGCGGTCGAGATGGAGCAGGCCGGGCTCGACGAACTGGCGATCTCGCTCGACTACATGGACGAGCGACACGACAAGGTCCGCGGCATCCCCGGCCTCTTCCACCACATCGCGGACGTCGCCCCCAAGCTCGCGGCCCGCGGCATGGACGTGAAGTTCAATTCGATCATCATGCGGGAGAACTTCCGCGAGATGCCCGCCTTCGCGCGCAAGGCCGCGGAATGGGGCGTGCGCGTCTCCTTCACCTGCTACAACGAGTGGAAGGTGGGGAACGTGGACCATCGCGTCCAGGCCGAAGAGATGCACGAACTGCGTGAGGTCCTGCGCGAGCTGAAGCACCTGAAGCGCACGCTCGGCAACATTTCGTCGAGCGAGCACTACCTGGACCGCATGCCCGAGTTCTTCGAGCGGCGTGCGATCGGCGGGTGCACCGCGGGCCTCAACTGGCTGCAGATCACGCCCGACGGCTACATCCGGCGCTGCCCCGATCTCCCCATCGAAGGCCACTGGACGCAGATCGAACGGCATCACTTCCGGAAGACGGATTGCACGAAATGCTGGTATGCGTGCCGCGCGGACGGGCAGCAGCCGATGACCCCGCGGCGGATCCTCAACGAGGCGCGGGGCGTGCTGTAGGATTGCTGATTTTGGATTGCTGATTGCTGATTGACGGCGATCCTGAGCTTGCCCCCACGTCGGCAGTGCAGGGCGGAAGCCCGGCACCACAGGGGCTGCACGATCCTCCACCCCCAGTCGAAGGCCTCCCGGTACCGTGCGCCCCCGCCCCGCATCCGAACGTCAACCGTCGGTCGCCGGCCTCCCGGCTTTGTGGTGCAGGGCTTCCGCCCTGCACTCGAACGATATCCGAACCGCAACCGAGGGTCGGTGCCCCTCCCTCCGGCCGCGCGCTTCACTTCTCCCGCAGCGTGGACAGATACTCGATCACCTGCTCCCGCTCCTCGTCCGTCATCGGGATCGGCGGCATCCGGACGAACGGGTAGAGCTTCTTGTCGATGCCCGGGTTCTTCTCCGGATCCTTGATGTGCTCCCGGAAGAACGTCTTCGCCCCCTCGAGGCTGCCCTGCAGCTTCGTGTACCTCGTGGCCACCAGGGTCAGGTCCGGGGCGTTCTGCCCCCCCCAGCCGTCGACCATGTGGCAACTCTTGCACCCAAGCGTCTTGAAGAGCTGCCTCCCGCCTTCCACGCCCGGCGGCAGCGCGCTCCCGCCGAACGCGGTGAGCGGCGGCGACGGCGACGGCGGCTTCGCGACCGGCCCGGCGGCGGGCTTGTCGCAGCCGGCCCCGCCCGCGACAACGAGCACAAGCAGGACGACCGCCCGCGGGAAACGCGACACCTTCATGACGCCTCCGGAAAAAGCCCCCCCGGCCGCGCATTTTGACATCCGCCCGCGCGCGACGTCAAGGAGGATCCCGTGCCTATGACCGCCGCTCAGCTCGCCGCCTGCATCGCGGAACTGGCGCCCCGGCTCGCCGGCGCGCGCCTGGACGCCGTTCTCCAACCCGCCGAACACGAGGTCGTCCTCGTCTTCTTCCGGCGCGAGACGTCCGAGACCTCCACGCTTCTCCTTTCCACCCACCCGCGCTTCGCCCGCGCCCACCTCCTCGCGCACAAGCCCCAGGCGCCGGTCTCCCCGCCGCGCTTCTGCCAGTACCTCCGCGCCCACCTCGTGAACGCACGCGTCCTCTCCCTAGGGCAAACACCTGAGGAGGCGCTGCTCCGGCTCGATTTCGTCGCCCGCGACGACGACGGCCGGGAGTCGCGCCCCGCGCTCCTCGCGGAGCTCTTCGGACGAACCCCGAACGTCATCTTCGTCGACGAGTCGGGCGTCATCCGCGACGCGCTCCATCACGAGCGCGAAGGCCGGCGTCCCGTGCTGCCCGGCGCGGCCTACGTCCCGTGGCCGAAACCCCCGCCCCGCTCTCTGCCGGCCGGCGCCACCGCGTCCGCGCCCTCCGTCGACCCCGTCGACGACCTGCACCGAGCGCGCGGACTCTCCTGGAACGAGGCGGCCGAGCTGTTCCTCGGCGAGGCCGAGCGCGCCTGGGAAGTCGAGCGGCGGCGCGTCGACCTCGCCCGCCGCATCGCGCGCTGGAAAAAGCGGCTCGCCTCCACGCTCGCCTCGCTCGCCCGCGCCGAGGTCGAAGCCGGCGGCGCCGACGAAGACCTGCGCCGCGGGGAACTGGTCAAGGCGAACCTCTTCCGGATCCGCACCGGCGACGAAGAGGTCGAGGTCGAGGACTTCTACCAGCCGGAGCTCCCGCGCGTCCGCCTCCCGCTTCAGAAGAACCTGGACGGGAAAGCGAACGCCGAGCGCTACTTTCATCGGTACCGGAAACGGAAGCTGGCGATCGAGGGGATCGCGCGGCGCAAGGCGGACGTGGAGCGGCAGCTCGCCGAGGTGGCGGGCTGGGAGGAGCGGGCCGCCGCGGCTACGCGCCCGGAGGAGTTGGACGCGCTGGCCGCCGCGCTCGACCGACCGCGTTCGGGCAAGGCGGTCCGGGAGCCGAAGGAGGTGCGCCGCCGCGAAGGCCCGCGGCGCTTCGTGTCCGCGGACGGCATGACGATCCTCGTCGGACAAAACGCCGCGGAGAACGACGAGCTGACCCTGCGGATCGCGTCCGGTCACGACCTCTGGCTGCACGCCCAGCACGGGGCCGGCGCGCACGTGGTCGTCCGCACGCCGCGCGGGAAGACCGTGCCGCTCGAGACCCTGCTCGACGCCGCCGCGCTCGCCGCGCACTTCAGCAAGTTCCGCGGCGCGGCGCGCACCGAAGTCACCTACACCGAGCGGAAGCACGTCACCAAACCCCGGCGCGCCCCGGCCGGACTGGTCCTCGTCTCGGCCGTCAAGAATCTCCAGGTCGATCAAGACCCGGCCCGCCTCGAGCGGCTCTTCGCTTCGCACGAGGCCGTGGAGCCGGCGAACTGACTGCCACTCCGCGCCCCGCCCGCGCCGGTCGTCGTAGGCCCCGACGCCGGCCCGTTCAAGGTGTTTGTCTCGACCTGTGGCCCGTCGCGAGAATGCTGTTCACTTGAGCATGCGACTTGAGTCTGCGTTGTGGTGCAGGGCTTCCGCTCTGTACCCGTTCGCGCACGGAGCGTGAAATCACCTCCCCCATTTCCCCTGGAGCGCTCTCCGCACACCACGGGCTGGGTGATTTCCACACGAGCTGTCCCGTCGGTGCAGGGCCGAAGCCCTGCACCACAAGGGCTCGTGGCCGGCGGAGGCGAGCACTCGGAGTTTCGCCCCTTCTCGCGCTCGGAGCTTCGCTGCTCTGCGCCGCAAGAGTCGACTCGTTCACCCACCTTGAAACGGCTGGCCCCGCCGCCCGGAGGACGCGGCAAGTCTGTCTGAACCTTTTGCCGGCAGAGCGGTTCTTACCGTGATTCGGGTGCCGCGTTCACGCGGCGCCCGCCCCGCTCGCTACCAGGGGGGATCGTCATGTCACACGCCAACCTTCTCGCCGCGCGCGTCCGCGACCTCATGCGCCACCCCAGGGCCTTCGCGCCGTAAACCCCTCCCCTCCGCAGGCCCGCCCTCGCGCGGGCTCCCGTCTCGCCTACGCGGCTCTCCATGTCGCGCCCGCGGTCCAGCTTCCGGCTCCCGCAGGACGCTTCGTGTCCGGCGGCGACCGGCGGCCGCGCCTGCTTTCCTCGAGCCGGGGAGAGAGTCTCTCCAGGGCAGTCCTTTCAGGAGCTACCCCATGGAAGCCCTCTTCACGTTTTTCGCCGTCGCCCTCGGGACGATGGTGTTCCCGCCCATCCTGCTCTTCGGCTTTCGCGTCGCCGCGGAATACGAACGCTGCGTGGTCTTCCGACTGGGCCGACTGCAACGCGTCGCCGGGCCCGGCCTCTTTTGGCTGTTGCCCTTCGTCGAGTGGCAGCGGACGATCGATCTCCGCACGATCACCGTGGACGTCCCTCCGCAGGACGCGATCACACGGGACAGCGTGACCGTGAACGTGGATGCCGTGCTCTACTATCGGATCGTGGACCCCGTGAAGTCGGTCGTCGCGGTGGCCGACGCGCGGAGCGCGATCCACCTCGCGGCGCTCACGAGCCTGCGAAGGGTCCTGGGCCAGCACGAGCTGGACGACCTGCTCAAGGCCCGCGGCGCCATCAACGACTCGCTCCAGCGGCTCCTCGCGGAAATGTCCGGGCCGTGGGGGATCGAGGTGAAGGCCGTCGAGATCAAGGCGGTCCACCTCCCGGACAACATGCAGCGCGCGATGGCCAAGGAAGCGGAGGCGGTTCGCGAAAAGCGCTCGCGCATCATCAAGGCCGAGGCCGAGCTGGAGGCCTCGGAGAAGCTCTCGCTCGCGTCCCGGAAAATCCTGGAAAGCCCGGCCGCACTCGAGCTGCGCCGCCTGCAGATGATCTCCGAGGTCGGAGCGGAACAGAACACGACGACGATCGTGCTCCTGCCTTCGGACTTCGTGCTCCTCGCGCGCAACCTCGCGGAAAAGGTCGCCGGCGTCCCGGCGACGGCGGCCTAGCGGGAGGGGGGGGGAGGACAGCCGGCCGCGGCGGCGCGAACGAGCGCGCGTCGCCGCGGCCCCGCGTGGGCGCGAGCGCCTACCAGGCGCCCGGGCCGATCTTCAGCGTGGGCATGAGCCAGCGCGGCGCGACGTGCAGGAAGGAGGCGCCCAGGAGGCCGTGCCAGAGCGCGATCGGGAGGAGGTTCCGGTGCTTCGCGAAGAGGTACGAAAAAAAAGCGCCCCCCGCGAGCGTCGCGACGGTGAGGTGGACGTTCGGCACGTGCGCGAACCCGAAGAGCAGCGCGGCCAGCACCGCCGACCAGCGACGGCGGCCGGTCGCTTCCAGCAGCCGGTTGTGCGCGAAGGCCTGGAACGCGCACTGCTGGATCAGTCCCCAGGCGGGGTAGGTCGCGCAGGACCGCAGCCAGCCGGACCAGGTCCGCGAGGGGCCGTAGTAGAGGCCGAGCGCGACGAGCGCGAGCGCGCACGGCGCGAAAATCAGGCTGGCATCGCGCAGGCACGGCAGCAGCGTGTCACGGCGGAAGCCGATCCGCGCGAGCGGGTCGCGGTGCGCGAGGTGCGAAGCGATCACGAGCACCGGGATCGCCGACACGCACGTGCGCGACAGCGCGGGCGAGTGGAGCGGGAGGATCCACCACACGCAGACAAAAAAAAGCGCGTAGACGACCGCCACTTCGGCGAGAGCTACGTGCCGTCCGAAACGCGGCGGCCAAGGCCAGGCGGCCGGCGCATGTTCGCTCATGAGGAACCCCCTCCACAGCACCTCGCTACAAGCCTCAAAACGGAACCGCGACCGTGAGGGAGCGGTCCCGGCGCGTTCTACCGTGCCCCCGCCTCCGACCTCGCACCCACTTCGGACCTTGTCTCACGGTCCGCTCCGCGGTCGTCGCCCCCCCCAGCTTGTCGCTACTTCCCCTTCTCGCTCCCGCTCCCGCTCCCTCCGCCTCCGCCGCACCCGCCGGCGCCGCACCCGTGGCCGCCCTCTTTTTTCGGCGCCTTCGGTGCGGTCCACGAGACGTCGGCGACCCCGGGCGCCTCACCGGCGCTGCCCGCTCCCTCCGTGCCCGCGGCGAGCCCCTTCCGAAGCGCCGACGCAACCTCGCCCACGGTCGCCCCCTTCGAGCCCTGGAAGCGCACCGTCCACCGCTCACCCGCCCCCTCCGCCTTTTCGACGTTCGGCGCCGCGGCGAGCGCGCGCAGCACGTCCTCGTCCTTCGCCTTTCCCGTGCGGGCCAGTCGCAGCACGCAGCTCCCGAGCAGCGAGACCCCGTCGACGTCGACCACGAGCTTTTCCTCGCCCGTCGACGCCGCCTGCGCCGCCGCCACCACGTCGGACAGTGACAGCGTCGCCTCGGACTTCAACTGGACGCTGACCCGAGCCGCCTCGGCCGACACCTCCTCCACGGCATCCAGCTTGTACAGCTCGCCGGTCAGCCCGAGCTGCCGCTCCATCGACTCCAGCCCCGCGACCCCGAACGAGAGCCGAATCGGCTGGTACGCGGGCTCCTCGGCCCAGGCGCCCATCGCCGACGACAGCGACAGCGCGAGAAAGAACGCCAAGCAGGCCTGTCGCGCTCCGCGCATTCGACCTCCGCGGGCATGAAGGGAGAATGGAGATTTTGAATTCACGAGCTACGCCAGGGCACGCACGCTCACGGTCCGGCCCCGCCCCGCCTGAAGGCGGAACTGCGAACGGGGAGGTCGTAGCCCGCCCACCCGCTCGCAGGCTCGCGTGCCGTCACCCACCGGCGACGTTTCGCCGCCGCACGCTCGCCGGCTAGTGGCGGTGCCCCTCCGGGGCCTCCTCCGGCGGGACCAGCGGTCTGATCGCCTCCAGGATCGGCTCGATCGCGGGCTCCCACGCCATCCCCTGGAATTTCCCCTTCAGATAGTCCAGCGCGTCAAAAGCGTCCTTCGCGATGTGGGCGTCCAGCGCCTGCGTCTTTTCCAGGATCGCCTTCACGTCCCCCGGCATTTTGCGGAGCACCGCTTCCGGCATGCCCTGCGTGTAGCGCTCCTCCTTGGCCACCCAGTACAGGACGTCCTGCGCGAGCGGGCGGCGCCAGTCGGTCCCCTCCGGCGTCTTCGTCAGGATCGCGTGGCGCGCCACCTGGTACGACTCCGGATACCGGCCCGCCATGTAGAAGGTGTACGTCAGGTCCGAGAGCATGCCCAGCGTCCACGCCTCCTCGATCTTCGCGAGGTCGGCCTCGCTCACCTTGATCTCCCCCTTGCGCAGGCGGGCCAGCAGCCGCGCATTCGCCTGGGTGAACCGCTCCCGGGTGGTCTTCATGAGCGCGTCGAGGTCCCTGCTCTCCGGCGGCGCGAGGCTCGGCGACAACTCCGGGATCGCGTAGCGGTACGAGTACTGCAGCGTGAGGAGCGCGGTCAGCTCGTGCACGTCCCCCGTGGCCTTCTCGACCTGCGCCTGGCTGGCCTGGATCTTCTCGATCGCCTCGATCACGCCTCCCCACGCCGCGTTTTTCGAGCCGGCGGCGACGAAGGGGTCGGTCTGGTACTGCATGTCCTCCGCGATTTTCTGGCCGTCGCGGTACGCCGCGAGCGCCTGGTCGAGCTTGTCGTTCGCGAGCAGCGAGAGGGCCTCCGCGCCTTTTTTTTGCAGCTTTTGCGTCTCCAGGAACCAGTCGTCGCTCGACTTGATCCACTTGACCTTGGACAGTTTGAACGAGCAATCGAGGATGCGCCGGTCGGAGCCGGGGACCGCGGACACGCGGAGCTTGTCGATCGTGCGCGTGCCGGCGACCCGGGCGTACAGCCGGTCCGTGTCCTTCAGGGCCTTTTCGAAATCGGACAGCACGGCCGCGGCGTCGAACTTCCACGTGTACTGCTCGGCCGGCGACCCGATGAGCGCGGCGATCTGCATCTTCCCGGAGCTCCCGGCCGCCGTGACCACCAGCTCCAGTTCCTGGGTCTTTTCCTTCGCCGGCACCTCGGCGTCCTTCCACTCCCCGTCGTCCTGGGCCCGGAGACTTCCGCCGGCGAAGGCCAGGACGGCCAGCGCCAGCGCCATCGATCGGATCGTCATTGTTTCCACGCCTCGCCATTGAAGGGTCCGGCAACCGGTGCGCGTCGAGCGCAAGAGTTGCAGGACGGCAGTTGTTCAGTGCCAGGGTTAGGTCGACGCCCGCCGCAAATCGAAGGCGTTTATGGACCGCCGGGGAGCCTGACCGTCACGCGCGTACCGGCCCCGGGCCGGCTTTCGACGCGCAGGCTGCCGCGATGGTCCTCCGCGATCCGGCGCGCCAGCGGCAGCCCGAGTCCGAGCCCGCCCGAACGCGCGACCGCGAACGGCTCGAGGCAGCGGTCGACCACCGACTGCGGCATGCCCACGCCGGTGTCGGCCACGACGATGTCCACGACGCCCGTCTCGCCCGCGCCCTGCGGCGGCGACGGCCGCGCCGTGACCGACAGTTCGCCGCCCGACGGCATCGCCTGGACCGCGTTCAAGAGCAGACTCGCGAAGAGCCGCTTCAACTGGAACAGGTCCCCCTCGACGTGGAGCGACTCCGGCGCCACGTCGAGCGAGACCCGGATCGCGACGCCCGCAGGCGCTTCCTTGACCGCGTCCCGGAGGAGGTCGTTGGCCAGGCCGCGAAAATCGAGCGGCTGGGCGTCCACCGGGCGCGGGGAGGCATATTCCTGAAAGACCTGGACGAGCCGGCGCAAGTGCTGCAGCTCGGTGTCGACGATGCCGAGCAGCTCCGCGTCCTCGCCGGCCAGCCTGTCGCTGTTCTTCAGCACCTCCGCCGACCCGCACGCGATGCCCAGCGGATTGCGCAGCTCGTGGAGGAGCTTGCCGACGAGCCGGCCGAGAGTGGCCTGGCGCACCGTCCGACGCGCCTCCTCCGCCGAGGCGCCGCCCGCGCCGTCTGAATCGCCTGCGCGGGCCCCGGCACCGCTCGCCTCGAAAGCGCCGAGGAGCAGCGTCGCCTGGCGCGCGAAGAGCCGCGCGACCTCGCGCGCATCCGCTTCGAAGCTGCGCGGCCGGTCGAAGTAGAGGTCGATCCGCCCCTTCCAGCCCGCGGGCGCGGCGATCGGGAGGAGGGCGCTGGATGCGAACCCCTCGCGCACGAGCCCCTCCGGCCCATGGATCGCCACGAGGGGCTCGGCCTCGGTCACCGCCCCGTAGAAGACCGCCTCGCCCCGGCCCAGCTCACAGGCGAGCAGCTCGGCCCCCGCGGCTTCCATGCGCGCGGCGAAGCGGTCCGAGACGCCGGCCTTCACGAGGCAAACGTGCTGCGACCCGGCCTCAGGTGAATACCTGACCACGACCACCCGGTCCGCCCCTATCGCTCGGCGCGCGGCCTGGGCGATGCGCGCGGGCACGGCCTCCCGGTCGAACGGCGGCGCGAGCATTTCGGCGAGTGCGGCCAGCGGCGTCAGCCCGGACCGCGACCCGCCGGGCAGCGAGGGCGAGGTCATCGCCGGGTCCGGGGGCGGGCTCGCGGGCGTGCGGGCGACTCTCAAACCTCTGGGCATGCGCTCTTTCCTCTCGATGCCGGGGCAAGCTCGAGGCGGCATCCCCCTACGCCGCAGCGACGGTTCGCTCACGCGTTGACCACGTGCGGCCACAAATTTGGAACGCCGAGCCGTCCGTTCGTAGTTCCGCCTTCGGGCGGATCGTTGGGCGGCAGGGTCATCGACCGCGGAAAGATCGGTCGGGAGGTGGAGCGGAACTTCGTCACGGGCGACTAGTGGCCCGTTGACGAACTTCGTACACAGTCGTCAATTCTGTCACGGCGGGTCGTAACCCATGCGGCTGTTCGCGCGGGCCGGAGGACCGCGCCCCCAGGCATCGTGCCTGGACTTCGTCAACGGACAGCTAGCATAACCCGACAACCCAAGCAAGGCAACAATCCGTTGCACGAACGGCGGGGCCTTCCTATCATGAACTCCGTCGCCCGTGTGTCCGCAGGGCTTCGATTCCTCAAAGGAGCACCCCCATGAAGTTCGCCCACGCCCTCGTCTGCGTTTCCGTCCTTGTCGCCGCCCTCGCCGCCTTCGCCCAAGACCAGAAACCCGCTGACAACCAGCCGCCCGCGAACCCCGACTTCGAACGCATGAAGAAGCTCACCGGCACCTGGAAGGGCACGTCGCAGATGGGCGAGGATCCCGCCGCCGAGGCTTCCGTCACCTACAAAGTGACTTCCGGCGGGACCGCGATCCTCGAGACGATCTTCGCCGGCTCCGACCACGAGATGCTCACCGTCTACACCGTAGACAAGGGGGAGCTGGTCCTGACCCACTACTGCGTGATGGGAAACCAGCCCCACATGAAGGCGGGCGTGGCCCGCGACCCCAACGTCATCGCCTTCACCTGCGTCGGCGCGGGGAACCTGGCCTCCGAGGACGACCCCCACATGCACGCGGGCAAGTTCACGTTCGTGGACGACGACCACCTCAAGACGACCTGGACGATGTGCAAGGGAGGGAAGCCGGTGCACGAGGTGAAGCTGGTGCTGGAGCGGCAAAAGAAGTAGCGGCAGGCGGGGACGCGCGCCGCGCCCGCATTTCGACCGTCGATTGGAATCGGAGTTTCCGTCATGTCCGCCGCCCGCCGGGTCCAGTTCTCGCTTGCCGGCCTGCTGGCCACCCTCCTCTGCCTGTCGGTGCTGGCGGCCATCGGGGCTGCCGTGCGCGCGCGCCTGCAGACGGAAACCTACAAGACGCATTGCAGGAACAACCTGAGGCAACTCGGCAACTACCTGACCCTCTACGCTTCCAGAACCTATTGCGGCCAGTTCTACCCAGACACAAGCCCGCCGGGCGGTTCGGGCGCGCCGGTGCCCGCGGGTCCGAATGGCGCCTTCTGGGCTTGGCTGTACCGCGTCCCCAACCAGACCCATGCCGTTTCCCAACGACCCGCCGACGACGGCATCTACGTCTGCCAGGTCCATCGGTATCTCTGCCACCTTCCCGTCGAAAAGGGTGTGACGACCACCGCGCTGGATTACACGGCCCCCAATTTTGCCGCCACTTGGCAGCCTGGGATCGGGGGTGTCAAGGGACACGTGTTCTTTCCGTACGGCAGGCTCGGCGAGCCGGTGCGGGGCGACACACCCATCGCAGGCGACCTGATCGGCCCGACCGACGCCCCGAATCACGGCGGTGCGCCCGGCGCGCCCGACGACGATTGGAACATGCTCTGCTTTGACGGCCACGTGGAAAGGGTGCTTCCGGAGAGCACCCAGCACGCCATCTACGCGGCGGCGACGGTCGGCGTGCGTACGACGTAGAGCCGGCGCGCCGGCGCGGTGCCCCTCCCGCGTCGGGTCCAGAGCTCCTCCACCCGATCCCACAGCGTCCTCGCGGCTTTCGCCCTGGAGGTCTTCCATGCGCGCCCTCGCATGGCTCACGTCGGTGCTGTGTCTCCTGGCGGTCGAAGCATTCTCTCAGAACGACCCGAGCGGGGAACCAACCAGCATCTCCGTCGTGGACGCCGAGGGAAAACCCCTCCCTCCGGGCACCACCGTCAGCTTCCTCCTGATGGGTCCGATGATGGACCTGAGCTGGAGCAAGGCGGACGTCGGCCCGGATGGCGCCCTTCTCCTGCGCGGCCTCTCTCCGGGCAAGTACTCCATCGGCTTCACGACCTCGGAGCACGATGTGGAGCGGTTGGACCTGAGCCTTCCTTCGCCGGGACCGCACCGGGTCGTCCTTCTGAAACGCGCCTCGATCGAGGGCCGACTGGTTACGGCGGCAGGGGAGCCGCGCGCGGACGCGCCGCTCGAGATCCTGATCGACCGGTCGGAAAGGCGACTTTGTCCGTCGCCGGCAACGACCTCGCGTGCGAACCGACGGAGGTGCTCCACGAGGCGGCGGCCGGGGCCGCGCCAAAAGAGGTCAAGCTGTCGAAGGCGCCCTCCGTGGCGGGCCGCATCCTCGACCCGCACGGTCTTCCCGCGGTCGGGGCGTTCCTCGCGGTCGACGGCTTGGGAATCGGGGCGACCGACACGGAGGGCCGGTTCGCGAGCCGCAGCCTGGCGCCGGGTGACCATGTCCTTTCGGTGCAGTTGCGGGGCGCCGCGCCCGCTTCCGTTCGCGTGGATGGCCTCCGCCTCGGCGAGGCTCGCGAGGAGCTCACGGTTCGACTCATGGCTCCCGCGAGCCTGTCCGGACGCATCATCGATTCGAAGGGGATCGGCGTCGCGGGCGCGCGCGTCAAATTCGAGTGCCTCGACGCCGACGGGAACGCCTACAGCCCGTGGTGGGAGTCGGGGCCGACTGGAGACCGCACCGAGACCGACGCCGAGGGGCGCTTCCGCTTCGAGGGGTTCCCCCCGGGGATGTACCGTCTGGAGGCTCGCAGCCGCGCGCGAGGGCGTGCTTCGCAGGACGCCTCGCTCTCGGAAGGACAGTCTCTCCAGTTGCCGGACCTGCGGTTGGAAGAGCCGAGATAGGGAAACCGGTCAGCCTGTCGACGACCCGAAGGGTGCGGGCCATGTCGTGATCTCTGACGAGTGCGCGGGTCCCCGCGCGGGCGCCGGCTTTTCGGCGAGCGGAGGCCACGGGTGGACGGGGGGGGAACGGGGTGGAGAACGCAGACGGCGGGAGTCGCCGTCAGATTCCGTAACCGTTCACGGAGAGACTGACACCTGGCGACTTGTTTTGGACAGGATCACAGGATGAACAGGCTTTACAAGCGCCGTGTCCCGTTGATCCTGTTATCCTGTCAATATGAGTAGATGCTGGCGCACGGGGAATCAGGCCCGATGCATGAGTCAAGTAGTGACAGTATGGAGCCTTGAGACATGCGCGGCTTCAATCCCCGGAAGACGACGCCGAGAGTCCGGTCCGGCAAGGTCCAGCGCAAAAATCGCTCGGTGCAGAGCCCGAACTGCTATCTCGCGCCTCCCCCGCGGCTCGACATCCGACGCCTGCCCGCCGGTAGGGGCTTTCGGCACGTAGCAACTCGACAGGACGTCGAGCGGTTCATCGAGCTCGTTCCCGACTGGGCCGAGCTTTCGCGGGGTCTGCACGCCATCGTCCTGGCGCCCGGCGCCGGGGCCGAAGACGGGTGGCACGAGGCAAGCGTGATCCACGTGAGGGCCTGGCCGCGCGAGCTCGTTCTGACGTGGACCGCGGACGCACTTGAGGAACATCGCGGCGTGCTCGAGCGTCTCCGTGTGCCCTGGCGCCCCGGGCCTTCGGGTCAGGCGACCTGCTACTTCGACGAACGGACGGCGCGGGGATTCCAGCTTCTGCACATCCTGCTGCACGAGCTCGGGCATCACCACGACCGGATGACGAGTCGCACGGGCAAGCGTCCGGTGCGCGGCGAAACCTATGCGGAGTCCTTCGCGCGTCGCTATGAGGCGGTGCTGTGGGGTCGGTATCGGCAGGCCTTCGGTCCGCCCGAGCGAGTGAACGGGCCGTCCCCCGTGCGAGTCCGGCCTCTTCGCCGCAACGGGCGATGACCGGGGCGCCGTGGACTCCCGAGGCGCGAAGCTGCTGTCACGCCCCGGCGCATTTTCCGGGAGCGGAGACTCGGCTCCGCGCCTTCCGTGTTTTGGGCATCGTCACCGGGCGGCGGTATGCGGGGTGGCGAGATCGAACCCGAGGTCGACGAAGGAAGCCCCCAGGCCGCTCCCTCACGGTCGCGGTTCCGTTTTTCGTCGCCCGAGGTCGTAGGGTTCCAGGCGGGGTGCAAGTGGGGACGGTAGCATGCCCCGTGGCAGCGTCGTCGCGGTCGCGGCGTCCGCGTTGCCGCACTTGCGGTACAGGACGCCGCGTGTCCCCCGGCGCGGGGAGCCGCAGCCAAATTCAAACGTGGCGTCTACATTCGCGGTATCCCTGACCGCGACCCTCTCCCCTCCGAGGGGAGAGGCTGGCTACCGGCCTGAGTGATTTGCGCATCCGCGCAGATCATTCAGGTGGATAGCCTCCAACATCGCCCCGAGTTGGTAGACGTCGCTACGCGCGTCCAGCTCGCGCACGCGGCCCTGGGCCTGCTCGGTGCTCCTGTACGCGGGGGTGCCCATGACCGCGCCGCTGCGGGTGGCGCAGGTGGACGCCACGGCATCGACCAGCTTGGCGAGCCCGAAGTCCATGAGCCTGAGGCTGCCGGACCGCTCGCGCAGCACGTTGGCGGGCTTGAGGTCGCTGTGGAGGATGCCGGCGGCGTGGGCCACGTGCAACGCCTCGGCGATTTCGCGGGTCATGGCGGCGGCGACCGCGGGTTCAAGACCGCGCACGGCGCGCTGCCCCCGGCCGTGCGCGGCGCCGGTCCTCGGGCGAACGGGGCGCCGCGCGGCGAGTCCGTCGGCCGTCCCACTCGCCGGTTTGTGCTTGACTGCGGCCGACCCCGCGCGATACGGTCCTTTATACTTTCTGTACCTTTGTGAGGGCCTGGAGTGAGCGGGAAGGACCTGAGGGCTGAGGCCCTGAAACTCCGTCCCAAGGCTCGAGCGAAACTGGCCCGGGAGCTGCTGGTCAGCCTGGACGGCCTGTCCTCATCCGATCTGGAGCGTCTTTGGATCGAGGAAGCGCTCCGGCGGGACGAGGAACTCGACTCCGGCAAAGCCCGACTTCGGCCTGCGGCTGACGTGCTGAAGCGGGCGCAGGCGCGACTGGTGTGAGCGGGCGGATCGGTTTCCACGACGCGGCGGAGGCGGAGAGGATTGTCGTCATAATGATCCGCGAGGCCTCCTTCAGGGACTTCTCCCCCGATGGAGTCTTCCACTGGAGGCCCGGCGGCGTGGCCCCGGTGCGCGCTGCCGAGCGGGAGGCGCGCCATCGTGGCGGACTTTCGTCGGAGACGACCCGAATCCCCTGGACGATGCTCGAGGGGCAAGCCGGTCTGCACAGGGGGTCTTCGTGGCTCTGACAATCGAGGAGCTGCGGGCAGCGTTGGCCGCGGGACGATACCAACTCTCCACGCACGCGCTCCGGCGAGTGATCGAGCGGAAACTGACGGCGGAGATGATTCGCGCGGCAGGCGACGGAGCGGAGGTCATCGAGGACTACCCGGACGACAAGTACTGTCCGAGCTGCCTCCTCCTGGGTTTCACCCCGGATGGCGTTCCTCTTCACGTGTAAGTCTCGCGGGCAGCGGGGGAATTCGCAAAAGTCATCACTCTGTACGTCCCCGATGAAGCCGACTGGACGGACCACCGAATTCGAAAGGCCCGGACATGAACTGCGAAGTTTGCGGCTCCGTCAGTTTTCACGCCGGCACTGTCGGCGAGACCTTTCTAGCGGCCGGAAAGATGATCCTGGTCGAGGGGATCCCTGCGACGATCTGCGATCGCTGCTCGTCGCCGAGCTTCAGCGCGGTGGTCGCCGAGCAGCTCCGGAAACTGGTACACGGCCCCCACACCGTCGTGCGGGTGGTGGAGGCCGAAGTGCTGGATTTCCATGCCGCTTGAAATCCCGCGGGGCACTGACCCACCAAGATCGGCTCCGGGGGCGGTTGAACTTGTCGAGGCGGGGCGGAGCCCGGGGATGCGGTACCACGCCCCGCGTCGCGTTCTCAAGGTTGCGGCTCTGTCCTCCTCGCCTGATGCCAAATCGGAATGGTGCATCCAGTCCCGAGAGGTTCTCTCAGGCTCTGACGTTTCACCGACAGGCCCTCACATCTCCCCCGCCCTACTTCGCCCGCAGCGTTTTCAGCACCGCGGCCCAGCGCGCATCCGCGTGGAGCCAGGCCAGATCCTCGTCCTGCCCGTACTGCGCAAGTTCGGCGTAGCCCAAATCCACCGCCTTCCGGAGCGACGCGAACGCGAGGTCGAGGCGGCGCGTCCGCTCCTCGGCCGCGATCGGCGCCGCCGGCGCCTTCGGCCCCGGCCGCCCCGTAGAGCGCACGGCGTGGATGCAGCCCAGGTTGTACCAGCACTCCCCGATCTTCGAACGAGTCTCCCGCGACTCCGGTGCCTTGGCCTGCGCGCTCTCCGAGATCGCCCGCTCGACCGCCTGCTGGGCCAGCTCGTAGTGTCCCCACGCGATCGCGACCAACGAGCCCGCGGCGGTCTCGCGCCAGGGCTCGCCGCCCGCGCCTGCGAGCATGGACTCCAGCTCCGGGAGCACCCGCAGGGCCCGCCTCCGCTCCTCCGCGTCGGGCGCCGCCAGCTCCAGCGCCTTCCGATGATCCGCGATGGCGCCACGCAGGTCGCCCATTGCCTGTCGTGTAGAAGCGCGGTTCGAGTACCCCATCGCGTCCGCCGGCCGGAGCCGAATCGCCTCGGTGTAGTCCGCGATGGCGCCGGCGACGTCGTCCCGGGCCAGCCTTGCGTTCGCGCGGTTGTGCCAGGCGGAGCAGCAGTTCGGATCCACCGCGATCGCCCGGTCCAGATCCGCTCGCGCGCCCTCCGCATCCCCGAGCTCGACCCGCAAGTCCCCGCGATTCGCCCAGTACAGCGCGTCGCGAGGATCCAGGCGGATCGCCTCCGTCAGGTCCGCGAGCGCGCCGGCGCAATCCCCGGCATCGCGTTTCGCATTGCCGCGGGTCAAAAAGGCGCGCGCGAGCGTCGGCTCGAGCCGGATCGCCTCCGTGGAGTCCGCGATCGCCTCCGCATGCTCCCGCCGGTCCCGCCGCACAGTGGCGCGATTCGCCCACGTGTTCGCCCGCCGCGGATCGAGCCGGATCGCTTCCGTAAAGTCCGCGATCGCCTCCGCGGACGCGCCCATGTCGATTCGGGCGTTGGCCCGGCCCTCGAACCACAGCGGTTCGAGCGGCTGGAGGCGGATCGCTTCGGTGGCGTCCGCGATCGCGGCGTCCGCGTTGCCGCACTTGCGGTAAAGGACGCCGCGCGTGCCGTGGGCCGCCGCGGAGGCGGGGCAAATGGCGAGCGTTTCCGTGCAGTCCGCAATCGCCGCGGCCAGGGCTTCCGGCCCCTTCGCCGCCCGCCCTCGCTGGAGCGCCCGCTCCAGCAGGGCCCGCGCGTACCGCGGTCGCAGGCGCAGCGCGCGCTCAAGCCAGCTCTCCTGCTCCGTGCCGGTCGTCATCTTGGACAGGCTGAAGGCGCACTCCGGGTCGCCCGCCTTTTCGACCCCTTCCTGTAAAAGCGTGCGCGCCGTGGCCCCGTCCCCACGGAACTGCGCGACCATGCCCTCGACCAGCCGGCGCGCGGCCTCGCCCTCCTCGAGCGTGCCGCGCCACTCGAGCTCGCCCGTTCCGCGCGCCGCCTCCTCCAGTTCCTTGCGCGCCTGCTGGGCGTACAGCAGCACCTGTCGCTGCGCGCCTTCGGGGTCGCCGGCCACGTCCCGATACTGTACTTCGAAGGAGTGTTCGAGCCACAAGCGTCCCAGGGACCTGCGTGCGGCGCGGCCGCGCTCGGGACCGAGCAGGGCAAGGGCCCGCCGCAGGTCCTCCTCCGCGCCGTCGAGGTCCACGGCCGAGAGACGCACGCGCCCGCGAGACTCGTAGATCCAGCCGTAGTCGGGGAGCTTCGCGGCGGCCTCGTCGAAACACCGGAACGCGGCGGCCAGGCGCTCGTGGTAGCGGGTGATCGGGACCTCCTTGGAGGCGAGCACGGTCACCGCCTCGCGCCACAACCCCTCCGCACGCGCAAGCAGTTTTTCCACGTCGCGTTCGGCCTCCGAGGTTTCGCGCCGGCCCTTTTCCGCGGCGGCGGCGGCGCTCTCGCGGGTGCGCGTCTCCTCGGCCTCGCGGCGCCGCGCTTCGCTCTCGGCGGCCCGGGCGCGCGCGACGTAGGCGTAGGCGCCGAAGCCCGCCGCCAGAAGCACGGCCGCCGCGACGGGCGCGAGCAGGCGTCGATGTCGGATGGCGCCGCGGGTCAGCTTCCGCAGGCCGGAAATCGGCCGCGCCCGGATCGGTTCGCCGTCCAGGAAGCGACCGAGGTCCTCCGCGAGGGAGGCGGCGCTCGGGTAGCGCCGGGACATGTCCGTTTCCATGCACTTCAGGCAGATGGTCTCCAGGTCCGCGTCGATGCGGGGATCGAGGCGTCGCGGAGGAATCGCGTTGCCCTGCGCGACCTGGAGGAGGATCTGGAGCGTGTTGTCGCCGACGAACGGGGGACGACCGGTGAGCAGTTCGTACAGGATCGCGCCGACCTGGTAGACGTCGCTGCGCGCGTCGAGATCGCGCACCCGGCCCTGGGCCTGCTCGGGGCTCATGTACGCGGGCGTGCCCATGACCGCGCCGCTGCGGGTGTCGCGGGTGGACGCCACGGCATCGACGAGCTTGGCGAGCCCGAAGTCCATGAGCTTGAGTCGGCCGGAGCGTTCGCGCAGCACATTGGCGGGCTTGAGGTCGCGGTGGAGGACGCCGGCCGCGTGGGCCACCTGCAGCGCCTCGGCGATTTCGCGGGTCATTGCGGCGGCGACCGTGGGTTCAAGACCGCGCACGGCGCGCTGCCCCCGGCCGTGGGCGACGCCGGCCTTGGGGCGAGCGGGGCGCCGCGCGGCGAGTCCGACGGCCGCGGGGTCCGCGAGCACCTTGTCGAGGCTCATGCCTTCGACGAATTCCATGGCGAAGTAGGTCTTGCCGTCCTGTTCGCCGACGTCGTGTACGGCGACGATGCCGGGATGGTGGAGACGGGCCGCCGCCTCGGCTTCCCGGCGGAAGCGTCGGATCGCATCGTCGGAGGCGTCATCGCCGGCGAGCAAGACCTTGACGGCGACGAACCGCTTGAGGCCCGCATGGCGGGCTTTGTAGACCACGCCCATCCCGCCGCGTCCCAGCTCGTGCAGGATCTCGTAGGGTCCGAAGCGGCGGCCGGCAAGCGGCGTGGCCCCGGCGGCCGGAGAGGTGGCTCCAGAGGGGGACATGGCGGGGGAGGTGGCGGGCACCGCGCCCGAAGCGATGGCGGTGGGCGGGACGGAGCGCGATTCCACGGGGTTGACGGTCGCGGCGGGCTCGACGGTGCGCCCGGCCGTCCCGTCCACGGGCGGACTCGCGGGCGTGCCCTCGGCGGAAGTCACGCGGCCGACGACGGTGGCGTCCGCGCCCGGCGGGCCGACGGCTCGCGTGCCGCCCGCGCCATTTGGGGGGCGCTTTGGCCGTCCCGGGGGTGGTTGTGACGCCGGAGGCATCGGACTCCCTCCCGTCCACGGGCTATGCCATCTCGCCGCGACAGCGTACCAACTCGGGCGAAGGCCCGAAACCCAAACGGACGACGAAACCACCAAGCCACCAAGGCACGAAGACCACGAAGGACCGTCACTGAGGGGGGCGAGTTTGGCTCGGCCGAAAAGCGCCTTTGTGGTCTCAGTGACTTCGAGTCTTTGTGGTTTCGCCGCGAGCAACAGTCCGTCCCGCCGGCGAACGGGGGAGACAGGTTCCCTTTTCCATGTCCCCCCATTCCGCGAGACTCCCGGCTCCGTTCGGCCTCGGCCATCGCACCCGGCGCCTTCGCGTGCCGGTGGGGGCGGCGCGCCACGGAGTCTCCGCCGACGCAATCGCATCCAGCCCCAGGCCGCGGGCCCTTCGTCGCAGGTGCGTCCCGGCGACGTCATAGCCCGGCGAGGAACTCCTCCCATTCCTTCTGGAGCACCGCGGCGTCCTCGCGGTCGAAGGTCGCGACGCGGGCCTCGTCGGGCGTGCGGCCCTCCTGCATGAGCTTCCAGTGCTCGCGCAGCAGCGCGGGCCGCTTCGCGAGCAGGAAGTGCGCGAACGCCCACGCTTGCGCGTAATTCACGCCAAGCCGCGGTTCCGCGTGGAACGCCTTTTCGTCCAGCCTCACGAAGGCGGCGACGGACAGCGGCTTCATGAACCGCAAGATTTTCCTGAACTCGACGTGCCTCGGCTCGGACGTGTGACCGAAGGTGAGGTCGCCTGCCTTCTCGAGCCGGACGCCGCCGAAGTACTCGGCGAGTCCTTCGTCGAGCCACACGGGCAGCCCGTGCGCCTGCGCGTGGACGTAGAGGTGAAACGCCTCGTGCACGAGCGCGCCGAGCGATTCGCCCTGGAGTTTTGCGCCCGAGTGCACGGCCATGAAGGCCTCGCCGTCGCGGGAGAAACCCTCGGCGTCGTCGCTCTCCACCTCCTCGTGAACCATTCCCGCGAACTCCGTGAAATCGGCCTTGCTCGGGAAGAGGTAGACGTGCGCGACGAGCTTGCTCGGCCGCGGCGGGAGCAGCTCCTCGTACGCGCGCCGCGAGCGCTCGAGGTCGTCGAGCGCAACCTGCGCCCCCTGTTCGCCGAAAACGACGTAGCGCTCGGAGCGGACCGGCTGCACGTCCTCCAGCGGGCCGTCCACGAGCAGCAAGACCACGGCGCGGTCCCCGTTGTCCTTGGTGTCGGCCAGGAGCTTCCTCGCGTCGTCGTCGTTCCCCTCGATCGCCTCGAGCCGGGCGCGCGCGCCGGCGACCTTCCTGCCGAGCTTCCGCGCCGCCGACTCGAGGTCGGCGCGCGCCTCCGCCGTCCTGCCCATGCGCAGCCGCGCCTCGCCGCGGACGGCCAGCAGCTCCGGGTCGCCGCCGTTCGAGGCGAGCGCGCTGTCGGCAATGGCGATCGCCTCGCGCGGCGTGCCCCTCTCCAGGGCGGCACGCGCGCGCGCGGCGGCGACACCGTCCTCGGCGAGCGCGGCGGTCGCGAAAGCAAAGAGTACAAGAAGGGCCATCGACTTCACGTGGCACCGCCGGCGCAGCGTAGACTGAAGTTCGGGAAAGGAGCGTCGATCCCGGACTCTACCTGACAGGGTAGCCGGAAACAAGGGAAAGCCATGGCGGAGGTCGCGGGTGTCGCCGTCCGTGAGGATGGCGAACGGCGCTACCGCAGGATCCAGGCGACGTGCCCGGTCAGCACCGCGACAAAGAGCATGGGCATCGCCCAGCGGGTCCTGCCTCGAATCCGAAGCGCGCGCTCTCCCTGGCCGCTTCGCGAGAGGTGGTACACGAGCGTGTTTTCAAAGGCGTTCAGCAGGATGGCGATAAAGGCCGAACGCTGGATGTGGAACATCAGGGTCGGGTACGGGATCTTCGGCAACGACGAATCCACGGCGACGCCGAAAGCCTCGATGGTCAAGAGGACCGTGATCGTCACGCCCAGCATGGTCGAGATGTCCTCGATCGACACCCAGAACACGACCCACGACAGCACGACGAAGAGAAGCGTCGGGACGAGGATGTTGTGGACGAAGAAGTTCGCGCGACGACGGATCTCGAGCGAGAAGGTGAGCCGTGAGAAGTTGACCTCGGTCTTCAGGAGCCTACCGGCTCGCTGCTCGACCCGAAGCTCGCCGAAGTCCCAATCGGAGAGAAAGGCGTCTGCGCCGACGCCGCAGTGCTCCTCGTCCTGCAGCAGGACGATCTCGTCGAGGGAGGCGTTGAGCGGCTCGACCGTAAAACGGAGGAGCTGGCGATCGAACGGAAACAGCCGGAAATCCATCGGCGTATTCAGCTCGAGGCTGAAGCGGGTCGTGACCCGCACGGTCCCGTCCGGCGCGATGCGGCAGGTCTCCTGGAGCACGCGGTCGACGGTCGGCGAGTTCATGATCTGGACGTCCGGGGTCCAGATGTCCTCTTTGCGCACCGGCTTCGAGCGGGTCCCCTCGGTCGCGGGGTCGAAGGCCAGCCGGGGATCGTTCCAGGTGACGTGGAGATGGCCCATCGCACTGAAGTTCTCCACCTCCTCGTGGATGGCCTGGAAGTCGGCGTATTCGAGGCCCACGGCGACCGGGGTGGGCCCCTTTTCCGCCGCAGGTCGAAGGAGCAGGGGATCGACGGGGGGAGGGGCCGCGTGCGCGGCTCGCGACGCGTGGGACGTGAAGCACAGAACGAGGGCGACGGCCGAGGTAAAAACCGCGCGACGAACCATGCGGGGCTATCCTCCTCACCGGCGCCCTAGCGCCCGCGCAAAAATAACTGCGCAGATTCGGACCTCGAGGCTCCTGGGGGCGCGGGCCTCTGGGCCGCGCTGCGCGGGCCGGAGGCCCGCGCCCCCAGGCATCGGTCGATCCACGAAAATGTAATGTAATTCTTGCGCGGGCGCCATGGCCACCTGGCGTGCGCCTCGCGGGCCTACCGCGCCGGCGGCCGCGCTCGAGCCCGCGCCACCGCCTCAAGCACCCAGGCCGCGATGCGCTCCGCCACTTCCGCTTTCGTCCCGTCGAGCCGCAGCCACTCGCCGGCCGGGGTCGCGAGGAACATCGGGTGGCGTGACGGCGTCAGCAGGGCGAGGTCGTTCGCGACGGTGAGGTCCAGTCGGTACTTCGCGTTTTGCTCCTGCGCGACGCGACGCAGCTCCTCCTCCGGGACGCCGGAGAGCAGCTTGAAGCCGACGAGAAAAGTCTCGGGACCGCACCGCTCGCGGAGACTTGCCAGGAGCTTCGGGGTCCGCGCGAGGGAGAGCCGCAGCTCCTCGTCCGCGGACGAGAGCTTGCCGGACACGGCGGCACGCGGCGCATAGTCGGACACGGCGGCGGCCATCAGGAGCGCATCCGGGCGACGCTCGGCGATCGCGGTATGGAGCTTCGACTGCAGGTCGACGACGGTGGTGTAGGGGACCGCGCGGAACGGGAGCGCGTACCACCGCCTCTCCTCCAAATCGGGCGGGCCGAGGAGTCGCACGTCGCAGCCGCGGGCGTGGAAGGCGCGGGCGGCCTCGTAGCCGAACCGCCCGGTGGAGACGTTCGTCAGGTAGCGGACGTCGTCAAGCGGCTCGCGCGTCGCCCCGGTCGTGACGATCACTCGCATGTCCAGCCTCGCACGTCGCAGGATCGAGCAGTCTTGGCGCCGGCACGGATTGTACGCGCTCGGAACCCGCGAAGCAATACCGCGGCGGAAAAGCGCGCGCGCCCCGCGGGCTCCTCAACGCTTGAGACTCGCCCCGCCTCCGGGCGCCCGTACGGGCGAGGAAGGACGCGTCCAGGCCGCTCCCTGCCCTGGGCGAGGCCGTAGGCCGAGTCGAAGGGGCGCGGTGCGGAACTCGGCGCGCGGCCCTGCCTCGACGCGCCCGCTTGACACCTCCCTGCGCTTGCGGTATGGTCGCTGCCGGCCATCCAGGCCCGTCAGGCCCCGCGCAGCTCCGTCTGTGGTTCCACCTACCCGCGGACCGTGGGGCGCCGCGCGCGTCGACTTTGCAGAGCGATGCCCATGCTCGATGCGACACTCGCCCCGGCCCACGCCCCCGCCCCTGCGCTCGACTACCGGCTGCTGGAGCGGGTCGTCCGACGCGCGTTCTACCTCCATACGCGCATGATCTACGACGCGAACCACCGCGCCGACCAGGAAGAGGGCGACCCGAAGATCGGCGGGCACCCCGCGGCCTGCGCGTCCTCGCTCCACGTGCTCGCCGCGCTCCACCTCGTCGTCCGAGAGCCGCAGGACCTCCTCGCCATCAAGCCGCACGCCGCGCCGGTCGACCACGCGCTCCACTATCTCCTCGGCCTCTTTCGCGACGGCGACGGGGAGTGGATGCCCGAAGAGGAAGCACGCGGGGTCCTCGGCCGGCTCCGGAAATACGCGCACGACGGCGAGCCCGTGCTCCAGTCCTACCACGCGCACAGCGACCCCGACAGCCACCACTTCCTGCCGACCGGCTCCGTCGGCATCCCGCCGGTCGTGTCGCTCTACACCGCGCTCGCCTATCGCTACGCCGAGGACCACCATCTGCTCGCGCCGCGGCACGCGCACTTCTGGTCTCTCATCGGGGACAGCGAGTTCCGAGAAGGCTCCCTGCTCGAAGCCCTGCCGGACGCGGCCGAGCGGGAGCTGGGGAACTGCACGTGGATCGTCGATTACAACCGGCAAAACCTCGACGGCGCCCGCATGCCCAACAACCGCGGCTTGAACGGCACCGATGCCGACCGGATCCAGCGAACGGCCGAGGCGAACGGCTGGGAGGTCCTCCAAGTGCGGCATGGCGCGCTGCGAAGGTCCGCGTTCGAGCGGCCGCAGGGACACCTGCTGCGCGAAGTCCTCGAGCGGGCCTTCTCCGATTACGAATTCCAGATGCTCCTCCTCAAGCGGGACGGGGCGCTCTCGCGCCGCCGGCTCCTTGGGCACGAGCCCCGGCTCGCCCCGCTCCTCGCCGAATACGACGACGCGTCTTTGCAGCGACTGCTCGCCGACCTCGGTGGACACGAGCTCGAGACGCTCGTCGCGGCCCTCCGTGCTTCGAAAAACAATCCCCGCCGGCCCACGCTCATCGTCGCCCATACGATCAAGGGCTGGGGCCTCGAGTGCTTCGCCGCGCCGGGCAACCACTCGGCCGTCCCTTCCGCCGCCGAGCTCGCGCGCCTCACGCGCGAGGCGGGGCTCGACGAGGCCGCGCCCTACGCGACCTTTCCCGCCGGAAGCGCGGAGGCCCAAGCGCTCGCCGAACGCGGGGAATACCTGCGGCGCGGGCTCGAGGCGGAGCGCTCGCTCCGCGACACGAACCTCGCGGCGCTCTGCGCGCGGATCGACGAGGCGGGCGGCCTGCCCGACAGCGTCGACGTGAACCTGAAAATGGTCCCGCTTATCCACACGCAGTGGATGTGGGGCCAGGTCGCCTCCAAGCTCGTGCGCGTCGGCAATCGGGCGGAGGCCGCGCGCCAGGCGGACGGCAGCGGCGGCGCGACGAACGCCGCCCGCGAACGCGGCCTCTCGCCGGAGGAGGCGCGTTGGTCCTCGGTCGCGGAGCTGCTGCTCACAATGGCCCCGGACGTCGGCGCCTCCACGAACCTGAACCCGATCATGGACGACAAGATCTACGGACCGGCGCCGCCGGCGGGCTTCAGCCGCGAGCTGACGGCGAGGGATCCCAAGCGACCCGAGCTCGCGCCCGCGGAGGCGGCGTGGACGCGCCACCTGCGGTTCGAGATCGCGGAGGCGAACTGCATGTGCGCGGCGGGCGCGTTCGGGCTCATGGGCCGGCACGTCGGCATCCCGTTCCTCCCCCTCATGACGGTCTACGATTTCTTCATCAAGCGCGCCCACGACCAGTTCTTCTACAATCTGTACGCGGGGTCGAGCTTCCTCTGCATCGGCACGCCCTCGGGCGTGACCCTCTCGCCCGAAGGGGCGCAGCACTCCTGGAAGAGCGATTTCGAAATCCCGAATCTGCTGACCTGGGAACCGATGTTCGCGGCCGAGCTGTCGTGGATCCTCGCCGATGCGGTCCGCCGGCACTTTCTGCGGGACAACGCGGGCCGGACGGGCGTGCTCGTGCGCGCGGTGACGAAGGCGCTCCGCCAGGACCAGCTCGTCGAACGGTTGCGGCGGCACCGCCGGTTCAAGAGCGACTTGCCCGCGGGGACGCTGCTCTCGACGGAGGCAGGACCGCGTCCGGGCGCGCTCCACGAGGCGCGGGTGGCGCCCCTCGCGGACGCAGGGCTGCTCGCGCAGGTCAAACGGGACTGCCTCGCCGGGGCGTACTACCTCGTGGACTACCGCGGCTACGAGGGGTACGAGCCGGGGGACAACGTCGTATACCTCTTCGCGCTCGGCGTCATGGGGAACGAGGCCCTGAAGGCCAGCGACGCGCTGCTCGCCGAGGGCATCTATGCGAACGTGCTCGTCGTGACGTCGCAGGACCTGCTCCTGGGCAACCTGGCTCACGCGGACGACTACCGGCACTTGCGAACGGGGCTCGCCGCGGGGGAGCACCCGCGCTCGCGGCCGATCCCGGTGGTCTCGGTCGCGGACGGCGAGCCGGGGCTCTTGGACAATCTCGGCGGCGTGCTCGGCGTGCGGCAGGAGGCGCTGGCCGTGCGCCGCTTTTCGAAATGCGGCCGACCGGGCGAGATCTACGGGTACCACGGCCTCGACGCGCAGGCGATCCGCGCCGCCGCGTGGCGTGTACTGGAAGCGTCGGCCTGACGCCCCGCCTGAAGGCGGAACCACGAACGGGTCCGAGGCGCATCGGACGCCGGGAGCGCAGACCCGCCCGTTCGTGGACGAGGTGACTACGGTGACTTTTTTTTACAACAAGCCGAAATGAAGCTGAATTCGGTCTCTCCGTGCGTTGCCAGCGATGATTGCCGGTAGAGGAGCGTGGACTCAGCGCCCGGCCTCTGCGTCTCCGCGTCTCTGTGTAAAAGTCCCGCATTCGACCCACCCGGCTGGTCCGAATTTCAAATTGCAAAAAGTCAAATTTCAAATTTCGCCCGCGGCTAGTTGGGACGCGGAGCCGTGATCTAGCCACTTGCCGCCCCCGGTCGCGTTTAGCCTTTGTTCGGGTCGTTGTTTTTTTGAACCCGTCAGGCGCCGGAACGCCGGAGCAGGAGACGAGCATGAGTCAACTTCTCGCGACGATCGACGCTCCTCCGCCGGCCGCCGCCGCACCGGCAGGACGGCGGCCGGGGCGCAGGCCTTTTCCGCGAACACGGCGCGGACGCGCGCTCGCTACGGCGGGGTGCGTCGCGCTCTTCCTGGGCCTTCCCTATGCGTTGCTGACCGGCCCGCGCGACCTCGGCGCGTACCCGCCGCGTGCGACCTCGCCCTACCGGCTCCCGTGGGTGGAGGGAAAGTCGCGGCTCTGCGTCCAGGGGAACCGCGGCATCGTGAGCCACCGGGGCTGGGAGGAGTTCGCGTGGGACTTCGCGATGCCCGTGGGCAGCGAGGTGCGCGCCGCGCGCGGCGGAACGGTGAGCCGCGTCGAGGACTCGCACGATGGAAACGGGCTCGAGGCCCCGAACAATCTCGTCGCCGTCGAGCACGGCGACGGCACGACCGGCTGGTACCTCCACCTCCGCAAGGGCGGGAGCCGCGTTCGTCCCGGCCGATACGTGGAGCGGGGCGAGGCCATCGCCGAGAGCGGCAACGTCGGCCGCAGTCTCCTGCCTCACCTCCATTTCCAGGTCACGGGAAAGGATGGGAACACGATCCCGGTCTCGTTCAAGGACGTCGAGACCGACGAGGGCGTGCCGCGGATGTTCCGCGTCTATCGCTCGGGAAACGCCGCCCCGGAGGACGGCCTCGAAATGCACTGACGGTGCGCCGGTGGGCTTGATGGGCCGGCGCTTGCGGCGGCGGCCGGTGTTGGAGCGGTTGACCCCGTGCTCGAATATCGGGACTTCGCCCTTGGCGTGCGCGCCTGCGCGGCCGGCCTGCTCGACGAGCGGCGGCTCTGGGAGCTCGTCCGCCGCCTGGAGCAGGAGAGCCCCCCCGCTCCTCTCGCCGAGGCGCTGGTCCGAGAAGGCATCGCGACCGCGGAGCAGGTCCAACTCCTCAGCGAGCGGCCTCCGAGCCTGTCCTCCCCGCTCTCCCTTCCGAGGCCGCCGAGCGCACCGACCGTCGTGCCTTCCGGCGGCTGGGAGAGCACCGTGGTACGCAGCGACGCCGGCGGGCCGCCCCCGACGATCGTCGTTGAGGCTGCCCCCCAGGTCGCCGGCGCGGTCACTGCACCAGCCGCGCCGGCCGTTCCGCCGGCCCCGCGCGCGTCTCCCACGCCGGACGGAGGCGCCGCGTTCCCCTGTGCGTTCGGGAAGTACGAACTGCTGGCCCAACTCGGCCGTGGAGGCATGGGCGTGGTCTATCGTGCGCGCGAAAAGAGCGTCGGACGGCTGGTCGCGCTGAAGACCGCGCTCCCCGACCTTGCGAGCGAGCCCGCGCGCATCGCCCGCTTCCAGCGCGAGGTCCGCACCGCGGCCTCCCTGCGGCACCCGGCCATCGTCGCGATCCACGACGTGGGGCTCGAGCAGGGGACCCACTATTTCACGATGGACCTCATTGAGGGTTCGACGCTCGCCGAGCGCCTGGCCCGCGGTCCGGTGCCGCTGCGCGAAGGCCTCACCTGGCTCGCGGCGGTCGCGGACGCCCTGGAGTACGCCCATTCCCAGGGGATCCTCCACCGGGACGTCAAGCCGTCCAACCTGCTGCTGGACGCGGCCGGCCGCCCCTTCCTGAGCGATTTCGGGCTCGCGAAGGACATCGACTCGGGTACGCAGCTCACGGCGAGCGGCACGCTCGTCGGCACCCCCGCCTACATGTCCCCCGAGCAGGTCCGCGGAGAGCGTACGACCGACGCGCGGAGCGACGTCTTCTCCCTCGGCGCGGTCATGTACGAGGTCCTGACCGGGCGGCCGCCCTTCGACGGGGAGACCCTGGCCGCGCTCTTCCAGCGAATCCTCAACGACGACCCCGCGCCCGTGCGACGGCTGAACCCGCGCGTGCACCCGGACGTGGAGGTAGCCTGCCTGAAGGCCCTCGCGAAGGAGCCGGCCCACCGGTATGCCTCGGCCGGCGCGCTCGCCGAGGACCTGCGACGCTTCCTGGACGGCGAACCGATCGTGGCGCGCGCGCCGAGCCTTCGCCTGCGGGCGGTCCGCTGGTCGCGAAAGCGGCGCCTGCCGCTCGCGCTCGGCGCGGCCCTCGCCCTCGCCGGCGCGAGCTTCGTCCACCACCTGGCCGTACAGGCCGGCGGCCGGCGCGCGCGCGCGGAGCTGGACCTCGCCCGGGCCACGCGCGGGGATTCGCGCGGCGCCCACCTCGCCCTCGCGCTCTCCCTCGACCCGTCGCTGGTCGACGGCTGGGTCCTCCTGTCCGCCCAGCGGCTGGGCCTAGGGTGTTTACCCGAGGCCCTCGAGGCCGCCGGGCGCGCGGTCCGGCTCGCCCCCGCGGACCCGGCCGCGCGCCTCGCGCGGCTCCGCATTTTTCTTTTCGGACTCGGGGACGCCCGGCCGGCCCTTGCCGAAGCGGAGGCCGCGGGCGACCCGCCCCAGAACACGGCCGTCGGCCGGGTGCTGCTCGGCTATCGGGAGCTGCTCCGCGGTCGAGTCGAGGAGAGTCGCGGCCACTTCGAGGCGGCGCGCGCGCTCGACTCCGCGTGCCTCCCGGCGGCGACGGCGCTCTTGCGATTCAAGGTCCGCGAAGGCCGGCTCGACTCGGAGGCGAACCAGCTCGCCAAGCTCTGCACCGACGACGTCGAAGAGCCGGAATTCCACCTGGCGACCGCCGAGTACCACGCCGCCCTGTGCCGGTATGGAGAAGCGATCTCCCAGGCGGAGAAGGCCCTCGCCCACTCTCCCACTTTTCTCGAGGCGAAGCTGTCGATCGCGGAGAGCGAACGAATGCTTCGACACGACGACGAGGCTCTCGAGGCCTGCGACCGGGCGGTGAAGCTCGCCGACACGCTCGCTCGCGCCTTCGCCACGGCGCGCCCGGAGCCGGCCGTGAGGTTCGATGCGGCGGGCTGGGCGCGCAGGATCGCCGCGCAGCGTGCCCGGATTTGCCTGTCGGCCGGCAGGAAAGCCGAAGCGCGCGAGCTCCTGGCCAGGCTGGCTCGCGAAGGCGATCCACAGCCGCAGCTCGCCGCCCGCCTTGCCGAGTCGGAGGGGGACTGGGAGGCGGCGCGACGGGAATACGAGCGGGCCGACGCCTCGGGCTCGGGGGGCGCGTCCGCCGCGGCGGGGCTCGGCGCCTGTCTCCTGCGGGCGGGGAAGGGCGAAGAGGCCTTCGCGGCCTTCGACCGGGCCCTGGCCCTGTATGCGACCGACCTCCTCCCGAGGCTCCACGTGGAGCGCACGGAGGAGCCTCTCCGCATGGCGACCCGGGACACCCTGGACCCGAAAGACCACGGCCAGGTGGACTTCTTCGCGTTCCGGATCCTCCACCCGCTCGAGCGGGCACTCGACCTCGACCCGCGGTGCGCGCCCGCGCGCGTCCGCCAGGCGTGGGTGTGCATCCTCGCGATGGAGCTTGCGAAGGCCCGCGGGGACCTGGATGCCGCGGTCGAGGCGAACCCCCGCTGCGCCGAGGCCTGGCGCGCTCGGGGCTGCTTCCTCCGCGACCACCGCGACGTCCGGGACCTGGACCGCGCCGAGGCCGACCTGCGGGAGGCCCTGCGCCTCGAGCCTGCGTCCCTGCCCGCCCGACTTGAGGTCGGCGCCGTCGACCTTGCCCGCGGCCGGGCCGCGGAAGCACTCGCCGCGGCGGACGCGGCACTCGCGACCCGACCCGCCTGGGCGCGCGCGTGGAAGCTCCGGGCGGACGCGCTTACCAAGCTCGGGCGCGGCGAGGAGGCCGCGCTCGCGGAGGAGCGCTGGAAGCAAGGGGAGGTGGACGAGAAGGCCGGCGAAATCGCGCTCGGCATCGGGCTCGCCTATTCGCGGTCGCGCCGGTACTCGAGCGCGATCGAACTGTTCAAGCGCAGCATCGAGCACAACCCGCGGAACTGGCACGCCTTCACGTCACGGAGCGACTGCCTTTTCCGCCTCATGCGCGTGGACGAGGGGTTCCTCGACCGCGCGCGGGCGATCCGGCTCCGGCCCGGCTATGACCTGGAGCACTACGAGACCTTCCTGCAGATGAAGGTGAACCAGCCGACGTTCGTGGCGATCGCGGCGAACGCCATGCTCGGGCTGGACCGGCGCTTTCCGAAAGACCCGTGCACCCCGTTCCTCCTCGGGTTCGGATACCTCGTCTCCGGTAATGCGGAGCGGGCCTACGTGGAATTCTCGCGCACGCTGGTGGTCGACCCGGGCTTCGCCGCCGCGCACACGTTTCTGGCCCTGAGCGCGCTTCGGTGCGGGAAGCCGGACGTCGCGAGGACCTCGCTGGCGCGTTCGGAAGAGGGAGGACCGGACGCGCAACTGTTGCATCTGGTGCGCGCGTGCTTGCTGGCCGGCGAAGGACGGCGCGAGGAGGCGGCGCGGGAGCTGGCCGTCGTGGCGCGGAAGGGCGTCGCGGCCCCGCGCGTGATGACGGAGCTGCGGGAGCTGGATCCGTTGAAGGAGGAGGCGAGCTACAAGGAGCTGCGGAAGGAGAGATAGCGAAGTGGTAGAGTATGGCCTGGAGGCGTCGTGCAACGCGTCTGGGGCGCCGGCGAGCGGTAGGCACGTTTCGGAGCTGGGGGGATGCTCAGGAAGCAGATCGTCGCGCAGGACAAGCGATTTCAAAATTCAAATTGCAAAATCTCAAATCTCAACTTGGACTCCCGAGAGCACACAGCTTCGGCCCTCTTTCCGCGGATACGAATCGGCGCCCACACGACCGCTGTGCCGTCAGGGTCCCACGGAACCGCGACCGTGAGGGAGCGGTCTCAGCGCATCCGACGTTTCCGTCGGTTTCAGTCCCGCAGGCGATCTGGAAGGGACGAACCGCGAAAAGGTGAAGTCGCCGCGAAGCTGTGCCCTCCGTGGTTTGCCGTCCATTGACTGTGGCCGCGTCGCGTTGGGATTTGGATCCCTACCGTTCGACTTCTTGAAAGCCGGTCGCGATTTCGGAAGCCGTGCGCTCCGCCCACGGAAGGACGAGCCACCGAAGACGCCGAACGACCCGTCGTGAAATTCGGCGTCTTCAGCGTCTTCGGTGGCTAATCATCGTCTTTGGGTTTCGGGCGCGCGCCTGCCTCCCCCGCCCGATTCGAACACGTCGACCGTCCTGGGCACCGCGACCGCCCTCGGGGAGACGCTCGCCACGCTGATCGATCCGCGGTCGGCCCCGGCGCCCGGCACGAGCCAGCTTGGGGACCGCTATGCCGTCGGCGAGCGCATGGGCGCGGGCGGAATGGGCATCGTCGTGAGCGCCCAGGACCTCGCGCTTGGGCGGACGGTGGCGGTGAAGATCGCGCTCGCGCCTCCGGGTGCGCAGGGTCAGGACCTCGCGCGCCGCTTTCGCGCCGAGGCGCAGATCACGGGGCAGCTCGAGCACCCGAACATCGTTCCCGTGCACGAGCTGGGGGAGGATCGCACCGGCCGGCCGTACTTCACGATGAAGCGCATCGAGGGCATGACGTTGGCGGAGTGGATCGAGGACGTGCGCCGCGGCGGGCGCTCCGCGAGCGACTATTCCCTGACGCGGGTCCTGCACGTCGTTCTGAAAGTGTGCGAGGCGCTCGAGTTCGCCCACTCGCGGGGCGTGCTGCACCGCGACCTCAAGCCTTCGAACCTCATGATCGGTTCGTTCGGCGAGGTCATGGTCATGGACTGGGGCCTCGCGAAGGTGCGGGCGCCCGGCGTAACGCCGTCGACGGCCGGGGCCGGCGGCGTGCCGGTCCCGAACGCCACGAGCGCGAGCCGGCAGGTCGGAGCAAGCGCTCCCACGGCGGCGGCGTGCGCCCCTGAGACCGCGACGTTGAACGTCCTCGAGCACGACCGCACCCGGGTCGGGGCCGTCGTCGGCACCTTGGAGTACATGCCGCCGGAACAGGCGCGCGGTCGCGTGGACGAGCTGGACGAGCGGAGCGACGTGTATTCGCTCGGCGCCGTGCTCTACCAGCTCACGACGCTGTCGCCCCCGTTCCAGGCCACGAGCGCCCAGGCGCTTTGGCAGCGGGTCGTGGAGGGACATCCGCTCCCGCCGCGCTCCGCCGCGCGGCGCTTCGTGCCCCCGCGCCCGGCGGCGACTTTTGAAACCACGAGGACCGCGTCTCCCCCCCCGGTCAGCTTGCCCTCCTCCCCGGCCCCTGAGGCGAAGGACGCGGCGCCCGGGTGCGCCCTCCCCGCCGGCGGCGCTCCAACTCCGGCCCCGGCGAGCGCCGGGCCCGCGGGCCCCTCCGCCGGTCGCTTTCCGGTCCGCGTGGAGGTCCCCGCCGAAGTGGAGGCGATCATCCTGAAGGCGATGGCGCTCGCCCCGGCGGACCGCTACCCGTCCGTCGAGGCGCTGCGTCGCGATCTCCTCTGCTACCTGGAAGGGCAACCGGTCTCGGCCCTCCCCGCGGGTCCGTTTCGCCGGGCCGCGAAGTGGGTCCGGCGGCACCCGTCCGTCGGGGCCGCGCTCCTCACGGCCGCGGCCCTGCTCCTCGTCGGCGGCGTGCTCGCCGTCGCGCTGTGGCGGGATCGCGAACGCGAGCGCTTCGAGCTGCTCGAGCGCAGCCTGCGCGCGGAGGGGGCCGCGGCCTCCGAGGCGCGGCGCCGCAACGAGGTCCTGGAGGAGCGGCGCAAGCACGACGAGGCGCGGGCGCGGGCCTACGAGCAGTATTTGAAGGCCGCCGAAGCGCGGGACAACCGACGGCCCGTCGAGGTGGAGGTCGAGGCCTTCGCGGCGGCGACGCGGCTCGACCCGTCCTTCAGCGAGGCCTGGGTCGGGCTCGGCGAGGCCCTGGGCCGGGCGGGCCGCGGCCGCGACGCCGCGGAGACCTTCGAGAAGGCCGCGCGGGTCGCGGCCGAGCGGGGCGCGGTGGAGCTGCAGGCCCGCTGCCTGTACTATGCGGGCCGGATGCGCGAGCGCGAGCCGGGGGAGGCCGACGCGGCCCTTGCGCGCTATCGCGAGGCCGCGCGCCTCTCGCCCGACGGCGTCTACGGACACCTCGGCCAGGCCCACCTCCTGGCCGTGCTCGGACGCTTCGACGAGGCGCTGCGCGAGGCGGAGAAGGCCCGCGACCTGGACGCGCGTTTCTGGGAGGCGCACGACCTGATCGCCTATCTCCTCGGCCAGCCGCAGCTCACCATCGGCGGGCCTCCGAACCCCCTGCACGACACGCGCAAGGCGCTCGCCTCCCTCGACCGGGCGATCGAGTTGCGGGACGGCGAGCCGATCCTCTACGCGAACCGCGCGGTGCTTCACTTCCAGCTCGCGCAGCTCGAACTCGCGGAAGCGGACGCAAAGCGGGCCCTGGCGCTCTTGCCCTCGTACGGCGAGGCGTGGTTGCTCTTGGGTGCGATCCGGCGACAACAGAACCGGCTCGAGGAAGCGTTGCAGGCCTACGGTCGCGCGCTGGCCCTGGCGCCGGCGCGGGTCGAGCTCCACTTCAATCGCGCCTTCGTCTATTTCGCGCTCGGCAGGCTGCGGGAGGCGCTCGACGACTATGATCGCTTCGTGGCCGCGGTCCCGAAGAGCCGGGAAGGGCGGGGCCGCCGGGCGGTCGTCCGACTGCGCCTGGGGGACCCCAAAGGGGCGAAAGAGGACCTCGAGGCGATGCTCGCGATCGACGGCGAGGTCGCGGACTCATACTTCGCCGCGACAAATCTGGCGCTGGAGGGGGCCGCGGTCCCGCTGGCGCTGGAGCTCGCGGACCGGGGGCTCGACCGCCATGCGGAATCCGCGTCGCTTCGGCGCGTCCGAGGCGTGGCGCGACTCCGTGCGGGCAACGAAGCAGGCGCGCGCGAGGACTTCGACGCGGACGCCAGGCTGTCGGGCGGAGACGCGGGGGCGTTCCGCAGGGTGGGGGACGCCGTATACCGCGAAGGCCGGCACGCGCTCGCCGCGGAGTGGTACGCGAAGCTGCTCGCACTCGACCCGAAGGACGTGGATGCGCTCTTCCACCTCGCGGGCTGCGCGTACCACGCGCACGACTACGACGGCGCGATCGCGTACTTCACCCGCGTGCTCGCGGAGAAGCCGGACGACCTGGAGGCGCGCATGTACCGGGGCTGCGCTTATCGGGAGAAAGGCGCGCTCGCGGAGGCGGACGCGGACCTGGACGAAGTGCTGGCGCTCTCGCCCGAGCACCAGGAGGCGCTGTTCGAGCGCGGCGTGCTGCGCTGGAAGGTGGGGCGGATGGGCCTCGCCCTGGAGGACCTGAACCGGGTCCTCGCGCGGGACCCGCGTCATGCACGCGCGTATCACTACCGCGGGCTGGTCCGGCAGGATCGACGCGAGGTGCGCAGCGCGGAGACGGACTTCCGGCGCTCCGTCTCGCTCGGCTACGCGGACGCGGTCCCGGCGCTGGCGCGGCTGCTTGCGGGCCGGGGCGACCTGGACGGCGCGCGAACCGTGCTGCAGGACGGCATCCGGCGATTTCCGGAGTTCCGAGCGGTGTTGGAAGAGGAGCTGCGGGGAGTCGAGGGACGCGGGGCGGGAGGGAAATGAGGGGCGAAAAGGGCTTCAAGACCAAACCGAGGAACGCCCGTGCGCCGGCGCCCCGAGGCGCCGTCGTCTTGAGGATGGTCATGCATGTGGACGATCGAGGAGATGCGGGCGCACGCAGGCGCGTCGATGTAGGCTATTCCCCCCAGGCTTCGCGCGTCAGGCGCAAATCCTGCGGGAAGGAATAGCATACCCCCCGAAGCCCGCCGCAGCGAGCGAACGGGGGTGGGGATTTGGTTGCGGCCCACGGCTGCGCTATGGCATTATCCCCCGCTAAATTGGTCCACAACACCTGCGGAACCCCGGCAGGACCCCAATGGGACATCGTGGACATCCCCCAAGTTCATTCCGACCGGATGGACACCGCCGGTTGATCAGGGCGGGGTCGGATCTCCGCCATGAAATCGCATGAGCAATTGGCCCTCGTCGTCAAGCGCCCGATGGTTGTTGTGGACGAACTCAACACCGCAGGGCTATTCGGATAACAACACGGTGTACTTCGTAATGACCTGGGTTGCCAGAACCACGCATCAAGCTGAATTGTTGATTACGGCGGACGATGCATTTCTTGCCTACTGGAATGGCGACTTGATTCTGCTCGGGAGTGATTGGCGCAAAGCGTACTGCCAACTGGCGGGGGTGATGGTGGGATTGAATGTGCTGGCTGTGAAGGTCTCCAATGCTGGTGGCCCCGGCGGCCTCCTGATGGACCTCAGGGTACGGTCATCAACCCTGGGGGCTCCAAAGTCGTGACGTCACCGTTCGGTGATTTACGTCAGGCGTAGCACCCGCGTTCGTTTTTGGTTGCCGCTCTCTTGCGCCAGGCGGATGGGGCGTCGACGCTCTCCGGACTCCAACCTCGTCTCGCCGTGTTCCCTCGCTGCGTTGCCCCTTCCAGGCCGGCGGGTCTGGAGGTCTGAAACTACTGTCGGACGCGGTACTTGATCGGGTCTCGCTTGCCAGGAGGATCCAGCGGTGGAAAGCCGAACGACCAAGCCCGATATGTCCCTGGGGGATCTGCAAGCGACCATCGAGCATTGGGAAAAGTGCGGCTTCGTCCTGAACTCCCTGATCGGAGCGACGTACGACGGCGCGCAGTTCAATCACGTTCTCTTCGCGGACGCCCCGAGTCTGCCCAATAATGGGCCGTTCACGATTCTCGTCCCACTCGTGAACCCGCAGGGTGACCCGGCCGCGGACCCCACCGTCAAGGGGTACGTGGATGGGGGGCGACAGATGGTCAGCGACGCCTTGGTCTACGTCCAGAACAGCCTCGCCCGGCTGGTCGCGGTGAGGTGACGGACCGCGGGAGGATGGGGCCGCCCCGCACGCGTTCGCGCCCAGGACGTCCGAACATCCTCCCGGCTTTTCCCTAGCACTACAACGCTAGAAAAGTGGCGCCTTCGAGCCCAACCGGTTCGTAGTTCCGCCTTTAGGCGGGGCTGCCAACCAAGTGTCGCAGTTCTCGCCGCAGGCGCCGCCTGAAGGCGGAACTACGAACAGGGGCAGAGCTTGGCAGCATCCGTCGCAGGTGCCGAAGCTGTCGATTTAGCGTTGTAGTGCTAGGGAGCGCCCAGGTGGACCTGGACCTTGTCCAGGAACTGGGTGAACGTGTCTCCCTCGCTCCAGTCCGGGCAAATCTCCTCCACGGTCTGCCAGCCGAGCCGGCGATAGCTTTCGAATTGGGCTTCGCTGAACCATTGGTCGGCCGTGGATTCGTGCGGGAAGGCGGGATGCTGGGCGGCATAGGCAAGGACGTCGCGAGGTTCGTTGTTTCTGAGGCACGGCTTCACGTACAGGAGTCGACCATAGTCGCCGAGGTCGTCCCTGTGCAACCTGGCCAGGGCGCAGCGCTTTCCCGGTTTCGCGGGGTCCTTTTCGAGCTGGAGCTTGTCGAAGCGGATCGAAACGCCGAGATCGACCCGCGCTTTCTGGGTGAGATTGGCCAGGTCCTCGAATTGAAACGAGTCCGCCGACTCGCAGCCGCTGTCCACGACGAGAAGCTCGGAGCAGCCGCGGGCGAGCATTTCATAGACGGCGAGGTTTTCGAAATGCGCACCGTCGGAGAGAAGGACCCAATCGGCGTCGGCGGTGGTCATTCCCAGCGCCTCTTTTGCGAGAAGAAGCATGCCGTTGGACGGATTGGAGCTCTTCCAGGTTTCCGGGCCGCTCTTTGGATTTCCCAGCCACCAACCCAGTCGCGCATTGAACAGGGTCATGAGCAGGGTGAGCAGGGGCGAGGAATTGAAGCCCATGTTGGGGCTCGCAGCCGCGCCGGATATCGCCAGGGCCTTGCCCAGGGAGATGCCGTCGTCCTTCCCTGCGTAGCTATCTGACGGGCGATAGCCGAGTTTGCGAGAACCGGCAGCGAAGGGGGAGATCGTGAAGGGGGCGGCTTTTCGGTCCTGCCAGGCGAGATCGCCACCGCCAACGAGGTTCAACGTCGTGTTCAGTACATGAAGCGGCCGCTGCCTTCGCAAGGCGCACATCGGCAGGTTGTCGTCGGGGCACAAGCCGATGAAAGGGAGGGGCTTTCGGTTGCGATTGGAGGCCCCGAGATACGCGCGAACGAGCCTGCTTCCATACATGGAATTGAGCGAATACTGGTTCACGCCGAGGGCAGGGCTCAAGAGGAACAGCACGAGCACCAGGGTCGCGGCGAGGCCCAGGAGGAGGGGCAGGGTCGTCTGCCTGAGGATTTCCTGGTGCCAACCGACGGTCCAAGGGGAACCCAGGGGAATGGCGAGGCCGGACGGCAGCAGGGAAAACATGGACGACAGCACGCGGTCCGTCAGCAGGACGATGCCCGTGAGGAGGACGACGATGAAAACCGCAGCGCCGATTTTCGCGATCGCGCCCAGGATCGCGGCGCCCCAGTCTTGATTGTGGGAAGTCGGCGGCTTGGCCGCGGTGTGGGTACTGAAGCCTAGCCAGGCGGACAGGATCCCGCCCATGCCTCCGGCGACCGCGGCGGCTCCCTTGGCCCAATCGTGAAGGAGGCTGAACCCGTGCGGCCCAAACAGCACAAGCCCTAGATAGGCGACGCCACCGAGGATGAGAATCCACATCCACCCGCTCGCCCGAGCCCAGGCTTCCCGATCGTCTTCCCCACTGTACTTCGTCAGCAAGCCGACGTAGAGCGTCTGGCAAAACACGAAAATGAGTCCGAGCAGCGGCGCGGCGAAAGCGGCATACAGGGCGGGATGGTCCTGGGGCCGGGGGAACAGAGAAGTTGCCGCGACCCAAAGGAGGCTGCCGGAGAGCAGTCCGGTTCCCGCCACGGTGAGGACCTCACGGAATACGCTTTTTTCAGACGGGCGGATTGCGGGAGGACGCGGAGGGGCGGCGATTGCCGGTTCTCCGGGAGGACGCCCGAGCTCGAACTGCGTGAGCCCCGGGAGATAGCGCGACAGATTGAAAAGCAGGCCGAAGAGCAGGAAGCCGACGAGGCTCGCCGGCGCCGGGGTCATTAGGCGGTACCAGGCCCAGTAAAGCGTCAACAGAAGGGAGGACAGCATCATGGGCACAAGAAAGTGGACAAGGAAGTCCTCTTGTCCACGTTTGCACCAGGAACGGCTGGGATGGGAGCCCCGGATGTAGCCAAGCGCCGCGGCGCCGCTCAGAAAAGCGCCGGCCAGAGACGCCCAGAGGGCAAATTCGGAGGCGAGGGGCGCATCGCCGTTTGCGACCGGCCACGTGATCAGCGTGAACAGGAAGCGGGGGGGAAGAAGCGCGAGGAGCAGGAGCGGGAGGAAGAGAAGCCAGTTCAGCGTGAGATTTCGGAGGACCGTGGCCACCAAGGTCCAGGTGTCGGCGGACAACAGGCCCGCGCGAGGAGTCATGAAGCGGCTGTAGGATCGGAGCCAGTGCACCTCGCGGGCCTCCGCGGTCGGGTCAGGAACGGTTGCGGTCGGAGGCGGCGGTGGGGTTGCGGCCGTCCCCACGGCCGGTGCTTGGGCTGCGGCTGTGTGCCTGTGCAGGCCCGGAAAGGGGTCAGGTCGAGTCGCAAGCCTGCCGAACACGGGTTCTGCCCTGCCGCCGTCGCGTTGGATCAACGCGGAGAGCCAACTGCCGATGTACCCGCCCCCGGATACCGTCGACAGGTAGTCGAACTGAGGCATGAGTTTTTTTTGCGCGAGGTTTTGGATGACGCCCAACGCGAAAGTGGCGCTCCGGATGCCGCCCCCGGACAGACAAAGGGCGATGAAGGGCCGCTGCGGGTCCGGCGGAGCATCCCCCCGCAGTCCCCGGATGGCCTCGTGTTCCTGTGCGAGGACCAGTTCGAAAGCGAAGGGCGGAACAGCATGCGGATCCGTCGGCGGCTTCATGGTCTTCGGAGGAGGCGTCGGAGGGGCGTCAGGCATGGCCCGGCAGTTCCAAAGCGAGACCGTTGTGTGCGGGAAAGGGCCAGGAGCGGCGAAGTGTCCGCATCGCGGCTAAGGCTTCGGTAAATGCCACGCGGGGCCATTGGAATTGCCGCAGCGGAGGTCTCTTAAGCAGTTTCCATCGTCCTTGTCAAGGAGTGCCTGTGTGCCCCGGCTTCGGGCGCAGGCCCCGCGTGACCGGGAATCCACGGCCGGTCGGGGGAACTCGGACGCATGCTCGCGGCGGGAGGGGAGGTGACGGCCGCAATGAGCTTCGCGATCGCGCCGGGAAGCGCGTTGGCGCGCGGTCGCCGCCGGCCCCATCGAAGACGCGCGCTGCGGACGGTGCGAACGGGCGCAAGAGCAACTCCCGGCTCTTGATCGTTCTTGCTTGGGCCCTCACGGACGAGTAAGATCACGCGCGCGGATCGTGACGCGGCCGGCAACCGCCCGCCGGCTCACGCCCCAGGCATGGCGCGGACGGTGGCCGCATCCAAAGGCACAAGCCGCAAATGAAACCGAACCTACCGAACAAATTCGCGTGCGCGGGGAACTACGACTCATGTCCGATGCCCCGGCCGCTTCGCCCGCGACGCTAGAACCACTCCCGCCGCCCGCGCCCGCCGCGCCGCCCACGGCGCCGCGCGGTCCCTCCCCCTTCCTCCCCGGCCTGCTGCTCCTCCTCTACGCCACGCTCGCGGTCTCGTCGATGAAGGACAAGGTCGCCACCTACGACGAGGGAGGGCACCTCGCGGCCGGCTACAGCTACCTGGCGACCGGCGACTTCCGGATCAGCACCGCGCACCCTCCGCTCCCCCTGCTGTGGGCCGCGCTTCCCCTGCTGCCGCTCCAGCCGCGGCTCAGTACGCAGTGGGAAGAGTGGCGGTCCGCGCGGCAGTACGAATTCGCGTACCGCTTTTTTTACCACGCCGGGAACGACGCCGACCAACTCCTCTTCCGCGGCCGGTGCATGATCGTGCTGCTCGGGACGCTGCTGGCGGCGGCGGTCTGGTTCGTCGCGCGCCTCCTGCTCGGCCCGTGGCCCGCCCTCGCGGCCCTGGCCCTCGCGTGCCTGTCCCCCGACCTCCTCGCCCACGGGCAGCTCGTGACCACCGACGTGCCGATGAGCCTCTTTTTTTTCATGGCCTGCGCCGCCTTCCGGGCCTGCACGCGGCGGCTGACGCTCGCGCGGGCGCTGGGGACGGGTCTGCTCGCGGGGCTCACGCTGTCGGTCAAGCTCACCGGCGCGCTCCTCGTCCCCGTCTTCCTGCTCCTCGCCGCGCTCGCCGTCGCCGACCCGCGCCCCTGGATGGTCTCGTGGTTGCCCCGGCGCACCCCGGTCGAGGTCCCCTCGCGCCGGCTGCGCGCCCTGCATGCCGCCGGCCTCTTCTTCCTTTGCGGCTTTGTCGCCTACGTCGTCGTGTGGGCCGCGTACGGCTTCCGGTACGCGGCCTCCCCGCCGCCGAACGGGGCGGCGGATGCCACGCTGCTCTGGAAGGGCCTCGACCCGGTCGACAGCGTGCTCGATCGCGGGGCGGTTGCCGCGCGCGAGCTCAAGCTCTTTCCGGAGGGGTATGCGAACATCTTCCTCATCCTGCTCCGCACCGGCTGGAACCGGCCCTCGTTCCTCTGCGGCGAGCTGCGGCGCGGCGGCTTCTGGTACTACTTTCTCGTGACTTTCGCCCTGAAGACGCCGATTCCCGTGCTGCTCCTGCTCGCGGGCGGACTCGCGGCGGCAGGGAAGGGCTGGGGCTTTCGCTCGCGCTGGGACGCGGCGGCGCTTCTCGTGCCGGTCCTGGTCTACGGCGGCGTGTGCCTCAACGCGCGTCTCAACATCGGCCACCGCCACCTGCTGCCGATCTACCCGTTCCTCTTCGTCGCGGCGGCCGCGGCGATCGGCGCGGCCTGGCGCTCGGGCAGGCGCGCGCTCCGGCTCGGGGCCGCGGGCCTCCTGCTCTGGGTTCTCGTCGAAACGCTCGGGGTCTATCCCCATTTCCTCGCCTACTTCAATCCGTTCGCCGGCGGCCCGGACGGCGGCTGGCGCTACCTCGTCGACTCGAACCTCGATTGGGGCCAGGACCTGAAGGGGCTCAGGAAGTGGCTCGACGCGCGGAGCGAGGACCCGCGCTTCGCGCAGCCGGTGCTCTGCTATTTCGGGTTCGCCGACCCCGACTACTACGGCCTACCCCGCACGCGGCTCGTCGGCGCGACCGCCGTGAAGGACCCGTCGGCCATCCTGCCGATCGGTCCCCTCCCGCCGGGCACGATCGTGGCCGTGAGCGCGACCCACCTGCAACGGCAGTACTACAAACCCGGGGCGCCGGCGGCCCGGTATCTCTTCGAGCTTTTCGACGCCCTGCGCGACGAGCAGCCGCTCGACAAGATCGGGTACTCGATTTTTATTTACGAGGTGCCGCCGAAGCGGTAGTGTCGGGGCGCCAAGGCGAGCCCCCCGGCCCCCGGGCCGCGCTCCGGCCCGCAGCCTTCGCCCCTTTGGAGGCAGGAACATCGTGCGACCTGCTCGTGCGCGCCGGCCGGCCCCGGCTTTCGTTCTCGTCTCGGCCCTCCTCGCGACGCCGGTGCTCGCGTGCCTGTGGGACTACGACACGCTCCGGATGGAGCGCCGGCGCTTCCCCAGCGCGCTGGAGTTGATCACCGGCAAATTCCTGCGGCACTCGAAGGAGTTCTACGCCTGGCGCGTGGAGGACCGGCGAAAGAAGCTCGCCGCGAACCCGGGCGACCCGGCCCTGCTCGATGACCTCGCGGTCGCGCTCGAGAAGACCGGCGAGCACGAGAAGGCCATCGAAACGCTCCTGCCCCAGGCCGAGAAGACTCCCGACCGGTACGAGACGATGGCGAATCTCGGGACGTTCCACTTGCACGCGGGGCGCTTCGACAAGGGACTGGAGTACATCGAACAGGCCATCAAGATCAATCCGCAGGCGCACTTCGGCCGCGAGCTCTACCAGAAGCTCCTGGTCGAGTACGTGCAGGATCCGGGCCGCCGGGAGGACGTGGTGAACCGCGACCGGAAGCCGGGACCGCTGACGCTCCCGCTATCGCTCGCGGAGCGCGGGCGTTTCGGCCATGGTCCCAGCTTCGCCCACTTCGTGCTCGAAAAGCGCGGGCTCGGCGAGCGCGACGAAGCGGGGCAAAGCGAAATGAAGGCCGCCATCGGAGGCGTGCTGGGGATGATGAAGTTCGGGACCCACGACGCGCCGGTCCTCCTGGAGGCGCTCGGCGATCTCCTGATGTGCGCGCCCGGCTACGACGATGCGAAGCAGCTCGCCGCACGCGCCTTTCTGCGGGCCGCCCGCGGCGCCGAGGAGCCCGCGGCGAAGACCGCTTATCGAGAAATGGCGGGGCGCGCGCTTCAGATGCAGACCTCCGGCCGCGGGGAGGAGAAGCAGCTCCGCTTGGAGCAGCTTGAGAAGGACTTCGAGCTGGAGCTGGCGGACGCGGCCGCGTGGTACGACGGGGTGAAGCAGGACGAATTGCGCTGGCTCCGGGAGGGAGCGGACCCGGAGGCGGAGTTCGCGCGGAAGTACTACAGCGAGCCGGAGGCCCTGAACACGTCCCCTTGGTGGCCGTTCAGCCGGCTGGAGACGGAGGGCTACGCGCTCTTCGGACTGGCCATTTTCGCGGTGGTGGCAAAGGTGGTGTCGGACGTGCGGCGGCTGCGGCGGCAGGCGCGGGAGCAGGCGCAGGAACAGAGGAAGCGCCGCTGACGCCGGCCCCGGCGCGATCGCGGTCGCCGGAGGGACGGACACGAGGTCCGCCCCTCCGACGGGACGCACAGGCTGGAGCGGGGCGGAAACCCGTCGATCCGCGAGGGGAGACTATTTGCCGGCTTCCGCGTCGTCGGCGTCCTTGCCTTCCGCGTCCGCCTTCTTCTCGGTTTTCTGCTTCGCGCGCTCCGCGCCGACTTCCACGGCCTTCTCCTTGGCCTTTGCGATGAGGCCCTTCGCGACCGAACCGGGCAGGATGAACTCCCCGCCGCCGCCCCCGCGCAGGCCGGCGGCCAGGCCGCCGAACCCCCGGCCGCCGCCGCGCCCGCCGCCGCCCCGGCTCGCGCGCGCCTCCTCGAGCCGGGTGGTATCCGGGATCATCGTCAGCACGCCCACCACCTGCCCGGTCAGCTTGAAGACCGGCAGCCCCACGCCGCCCAAGCGGCCGTCGACCATCCAGGCCTTGCGCGGCTTCTCGATGTCCCCGCTCACCCGCGCGGTCTCGAAGTAGGGCGCGTAGTCGTACCCTTTGGTCTGCCGCGCGACGGCGGCGACCCACTGGCCCATCGACGTGTCCGCGGACGTGCCGAAGTCGATCGCGGTCAGCTTCCGGTCCGCGAGGTCCTCGAGCTGCAGAAACGCGAGCCCGACCTTCGAGTCGGTCGCGGCGAGGAAAGCGCCGTATTCCTTGTCCTCCCGGCCGATGATCACCTTGATGTCGGTCGCCGTGATCTTGAGCTGGACGTCGCCGCCGCCGCCCGCCAGGTCGCCGCCGGAGTCCCCAGCCAGCCCGGCGCTGGGCAGCATCACCAGCCCGCCCGCGTCCACGACCACGCCGTGCCGGTCGATCCGCGACTCGTTGTCGCGGCTCTGACCGCCCATGGACAGCTCGGTCTTGAGCACCAGCTTCACCGTCACGATCGTCGGCGCGTACTTTTCAACAAGGGCCGTGAGCTGGTCGCCCGACTCGTCCGCGCACGCGGGCAAGGCGGACGCACCCGCAAGGGCGAAGGCGAGCAGGGCGACCAGGACAAGTCTCTTCATGAGGTGCTCCATCGTTGGTGGGAGGCCGCGAGGGTGGGAAGGGCGGTCCGGGACCGCCGCTTTCAGGGCCCTTCCATAGCTTTCGAGGGGCGGAAAGTCAAGACGATACGCCGTCCCCGCCCTCCACGAGCTCGGTGACTTCCACCCGGGCAGTCCCATCGGTGCAGGGCGGAAGCCCTGCACCACAAGGGCTCGTGGCCGTCGGAGGAGCACACGGACTCGTGGGGCTTCAATCTAGGTTCTGTGGGTTCTTGGTGGCTCTCGCGGCCCCGACCCGCCTCGAAAGCCTGGGGGTGGAGAACGAAGGCTCAATTCTCAATGAGCAAGGTTCAAGCAATGCTCAAGACTCCATGCTCAACGCCTTATTCGCGTGCGTGACCGAATCTCCGGAAATCCGCTGAGGAACCAGGTCTGGAAAGATCGGCGTTGGGGGCTCCGTCCTCTCTGAGCCTTGAACCTTGAGTCTTGATTGAGCCTTGTTCATTGAGCCTTGAAAATTTGAATCCGCGACGCACCCACAGGATCGATGTTGAAGCCCCACTAGGTTGCCGCTTCCCACAGTCCGGCCACGCGCCCCCCTCGCCACGCGCCCCCCCTCACCACCGCCACCACACGCCGAGCTGCTCCTCCATGCCATACCCCAGCCGCCCCGGCGGAACGACCAGCTCGATGCGGCCGCCGGCCCGTTCGACCGTGAGCCCCACCGAAACGGCTTTCCGGTCCTCCGCGCGGACGCGCGCCTCGAAAAGATCCAGGGCGCGCTCGATCGGCTGGCCGTCATACACCAGCAGCACGTCCCCCCTCCGGAGCCCCGACGCGTCCGCCGGACTCCCTGCCACGACGTTCGTCACGCGGACCCGAAAACCGAAGCGGTAGCCGAGCGGCCCGAAGGTCAGCTCGCTCGCCCCCGCCAGGAGGCACAGCGTGGCGAGAATCGTCGCAAAGACGCGGTGGCGATGGATCCGCCGGCTCACCCGGTACACCAGCGCCGCCGGGCGGGCATGAATGACTTCCCCGGCAAGCCGGCGCTCCAGGTCCTCCGCGAGCGCCCGCGCCGACGCATACCGCCGGGCCGGGTTCTTCGCCATCGCCGTCGAGACGATCGTTTCCAAATCCGGGTCGAGGCCCGCGACCCGGCGACGAAGAGGCTCCGGCTCGTCCAGGAGCACGGTGTTCAGCAGCTTGAGCTGATTCGTCCCCTCGAAGGGGGGCGAGCCGCAGAGCATCTCGTACAGCACGGCCCCGAGCGAGTAGAGGTCGCTCGCGGGCCCGAGCCGCGAGCCGTCCCCGTCCGCTTGCTCGGGGGACATGTACACGACCGTACCCATGATCTGCCCCGTCCGCGTCAGCCGGCTGTCGGCATCCAGGTCCTTCGCGAGGCCGAAGTCCGCCAAAAGGACGCGAAAGGCCGTCGCGGGGAGAGGCGGCGCGGAGGGCACGACCGCATCCGACGCCGCGGCGAGCGGGAGCGCGGCGGCCGGCGGGACGACCACGGCGCCGGCCTCGGGGTCTCCGCGCGCGAGGAGGAGATTCGCGGGCTTGATGTCCCGGTGGACGAGCCCCTGCTCGTGCGTGAAGGCAAGCGCACGCGCGGCCTCCCGCGCAATGCGGAGCGCGGCCTCCGTCGGAAGCCGCCCCATGCGGTGAAGGAGGGCCTGCAGGCTCTCCCCCTCGATCAGCTCCATGGTGAAGAAGGGCTTGCCCTCGACCTCCCCGACCTCGTGGATCGGCACGATGTTGGGGTGGGAAAGCCGGGCCGCCACGCGCGCCTCCCGCTGAAAGCGCAGGCGCGCCTCCTCCGAGAGCCCCTCCCCTTCGAGCAGCACCTTGAGCGCGACCGTCCGCTGCAGCTCCTTGTCGAGCGCGCGGTACACCACGCCCATCCCCCCGCGGCCGAGCACGCGCACCAGCCGATACCGCCCGAAGTCCCGGCCTCCCGCGCCGAGCAGGAGCTCCGTCGGGCCCTCCGACGCGGGCGCCACGCGCGCGAGCTCCCCTTCGACGGGCCGGAGGATGGTGGCCTGCGTGGAGGGGTCCGGCGCGGGCACGGGCGCGGACGAACCGTCGAGAGGCGCACCGGCGGCGCGCGGGCCCGCGGGCACTGTCGGCGGGCAGGTGCGCCGCGGCTCGGAGCGCGCGGCGTCGGGAGCGGGCCCTTCCGACCCCGGCGACGGGCCCCCGCTCAGAGCATCCCCTTGTCCTTGTACCATTGGAACGTCCTCTGGATCGTCTCGGCGAACGGCCGCGGCCGGAACGCCAGCGTGCCCGCCGCCTTGTTGGCGTCATAGAAGAGGTGCAGCCCGCCGAGCACGGCCATCTCGCGCGTCACGAGCGGATGCTTGTGCGTCAGGAAGCGCGCATGCAGCTCCAGCGCCCCGGCCGCGAGCCACAGCACGGCGGTCGGCGCGCGGAAGGACGGCGCCGGGACGCCCACCTCGCGGGCGACCTTGCGGAAGATCTCCTCCCACGACAGGTTCTCGCCGCCGAGAATGTAGCGCTCCCCTTTCCGCCCCTTCTCGAAGGCGGCGAGGTGCCCGTCCACGACGTCGTCGACGTCGACCACGCTGGTCCCGCCGGACGTGTACGCGGGCAGGGCGCGGCGGTGGATGTCGCGGATCACGCGCCCGCTCTGGAACCGATAGTCGCCGGGCCCGAAGACCGCCGAGGGGTTCACGATCACCGCGTCAAGTCCGCGCGCGACCGCGGCTCGGACCTCCTCTTCGGCCTCGTGCTTCGTCTTGAAGTAGTTGATCTTCGCCGATGCCGGGCTGAAGGGCAGGAGCTCGTCCGCCGGCCCGTACGGGGTCGGGATGCCGACGGCGGCGACGGAGCTGGTGTGGACCAGGCGCTTCACGCGGGCGTCGAGCGCGGCCTGGACGACGTTGCGGGTCCCTTCCACGTTGATGCGCCGCTGCGCGTCCGCCTCCGCCCGCCAGAAGGAGAGGGAGGCCGCGAGGTGAAAGACCGCGTCCGCGCCGCGCATGGCCGGAGCCAGGGTCGCGGGCTCCGTGACGTCCCCGACGTGGTGCGTCAGCTCCAGGCCCTCGAGCGGCGCCAGGGGGGAGGCGGCGCGCCGAAGAATGGCGACCTCCCAGCCGCGGTCGCGAAGGGCGCGGCAGAGGCGCGCGCCGAGGAAGCCGGTCGCTCCGGTCACGAGGGCTTTCATGTGTCCTCCCGGGATCGTGTGGGTTCGGATACGAGTTCGTTCCGTCGCGGGCGGCCGCGCACGGGTCAGACGTTCGACGGGCCGGCGCCGAGCCGGGCTTCGGCGGTGAGGTCCTCGAGCGCGCGTTCGAGTCGTGCCCGCGCGGCCTCGCGCACGGCGACGCGGTCAGCGGCCTCCGCGCCGGTGCCGTAGCGCGGCACCCGGATCGGCTCTCCCCAGGCCACGCGCGCGCGCGTGAAGGGCACGGGGAGCTGGAACCGGTCCCACGAGGGGAGTCGGACCGCCTCCCGGAGCGCGCACGCGAGCGGCAGGATCGGAAGCCCGCTGCGCTCGGCGGCGAGGATGACGCCCGACTGGACCCGGTGCCGCGGACCGAGCGGGCCGTCGGGCGTGATCACCGGGGACACGCCGGAGCGGGCGGCGCGGAGCAGCGCGAGGAGACCGGCGGCTCCGCCGCGCGTGGTCGAGCCGCGGACCGGTTCGGCGCCGAAGCGGCCGAAGAAGCGCGCGAGCAGCTCGCCGTCGCGGCTGGGGCTGACGAGCGGGGCGCAGCGCAGCCCCTTCCAGCGGAAGCGCGAGCCGAGGTAGTGCGTGAGGATGAAGAGCTGGTCGTGCCAGAGGGCGAGGATGCCGCCGTGCCCGCGGCCGAGGAGGACGGAGCGGGGGAGGTCGGCCCGCACCTCTTCGACGTCGATCGTGCGACCGACGAGCGTGACGAGGAGGTAGGCGAGGCCGGGGACGAAGCCGACGACCCGCGGGTCGCGGCCCGCGGCGCGTAGCAGGCGGGAGAGCGGGCCGCGCCGTCGGGGGCGGCGGTCATCCTCGCGGGCTGGGAGCGGCGGAAACGGCGGGGCGTCGAGCACGGGCGACGACCTTGGTCTCGGGACGGCGAGGGCCCGCGCAGAAATCGCTGCGCACGCGTTGACCTCGGGGCTCCGGAAGGCGCGGGGCTTCCGGCCTGCGCGGAGCGACGGGAGTGCATGCAGTTTTTTTTGAAGGGGCCTCAGTCCACGAGCACTTCATCGGCGGTGCGGTGGAGCCCGTTGATGACAAGGACCGTGACCAGTTCCCGGTCCTCTTTTTTTTCCAGGCGGTCGATGTGTGTGCGGATGTCGACCAGCTTGAGCCGGATTTCCTTTTCCGCGCGGTCGACGGCCTTTGCCACCTCGGGGTTCGCCCGCTTGATGGCGCGTACCTTATCGAAGATCGAGAGTGCGATGTCGCGGATGTCCGGGTTGGACGAATCCGCGGCGCTTTTCTTGGGACTTGCGGGCATGGGTGGCACTCCTTAGAGAGGACGATCGGGTCGCGCGCCCCGTGGAAAGCCTACCAGAAGGAGGCGGCTGATTTCAAGTAGAGCAACATCGATGACCAGAGGCCATGGGCATCGAGCCTTGGGGGCCGCTGCGGAACGAAGGGCTGCGAAGGCCGCCACCAGCCGCAATTCGCAGTGTGGATTCGTTTCCGATCGGTAACGGACGAAGACTCCCGGTAACGAAAATCAGGCACCAGAAGCCCCCCTGCGAACGTCGCGACGCATAATTATTCATACTTAACATGCTTAATTGCATTGCTTTACGTTTTTCGCACGGCAGTCTGGCATAGGCGTTGCTTAAGGGGAGGACGTCCTCAGCGCGAGATTGCGAGGAATGAGAACATCGACGGTTACGAGGTAGGAGAAACGAAGATGCGAAACCTTATGCTGGCTCTGGTGGTGGTCGGAGTGGTGGTTGCCCTGGCGCCGGCGGCGATGGCCTGCGGAGGACACGAATCACGCGCGGCTGACTGCCTGGAGCGGCTCTTCGGGAGCGACGGGTCGCACGTCTCGGGCATGAGCGATCACGCCCTCACGGTGACGGTCGACGGCCAGAGCCAGACGGCCCACGGCACGGAGCAGAACATGATCGACCAGCTCTCGGACTTCCTCCTGAGCCACGGCGTCACCCAGTCCTCGGCCGACCCCTGCGATCGCACCTCGAACGCCCAGAACGTCTTCGAGTCCAACAACCTGGCCGGCTAAGCCCCGAAGTTCACCAAGCCTCCGGTCCTGAGATGAGGCCGATGTCCCTACCCCCAGGGACATCGGCCTCTCTATTTTTAGGCTGTGCCATGCCCCGAAATCGTTGGCGCCGCAGCGCGAATCGTTCCGGGGAAGAACACGCTCCGAAGCTCCCGCGCCTGTCGACCGGAGCGCACAGCGCGAAGGTGGGGAGGCGGGAGCGAAGGCGGGTGCCGTCCTTTGATTGCGGCCACCGGCCGGGTTCGGCTTCAGATCGGGCGGCGTGCGGGTCCTAGGGGGTAGCGTCCGGGCGCAGAGCCAGGCCTCGTTCCCACCCTCCTGACAACACCGCCCAGCAACCAAGCGCATCCACCCACAAGTTCCGCCCCTACGAACCTACCCGATCGACGCGTGCACTCCAGATCTGAATCGAGCCTCCTGCGCGTTCCCTCGCTCCTCATTTCGATTCCTTTCGTAACGCGGCGCATGCGCGGGGGCGTTACCGAATGTGACGTCGCCGCCGATCGGACCCGCGATCCGGGGCGGATGCGAATGAATGTGAATTCACAACAACATACGCACAATTGCTTTGCGCACGTTCTAATTCTGCACGGCTTACGAATTGCGATACTCGTTTTCTGTCTTGAGGATACTGGACTGGAAACAGAAACGGGGTCAGCAAAAGGAGAAACCTAATGCGCACGTTCGCTCTCGCGATGGTGGTGGCGGTTGGACTGGTTGCCCTGACGTCCGCGCCTGTCCTGGCCTGCGGCGGACACGAATCCCGCGCGGCGGACTGCCTGGAACGGCTCTTCGGAAGCGACGGCTCGCATGTCTCCGGCATGAGCGATCACGCCCTCACCGTGACGGTCGATGGACAGAGCCAGACGGCCCACGGGACTGAGCAGAACATGATCGATCAGCTCTCGGACTTTCTCCTGAGCCACGGCATCACGCAGACCAGCACCGACCCCTGCGATCGCACCTCGAACGCGCAAAACATCTTCGAGTCCAACAACCTCGCGGGGTAGCCGAAGCAAGCGCCTTCGACAGAATCGACCAGACCAGAAAAAAACGAGGCCGGCGTCCTGGCAACGGGACGCCGGCCTCGCTCGTTTCGGCCAGCACGCGCAGGCGCCAGACGACTCGATCCAAGCACGCGCTGCCGGACTACGGACGGCGCGCCCCTCCGGCCCCGGCGCCGCCCCCGGCCGCACCCCCCGCCCCGCCGCCGAAGTGTCCGCAGCGACGGCTGGTCCGCTGCCGCCCGGGCTCCCTGCAGCCGAGCCAGAACAAACTTCACGAATCCCTCTCCGCCCAGCACCAGCCCAGCCACGGCCCGCTCGAAGGGGCTCACGGGCTTCTCCCCTTTCCCCGCTTCCACGAATGCCCGATAGGTGTCGCGGCTCCCGTCGAATGCTGCCGGCGTCGGCCCCGTGGTCACCCAATCGACAGGCGCGGGCCCGCCGACCTAGGTGCGATAGCTGGACCACCGGTACCGTTCGGCGGGCCGGGTCAGCTTTGCCCGATTCGGGTTCAAGTGAGTGTAGCGCGCACACTCCAGGAAAGAAGGGCCGTCTTCTACAAGGATGGCCTTGAAGCGTCCCTGCCAGAGATGGCCCACTCGGCGGTGCCGGAAATTGAAATTGCGAACGTAGTCCCATTTGACGTGCCGCATCCATCGGGAGAGCTCACCGCGCGGCGTGGCGAGGCGGAGGTGAAAGTGGTTCGGCATGAGGCAGAAGGCGTGAACGACGAGCACTCCCTCCCCGACCCAGAAGGCGATGCGGTCGAGGAAGTTCTTCCGGTCCTCGTCATCAAGAAGGTGGGCATCCGCGCCACGCCGCGCCTCATCACCTGGTACAGCGCCCCTGGGAATTCAACCCGTACTGCACGGCTCATGCGCCCAGACTACACGAGACCTCGCGGTGTCAAGCGCACAGTTGAATATTAAGAATGGGATGAGAAGGCCAGCTCCCGCGGGGTATCATTGCTGATCCCCAGGGGCAACCGGGCTTGACGCCCAGAAGTGGAGGCTGGCCGTGAACGAGTCCACAGTAGTGAAACCGTCCGTGCAAGAAACGATGGGCTTGGACCTCGGCGACCGCGAGAGCCGGTATTGCATCATCGACGCAAGCGCGATGGTGCTCTCGAAGGGACGGCTTCCCACGACAAAAAAAGCACTCGCGAAACTGTGTGCGGAGCACAAGCCCCTGCTGGTCGCGCTCGAGGCTGGAACCCACTCCGCGTGGGTGAGTCGAAGCTTCACGAGGGCGGGGCACTCCGTGCTCGTGGCGAACCCGAGGAAGCTCCGTATCATCTACGACACGCACCGCAAGAACGACGCGGAGGATGCGGAACTCCTCGCGCGAGTCGCTCGACTGGACCCGAAGCTGCTCTCCCCGATCCACCATCGCGACGCCGCCTCGCAGAGCGACTGGGCGCTGCTTCGCTCCCGCGACGTGCTGGTCGCCGCTCGGACGAAGTTGATCCATCATGCGGGTGGAAGCGTGAAGTCGACGGGTGGCCGTCTGTCTGCATGCTCGACCGGCGCCTTCAGCACTCGCGTTGCCGATGAGTTGCCCGAGGAATTGCGCGCCGCCCTGGCACCCGTTGTCGACCAGGTCACTTCTCTGACGAAGCAGATCCGGGAGTTCGATCGCGTAGTGTTGGACTTGACGGTCAACAAGCATCCGCATGCGGCAAGACTCGCAACCGTCCCCGGCGTAGGAGCCCTCACCGCGCCGGCGTACGTTCTGACGATCGAAGAGCCGCAGCGATTCTCGAAGAGCCGCTCGGTGGCCGCGTACCTCGGGCTGGTACCGCGACAGGGGGACTCGGGCAACAGCACTCCGCAACTTCGAATCACGAAGGCGGGCGACTCCATGCTGCGGAAACTCCTGGTGGGCTCCGCACAGTACACGCTCGGACCGTTTGGACCGGACAGCGATCTGCGCCGGTGGGGACTCGCCCTCGCCGAACGAGTAAGAAAGCAGCGCCTGCGCCCGGCGGACCCCAACGTGCACCGGATCCCTCCGGGGATCCTCAACGAGTGCGAATGGAAGCATGACAGGTTAGGGTCCTCTCGGCGAATGCTTGACGCCGGAACGTTGACTCCACGCGATGTCGATCCACTGGAACGAGTGCTCTCCAGAGTGTAGCGATGCGTCGAGCGCCCTGAGCAGCGAGGCGCACTGTAGCGGTCACCAGAAGTGGCCGAGGGTACTGCGTAGGAAAGCCCGGCAGCGGTTGGTAGCGCAGGGGTCACTTCGGGCCCAACCAAAACGAGCGGGGAACTCACGACTCGCACAGTGGGTCGGTTCATGTGGGCGCAGGTGTCCGCAGCAGCCGGAGTGTCTCCGGCAGCCAGCGAGGAGTTCTATGCGCGAGCCAAGGCCAACTTGACAGCGGACGCGTGACCCCGGATCCAAGCTTGGCTTTGGAGGGAGGGGTGCTCCGGAGAGGGATCCGTTGCCAGTGAAGGAATACGGCGTTTCGAATCCGCCGTCGGATTTGGCTTTGACCAGGGGCCAGCCCCTGGACCCTGCTTCCCTGGCCATGGAGAGAGCCGCGTTTTGCTTGTTTGGCGTCGGTGGGAGCCACCGGGGAGACATCGGTGGGTGTGTTGCGTTACCCCCTCGACAGCGAAAGCGGAAAGGCACCACGTTGCCTTGACAGTTATGGCCTTCTCATGGGACGAAGGACGACTCGCTGAAAATGGGGATCGGACTCGGGTACGGACCCGTCATCGACCTCGACGACGACCTCTGGGGGAACGCCGTGAATACGGCCAGCAAGCTCGGCGAGGACACCTCGGAGCCCGGGGAGATCCTCATCACGGAGGAATTCTACGCGGCCCTCATCGCCGAGCATGCGGACGTCTCCGGGTGCGTGCCCGTCGAGGGGGCCGCCCGCAAGGCCAGTTTCCCGTACTACCTTTGCAAGTGATCGGCAGGCGCGACGCGGCGGCGGCCTCCCTCCCCGCCGCCGTGCCCGTCGCCGTGCGGCCTCCGTCCCCTTGGCCGTCTAGCGCGACGCCGCCCCCGCGGCGCCGATCCCCAAGTCGCCGCTCAGGCGGCCCAGGTACTCCCCGTACGTGCCCACGTGGCGCGTGACCGCCCCGTCCTTCACCGCGAGAATCCCAGTCGCGATCTCGCTCACAAACGTCCGGTCGTGGCTGATGAAAAAAAGAGTTCCGTCGAACTCCTTCAGCGCCTCGCCGGGGAGCGGACCGTATCCTTACGTTTAAATCAGGGCGACATTCGCGCTTTAGAAGGCCGATCTGTTTAATATTAGGGATACGGTCCGGGTGTCCGTGGGCAGGTTCAAGGCCGCCTTCTTCGTGGCGCTCGGCTACTCGGTGGCCGACTGGGAGGGTCTCGCAACGGACCTGCGGGGCCATGCGATGAACAACGAAGCCGTTGGCACCGAGGCCAACGAATACGGGCAGAAGTACGAGGTGCGAGGTAGACTCGAAGGCCCGACTGGAAGGGCCGCGGCTCTGGTCGCGGTGTGGATCGTGCTTCTCGGTGAGGACTTCCCTCGTTTCGTCACGGCATTCCCAGGAGCGAGACGACCATGAGATTCAGGGAACTCCAAACCGTGGTCCTGAACCGGGACCTTCCCGAGCATGGCCTGCGGAGAGGCGACCTCGGGGCTATCGTCCAGGTCTATGAGCCCAATGGTCTTGAGGTCGAGTTCGTCAGTGCATCGGGAAGGACGGAAGCACTTGTTAGCCTCAAGGAGAGCGACGTGCGCGCGGTAGCTGACGGCGACCTGATAGCCGTGAGGCAGCTCGACGGCAGCGCATGAAAGACCGCCCAACCAGCCGATCCAGCGGCCCGGGCTTGGGCCGGCCGCTGATCGGCATCGCGTTCGGCGGACCCGACGCGCTCCAGTCGCATCGACATTTGCCTTGCGAGGCACAGGAGGCTGCACGGACCTAGTTCGGAATGAAGCAAATGTGAAATCTCGGGTGTCGCTTGAACCATGAGCAGACCCTCGCATGCTTGTGCGTCGCGTAGTTGTCCGCGATCACATGCACGTCTTGGTCTGCGGGCGTCTCCGTGTCGATCAAATTCAGGAACTTGATCCACTCCTGGTGGCGATGCCGGGGCATGCACCTCCCCCTCGGCGAGCCCATCAGGCATTTCCCCGAGGAGCCACGCAGCGGCCGCCGTGACCGCCACGCACCGCGACAAGTCCCCCCGGTCCACCTTGTCCACCGTGTCCGCCGGCGTATGGTGATAGTCGAAATACGTCGAACCCTCCACGCGCAGCCCGAGGCACGGGATGCCCGACGGCTTGAAATTCCCCACGTCGGGCGCGGACTCCCCCGACTCCACCCCGGCCGCGGCGAGCGCGACCAGCGCCGGACACGACTCCAGCATTCGCCGTAGGCGCCCGGCCGCGAGCTTCAGCCGCCCCGCGTCCTCGTGGTCTACGTAGAGGCCGAGCGGCCGGAAGCCCCCGTTGTCCGACTCGAGCGCCGCGACGTGCCGCGGCAGCTCCGCCGCGTGCGCCGCCAGGTACCCCTTCACCCCCGCCATCCCGTTCTCCTCGTTCACCCACAACACGACGCGGATCGTCCGCCGCGGTACGAGGCCCAGCCGCCGGAGGAGCGCCGCGGCCTCCATCGCGATCACGCAGCCCGATCCGTCGTCCTGCGCCCCCATCCCGACATCCCACGAATCCAGGTGCCCGCTCACGAGGACGATCTCCTCCGGCCGCTCGCGACCGCGCAGCTCGGCCACCACGTTCGCCGACGGCGCCTCCCCCTCGTCGCGCGCCTCCATGACCAGCCGCACGACCACGCGCTTGCCGCGCGCCGCGAACCGGGCGAGCTGCTCCGCGTCCTCGACCGCGATCGCCGCCGTCGGGATGCGCCGCTTCGCGTCGCCGTAGCGCATCCCGCCCGTGTGCGGCGTCATCAGACTTCGCGCGGTGACCGAGCGGACGAGGGCCGCGACGGCCCCCTTCTCGGCGGCCCACACCGCACCGTTCACGCGGTACTGCACCGTCTCGCCGTACCCGGACCCCTTCACGGGATCGTAGGGGGGCATCGGCGCATTGAAGAGCACGATCTTGCCGGCGACCGCGCCCGCGTCGAGCGCGTCCAGCTCGGCCTTGTCGCGCACCACGACCACCTCCGCCGCGATCCCCTCCGGCGGCGTGCCGACGGACCCGCCGAGGCCCAGCAACGTGAGCCGGCGCTCGCGCGGCTCGACGAGCTGGAGGGATTCGTTCCCGCGGACCCACATCGGGACCTGCACCGCCTCGCGGTGGACGTTGGCCAAGCCGTCGGCCTCCATCCCCCGGACGGCCCAGTCGATCGCGCGATCGAGGGCGGCGGACCCGCTCAAGCGGTGGCCGACGTCGTCGCACAATTCGACGAGCCTGTCGTAGGCGGCGTTCCTCTCGAGCGCGGAGGCCACGATGCGATCCACGGCCGTCGAGTCGCCGTGGGGCGCCGCGCCCGGCCGGCGGGCGGCCTGGCAGCCGGCCGCGACCGCGCCGGAGAGCACGGCAGCCAGGGTCGCGAGGAGGGCGGCGAAGGCCGGCGCACGGAGCGCAGCGGACCGCATGGCGAGGTCTCCGAAAAAAAGGATCGTTGCGGCGGAGGGCGCTTGGGGCTACCGGGCTTCGTTCGACCAGTACGCGAGCCCTTGCGGGAGCACGTAGGCGACATTGAAGGCGAGGGAGGCGCCGCCGAGGACGAGGAGGTTGAGGAGGGGTTCCCCCATCATGACCAGGACGAGGCCGTAGATCGCGACGGACTCGGAGAAGGCGAGGGTGAGGATGGAGGCCGTCAGGAAGATGTGGGGGAGCGGGCGCGGGTCCGCGCCGATGGGCCCCTTCGGGTCGGGGGGAGTGTGGGCCCTGATGAAGAGCCGTGGGACGATCGCGGCCGCCAGGAAGGACGCGAAGGAGACGGCGTACAGCGTCCACCGGAATACGCCGTGCACGTCGTCGGACGGGACGGGAAGCCTCTCGGATTGACGCAGGACGAAGGCCACGACGCCGTAGAGGGGGATCGTTCCGGTGAAGGCCGCGAAGAGGATGAACCAGGTCGTCTTCGTGGGTGGGGTGGGCGATTTTGGATCGGGGACACCGGGCATGGGGCCTCCGGAAAAGGCGGTGGGAGCGCGCCGGGGAGCGCCAGAGGTCCGGGGAAACGGTGCGCGCGGGGATTCTAGCGCGGTGCGGGCGGGCGGGCAAGCGGAAGTGCGGGCGGATGCCGGCGGGCGTCGAGCCCCGCCGCTTGCCGGCGAGGCGTGCGCGGTTCGCCCGGCCGGCTTCCCGCCGGGAACCCTGTTCGATTTTCGGTCAAAAACGACGATACGCGGGTTGTCTAGGCAAGGTTGGGTCGCGATGCCGCTTTTTCGCCGAGAGCCCCTTCGAAAGGACCCCCATGGTTTCCTGGATCCTCCTATCCGACCTCGCGATCGCCGCCGGGGACGCCGGAGGGGAGGAAGCACACCGCGCCTGGGATACGGCGATCACCGGATGTCGCGAGGCGCTCGAATCGGCGGCCGCGCGGTCCGCGGCGCCGGCCGACCGGGCCTCGTTGCTCCTCAAGCTCGCGGCCTGCCTGCGGCGCCACCCCCGGCCCGACTGGGACGGCGCGACCGCGTGCTTCGAGCGTGCGCTCGACCTGTGCCGTATGCCCGGGCAGTCGACGGATCGCGGGTTGATCCTGTACATGTTCGCCTCCTGTCTGCACGATCGGCCGCAGCCGGACTGGGATCGTGCCCTCGCGGCGGCGCGCGAGGCCTTGGACTGCTTCCGCGCGACGGGCGATTCGGAGGGGCTCCGCGGCGGGCTGTACCAGCTCGGGTGGATCCTGCAGGCCCGACCGGAGCCGCGGGTCCTCGAGGCCGCGACGGCCTATCGCGAGTTGGTCGGCCTGGCGCGCGCGAGCGGCGAGCGGGAGGAGCTGGAGCGGGCCCTGACCCGGTTGGCGGCCGCGCTCGACTCGCTCCCCGAGCCCGACCTGGAGGGCTCGATCTCGGCCTGGAGGGAGGCGGCCGAGACCTGCGTCAGCCCGAACGCCCGGCTCGCGCTCGTGGCGACACTCGACGCCGCGGGGCGGTTTGCGGAGGCCGACGACGAGGCGCGCGCGCTTGCGCCGGCCGATCTGCCGGTGGAGAGCCCCGACCCCGCGGTGTCCGCGCCGGCGTGTCGACGCCGCGCCTGGCTCGCCCTGCGGCGAAACGACCTTGCCGAAGCGCTGGCGTGGACGGCCTGTGTTCATTGGGGCCCCGAGGCTGCGCGGGCCCGTCTTGTGGAAGCGATCGTCCGGCTGGCGCGAGGGGAGGAGCCGCTCGCCCGCGCGGCCGTCGAATCGCTCGGTCCGGCCGGGGCAGACGAGATGGACGACCTCGGCTGGGGGCGAAAGGTCGCGGCCGCGTTCTTCCGGCGCCATGCCCCGGCCGTGGCGCGCGCCGGGCTCGCCTTCTTCGATGCGCTCGGCGAGGCACGCCTCGCGCGGTGACGCTCCTCGCGACGCAGCGAATCGGAGCACGCGCTGCCGGACTACGGGCGACGTGTCCCCCCTGCCCCGGCGCCGCCCCCGGCCGCACCCCCCGCCCCGCCGCCGAACAGCCCCTGCAGCTTCGCGAAATAGTCCGCCGCCACCTCCTGCGTCGCCGGGCCCGGCTTCGGCGCCGCCTCCAGCCGGACCTTGTCCCCCGCCTCCTTCAAGAACCGCGACGGCAGGGCGTTGTCCGTCCTCCCCCAGCGCGTGCGCACGCCCGGATAGGTCAACGTCAACTTCTCTCTCGCCCGCGTCCAGGCCACGTAGCACAGCCGCCGCTCCTCCTCGATCGTCCGGTCGTCCTCCTCCGCGATCGACCGCTTGTGCGGGATCAGCCCCTCCTCCATGCCGCACACGAAGACCCGCGGGAACTCCAGCCCCTTCGCGCTGTGGATCGTGATGAGCGTCACCTGATCCGTCGCCGGCCCCTCCTTCTCGTCCTCCCGCTCCTCGTCGAGAAGCGCAGCGGCCTGCAAGTACGCGTCGATCCCACCTTGCGGGTTCCGCGCGTCGAAGGCGCCGAGGTCCGCCACGAACTCAGCGACGGTGTTCGCCCGCGCCTGCACCTGCGCCTCTTCCGGATACTGGCGCGCCAGCTCCGCCGCGTAGTCGATCTCCGTCAGCAGGTCGCGCATCGCGCCCGCGAGCCCCGGCCGCTGCACGCGCTCCCGGTAGCGCGTCAGCAGCGCGCCGAACCTCGCCACGCGCTCCGCGAGTTTCTCCGTGATCCCCGGCACTTCGGCGGCCCGGCACAACGCCTCGGAGAGCGGGATTCCCGCCCCCACCGCGAACACGTCCAGCCGCTCCAGCGTCGTCTTCCCGATCCCGCGCGGCGGACAGTTCACGATCCGCAGCAGGCTCACCTCGTCCTGCGGATTCGCGAGCGCCTTCAGGTACGCCGTGAGGTCCTTGACTTCTTTTTTGTCGAAGAACTTCTGCCCCCCGATGAGCACGTACGGGATCCGGAAGAGCCGGAGCTGCTCCTCGTAGAGCCGCATCTCGTTGTTCGTTCGGAAGAGGACGGCGAAGCGCCCCCACGGGGACTTCTCCTTGCGCTGCTCCTCGCGAATCTGCCGGATCACGAACTCCGCCTCGCCGCGCTCGTCCGGCGTCTCGTAGCAGATCACCGGGTCCCCCTGCCCGAGGGCGGACCAGAGGACCTTGGGGTGGCGGGAGAGGTTGTTCCGGATCAGCGAATTCGCGGCCGCCAGGATCGCGTTCGTGGAACGGTAGTTCTGCTCCAGCCGGATCACTTTGGTGTCCGGGAAGTCGTTCCCGAAGTTCAGGATGTGCCGGGAGTCGGCGCCGCGCCAGCCGTAGATCGCCTGGTCGTCGTCGCCGACGACGAAGAGATTTCGTTCGGGATTGAGCAGGAGCTGGACCAGCCGATACTGGATGGCGTTCGTGTCCTGGTACTCGTCCACGAGGCAGTACCGGAAGCGCTCCTGGTACGAGCGGCGGACGTCCTCGTGTTCGGCGAGGAGGCGCACGGCGAGCGAGAGGAGGTCGTCGAAGTCGAGGGCGTTGCGTTCGCGGAGGGCCTCCTGGTAGCGGGCGAAGGCGGAGGCGGCGACGACGGCGGCGTCGTCCCCGTCGTCCTGCTCCCGCGACAAGTCCTCGGCCGTGCGGGCGTTCGCCTTCGCCTGCGAAATGGCCCAGAGGACCTTCTCGGGCCCGATCTCCGTGCCCGGGACCTTGATGTCACGGAGGGTCGACCGCAGGACCGAGAGCTGGTCGGAGGTGTCGTAGATCGTGAAGTTCGTTTTGTACCCGAGTCGCTCGATGTCGCGTCGGAGGATGCGGGCGCAGAGGGAGTGGAACGTGGAGATCCATAGCCCGGAGCCGCTCTTGCCGACGAGCCCCGCGATCCGCTCCTTCATCTCGCGGGCGGCCTTGTTGGTGAAAGTGACCGCGAGGATGGACTGGGCGGGGACGCCCGAGTCGAGGATCCGCGCGATCCGGCGCGTGAGCACGTGCGTCTTGCCCGTGCCGGCCCCCGCGAGGACGAGCACCGGCCCCCGCGTCGTCTCGACCCCGAGCCTCTGTTCCGGGTTGAGCCCGTCCTTGCCGGCCATCGGCTCTCTCCTGTCAACCCGGTTGGGGTGTGGTGTACGCGCGGAGGATATCCGATCGTCCCCGGTCGGTCAAGCTGCCGTACCAAATGATATTGCCTTTTTTTTCGACAACGCTCAAGGCCCTTCACCCCACCACCCGTCCTCTGCGGTGCTAATCGTTCGAACTTCGTTTTCTTGCGACAATTCTACTTTGGTCGAACGCCGCGAAAACCACAGATTTCACAGATTCAACGAGATTACACAGATTACGAATCTGTGAAATCTGTGGTTCCGTCGTCGCTTGGCTGCGGCGCTGCCGCCCTGCGCCTCTGCGCCTCTGTGTTCCGTTTGCCCATCCTCAGTCGAAGCCGTCCCCACACCCCGCGCCCATCCTCCTCCCTCCGCCCCTCACCTTCCCTCCCCCGCCTCATCCATCGCGCGCACCTCCTGCCGCACTTCCTCCAGTCCCGGCTCCAGCCTCAGCGCCTCCTCGAAGCACTTCCGCGCCTCCCCGAACTGCCCCAGCATTCTGTGCAGGCCGCCCTTCTTCGCCAGCAACACCCCCGACCGCGGATTCGCCTTCACCGCCCGAGCCGCCGCCGAGAGCGCCAGCGCCGTGTCCCCGGCCTCCATCGCCGCCCACACGAGCGCGCTCAGCGCCTCCGGATCCTCCCCCTTCAACTGGATTCCCGCCTCGAGCGCCGCCAGCCCCTCCTTCGGCCGGCCGCCCTTCACGAGCACCACGCCCAGGTTGAGGCGCGCGTCCGCATACCTGGGATCGCGTTCGATCGCAGCCGCGTAGCAGGCCGCCGCCGCCTCCGGCCTCCCCAACGCGTCCTGGACCACGCCCACCAGAAAGTGGGAGACCGGGTCCGCGGGTTTGAGGTCCCGCAGTTTGCCGAACCATCCCAGGGCTGGCTCGAATTCCCCGTGTTCCAGGCAGGAGTGGCCCAGCGTCCGCAGGTCAGCCGCATACGGACCGGGATCGCGCATCGAGGCGAGGATCGGCGCCACCTCGGCCTCCGTGATCGGCCGGAAGAACGCGCGCCGCAGCCGCCCCGCCGCGTCGAAAACAAAAGTGGCCGGGAGCGCGACCGCGCCCCCGTCGCCGAAGAAGCTCGCCAGCAGCGCTTCGCTCGCGAGGTATTGCACGTAGGGCGGCTTCCCTTCCTCGACCGCTTTTCGAACCGCCGCGACGTCCTTCGTCTCCGCGCTCACGCCCACGACTCGCGCCTCCGCCTTGCAGCGAACGGCGAGGGAGGCGAGCTCCCCTGCCTCCGCCCGGCACGCCGCGCACGCGGGGGACCAGAAATTCAGCACGGTCGGCCGCCCCGGCGCGGCAAGCCTTTCCCGCGCGCCCCCGTCCAACCGCTCCGCCTCCGCGTCGAGCGAGAACGCCGGCGCGCGTCGCGGTCGCGTCCCCTCCGGCCACCTCTCGAGCGCGCTCGCCTTCGCCTCGGGACGCCCTTCGACCAGCTCGAGCAGGCGGTCGGCGGGCAGGTCCCTCCACGTCTCCGTCGCGCCCGAGGGCCAAGCCACGGTCACCTCGTCGAGGCGCGCCGCATCCCCGAGGCCGAAGGACAAGTCGGCCGGCACTTGCGTCTGAAAACCGTCCGTGAGCTTCACGAAATCGCGCTGCGTCACGTCCCCCGTGCGCACGCTCGCGACCGCGCCGAGCGCGACGGCCGGCGTCTTCACGGCCCGCAGCCGCAGCCGGGCAAAGTGGCGCGTGGGAGACGTATTTTCGACCAGGCGAAGTCCCTGCAACCCCGCCAGCACCAGATCGAGGTCGCCATCCCCATCGATGTCCACGGGGGCCGCGGCGCGGCCGTCGTCGTCAAAGTCCAGCCCCAGCACGTACGCGGCCGGGTAGAAGCGCGGCGACACGCCGTCCGGATTGTGAAAGTAGCAATCCCGCTCGTACCCGCTGAACGAGCCACGGAAGGTCCGGTTCGTCTCCCGCGTCACGTTGCGAGGGGTCTCCCCGCGGTCGAGCGCCCGGGCGTCGGCGACCACCTGCCGCCAATAGTACGTTCAGTAGTCCGGCGCCTTCGCGTCGCGGTGGGACGTGAAGCCGTTCGTCACGAAGAGGTCCTTGTCCCCATCGTTGTCGAAGTCCGCGAAGAGCGCGGCCCAGGCCCACTCCGCCCAGTTCACCCCGCGCTCGACCCCGCGCTCCGTCCAAGCGCCGACCTTCCCCTCGCGCTCGTAGAGCTGGTTCCCCGCCCCCATCGCGCGGATGCGCGCCCGCATGGCCTCCCCCATGCCCCCCGCGAGCGCCGTGATCCGCTGCCCCGCGTGGGAGGACATGTTCGAAACGTGGACGCTCCACGCCCCCGTGTTGTCGTAGTCGCCGAGCGTCAGGCCCATGGAGTAGTTGGAGCCCTGCGCGAAGAGGTGCTCGGGCCTCTCCTGGAACCGTCCCTTGCCCAGATTTTCGTAGTAGACGTTCGGCCCATAGTCGTTCGCCACGAGGAGGTCCGGGTCGCCGTCGCCGTCGAAGTCGAAGAACGCGGCGGCGTAGCTGTACTGGGTCCCGCGGACGCCGCGCGCCTCGGCCTCCTCCGTGAAGCGGAGGCCGCCCTGGTTCAGGAAGAGGAGGTTGGCCGCGCCGTCGTGGGCGTCGACCGTGTTGTACCGCTCCCCCTTCGACTCGGAATTGGAGTACGCGCAAAAAAAGAGATCGATGAGCCCGTTCCCGTCCACGTCGCAGGGCACGATCGACTGCACGTTGAGCGAGCGCGTACCCGCGGGGACCGCGCACTCCAGCGCCCCGGGCAGGGTTTTCCACGCCCCGTCCCTGGAGACGCGGAGGTCGAGCCGCGCGCGGGTCCCCTCGATCGCGACGACCCGCGTGCTCACCAGCTCCTCGGTGCCGTCGTTGTCCAGGTCGAGGTAGAGGTAGAAGTACGCGGCCTCCTCCGGCGTGCGCGCCGGGGCCTCGGCGCGGACGAAGCCGCCCTTCCCGTCGTTCAGGAAAAGGACGGTCTGCTTGTTCGCGACCGTCGCGAGCACGTCCCAGAAGCCGTCGCGGTTCCAGTCGACGACGCTGAGGCCGCCGTTCGTGAGGATCGTGCGGTCGTCGATGACCCGCTGGGAGAGGTCGCGGTTGGCGTCGCTCTCGTTGAAGCTGAACCCGGTCAAGGCGGTGATGTCGTTGAACGGCGGACGCGGACTTTCGACGCGATTGCCTTCGAGCAGCGCGAGGCGACGGAGCTTCCAGGCGTCCTCGGCCGCGGCGACCAGCTCGACCTCCACCGAGGTGTCCACGTAACCGCGGCCCCCTTCCGGCCGCGGGCCGCCGAGCTGGAAATGGATGCGCGCATAGGCCCGCTGCTCGGAGGGGTCCAGCAGGAACTCGTACGTGCGCCAGTTCGCCCGCTCGAGGTGGGACCACGCCTGTACCTGCGCGCGCAGCACCGACACGAAGCCCGCGCGGTCGAGCGGCGGAAGCCCTTCCGACACGTACCGGCGGATCGCGAGGCCGCGGTCGGGGACGGCCTGGCCGCCGTCCGGCCCCGGAAAGGCGCCGACGAAGTCCGGCGTGAGGGCGTCCGCGACGGCCTCCCACGAGCCGCGCTTGAGCCCCGCGAGGAAGGTCGCCTTGATTTGGGCCCCGACCTGATCGGCGAGGGCCTCGGAGCGCTCGATGTCGGTGACGAATTCAGTCGGTCGGGACAGGAGGGATGCGGCGCCGGAGGCGGGAGGTGCTGGGGGTGCGGCGCCGCGTCCGTCGTCCGCGCTCACCGCGAGGGGGGCCAGGGTCATGAGAACAAGGGGGCAACACAACCGAGCCCATACGAACGGGCTTGAGCACGCGACCCCCCTCCGGATCCAGGCGGATTCGCCATTCACAGGGAGACTCCTGAAGACTCGAAAGGGAGATCCGTTCCTACCGGTTGTCCCACCAGCGTAGTGCCAGGCGGTCGGGCTGTCAAGCCCCTGCGCCCGGGCGGAAGACGACAGCAAGGACCCGGATCGCAGTTGGCGCCAAGCTTCCCGACCGGACCGCCTCCGCGGCCCTCGCCGGCGCCGACCCCGTTCGCCGGAGGGGCGCGGTCCACGTCGCCGCCGTCCTCGCGGCCGTTGGCCGGCTCCCGCCCGCGTCGCAGCCCGACCTGCTCTTCGAAGGGGGGGCGACCGCGCCTCGCGCGCCCGCCGACGCGGAGCGCTACCGGCAACTCGCCGGGTGCGGCCGGGTGACCCGGCAAGGAGGCCGCGTGGCCAGTCTCCTGGCCGTGCACGCGGAGGCCGGCGGGCGTGCGGGTCGAGGTCCCCCGCCTCGTCGCCGGCGCGTACCGCACGATTGAGCTTTTCCTCCACCTCGGAATGTGGGACAATCCGCCCGCCTCCCTCGCGGTCCGCATCGAGTGCTCCGCGGGCGCGCCCGTGAGCTTTGCCGTCCCAGTCGTCCACTGACCCTGCGCTACACCAGGAGCCTCCCCGCATGGCCCCGGCCGCCCGCCTGCTACCTCTGCTCCTTTCCCTGTTCGCGCTCCTCCCTGCGGGCCCGCCCTACGCGGGGCCGTTCAAGGACGACCCCCGGTTGAAGACCGTCCTCGCAGCGCTCCCGGCGTGGAAAGCCGCCGCCCTGGCGGACGCGGCGCGGCGGCTCGGGGTCCCCGCCCCGCCCGAGGGGGCCGTCACGCTCGTGCTCCGCGATGCCGCCCCGCCGCCGGCCGGCGGGTACCGCATGTTCGAGGGGGCGCAGTTTCGCACCTCCGGCAAACCCCCGAAGATCGTCCTGACCCTGTACGCGGAGTTCCTCATCAACGGCCGCTTCGACGTCCCCGCCGAGCTGGCGCACGAGGCTGTCCACGCCGTCATGCGCCACACCCTGGCGACGGGCCACGACCGCGTGCCGGAATGGGTCCGCGAGGGCCTGGCCGTGCACCTCGCGGGTCAGGGCGAAGAGCGCATCGACGCCCTGCTCACCGCCCCGGACCACGCGGAGTCCCCCGCGGACGCGATCCGCCCCCTCGCCGAGCGCCACGGCCTCGCCGACTATGCGCGCGACTTTCTCTTCGTGGAGCATCTTCGCCGCGTCGGCCGCTTCGAGGCCTTCGTGCGCGAGCTGATGGCCGGCCGCGGCCTCGAGCAGGCGCTGGGTGAGCCGGTCGACACCTTCGAAACCGCGGCGCGCGCCTTTGCGCGTGCGGAAATCACCGCGCGCGCGGGCGAGGCGCACGAGGCTTATCGCGCCATCCTCCGGGCGAGTCGCGACCGGCGCTGGGAGGAGCTCGCGCAGTTCACGGCCGAATTTCCGCGCGATCGTCCCTCGACGCGCTATGCGGCCGTGGTCGGTTACTTCGCCGCGAAGGCGGCGCTCTTCGCCGGGAAAGAGGCGGAGGCCCTTCTCTCGCTGGAGGCCTGGCGGGCGACGCCGGAGGCGGCGCGGACCTGGTGCTTCGACGACGGCCTGCTGCTCGCGGGACGCGCGCTGATGCGGGAGCGCCGCCCCGACGAGGCGGCCGTGCAGTTCGAACGCGCGGTGCGCGAGTTCCCCGACTCGCAAGGCTTCGACACCGCGGCCTACGACTGGGGCTTCGCGCTCGCCGCGGCTGGTCGCAAGGAGCGTGCGACGGAACTCCTGCAGCGGGCCCTCGCAAGCTTCCCCGCCCACAAGTCCGCGGTCCGCGCGCGGAAGCTCCTCCAACCGGCGGTCCCGGCCGTGCCGCACAAGTAGCGTCAACCCTTCGTCCGTACCCACATTTTTTTTCGACCTGACACCCGGCACACGAAGGGCGCCCGGCGATTGTGGTGCAGGGCTTCCGCCTTCGCGCGCGGCGCTTCGGTGGACGGGTCCGCCCTGCACCCGCACTCGCTCGGACCCCTGGCACAGCCTGTCTCGTCTCCATTTTCAGCCCGTGGTCGCCGCGGACGAACCTCCCTGCACCCCACGACTCCCGTGAACGGATCCCATGCGCACGCGACTCCTCGCCTTCCTCCTCGTCGTGCTTTCTCTCCCGGCCTGGCCGGGGGCCGGCGCCCGCGCCCAGGAAGGCGACCCGACGCGCTCGGCCGCGGAGGCGCGCGTCTCCGCGCTCGAGGACCGGTTCGAGGCGCTTTACGACGCCGCGAAATACGCGGAGGCGAGGGCCCCCGCGGAAGAGGCGCTCGCGCTCGCCGAACAGAAGCTCGGGCCCGGGCACCCGACGACCGCCTTCGCCCTCAACAACCTCGCCGTCGTGCTCGACGAGCTGGGCGACCTGCCGTCCGCCCGCCGGCTCCACGAGCGGGCGTTGGCGATCCGCGAGAAGGTATTCGGGCCTGCGCACGAGGCCACGGCCGCCAGCCTGAACAACCTGGCCGCGCTCCTCCAGCGGCTCGGCGACCTGGGCGCCGCGCGTCCGCTCTTCGAACGCGCCCTCGCCATCACGGAGACGCGGAGCGGGCCCGACAGCGCCGACACGGCGCGCGCGCTCGGCAACCTCGGGAATCTCCTGCGGGACCTGGGCGACGATCGCGCCGCGCGCCCGATCATCGAACGCTCCCTCGCGATTCGCGAGAAGGCCCTGGGTCCGGACCACGCGGAGACCTCCTACAGCCTCCTGGCGCTCGGCCTTCTCCTCTGCGAGAACGGGGACCCGGCCGCGGCCCGGCCGCTTCTCGCGCGGGCCGTCACGATCCGCGAGCGGTCCTTCGGCCCCGGCCACCCGGCCACCGCGGCCGCGCTCAACAACTTCGCCATCGCCTTTCAAGAATTCGGGGATCTCCCGCAGGCGCGCCGCCTCCACGAGCGGGCGCTCTCGATCCGCGAGAAGACCCTCGGCCCGACGCACCCGTCGACGGCGAACAGCCTGAACAACCTGGCCGCGGTCCTCGTCGAGCTCGGCGACGTCGCCGCCGCGCGCACTCTGCACGAACGGGCGCTGGCCGTCCGCGAGGCGGCGCTCGGCCCGGACCACCCCGACACCGCCCGCAGCCTGGTCAATCTGGGCATGACGCTGGACGCGCTCGGCGATTTTTCCGGCGCGAAGGGCCTGCTCGAACGCGCGCTCGCCCTTCAGGAAAAAGCCCTGGGCCCCGAGCACCCCGAAACCGTCGGGGTCTTGCACAACTTGGGGAGCGTGCGCTGGCACGCGGGTGACCTGCGGGCCGCACGCGCGGTCCTCGAGAAGGCCCTGGCGCTCCGGGAGAAGGCGCTCGGCGCGGCGCACCCGCTGACGGCGAGAAGCAGCGCGAACCTCGGGAACCTCCTCCGCGACCTGGGCGAAACGCGGGCTGCCCGCCCGCTCCTCGAAAAGGCCCTGGAGCTTCACGAGCACGCCCTCGGCCCGGACCATCCCGACACCGCGACGAGCGCCGCGAACCTGGCGATGCTCCTCTTTCAGCTTGGAGAGGAGGCGGAGGCCCGGCGGTTCCTCGCGCGGGCGTGGAGTTCGCAGCGCGCCGTGATGCACGCCCTCTTGCCGTGCCTGTCCTCGACCGAGCGCTGCTCGATGTTGCGTGCACGCGCGGTGGAGCTCGGGAACTACCTCCGGGCCTTCGAGGCCGACCCGGGGCGGACCTATGCCGCCGCGCTCGCCTGGAAGGGGGCGGGGCTGCGCGCGACCGCCGCCATGCTTCGCTTGCCCGCCGGGTCGAGCGAGGAAGCGAGGCGCGTCGCCGGGGAACTCCGCGCCGCGCGACGACAATTGGCCCGCCTCTTCCTCGAAGCCCCGGGCGCGCGACCCGACGGGCAGGGCACGGCGCAGGCCGGCGAACAGGCGCGCCGCGCGGTCGACGAATTGGAACGCAAGCTTGCGGGGCTGCTCCCGGACTTCGCCGCACGCGCCTTCCTGGACGTGGGTCCAGAGGACGTAGCGAGGGCGCTTCCGCCGGGCGCGGTCCTGCTGGAGTTGCTGGAGAACGATGGCGAGGTGTTCGCCTGGCTGGTCCGTCCCGGCGCCGGCGTGCGAGCCTTTCGGCTGGGCCCGGCGCGCGAGCTGGAGGCTCTCGCGGATTCGTTCCGGTCGGCCCTTGAGCGGGACGACCACGCGGCCTGGGCGGAGACGGGCTGGTCGCTGCGCAAAAAATTGGCGGCCCCCCTCGCCGCCGCGTTCGAGGCCCCCGGCGCCCTCTACTTCTCGCCGGACGGGGCCCTGGCGACGATTCCCCTCGGGCTCTTGCCTGACGGGGATGCGGCCTCGGACAAATACCTGATGGAGGCACGCTCGGTCGTGTGCGTGACCAGCGGCGCCGGACTCGTGAAGGCCACGCTCGCGCCGCGGCCGACGTCGGCTTGCGGCCTTTTCGTCCTCGGCGGCGTGGACTACGAACGGGCGGAGGGGGCGGCGGAGGGGGCGGCCGACGGAGCGGTCTCAGGGAGCGCGGGCGGCAGCCGGCGCGCGGAGTTCGCGGTGGCCGCGCTGCCCGGGACCGCGTCCGAGGCGGAGGACGTCGCGCGACGCTTTCGTGCGAGGTTTGCCGGCACGCCCGTGCGCGCGCTCGCGGGTCGAGAGGCGACCGAGGCGGCCTTCGCGCGCGAGGCGACTCGCGCGCGTTTCGTGCACGCTGCCACGCACGGCTTCTTCGACCTGCCGCACCTCCGCCGGACCGTCGCGGCGGGGGGTGTCGCCGGCACCGGCGCAGGCGGGGGAGCCGGCGCGACGACGCGCGGTTTCTCGGGTCCGCTGCTCGCCGGAGGGCCTCCGTTCGAGGCGGCGCGGACGGCCGGCGCCCCCGCGGCGGCGGTGAGCTGGAACCCGCTTCTTTTTTCGGGGGTCGTGCTCGCCGGCGCGAACACGCAAGACGGCGGCTCCGGGGAGGACGGCCGGCTCACGGCCGAGGAGGCGCAGGGGCTCGACCTGTCGGGCGTGGACCTGCTCGTCCTCTCGGCGTGCGAAACGGGGCGTGGGGAGTTGGCGGCCGGCGAGGGGGTGCTCGGCCTCTCTCGCGCCCTCTCCGTCGCGGGTGCGCGGGCCTTCGTCCTCTCGCTGTGGCGTGTCCCGGACGCCGAGACGCGCGAGCTCATGGACGCGTTCTACGAGGGGCTGTGGGGGGAAACGCCGCTTCCGCCCGAAGAGGCGCTTCGCCGTGCGCAGCTTCGGCTCCTCGCCCGCGACCGCGCCGGCGGCGCCTTCCGGCCTTCAAGCTGGGGTGCGTGGACCGTCCTGCGATGACGGCCTGCGAAAACAAAACTCCGCCGACCCTGTCCTACCCGCTACTGGCGGCGCGGTCGTGTCGCTCCGCGGCTTGCGGGGCACGCGCCCCAAAGCCGTCTCCCCCTGATGACCTCCCCGACCCGCTCCGCGCGGCGCCCCCCCTCACCCGCGGGCCCCGCCCTCCAGTCGAATCACGCGCTTGCCGATCTTCGCCAGCTCCCTCGCAAGCGCAAGCTCATGACGCCCCGCCCCCGCCTCGATCCGGGCGATCTCACGGATGATTTCGCGCGTCTGACGCTTGCTCTCCTCGACCTCGCGCGTCTGCAGCACAATGCGGTGGTCCATGCGTTCGTTCATCACCCGCAGCTCCACCACATTCGCCCGCAGCTCCACCACGTTCGCCTGCAGCTCCTTGGTGATCGCCTTCAGCTCCGCAAAGTTCAACTGCAGCCACGTCACGAACTCCCCGTTCCCCTTGCCGTTTCCCTGGCCATTTCCATTTCCGTTGCCATCGTGCCCACTTCGTCGCGTCGCCATCTGTCGGCTCCCGAATCATCAAGCCCCCGATCCCGTCGCCCCTGAGCATACCACGCTGCCGAGGGCAAAGCAAGGCAGGCAGGCCGCTGCATGCCCGCCCCGCCTCACCTTCGGTCCTCATCAACTCCCCCAAGCGCCCCCTGGGCGCGAAACGGAAACGAAAACAACAAGCCGAAATGAAGCTAAAATCGATCTCTCAGTGCGTTGCCCGCGATGATCGCCGGTAGAGGAGGGTGGACTCGGCGCCCGGCCTCTGCGTCTCCGCGTCTCTGTGTAAAAGTCCCGCATTCGACCCACACGGCCGGTCCGAATTTCAAATCGCAAAAAGTCAAATTTCAAATTTCAAATTTCGCCCGCGGCTAGTTGGGACGTGGAGCCATGATCTAGCCACTTGCCGCCCTCGGTCGCGTTTAGCCCTTGTTCGGGTCGTTGAACGAAAACGGAAAAGGGAGAGAGAGCGAGATTGCCAAGGGCTATCGGGTCCTGCGAGCGCTCAACCGGAATCCGTAATGCACGCTGACGTACTCCGGCTCGCTGGCGAGGCGGTCCGCGCCCCGACACAGCGCGCTGGGTCCGCTCCAACAGCCGCCCTTCGCGATGCGATACTCGCCCTTGCGTCCTGAGACCGTGCGGGTCCATTCCCGCATGCCGCCGGCGAGGTCCCGCACGCCAAAGGGGGATTCGTCCACGAGGAAGAGCCCGAACGGCTCCGGGTTTCGGCTCTCCTGCTCCGCGAGCCGCGAGTCGTTCATGCTGCAAAAGCTGGCGTCGAACGCGTCCCCCCACGGAAAGTACCGGCCGTCGGCGCCCCGCGCCGCCTTCTCCCATTCGTCCTCGGACGGGAGGCTGAGCGTCCAGCGACCTCCACCGACGCGCGCGGTCAGCCATTTCGCATAGTCTATCGCATCCTGCCAGGAGACCTCAAGGATCGGCCAGTCGGGGGAGAAGGAGCTGGTCAAGAGCCCGTTCTCCCCGAGCTTCCAGTACACGGTCTCCGGCGTCGCGACCGGGGCCTTGCGCGGGGCGCGTAGGAAGGCCGCTTCCGCCTTGTGCCAGTCGCGGTCGTTCAGATAAACGAGGTACATGCCGCAGGTGAGCTCGAACCGAGCGAGAAGGGCACCGGCGTGCGGCGCAGAGGGAGTGGGCGGAGGCGCCCGGAGGACGGCGGCGTCGCGGGGCGGGGACTGCTGCGCGCTCGGGTCGCCGCTCGCGCGGAACGGGCCGGCGGGGAGGTAGAGCCAGTAGCCGCGGGCGGCCGTCGCAGCCGCGCCCGGCGCCTGGCCGCCGGCCTCGACGGGCGGCGGCTCCATGCCGGGCGGGAGCGGCGGGACCTCCGCCTCCGGCGCCAACTCGCAGGTCTCCTTCCACTCGAGGTCGCGCGCCACCTCAAAGGGATAGCGAGTCTCGTACACCCCCTGACCGGCGGGGAGGAGGAGGAGATACGAGCCGCGCGGGAGCGTCGCGTGGAAGCGGACCCGCGGTCGGCCGGCGTCGGGATCGGCGGTCGCGCCTGGCGCCGGCGGCGTGGCAGGCGCCGGCTCGAGGAGGACGCGGTTCGCGGGCGTGCGGCGGAGAGCGAACACGCTCTCCCGGCGCGACGCGCGCACGAACGCCGCGCCCTCGGGCTTCGCGGCGGTCGCAAGCGGGACCGGCTCGGCCGCCGCCAGGTCCGGGGCGCCCTTGAGCTCGCCCGTGGCCGGGTCGCACGGGACCGGGACGAGCACCGGAGGCGTCCGATTCCGCTCGTACCGGAAGAGCCACGCCTCGAGCCGGGCCGGGGGCGCGCCGCCGGCGGCCCTGCCCGAGTCCGGCGCGGGCAAGAGGAAGTCCAACTCGACCTCCTTCGCGCACCGGAGGGCGTCCGCGTATTTCTCCCGGGCGAAGGAAACCACCAGCCCGCCGTAGGTCGCCTGGTCCGTCGCGCTACGCCGCCGCTCCGCGTCCAGGTACTTGTCCCAGTAGAGGTCCCCCAGCCTCTCCCGTGCCGAAGGGCTCTCGCGCCACCAGCCGACCGCCTCCGAGTAGGCCGCGACGGCGTCCGCGAAGGCCCGCTCCCGGTCCTGCTCCATCACGCGCACGTCCTCGTCCAGGCGCCACAGCCGGTCCTTCTCCGCGTGCCGCTTCGCCGCCTGCGCCTTCTTCTCCTCCGTCTCCAGCTCGCTTCTCAGTTCGTCGAGCCGCCCCCGCAAATACACATAGTTCTGAAGCGATTCGTCCCCGCGCCCGACCGCCAGCGCGGCCTTGACCTGGTTGCAGAGGTCGATGACGAGCTTGTCGTTCGGTTCCAGCGCGCGGAGCAGTGCGGTGGTCTTCTCGACGTCCCCGGCCCGGCCTTCGCGGAGCCCGGCCTCGATCGCGCCCCGATACGCGGCCACGTCGCGCGCGTGGACGAGCGCGCCCACCCCCGCCCACGCGGCGGCGCCCACGAGGAGCAGCCCGAGGGCCGCGACCGGGATCGCCACGGGCTTGTTCCGCTTCGCCCTCTTCCAGAGCCGCGCCGCGGCGCCCACCGGCCGCGCGGCGATCGGTTCGCCCGCCAGCCAGCGTCGGCAGTCGCGTGCGAGGTCGCGCGCCGTCGCGTACCGCTCCGACGGCGACTTCTGCAGGCACTTGAGGCAGATCGTCTCCACGTCGCGGTCGACGTCCGGGACGAAGCGCGAGGGCGGCGTGGGGTCCGTCCCCTCGATCTGGTAAAGAAGGCTCGCGAGCGTCGCCGCCTCGTGAAACGGGGGGCGGCCCGTCAGGATCTCGTAAAACGTCGCCCCGAGCGAATACACGTCGGTGCGGCCGTCCACGTCGGCCGAGGCGCGCACCTGCTCCGGGCTCATGTACGCGGGCGTCCCCATCATCGCCCCGGTGCGCGTCAGGGTCCGCAGAGAGGCGCTCTTCTCGTCCGTGCTCCGCATCTGCACCTCGCGCTCGGCCAGCTTCGCCAGGCCGAAGTCGAGGAGCTTCGCCGTCAGCACGGCCTCGTCGCAGTCCCCGTCGCGCAGGATGACGGCGTTCGCGGGCTTGATGTCGCGGTGCAGGACGCCGTGGGCGTGGGCGTACTGGAGGGCGTCGGCGAGCTGGCGGACGATCTCCACGGCGTCGCGCAGGGGAAGGACGTCGTCGCGGGCGATGACGGCGAGGCCGCGTCCTTCGACAAGCTCCATCGTGTAGTACGGCTTGCCGTCCGCTTCGCCGACATCCAGGACGCGGACGATGCCGGGGTGGTCGAGGGCGCCCGCGGCGCGCGCCTCGCGGTGGAAGCGTTCGACTTCTTCGCGGCCGGCGCCGGCGCCGAAGAGGAGGAGCTTGAGCGCGACCTCGCGTCCGAGCTGCGCGTCGCGGGCGCGGTAGACGACGCCCATGCCGCCGCGGCCCAGCGCGCGCAGGATCTGGTAGCGGCCGGCGAAGAGCGCGGCGGGGGCGGCGGGCACGGGCGCCGGCGAGGGCGCGGCCGCCTGGTCCGCGAGGGCGCGATCGACCGCGGCGCGGGTCGCGAGGCCGTCTCGGACGAGCGTGGCGCCGTAGAGCTTGTCCTCCTGGGTCAAGCTCGCGCGCGCCTGCTGGTCGAGGAGCGTCAGGAGCTGCGCCGGCGCGAGCGCGCGCAGCTCGACCAGAATCGTCCCGAGGAGGCGCTGGGGTCGGCCTGCCTCGAGCTCCGCCCGCTGCCGCTCCACGGCCTCCGTCAGCCGCGCTTCGGTCAACCACCCGCGTGCGATCGCCGCGCGACCGAGCCTCCGGTCGTCCCCGGCGCCCGGCGGGGAGCCCGCTGCGGAGTCCGCTCCGGCGCCCGGCGGCGGCTGCGGCTGAGCGGGGGGTTTTCCCGGGAGAAGCGGTTGGTCAGACCCCATGCCTTGCCCTCCAGAGTCATGACGCGTGGATGGACTGCGCCGGCACTGCCCCGCGTCCGGACCCCGGCGCCGCGGTCCTCAGGACGCCGAGGTCGGGCCGAATCGGTCGCTCCGACTCCACGACATAGAGCCGTTCCCGCGTGCTGGCGACATCGCGCGGTCGCAACAGCGGCTGGAGGGTCCCGCAGAGATGCGAGAGCATCCGGTCGTGGCCGGTCGTCGGCCGCGGCCGCCCCGCCCTCGACTACGGTATGCACCTAAGCGCCCGCGCAAGAATTACTTTACATTTTCGTGGATCGACCGATGCCTGGGGGGCGCGGCCCAGCGGGCCGCGCCCCCAGGAGCCTCGAGGTCCGAGTCTGCGCAGTTATTTTTGCGCGGGCGCTAAGACCCCATCGCCGCGTCGTCCGGCTCACGCCGCTCGACGAGCGAGAGGTCGCCCGCGGGCCGGACCATGGACAGCGCGCCCGTCTCGCCGCCGGACTCCGCGAGCGTAAGGCAGCCCCCCTCGGCGCCGGAGAGCCGGCCCTGGATCGCCTTCACCGCGTCCCGCGCCGCCCCGCGCAGCTCGCCGCCCAGGAGCGGGGCCGCCTGCGCGCACGCGAGGAGCGGCTCCACCGCGCCGACGTCCCCCACGCGGCCCAGCCACCGGGCGGCGGCGACCCGAGGCGCGAACGACTCGTGTCGCAGGAGGCCGAGCAGCGCCGCCTGCGCGCGCGCGCCGTAGTGCTCGCCGAGCGCCTCCGCGAGCGCGGTGACCGTAGCGGGGTGCTGCGCCTCCCGGGCGCGCGCCTCCAGGCTTTCGAAAGCCGGCGGGTGCCGCAGGCGCCGGAAGCCGGCCAGGGCCGGGCAAACCAGGGGTTCCCACCGACTCGCGAGCGCACGCTCCACGATCGGCAGCAGCCGCTCGTTCGGGAGGACCTCCACGAGATGCCCAAGGGCCTCCGCCCTCAGCTCGAGCGGCACGTCGGCGGCTTCGACCAGCTCCTGCGCCGCGGTCCAACCCGCCTCGCCCAGGCCCTGGATCGCCAGCAGCCGGATCGCCGGGTTCTTCTCGCGCAGCGCGGCCTCGCACGCGCTGCGCGCCTCGACACTCCCCGCGAAGCCCGTCAGCAGCGCCTCGAGGTTTCGCCGGCGGACCCCGGGCTCGGGGTCCTGCGTCGCGTTTCGAAGGAGGCGATCCGGGACCTCCTGCTTCTTGATCGAAAGCGCACGGGCCAGTTCCACGACAGCCTGCACGTTCCAGGCGAGTGCGCGCGGTTCTTTGATCGTCTCTGGGCGTTCCAAGGAGAGGGTCCCGCCCTCCAGCTTGCCCCCCTGCTTCAAGAACTGGAGCAGCATCGGCCGCGTCCGTTCGTCGAGCACCGCCAGCGACTCGGCCTGGAGCCCGCTCACGAGCGCACGTCGGTCAAAATCGGCGCTGCCGACCTGCACGTCCTCTCCCGTGAACACCTTGCCCAACTTGGTCAGCAGACCCTCTTCGTGGAAAGTCAGCCCTTCGAAAATTTCGGTCCCCGTGATGGAGAAGCGCGTGTAGGTCTTCTTGTGCTTGCCGCCGCGCAGCACCATGTCGACCGATACCGGGAAGCCGTGGAGCCGGCCGGTGAGGGCGAACCCCATGTGGCTGGTACGCTTGACGAGCTGGAGGCCCAGCTCGGCGGCCGCGACCTCCCAGGCGCGCCGAACGCCCTTCCGCTCGGCCTGCGACGCGCGGATGGCGAACGCCGCCATGACGGCCATGAACGCGAGAAAAAGGAATTGTCCCATCCGGAGGGCTCCTGGCCGGCGGCCTAATCGCTCTCGGTCGAGCTGCGCCGGAGGTACACGCCGACGAGCAGGAGGGCGAAAAGCCAGAGGCCGAAGACGCCCCAGCTCGCGGCCCACCCCAGGGTCCGCGTGACCCAGGAGGGGTCCGCGCCGAGGCGCCCGAACCACCACATCGCGCCCCAGCCCAGGACCAGCCCGGCCATCTCGGCCCGCGCGAGCCCGCGGATCGGACGGTGGCCCGCGCGGACGATCCACCCGACCGCGATGCACGCGGCCGTCACGGCCCAGAAGGCTGCCTCGCAAGTCGGCCAGCTCGCGCCGAGCCAACCGGCAAGCCACGCGACCAGGAGGCCGACGATCGGCCCGAGCCACACTCCCATCATGCCGCCCAGCGCGGCCCGCCGCAGTGCCGGCAAGCGCTCGGAGCTGGCCGCGAGCCCGGCCGCAACCGCCGGCACGAGGCCGAGCGCGTACGCGCCGGCCGCATCCCAGAGCGCGAGGTGGTACCACCAGGTAAGTCCGCTCCCCGTCAGCGCGAGGAGGCCCAGCGAGCCCAGCGCAACGACCCCACGGGAATTCATGAAGCACCTCCGAATGGCCGGCGCGCCGCTCCCGACGGCCCCGGTTCGATCACCACCAGAATACGCCGGGGACGGGCGGCAGTCAAGTCGTCCGAGGTCGCAGCGATTCGCCCGCGACGCGGCTTGCGGCATGGTTCAAATTGCCGCAGGCACAGCGCACAGCCGACTACCGGTCCTCGCTTCGTGGGCACGGCAACGCCGTGCCCCTACGGTAAGCGCCCGCGCAAGAATTACTTTACATTTTCGTGGTTCGACCGATGCCTGGGGGCGCGGGCCTCCGGCCCGCGCGGCGCGCCCCAGCGGGCCGCGCCCCCAGGAGCCTCGAGGTCCGAATCTGCGCAGTTATTTTTGCGCGGGCGCTAACTGCCCAGTTGGCGACTGCAAGCCGGATTTGAACCATGCCCGGCTTCCTTCGAACGGCCGCGCCCCTCCGTCAATTGTTTTTACACTCCCGGCCCCTTTGCAAAGTCCGGGGCCTCTCCCCTTCAAGCCCCGTGGCGCTTGAGTCTGCGGGCATCGGCCCGCGCGGGCGCGTCCCGTGCAACCGGGCGTCCGCACGCTTTGTCCGACACGCTCCGACCTTGCGCCTCCGCGCGCGAGCGCGAGCAGCCTCCGCGCACCCCGACAAACGACTCGCTCACTCATAAATATTCTCCAGGCACAACCCTTGCGTCTTACGCGCGTCATGCACTTGAGCTTCGACCCAACTCAACCGACGCCGACCGCCGCCACCCACCCCCCCCACCGGACGCCTTCCCTTCGCAGCCCCTCTCCTTCCACCTTTTCTTTGCCGGAGGAATCCTCTCCCATGGCGTTGATCCACGTTTCCGAACCAGGTCGCCAGAGAATGTGCGAGCTCAAAGATGGGACGATCAAGATCGGCCGCACGCAGACCAGCCATATCTGCCTCCATGACGTGAACGCCTCGCGCCGGCACTGTCGCATTGTGCGCGAAGGAGACCAATGGGTCCTCCAGGACCAGCGCAGCCAGACCGGGACGGAGGTCAACGGGGACAAGGTATCGAACCACGTCCTGAAGGACGGCGACGTGATCCAGATCGCGCAGGCGGTGCTCACCTTCTACGACCGGCCGGGGGCCGGCGACCCGGCGCGCCGGCAAAAGGCCACCGAGCGTCGCATCGGAGAGATGTGCGTCGAGAAGGGACTCGTCACCCAGGAAAACGTCAAGGCCGCGCTCGAAGTCCAGAAGAAGACCGGCCAGAAGCTGGGAGAGATCCTGACCGCCCGCGGGCTCGTGTCGCCGCGCGAAGTCGTGGAGACGCTCGGGGAGCAGCTCGCCACCCCCTGCATCGACTTGACCCAGTGCGAGCTGGACCCCAAGACCCTCGCCCTCTTCACCCGGGCAAAGGCCCTCGTCTGGCACGCCATGCCGATCCTCCACCTCCCGGACTCGAAGCGGCTCGTCGTCGCCATGGCCGACCCGACCAACTTCCAGGTCATCGAGGAAATCGAGTTCTTCACGCGCTGCACCCTCGAGGTCATCCTGGCCGTCCCCCAGGACCTCGTGACCGCCATCGAGGCGCACTACCCGCCGGGGCCGGAGGAGGAGAACCTCCTGCAAGCGGCCGTCGCCGAGACGAAGCGCAACGCCCCGACGCGCCAGGTTCCCGAACCGCAGGATGGGGCCGAAGCGCGGGCCGTCTCGAAGCTGGTGACCGCCATCCTGGAGGAAGCCGTCCGCCAGGGGGCCAGCGACATCCACATCGAGCCGAAGCGCGAGCACATGCTGGTTCGCTTCCGGATCGACGGCATCCTCGTCGAACGGCGGCAGCTCCCGAAGGCCCTGCAAGCCGCCGTCACCAACCGCCTCAAGATCATGGGCCGGATGGACATCTCGGAAAAGCGCATCCCCCAGGACGGACGGTACACCTTCAAAATGGAAGGGCGCGACGTGGACCTGCGCGTCGCCAGCCTGCCGAGCATGCACGGGGAGAAGCTCGTCATGCGCATCGTGAACCGATCGCAGGCGCACATCTCGTTCGACGACCTGGGCATGGACGAGGAGGTCCGGCGGACGTTCTTCGAGCTCCTACGCAAACCGGAGGGCATGCTCGTCGTCACCGGGCCGACCGGGAGCGGCAAGACCTCGACGCTCTATGCGGCCCTCAACTACCTCCAGAACTCCGAACGCAACCTGGTGAGCCTGGAAGACCCGATCGAAGTGGAGTTCGCGGGCGTCACGCAGGCCCAGGTCTACGACCACCCGGACTTCACGTTCGCCTCGGGGTTGCGCGCCATCCTGCGCCAGGACCCGAACGTCATCATGGTCGGCGAGATCCGCGACCGCGAAACGGCCCAGATCGCGGTTCAGGCGGGCATGACCGGGCACGTGGTCCTTTCCTCCCTGCACACGAACTCCGCCCCGACCGCGATCCCGCGCCTCATCGACATGGGGATCGAGCCCTACCTGCTGACGGCCTCCCTGATCGGCGTCCTCGCGCAGCGGCTCGTGCGCGTCATCTGCGTTTCCTGCCGCGTCGAGGACCACCCGCCCGAGGAAGTCGTGCGCACCCTCATCCCGAACCTTCAGGGTCCGCCGCCGCGGTTCTTCCGCGGCCAGGGTTGCTCTCGCTGCCTCAAGGGCTATCGCGGAAGGATCGGTGTGTTCGAGCTGCTCGTGTGCGACGAGCCGCTGCAGCGGCTCGTGGCGCGTTCGGCCCAGTCGCCCGAGCTTCGCCAGAAGGCGCGCGAGCAGGGGATGCAAACGCTCCGGGACGACGCCATCCGCAAGGCCCTCTCCGGAGTGACCACCATCGACGAGGTGCTGCGGGTGACGTGCGTCGAGTAGGGAAGCGGGACCGCGCGCGGGCAGTCCGCGCGCGGGCAGTCCGCGCGCGGGCTCGCCGCGCGCGGGCTGTCCGCGCGCGCGGGTTGTCCGCGCGCGCGGCGGGGCCGCAACGAAGCGGGCGTCGCGTGTACGTGCAGAGCGGAAGGCCTGCACCACAAGACGCATCCGGATCGAAGGGACTGCCCGAGTCAACGAGTCAACCGCGTTCAGACCCTCTTCGGATCGTTGAAGCGAAGCGATTTCAAAATCCAAATTGCAAAATGTCAAATTTCAAATTGCAATTTGGGGAGTGTCTTGGCCGCCGAGGACGAGCGCGCGAGATCGAACCCCGGCGATGCCCCTACGGCTGCCGGAGCGCACAGGGCGCGCAAGTGAGCCCACCTCGGACACCACGACGGCGCCGTGCTCCAAATTTGAATTTTGCAATCTTGCAATTTGCCATTTGAAATGGGTGTGGCTACTTTTCGACGACAGCGCCCAGACCGCCTGAAGGCGGTACTACGAGCAGTAGGTTCCGAGAGCAGCACCCACTGTTTGTAGTACCCCCTTCAGGGGGCCTACGAAAAGTAGCCACACCCATTTGAAATGCGTGTGGCGACTCTTCGACGATCGGGCCAAGTACCCACCCCCAATCGAACTCGTCTTCACGCCCTTCGTGTCAGGAGTGTTTCCCATGTCACCCCTCGCCCCCCAGCCGCCCGCGGCCCGCGCCCACGCGGGCCGCGCCGGCGCTCCCTCCCAGCCGGTCCCCCACCCGCTGCGCGACGCCCGAGGCATGGCCCTCCTCCTCTCCATCGGCAGCCTGGCCCTCCTCTCGCTCCTCGGCGTCGTCTTCGTCACGGAGGCGCGCCACGGAGCGGGGGCAAGCGCGGGCTACCTCGACTCGGCGCGCGCGCGCCTGGTCGCGCAGGCCGGCCTCGACTACGCCGTCGCGCGACTCCGCGTGGACGCGGGCCGATCGCCGGTGGGCGACCCCGCCGGCGAGTGGCACTACGGGGGCGGACCCCTCGCCACCACGGCCGCCCCTTCCTACCGGGGCGGGAGCGCCTGCGGGCACGCCTTCTCCACCACGGTCGGCGGGACCCATGCCCCCCAGGGGGACCAGGCGGTGCTCAAGATCCTCGACACGACCGCGCAGCTCGACCTCAACCTCCGGATCCCGGCCCTCGCGCAGGTCCTCGACACGCTCGGTCGCGCCATCGCGCAGGACCGCCGGGCCCTGGGCCTCTCCCCCGTGGACCCGATCGCGGGCCGCGGCGCCCGCATCGTCGCCCTTCGCGACGCCCTCGGAGGCCTCACCACGAAGGACACGCTCCGCCTCGTCCTCGGGGATGACGACTTCGTGCTCGCCCGGGACTTCCTCACCGTGCACGCCTGGCAGGACCCGCGCACGATCGCGCCCACCGGCGCCTCGTTCCCGGAGGGGATGCCCGGTTTCCGTACGGAGCCGCGCGCCCCGGTCAGCGTGAACACCGCGTCGTGGCCGATCCTGGTCGCGCTCCTCGCCGACCTGCGCGGACCCGCGGGCGGCCCCATCCCCTACCAGACCGCCGCCGACGTCGCCGGGGCCCTCCTCCAGCGCCGCTCGAGCACGCCTCCCGGCCAGGGGCCCTTCGCTTCCTGGCCCGACTTCCATGCCTTCGTCCGCGGTCTCACGGCGAACGGGTCGCTACGGTTACGGCAGGAGTGGGCCGACGCCATCCTCGCCAACGCCGACCCGAACTTCCACCCGTCCCGCCTCAACCTCGAGCGGGTCCTCGACGCCCCGATCGACAAGACCGACCTCGCCTACCGCACGACGGAATTTTGCCTCCGTCCGATGGGCCTCTACGAGATCACTTCGCTGGGGCGGCTCTTCCGCGCGGACGGGCGGGGCCTCGCCGCGTCGCAGCTCTCCGCCGTCGTGCGGGTCTTCCGAAACCTCTACCACACGGTCCAGGCGGACTTCGAGGCGAGGCGCGCCTCCGACCGTTCCGAGAACGCCGGCACCTGGCCGAACCCCGGACCCCGTGCGCGAGGCGTTGCGGCGGACTGGGCCGGACACCTGCAGCTCCAGACCGACGTCCCCGCGCCCGACCCCCAGCTCGCGAGTCCGACGCTCGAGGTCCTGCTGCGCGATGGACTGGCCGCGGACGCCGCGGACGGCGTGGCCGCCCCCGCCGGCAACCAGGAGGCCGGCCCGGACGTGGCCCGCGCGGGCGGCGACCTCCTTCCGGAAGGCCTCTTCTGCTCCCGTACGCGGGGGGAACTGACGGCGTGGAGCACCGACCGCAACGTCAACCCGCACTCGGGCGGGCTCGAGTTCTGGGTGAAGTTCGACCGGCCGGCCGCCGCGGGGTTCGTGCCCCTTCTCCTCCTCACGGTGCCGGAGAACGGCAACACCGGGGTCCAGCACCGCATCCGGGCGCGGCTCGACCCGCGCGCGCTCACGATCGAATCGACGCGACTCTACTACGTGTCGCGGCGCTTCGGGAACAACGCCGCCCGGCAAAACGCGCCCTCCCCGTATGAGAAGAAGCGGACGACGTTCGTGGCCTCGCTCCCGGGGGCGGGGACGCCGCACGAGTGGCACCAGGTGCGGGTGTCGTGGACCGACGGCACGCGGCAGAGCCTCGAGGTGGACGGCGTGTCCGGGTCGGAGAGCTCGTCCGCCTCGGGCTCGAACGTCGCCTTCGAGGGCTGGCCGCCCTACGATCCGAGCCTCACGCTCGGCGGTGCTGCGACGACCGTGGACGGCCTGGAGATCTGCCCCGCGACGGTCGACGACCTGCGCGTGTACGGCCCCCCCGGGCTGATGCCGTCGCTCGGCACGCGGCGCTCGCGCTTCGAGGACGCGGCTGTGGGCCGGGTCGGCCGGTTCGAAGGGGCCTTCGACCCGCTGCCCGGTCCGATCCGGCTCCTGGGCGTGAGCTGGACGGAATGGACCCCCGACTCCTGGAGCGGCCGGCCGTTCGTGCAGCCGCCCACCTGGATCGAGCTGGCCCTGGACACGGGAAGCGGTTTCCAGACCGTCGCGAATGGAGCGGGCACGGCGGCGCTGGACCCGGCGGGCGTGGGCACGGTCCCGGCCGACCGGGAGCTGCGGTATGAAGTCCGGTTCCGGCGCGACCTCGGACTCTCTCCGTTGAACGTGACCCCGATCCTGGACGACCTGCTGCTCGCGTACGTCGGCAGCGGGGCGGACACCCTCTCCTTTACGTGGAACGACGATGAGTAGACGAATCTGCAGGGCCGCCGTCACGCAGTTCACCGTGCAGCCGGCCGCCATCGACGAACCGGTCGCCGGCCGTCGGGTGCTTCCGATCCTCTTCGCCATCAGCGTCACGCTCGCGATCGTCCTCTCCCTGGTGGCCGTGGCGAGCGGCGAGCCGCCGCGGGCGGGGAAGAGACCCGCCGTCACTCTCCGCCTCGAGCTGGTCGAGCGAAACCGGGGGCGCTGGGAAGTTCGCGCGGAAGGGGTGCCGGCGCCTGGCGTCGAGGTCCCCCGCGGGGCGGAGGTGCGGGTCCGCCTCGAGCTGGACGGCGAAGCCGTGCCGGGTGCGGAGCGTCGCGTCTACTTCCGCTACGAACGGTTTTCCGCGACCCTCCCCCTGGGTCCGGGTCAGGTCCTGGCGGGCGAGTACGCGGTGCGGGCGGAGGTCCCGGAAGCGCGTGGGCTCGATTCGGCGGCGACGCTTCGCCTCGGGAGCGTCGAGGACGAGACCGCGGCGCGGGCGGACGCGAGTGCCTGGCTGGACGCGTGCGCACGCGACGTGCTGCTGCTCGGCCGCACGCTCCCCATGGGTCGCGTCGAAGAGGTCCCCTCGCCGGCGGAGGCGAAGTGGGAGTCTCGCTTCCTCGCGCTGCGCGAAAAGTACTGGGAGGTGGTGTCGCCCGGGCGGTACTTCGCGCTGTACCGGCCGGCGGAGGTGCGGGAGGTCGCGGTGGGCCTGGACCGGTTAGAGACGGCGGAGGTGGAGCGACGCCGCGGCGGAGTGGTCCGGGTCGAGGAGCTGGCCTGCGCGCGGGCCGAGGTGGCGGAATTCGCGGGGCGGTTGGCCAAGCGCGTAGGCATTGCGACGACGGAGGGGACGGCTGTGGGCGAGGGGGGAGGGAGCGGCGGGCGTGGGGCGGGCGGCGAGGGGCTGACGACGGGCAGGGACGGACGGGCGCCGGTCGCGGCGGGAATCCAGCGGGTGCTGGGCTCGTTCTCGCGGTGAAGGCCCATTCGCGAATTCTGCGCACGCGCCCGAGACCCGAGGGGGGAAGGCTCAAGGCTCAAGGTTCAATCCTGGTTTCGCCCTCCCGCTCCAGGAGCTGTTCGCTGAGCTGGATCGACAGGGCGGCACGCAGCAGGCTTGACGTGCGCGAGAGAGGTCATCCGGCGGAAGCGAACGCGCTGGTTCCTCCCGATCCTCGTTTTCCGTGCCTAGCACTACAACGCTAGAGTGAATCCTCTGCCACCTGCAACGGATTCTGCCAAGCTCCGCAGCTGTTCGTAGTTCCGCCTTTAGGCGGCGCGTGCGAGGAGAAATTTGGCACTTGGTTGGCAGCCCCGCCTAAAGGCGGAACTACGAACCAGTTGGGCTCGAAGGCCCCACTCTTCTGGCGTTGTAGTGCTAGGCGGCCTCGTCAGCGCGGGGTCGTCGGGACCACGTCGGTCCGCGTCTCCACGAGCACGTACACGCTGCGGGGATCGATGCGCACGCTGAGCGGCCGGCCACGCCGCAGGAGCGCCAGCTCCACCTCCGTTCGCTCCGGGTCCGCGTCGCGGGCGGCGGCTTGCAGCCGCCGGAATTCGCCCGCGTCCGCCGGCGTCCGCCCGTCGTAGGCCGCCACGACATCCCCCGGCGCGAAAGGAGGCGCCTGCGCCCCCTCCACCCGCGCGTCCACGATCACCAGCCTGCGGCGAATACCGTAGCCGGTCCCGCGGAGGAGGGCATCCGCCACGTCCGCGCCGAGCTTTTCCTGCAACCATCGGCCGAAGCGCACCTGCGCGGTTCGTGCGAGCCCCGCGGGCGCGAACACGCCCAGCACCCCGTTCAACCTCCGGCAGAGGCGCGCGAGCGCACCCGCCCCGCCCGTTTCAAACCACCCGCGCACGAAGCGCGCGAGGGCCGCGCGAGGGCCCGGCCGGCCCGCGAGCGGCAGGGCGTGCGTGTCGAGCAGAAAGAGGAACCTCTCCCGCGAACGCAACGCCGCCTCCCGCAGGTCCCGCTGGACCGCCTCTTCCGAGTCATCGCCGCCTCCGCCACCGGTCGCGCCCTGCGCCCGCTCCGCCCGAAACAGCGCCCGCCAGAACCTCGCGTCCACCGACGCCCACTCCAGGAAGTGCCGCGCCGACGGCGAGTCGGCGAGCGAGGGCAGGCTTTCCGCGCGGAGCGCGTCCTGGTGCGCGGCTTCGAGGTCCCCCGCCCTCACGGCGCGATCGTAAAGGCGCGCCGCGTCCTCGACCCGGCCCTGGATCCACCGGCCGTTCGCAAGCAGCAGCAGGTCCACCGCGCGCCGCGGCTCGTACGATACCGGCCGTGAGTTCGAGCCCCCCGCGACGAACTCCAGCTCCGCGAGCCGCGCCTCCACCCAGAAGCCGGAGGCCCCGGTCGACCCGGCGGTCCGAAGCGACACGAAGACCTGTTCGTCCTCCAAGGGGACGTCGCGCAGTCGCGCCGGCTGCGGCGCGGCCTCCGCGCCGCCCACGGAAGCGGTGAGCGACAGCAGCCGCCGGTGCGCCGCATACTCGAGCGAGGCGCGGACCGTGGACCCCGGGGCCAGGCCGCCCGCGGAGAGGTCCCGCTGCCGGATCCCCGCCGCGTCCCCCGCGGCAAGCTCGACCTTCCGCAGCGGGGAACCGCTCTCCCCCTGCGAGCTGAGCGCCAGCGTGTGGACGGTCCCGCGGCCGGCCACTTCGCCCTCACGGCCCGGCGCGTACCCAAGCCCGGCCCACGGCTCCCCGGCCACCACGCCGACCAGAAGGGTCGTCCCCCAATCGAGTCGCGCGAGGTCGAGCGTCGCGCGCAGCCTGTAGCTCGAACGATCGTGCGCGACCGGGACGTACAGGCCGTCCCGGCCGTTCGAGTTCCCGAAGAGCCGAAGCGTCCCGTCGGCGCCGCGCACCGCGCAAAGCGGGGACGTCGCAAGCAAGTCGCACCGCGCGAGATCGTCGCCGGGCAAGCCGAAGACTCGAGCGGGGTGGACCAACCCGTTCAGCCTGGCGATCCGCTCCTGCGTCGCGCGCTGCTCCGCGGCCGAGAGAAGCGGTTCGGTGAGCAGTCGCTCGGCGGAGGCGAGGGCCGCGTTCCAGTCGCCCGCCTCTTCCGCATCGTCCGCCAGCCGTCGGAGCAGCGTCCCCCGGACCGCGTGACTCCGACTCGAGCTGCGCTCCGCCGCGGCCGCCGCCTCCTCGCGTCGGCCCAGTCGCATGAGGCACCGCACGAGCGCCACCGCCGCCTCCGCGAGGTCGGGCTCGCTCTCGACCCGCTCGACGGCCTCGGCGTAGCGAGCGCACGCCTCCGGCAGCAGCCCGAAGCCTTCCGCGGCGCGCCCCGCGACCAGCTCCCGGTTCGCGATCGGCCTCGGCCTGCGCTCCATCGCCCGAGCCCCCGCGTCCGCCGGCGACGTGCCGCCGATCCTCGCGGCCGAGGGCGCGGTTCGTCCCATGCCGAGCACGAGGAGCGAGCCGCTGCCGTTCTCCTTCGACGAGGAGACGGGGCGCTCGAGGAGCAGCTCCGGCTCTCCATCGCCGTCCAGGTCCGCGACCGTCGGTTGCCAGTACGCATCCGTCAACGGGAAGAGGGTGAGAAAGGGCCGCCAGTCCGAGCCGTCGGCGCGGAAGAGGCGCACCGGCTGGACGACCCGTTCGCCCGAGTCGGGGTCCTGCTGGGGCAGCGAGGCGCCGACCCAGGCGTAGCGGTCGCGCGGGCCCGCGAGGACCGCCACCGCGACGTCCGCGTTCCCGGGCAAGGTCGGCCAGGGCGCCTGCCAGAGAGGGTCGATCGTCGCGGACGGCCCGGGCCCGAAGCGCACCCGATACGCCCCCGGTGGCCGCCAGCCCGCCTCCAGCCGTCGACGGCCAACGAGCTCGCGCAGAGGGCCGAGCATCTGCACCTCCCACCCCGCTCCGACGAGCAGCTCGGCGCCCGGCACGCGAAGCGCGCCGGGATCCGGAAGCGCATTCCCCGCGAACGGTGCCTGGGCGATCGTCCTCCATTTGCCCGAGGCCGGGTCGGGCTGGAGTCCCAGCAGCGCGTACTGACGCCACGGCCCGGCGAAGGCCCATACCTCGGGTCGCCCGTCCGCATCCGCGTCACGCACCGCGAGGGCGTGGACCTCGCTGCCCACCGGCGCGCCCCCCGCGACCGCCAGCGCATGACGCGCCGCGTCATAGCGGTAGAGCCGGAGGGCGCGCTCGTACATCCCCGTTGCGAGAACCAGCTCAGGCCGCTTGTCCCCGTCCAGGTCGGCCACGAGGAAGGGCCGCGGGTTGACCTCGGATTCGAGCGGCGTCGTGGCCGCGACGGCAAGCCGCCCGCCTTCCGAGCGGAGCACCGCGAAGAGGCCGTCTTTCGGCTCGACGCGGCCGCCCGCGACCAGGATTTCCGGCCGCCCGTCCCCGTCCGCGTCCAGGGCGTCGATCGCCTGCAAGGCGAACCGCCGGCCGTTGCCCACGACCTCGACCCTGGACAACTCGCGGTAGACCCCGGCCTCGATGCGCCCGACGGCCACGTCGCGCCCGTCGGGCGTGAGGCTCGCCAGCTCCGGCCGGCCGTCCCCGTCCAGGTCCGCAACCACGAGCCTTCGGTAGCCGAAAGGCACTTCCGTCGCGGGGGTGACGAGCGCGAGAAATCCGAGCAGTCGCTCCCGCTCGGCCTGGTCCGCGGACGTGGCCTCAGGTGAATCCCCTAGGGCGAGCAGCTCGGTCCGCGCGTCGTCGAAACGCAGCCGACGCAGGAGCGTGCGGGCGAGGCCGAACCGCGCGCGGAATGCGGCGCGCGCCCCCGGTGCTTCGGCGAGCACGCGGGCGAAGACCCCCTGCGCGCGTTCGACCTCGTCCATGGCCGCAAGGTGTTCGCCGACCTCGACCAGGGCCTCGGGCTCGTCCGGCCGGCCGATCGCCGCCTCGAAGGCGCGGTAGAACTCGAGGAGCGCGTTCGGCGCGTCGCCGAGCGCTCGGTGCGCCCTGGCCTCGAGCGCGTGGGCGCGACTCACGGGCAAGTCTTCCCCTTGTCGGAAAAACGGTTCGTACTCCGCGACCACCGCCGCCGCGGCGTCGAATGCTTCGCGCGTCCGGCCGGCGGCCAGGAGGGCGGCGGCGGCTTCGATGCGGGACCCGGCCGCGCGCGCCCGCGCCTCGCGCTCGGCCACTGTGCGGGCCCGCTCCGCGGCCTGCGCGAGCGCCGCACGCCACTTCCCGACCTGCGGGTAGGCCAGGAAGCCCGCGACCGCGAGGACGGCCGCTGCGGTCGGGAGGACGACGTGTCGATAGCGCACGGTCTTGCGCCAGAGGCGGTAGGCGCGCGACGCGGGCCGGGCTTCGATCATCTCGCCCGTGAGGTAGCGGTCGAGGTCGTCCGCCATGGCGCGCGCGGAGGCGTAGCGGCGGGCGGGTTCTTTCGCCATCGCTTTCGCGACGATCGTCTCGAGGTCCGGGTGGAGCCCGGGCGCACGTCCACGCAGCGGCGCGGGGTCTTTGAGGATGACGGCCGCGAGCATTTGCGGCACGTTGGGCGCTTCGAAGGGGGGCGCGCCGCAGAGCATTTCATAAAGGACCGCACCGAGCGAATACACGTCGGTCGCGGGCCCCATCCGATCGACGTCGCCGTTGGCCTGTTCGGGGGACATGTAGAGGAGCGTCCCCATCACCTGGCCGGTCTTCGAGAGGCGGCTCTCGCTTTCGAGGTCCTTCGCGAGTCCGAAATCGGCCACCTGGACGCGGAAGGAGGCCGCGCTGGCGCTCGAAAAGCGGAGCGTCGTGTCGGAGGCCGCGGCGCGGTCCCCCGGCTCGGCGTCGAGCGGCGTGAGGAGCAGATTGGCCGGCTTCACGTCCCGGTGGATGACGTTTTCGGCGTGCGCGGCGGCCAGCGCGCGTGCGGCGTCGCGCGCGATCCGGGCCGCGGCGCGGGGCGGGATCCTGCCCATCCGGTGGAGGACCGCCTGGAGGCTCTCCCCCGCGACGAGGTCCATCGTGAAGTACAGCTTCCCGTCGATCTCCCCGACCTCGTGCACGGGAACGATGTTCGGGTGGCTGAGCCGCGCGGCGAGGAGCCCTTCCCGCTGAAAGCGCCGCCGCGCCTCGTCGGAGGAGGCCTCCGAGCCCAGCATGACCTTGAGCGCGACCACGCGCTGGAGCTGGGTGTCGAACGCGCGATAGATCACCCCCATGCCGCCGCGCGCGATTTCGCCGTCGAGGCGATAGCGGCCGAACACGGCGGGCGCCGCGCGGGCGGCGGCATCGGACGTCGCGGCGGCGCCGGACGGGCCGTTCGAGAATTCGGTCCTCGCACCGCTCGCGGACGTCGCCGCGCCCCCGCTCCCGCCACCGGCGTCCGTCGTCGCGCGCAGGGCGGTCTTCTCGACCGGCGGACTTGCGCCGGGCTTTCCGCGAGGCACAGGGGACGCCGAGTCCAATCCCAAGGGTTCGTCAACGGCCACGCAAGAGGACTCCGCAAACTGCCGGTCGTGCTCGGCTGCGTAGAGTGGGTCCGCGTCCGGCCGCGCGTTGCCGAGCAACGCGGAATCGCGACCCTTCGTCTCGGCCCTGAGCCACTCCCTTTTCGACTATGGCCGGTCTTCCGGGATCGGCGTGGCGCCCTTTACCTTGGCGAGGGCGCGCAGGAACTTGCGCCGAGTACCGCTCCGCCCCCGAGCTTCCAGGTAGACGCCGGCGTCGAGGGCGGCCATTTTCTCCGCCACGGCGGACGCAATGAAGTGATGGATGGAGACCGCCTCTTCGCGCGCCAGCTCACGGACCCGGCGATGAAGCGACTCGGGGAGTCGGAGGCTGATGGTGCTCATGGGCGACTCCTAACGTCAGAGCCGCAACCAAAGACGAGCACGGATGCTACGCTTGTGGCACCCCTCACCCCGACCCTCTCCCTTACGAGGGGAGAGGGTGGCTATTCCTCCGCCGGATTTGCGCTGATCGCGCAAATCCGGCGGAGGAATAGCATCGTGGTATTATATGCAATACCACGCGGCAGGACAACGCCGTTCGAGGTCGGCTCTTGTCCTCCACTGGGGGAGCATCGGCGGGCGACTACCGCGAACAGGTCGTCGAGGGCGTGAAGGTCGCTCTCCGAGAGCCGGTGGACCCACGCCGTCGTCGACAGGCGTCCTGCGGGTGCCACCGGGGATGGGGCCTCCACGGATCGTCTGAAGCTCCTCCCCGCCTTCCTCCGGCCGCTCCCCCACTCCGAACGCTTGGCGACCTTCCTACGGGGCGTCCCGTCGGTGCAGGGCGGAAGCCCTGCACCACAAGGGCTCGTGGCCGGCGGAAAAGAACTGTGAGCCGGTGGCTTCTTTCCTCACCCAGCATCTGATGCTCCATTTTACGACAGTCGAACAGCCTTCCCCACCTTGAAGGGGCTGGGGGGCATGCGTTCGAGGAGGAAGCGCGGGGCCGGGCCACGATCGACACCGGGGGCCGCGGCGGCAAGGGCCTCGTCCCTGGCCGGCCGTTCGCCGTCCGGCAGGAGCCCCCATGGGATCGTCGCGAGTGCGCCATCGGGCGAAAGGAGGAGGGTCTTCGTTTCGGCGAGCGCCGCGGCGAGCGGAGCAAAATCGGCCGCGGCGCCGAGCCGAAAATAAAGGACGGGCCCAGCCGGGCGCACGACCCAGGCGCGCAGGACCCCGCGGTTCTCCAACAGATCGAGAAGCGCGGTCCCCTCGGGCAGGGCCCGGCGGACGTCCTCGAGCCCGGCGTCGAGGAAAGCGCGCGCGGCGAAGCCAGAGCCCGGCCCCCAAAGCGACGAGGACGCAGAGCGCGAGAGTGGCCGGCGTGAGCCCGCCGCCTCGATGCTTCATTTCCCCAACTCCCCCGTCACGACGTCGCGAAAACCCACAGGATCGGCGCCGCGAAGCCCACCGGAAACGCCCAGCGCGAGAACCGCATGAGACGACGGACCGCGTCCTCCCGGCCGGCGCGGTGGAGGGCGTTCTCGCGGACGACCTGCACCAGACAGAGCGAAAGGAGCACGTAGGAGAGGATAAAAAAGAGATCGGCCTTCACGAGGTAACCGACGTCCGGCAGGTGTTCCGCCTGCGCGATCTGGAGCCCGATGCAGTTCAGGATCGCAAGGATCGCCAGGCAGCTCTTGGCCTCGAACTCCGCCGGATGGATCCAGAACACGATGAACCCCATGGCCACGGCCACGAGCAAGGGAAGGAGGAGCTTCACCGCGTAGCGCAGCACGGTGCGGCGGATCTCGATCGTGAAGGCGTAGCGCGAGGAGCGTCCCTGCCACTCCTGCTTGTGGATCGAGCCGAAGTCGGTCTCGTACTGCTTCGTCGCGGCCTCGTGGCGCACGGAGCGCACGACCCAGTCGCCGATGCGCACGCCCTCCGCGAGAAAGGCGGCGCCGAGATCGCCGCCCGGCGCCGCGGCGTCGTCCGGGACGAAGACCAGCTTCTCCTCCCCCTGCCAGCGGTGCTCGACGAGGAGGGGCAGGACCTGGGAGTCGAAGGGGTACTCGTGCAGGAGGAAGTTCGCGCGGAGCCGGGCCGTGAGGCGGCGGCTTTGGCGGTGCCAGCCCTCCTGGTGGATGACGCGCGAGCCGGGGTCGATCGACTCGATCGTCCCGTTCACGAGCGCGAAGTCGAACGCGCCGCCCGTGTCTTCGAAGAGCCGCCCTTGCCAGCGGAACCAGATGTAGCCGTCGAAGAGGAAAGTGCCCTTGGCGATGTCGAGCTCGGAAATGGAATAGGCGTAGACGCCGACGAACACGCGGACCGGGTAGGCCGTGGCGTGCGACTTTTCGAGGACGGCCGCGGCGCCGGGCTGGAGAGGGACGGGGGCGCGCTCGCTGGTCCGGGCGGGCGTGAGGGCCGCGAGGGAGGGGCGCGCGGCGCGGAGAGGACCCGCCAGCGCGAAGAGCGTCTCGACGAGGTCCTCGGCGACGCCGTCGGCGACGCGACCGGCGCACGCGAGGGTGAGGTCGACCTCGAGGGCGGGGACCGCCACGCCGCCGGCACCGACGGCGCCGCCGTAGGCCGCGGGGTCGATGCGGCCGGCGGCGAGATAGGGGAAGCGCTGGAGCAGGGGGTCCGTCGCGGCGGCATCGATCGGCAGATGGACGCCGCCGGCCGCGAGCGCGGCGGCGGCCGACCGGGAAGGCACGCCCTCGGCGAGGATCACGGCATCGACGGCGCCGGAGGTGAAGCGGGCAACGGCCTCCGCTTCGCCGGCGCGTTCGACCTCGAGGTCCGCGGGGCCGAGGCCGTGGGCGGCGAGGAGGCGCACGACCGTGGCCGCGCCGCAGCCGCCGTCGGCGACGCCGAGGGCCACGCGCCGGCCGCGCAGAAGGGCAAGGCCGGTCGTGCCGGGGGGCACGGGCCGCGAGAGGTCGGGCCGCGCAATGACGTGGATCGTCTGGCAGGAGAGGACGGCGAGGGCGCGCAGCTCGGGGCGGGGGGCGGAGAACTCACCGCGCCCTTCGCATGCGTCGGCCAGCAGGTCGGAAGGGACGAGCGCGAGGTCGGCGGAGCCGTCGGCGAGCCGGCGCAGGCCGTCGAGGGGGCCGTCCGCGGCGACGGCGCGCACGCCCGCGAGACGGGCGTGGCCGTTGAGCGCGGCGGCGAGGGCGCGGCCCACGGCGTCGGCTTCGGAGCCGGCGGGCCCGGTCGCCAGGACGAGGTCCGAGGCCGCGGCCGGGGCGGGAACGAACGCGAGGCAGGCGAGGACGACGACCGCGGCGAGGAACCGGACGAACGCGGCACGGCGCGGGGCGACGCGTGCGGCCGGGGCGGGAGGCGACGGGAGCATGCGGGCCTCGAGGAAAAGAACTGTTGTTCGGCATTGCGGACGGCGCGGCATGGGAAGTCGAAGCCCAGGCGGCCAGACGCGCGGGCCGGAGGCCCGCGCCCCCAGGAGTCGGGTGCGAGTTCGGGAACGCGTTGCGAGACGCCGGACGGGTGGATTCTATCCGGCGGCAGCGGGATGTCAAAGGGCGAATGTAGACTCGGCGTCTTACGGCGAATTCAGGAACACGTCAGTAGCAGGACGCTCGATCGCGTCGTATCATGTTGTGTGTTCGAGCAAGGAGTGGAAACGACATGCGCATCTTGATCGTCGAAGACGAGGCGAAGGTCGCCCGGGCCCTCCAGGAGGGGCTGGAGGGGGAGCACTACGAGGTGGCCGTCGCGCGCACGGGCGAAGAGGCGTTCTTCCGCGCGAGCAGCGAGGTCTTCGACCTTATCCTCCTGGACGTGATGCTGCCGGGCCGGAGCGGGCTGGAGGTGCTCGCGACGCTGCGGAAGCGGGGTTCGGCGGCGCCGGTCCTCATCCTGACGGCGAGAGACAGCATCGAGGACCGCGTGGTCGGCCTCGACGCGGGGGCGGACGATTACCTGGTCAAGCCGTTCGCTTTTCCCGAGCTGCTCGCCCGCATCCGCGCCCTCGTGCGCCGCGGCCGCACGGACCAGGTCCTGAGATTGAAGGCCGCGGACCTGGACATGGACCTTGTGACTCGAAAGGTCGCGCGCGGCGGACGGCCGCTCGACCTCACCGGGCGCGAGTTCGAGTTGCTCGAGTACCTGCTCCGCCACCACGGGCAAGTGGTTTCGCGCGAGATGCTCGCCCGGGACGTGTGGCGGGAAACCGCGCGCGCCACGCCGCTCGACAACGTGATCGACGTGCACATCGCGCGTCTTCGCAAGAAGGTCGACGCCGACTTCGCGACCCGTCTCATCCAGACGGTGCGCGGAGTGGGCTTCCTGCTGAAGGAGGGGAACCTGTGAGCGCCCTGCTGCGCCGACTCCGGCCGCGCACGCTGCGCCGGCGGCTCGCCCTGTTCAATTTCTTCACCCTCGCGGTGATGCTCTTCGTCTTCTCGGCCGCCGTGTACGTGCCGCTCCGCTACAAGCTATACGCGCAGCTCGACCACGAGCTGCGTGAGGACGTGGAGACGGCGGAAACGCTGCTGGAGCGCCTGCCGTCGGGGGAGCTGCGCTGGCGGGTGGAGGCGCACGAGGAGCAGGGCGCGAACGCGTTTCCGGAGCGCTGGGTCGAGGTCTGGCGCCCGAAGGGGGACGGCACGAGCGAGCTGGCGCTTTCGCGGCCGGCGCCGGTCGCCGCGGACCGCGATCCGTTGCGCGGGGCGTGGGGCCCCTCGACGATCGAAGCGGACGGCGGGGAGAGCGTGCGCCAGCGGTGCGAGTCGTGCACGGTCGGCGCCGGGTCGGTCGTGATTCGCGCGGCCCGCACCGAGACGCCGCTGCGCAATCTGCTCGGGCCCCTGCTCGGCTTTTTGATTTTCGGGCTGTCGGGGTTCGTCGCGATGTCGCTCTTCGCGGGGTACGGCATGGCGGTGCGCGCGCTGGCCCCGGTGGCGCGCATGACGGAGCAGGCGCGCGGGCTCACGGCGGAGCGGCTCTCGGAACGGCTGCCGGTGGACGACCCGGAGGACGAGATCGGGCGGCTGGCGTCGACGTTCAATGAGATGTTCGCGCGGCTGGAGCGGGCGTTCGAGCAGCTCCGGCGGTTCACCGCGGACGCATCGCACGAGCTGCGCACGCCGCTTACCGCGCTCCGGAGCGTCGGCGAAGTGGGGCTGCGGGAGCCGCGCGACGCCGAGACCTACCGCGAAATCATCGGGAGCATGCTGGAGGAGGCCGACCGGCTGACGCGGCTGGTCGAGGGGCTCTTGACGCTGTCGCGCGCCGACGCGGGCCACGTGAAGTTGAAGAGGGAGCCGGTCGACCTGGTGGAGCTGGCGCGGGAGACGGTGGGCCTGCTGTCGGTGCTGGCGGAGGAGCGGCGGCAGGCGCTGGAGGTGGAGGCCGCGGGCGCGGTGCGGGTGAACGCGGACAAGCTGCTCTTGCGGCAGGCGATCCTGAACCTGGTCGACAACGCGATCAAGTACACGCCGGAGGGGGGTCGGATCCGGGTGGTCGTGAGCGGGACGGCGTCGGGAGACGGAGTCGGGCCGGGGGCGGCGGCCTCGGTGGCGGGGGCCTCGCTCTCGGTGATCGACACGGGGGCGGGGATTCCCGCGGCGCACCGGGAGAGGATCTTCGACCGCTTTTATCGAGTGGACCCGGCGCGGTCGCGCGAGCAGGGAGGAGCGGGGCTCGGGCTCTCGATCGCGCGGTGGGGGGTCGAGGCGCACGGCGGGCGGATCGAGTTGGAGAGCGAGGAGGGGCGGGGGAGCACGTTTCGGGTGGTGCTGCCGGGTGCGGCGGCGTGAGGGGGAAGGGTGGGTGGGCGGGTCCGAATCCGGGGTTACCCCTCGGCATCATACCCTGAGTACCGCCCCACGGAATTGGGTGACCAACTTGCTCGGCGATTTTAGCCGCCTGCTTTGTTGCGCTCGTTCGCCGTAGTTCTCCGTTACTACGGCTCGCTCGCGCGCCCCGCGGGCGGCCAATCGTGCTTTCGCCTATGGGTCACCGACTTCCGTGGAGCGGTACTGAGCGCTGATTGCAGTGACCTCTTTTGACAGGATAACAGGATCAACCGGATGTTCGAACCCGTATCCGGTTGATCCTGTAATCCTGTCAAGAAACAGGTGTGCGCCATCGAACTTAGGGGAGCATGTGCGGCTTCGGCGTGGCGGCTTCAGGCGCAGGGGCGGTGGAAAGCGCACTTGACAACTCATCGCGATTCTGTCCGGTCTCCGAACACTTTGGTGCGTTCCGCGTTCAGCTTTCATGAGTGGCAAGCCTGCGGGCACGACGCGACGGCCGGTCATCCCACTCGCACATACAGCGCAAAATGCTTCGTACATGTGCGTAGCAATCGCGAAGCCCCGCCAACGCCAAGATTCCCCGCAACTCATGAAAACTCCAGCTTGACAGCATGACGATTCGTTGCGTCGGCCTTCCGTTTGCATTGTCATGAGCGAGTTGGTGTCTTGCGGTACCGCAAGGCATGAATATTCATTCCTGAACAGGGGAGAAGACCATGAGGGTTCGTGCGCGGCTCCTGGGGATCCTGAGTGGCCTCTTGCTGGTCGGCGCGGGCGCCGGGGCGGTGTGGGCCGACTACTACGCCTACACGAGGACACCGAGGAGGAGCCCGGTTTCGGTGATCGTCATGACGTGGGAGCTGTCGGCCGACGAGATCGACTCGATGAACGAGTATTGGGCAGACGCCTACCCGCAAGCGACGCTGCTCGGGAGCTGCTCGCGGAAGTACAATTGCCACTCGTACGCGTGGTACGCGCAGTTCGCGACGAGCGTATGGATCAACGACCCCGCTCGCTACTGGACCGACGGGAGCTACGTGCGGACCACCACGGTCCCTCCGCGCTCCGGCGAGAAGGTGTTCTACCCGGGCGATGCGGATGGCTCGCACTCGGCGGTTTCCCAGGGCGGGGGCATCATGGTTTCGAAGTGGGGGCAGGCGCCGCTCATGAGGCACGGCCTCAAATACGGCCCCTACTATATGGCGGTCTACCGCTCCTACCGGCGGGCTCAGTAGTTCGGCCGGCGAGTGCGAGCGCGGACGCGGGCGCGGCCAGGGTCAAGCGCGGCGCCCGCGATCGGGCCGGCGATTCCAAGGAGCGGTCTGATGAGGGGCAGGCTCGGGACGAGGACGGTCGTCCTCTTGGGCGCCGGGCTGGTGCTCGCGGGCCTTCTTGCCTACGTCTACTGCCGGGAGAAGGCAGGGCCGGGAGAGGGGGCGGCACCAGCAGCCGCGGTCGGGCCGGCCGGTGAGGCTGCATCGAAGACGCTGGAGCGACGCGTCGTCGGCCGGGGGATGACAACGGGAAATCCTGCTCCCGGCTCGCGCGGCGACGGGTCGTCGGAACCCGCTGCGAACCAGACGTCGGACACTTCGGGCGGGGGCGGGGCGCCCGCGGCTGGGGGTGCGCGTCCCTATCACTTTCCCGTGCGGCCCGGGATGGAGGAGTGGCGCCGGTTCGCGACCACCGCCGACATGGACAAGGCGACGCAGATCCCGGAAGGCCTGCTCCGGGGCATGGACACGCCCAGTCTCGTCGAGACGTGCCTGGACTACCCGCTCATTCTCGACGTCACGGCGTTCGGCAGCCTGCAGGCCGGGCTCGACCGCATGGCGAAACGCTTCAACGGACTCGCGGAGTTGCTGCGGCGACCGGACGCGGGTGAGCTGCTCCTGGCGCGCTACCGCGACATGAACCCGGAGGCGAGCCCCGGGCAGGCCGGCGCGCGCGGGGCGGCGGGCGGGGAGAGGGCTCGCTTCTATGCGCAATTCGTGCTCGTCGAGCTGCTGCTCGCGCAGGACGCGTATCTTTCCGCGCTGTCGAGCGCGTCGAGGCGCGAGCTGGCGGCGGAGGCCTTGCGGAAATATGAGGCGAAGTCCGCGCACCCGGACCGGTTCGGTTTCCTCGGGCTGTCGCCGTGCGGGCTGGTGCTGCGGCAGGTCCTGAAGAAGGAAGGGGTGGAGGCGACGGGCATGGGGCAGCGGGCGGACGTGGACCGTGAGGACATGCCCGCGATCCTCGCGGCGGCGCGGGCGTTCGCGGGGAAGTAGGGTGAACACCCGAGGGGCGCGCGACGGGGGCGGCGGGGGGGGTGGAGGGCGGCGTTGAAGCAGGGGAGGAGAGGCGGAGGGGCTCAGCGAGCGCGGGTGCAGGGCGGACGCCCTGCACCACAATTCTCGAGCTCCGCCGCCCAGGGCACGCGCGGAAACCTCTACGCTGACTCCGTCCTCACGGCTCCTGGGGGCGCGGGCCTCCCTCCTTCGCTCGCTTGCCGCGAGCTTCGGGGCGCAGGCCTGCCCGCGCGAACGGCCACATCTGCTGCGACCCGCCGTGTCGGCGAGGAACCACGGAGAGCACGTGGAACCTAAAGAAAGTCCTCCGTGAAGTCTCCGTGCCTCCGTGTCTCCGTGGTGAGCGGTTACAATCACTTGACTCCGGGACGCGCCCCCAGGATCGATGTTGAAGTCCCGCTAGGCGGAGCCGTGCGAGTGGCCTGCCCGGTGAGCGCCCGCAGTCGCGCGGGGGCGGTGCGAGCGGCTCGCGGTCCGCGGCTCGCGCTTCACCAGGCCGCGGGCGGTGAGGGCGACCATCAGGTCCATCGTGCTGATCACGCCGAGGAGCCGCTCCCCTTTCGAGACGAAGATGCGGTGGATGCGGCGCCGCCAGAGCGTCTCCGCCACTTCGGGGATGCGAGTCTCGGGCGGTACGGCGATGAGCTCCGGCGTCATGATCTCGTCAACGGTCGTCTCCCGCAGCGACTCCCCCGGGTCCGCGGCCGGCCCTCCCGCCTCCTCCGGACCGTCCGGCGCGTTCGCCGGCGCGTCCTCCGGCTCGCGTGTCCCTGGCGCTTCCAGCCCCTCGGAGGGGGACCCCCAGCTCCCCTCCGGCTCGACGGGTGGATACGAGGCGCCGTAGAAGCCACCGGGATGATCCGCGGGCCGATCGAGGCCCGCGAGATACGTCACGATGTCGAAAAGCGAAACCACGCCGACCGGCGTCCCCGCGCCGTTCACGACCGGAGCGCCGCTGATCTGCCCCTCCGTCAGGATGGCCGCGGCCTCCCGGAGCGTCGTGCTTTGGGGAAGCACGGTCACGGGCGCGCTCATGACGTCGGAGGCGGACCAATCGAGCCAGGTCTTCATGGGGAGGGCTCCTGTCGCTGGATGGGCACAACGCCCTCTTCAAAACTTATAGGTGGCCGTGAGCGAGAAGACGTGTACGTCCGCGTCCTCGAACTCGTGCTCGAGCAAGTAGGCGAAGAACCCGCCCGAGGAGCTCGTCGGCAGGTCGATGAGCCCTCGGTCGTAGAAATTCTCCGTTCGGAACGAATCGAACGTGTAGCCGAGCGTGAAGCTGAGCCGCTTCGAGGCCGAGTAGTCCAGTCTTGCGTTCACGGTGTGTCGATCCGAATTCTCGGCGTCGATCAGGCTCCGGGGCACGCGCAGATTCGCGTCCTGCGCGGCGCTGCTCCCGATGGGGCTGTCCAGATGGATGTCGGAACGGTTCGTCGCGTAGACGTAGTCGACATCGACGCTCCACCGCTCCGGCGCGAGGACGACATGCGTCGTGAGCCCGACCGTGTAGGTGTCGCCCGTGTCCAGCGCCGTCCAATTGGAGAAGGAGAGCTTCGTCGTGTCGATCGTGTAGGGGTTGCTCACCGCCGCCGCCCATTGCCGGTTCTTCTGGCCGAGGGAATAGCTGGAGTACGCGAGGAAGGGGGAGAGCGACACTCGCTCCGACGGGGTGTACCCGACATCGAGGCTCACTTCTTGCCCTTTCGCATCGCGGCGGCCGAAGTCCACCGGGTAGTTGTCAAGGACGAGGGCGTATTGCACGGCGACGGAGAGGTCGTCGGCGGGCGTGAGCGTCACGCTCGCCGTCGGCTTTTGCCGAATGCGCTTCGACCAATCGAACCGCTCGAGGTTGGGAAACTCGTTCGGGACCGGGTCATCGAGGGTGCCGCGCAGGCGCCGGCTCTGGGCGTAGCCGACCTTGCTCTTGAGCCAATGGGTCCACTCGGTTTCGGCCCCGGCGCGCACCGTATGCTCCTCGACCCTGTCGACGTCGCGATCATGGCGCTCCCAGAGCTCGTAGCCGTAGCCCGTCGAGAAGCGCGTGCGCAGCGCAGGGACTCGGTAGCCCGCGTCCAGCCCCGTCGCGGTCTTGTCGTACTCGTAGCGCTCGTTCTCGATGAGGAGCGTGCGGAAATTCCCGTCGAAAGGGACGTAGCCCGGGAAGGTGATCCGTTCGGAATCGTCGTTCTGCCTGCGGTGGCGGGCCACGGCCCTGAGGTCGAGGGGGGAGACGGGATGGCTGGTCACGGTGAGCGCGTACTGTTGGGTGTTGATGGCGCCGTCGAAGTCACGGTCAGGGAGGCGCGAGGGATCGTTGGCGCGTCCGCCGCCGCTTGCGGCCGGAATGGCGACGGCGCTGTTCACGGTGTAGGGCTCGAGCTCATTTTCGGACAGGCTCCACGTCGCGGTGGCCGCGGCGGTCACGCGCGTCCGGGCCGGCAAGTTGACGCCCGCCTGCAAGCCCACCGTGTGGGACAGGTTGCTGGGATCGAGGGCCATGCGTCCGCGCGAGCTGGTCCCCACGACGTCGGTGAGACGGAACGGGTTGTCCCACTCCAGATGGTCGTGGCGATTCTCGAAGAAGGAGAACCGGTAGAAGAGGCGTGCATCGAGGTCCTCGCGCGCGTAGGAGACACCGGTCTCGGCCTCCAGGACGTAGGCGTCGCGCGGTTCGAGGATCTCGTCGAAGTGCCCATGGCCGAAATTGCCGGCGATCGGGCGCGTGCCGTCCCGCTCTTCGTACCGAAGCTCCGTGTAGAGGCGGACGGGCTCGAGCTGCACGAATTCGCCCCGAAGGGTGAGGATGTCCCGCTGGACCTTGAGCGCGTCGTCCACGTCGGAGGCGGCGGCGTTCGCGCTGCGAAAGGCCGCGAGTCCGGCGGCGCCGGTGCCCGCCGCCTGGAGGGTGGCCTGGAGCGTGTCCGGGAGGATGAGGTGATTTCCGCCGATGCCGCCGTAGAGGGTCCGCCCGCCGGTGCCGTACCGGTGGAGGATCCGGTCCCAGGTGAACCGGACGGAAAAGACGGCGTAGCGGCCGAACTCCCAGCCGAGCCGGCCGTCGTCCTGGGCGGCATCCTTTGCGACGAGCTTGAACCAGTAGTCGTCGTCGGGCCGGGAGATCGTTCGCAACTCGACCCACGGAGCGACGACCCCGACGGGCTCGTCCCGATATTCCAGGTATTTGGCCGCACGGTCCGTATTCGAGAGGCCCTGCC
>JACPWG010000024.1 GCA_016197205.1 Planctomycetota bacterium
CCGGCCGTGTGGCTCGAACGCGAGACTTTTACACAGAGACGCGGAGACGCAGAGGCCGGGCGCTGAGTCCATCGTCCTCTACCGGCGATCATCTCTGGCAACGGACGGAGAGATCGATTTTAGCTTCACTTCGGCTTGTTGTTCAGGATCGTGTCCTCCGTTTTGCCGTCGGTTTGAACCATACACCATTTCGCTCCTGATCGAACACCTGCGAAGCGTCCCCTAGGCGGTCGTGCGCGTGAAGGCGAGTTCGAACCCCGGGTCGACGAAGGACCTCCCGAGTTCGCTCCCTGACGGTCGCGGTTCGGCTTTGGGACGTCCGAGCTCGTCGGGTTCGTGGGGGAGCGCGGTTCTCGGAGCGACGATTCACCGCTCGTCTACTTCCGCCCCTCCTTTGCCGGCATCTCGGCCAGCAGCGCGTCGACCGCCCGCGCTAATTCCTCATCCCGGACGTCGCGGTAGCGGATGACGCCGTCCGCGTCGAGGACGAAGATCGTCGGCCAGCCGCGGACGCCCCAGCGGGTGGCGATGGGCCCGTCCGTGCCGCCGCCGTCGAAGAAGCAGGGCCAGGTGAGCTGCTCGCGGGCCGCGGCCGCGGCGAACACTTCCGGAGACTTGTCGCTGTTCATGCCGACGAGCGCGAAGGGGGCCGACGCGAGGCGCTGCACGAGCGACCGCTCATGCGGGTACATGCCCCGGCAGGGCCCTCACCAGTCCCCGAAGAAATCGAGGACTACGACCTTCCCCTTGAAGTCGGAGAGCTTGAGGGGCTTGCCGTCCGGGGTGCGCCCCTCGATTTCCGGAGCGTGCTTGCCGACCGCGAGCGACGCGGGGTCGTGCGGCGCGAGGAGCGCCTCCGCCATGGCGCCGAGCGTCGTGTAGTGGTGCGGGACCTCGCCGAATTCCTTCAGCAGGCGCGTGAGCAGCGGCTGCCGCTCCGGTCCTCGCGTCGCGACGGCAATGCGGAGAAGCGCCTCCCCGCGCACCTCGGGATGGGGCGAGGTGTCGAGCAGCGACCGGAAGATGCGTTCGCGGTCCGCGGGCGCGAAGTCATAGTGGAAATCGGGGAGCTTCGCGAGCTGTTTAGAGGCCGCATGGTCGCGCAGGATTTCGTCCGCGAGGGCGGCGGCGCGCTTTTCCATCGTGCCCTCTTCGCGGTGCCACCACGTGTTGCCGAGGAGCCAGAGCTTGGCCGAGAGGCCCTCCTCGGTGCCGCGATGGGCCTCGGCGAACCGCTCGAAGCGCTCCTTGAAGGCGAGGTAGGCCTCCTTGTGGTTGCGGCCATCCTGCTCGGACTCTTTGACGAGCGCGGCCAGTTCCTTGGCGGCAGCCGAGCCCTGGTCGCCCGCGCGCGCGGATCGTGCGGGGAGGATTGCGAGGGGCGCGACCGCCGCGACCGCGGCGGCGAACGTGGCGCAAGCGGGAACGAGCCGCCCCGGGCGCCGGCGAAGCGAGAGTTGCATTCGAGCCTCCTGCTTTGTTTTTCGCTGGTCGGTGTCGAGCGCGGGGGAAGCGCGCAGGGAAGGGGCAGGGCTGAGAGTCCGGTTCGCAGTATAGCAGGCACGGGTCGCGGTGCAAAGCGTCGTGGCGGGGGGATGGGGGATGGCGGGTGTCTCTCCTTGCAGCCGCCGCGTTTCTCTTGAGACGGTCGTGGCGGTCGTGCTAGGCTGCATCGAGCGCCAAGTCGGGCTCGATACGACCGAGGGGAACAGGCCTCCACGGACCCATCGCTCACGCCGAGCCAGGGGGAAGACAGGTGGATGAGGCGTCGGATCCACGCGCTGCCCCGTTGAGGTTGTGGGAGCTGTTGTGCGGACTGGCGCTTGCGTGTCTTTGTGCTTCGTGTTCCGCGACCCGTGTGGACGCTCCAAAGATGGAATCGAACCAAGCGCTGGACCTGCCTCCAGGCGGCGGGACCGCCGGCAACCGAGTGAGCGCGGCCACGCCGGAAGACCTCGCCGCGTTCACTTCGCTCCGCGAGCGGCACTGCCCGGCCGGGCACTTCATCGGCGAAGGCGTGCGGGTCGTCCGTCGGATGCTCGAGGCCGGCTGCGTCGCGCAGGTGCTGTGCAGCGAGGAGTGGGTGGAGCGGCTGCCGGCCGCGGGCGTCGAAGTGCGGGTCGCGCCGCGCGAGTCGGTTGACCGGGTCGCAGGGCTAAGGATCCACCAGCGGGTGATGGCCCTCGGGCGCATCCCCGAGCCGGGACCGGTCCGGGGCTCTCTCCTCGTCGCGCTGGACGGCATTTCGAGTGCCGAGAACGTCGGCTCGATCCTCCGCACGTGCGCGGCGTTCGGGGTGGAGGGGGTGCTCGTCGGTCCCGGCACGGCCTCGCCGTGGCATCGGCGGGCCGTGCGCGTGTCGTTGGCCGCGGGGCTGCGCGTCCCCGTCCATTTCCCCTTCGACCTCGCCGCCGTGCTCGCGGTGCTTCCGGCGTATGCCGCGCACCTCTACGGCGACCTCCGCGAGTACACGCAGGTTGACTTCACGCAGCCCTGCTGCCTCGTATTCGGCGGCGAGGCGAACGGGCCGAGCGAGCGCGTCCTCGCGGCGTGCCGCTTGGCGATCCACATCCCCATGGCCCCCGGCTGGGACTGCCTGAACGTCGCCGCCAGCGCCGCGGTGCTCCTGGCCGAGGCGCGCCGTCAGCGGGCCCCCCCTCCTTCGTAGCCGGGCCGCGACCGCTTCGAAGGCTACCGCCCCGGCGCGTCCTTCGCACACCGCAGCCCGGCCCACGAGGTCTTGTCCTGCGCCGGCGCCTTGAAGACGTCGAAGGCCCGGATGAACCCCTTCGAGTGGTCCCAGCTCCCGCCGCAGATCACCGCGGGCTGGCCCGTGCCCCGCCCGCCCACGTACTCGGCCACGTTCCCCGCCATGTGCAGGCAGCCGTACGGGCTCGCTCCGCCCGCGAGGTCCGTGACCTTGTACACGTGGAAACGACCCGGGCCCGGCGTGTCGGCGCACGCGGCCCGCCCTTCCTCGAACCGGTTCCCCCACGGGTAGATCCGCCCATCCACGCCGCGCGCGGCCTTCTCCCACTCGAAGGGCGCCGGCAGGCGCTTCCCCACCCACTTCGCGTACGCCTCCGCGTCCGCCAGCGAGAGGCCGTGCACCGGCAGGTCCTCCATCCATTCCGGCAGCCGCGGGGCGAACCAGACCATCTCCCGCGCGAGGTCGTCCGAGTACGTGTGCGGCTTCCGCAGGATCTTCGCCACGTCGTCGAAGGTGTCGAGGTACTTCTTGTACTCCCCGCAGGTCACTTCGCAGCGATCGATGAAAAAGGCCTCGACGCGCCGCTCCGAGAAGCCCTCCTCCGGGCTGCCGCCGAGGTAGGGGCCCGCGGGGATGTACACCATGCCCGGGGGAACTTCGTTCGCCGCCGGCAGCCGCACCGACTCACGGTAGTCGCGGTTGCGGGAAATGGCGACCGGCAAGAGCGTCCTGGCGCAGCCCGGGAGAGAGAACACCACAAGGTACGAACCCATGTCGATCGGACGCGGCGGGAAGGGCGTCGCCTCGGCGAGCGGGCGCGGGTCGCTCCAGCCCATGGTTTCCGGGAGGTAGGTGCGCAGCTCCGCGCGCGCCCCGGGCGGGTCGGTCGCCAGGGCGATGTCGCCCGCCCCCTCGACGACCTGCCGGATCGCCGAGGCTTCCGTGGCGAAGAGCCTGCCCGTATCGAAGCGCTCGAGCATCTCGAGGTACGCGCCCGCGGCGTCGAAGCGGCGAAGGTTCTCCTCGGCCCGCGCCGAGAGGAGGATGGTCTCGAGGTAGGCGCGCAGGGCCTCGGGCTCGCCGGGGTGGATGCCGAGCGCGCGCTGGCTCTGGTTGCAAGCGGCGGAGAGCTCGGCCTTCGCGCGACGGGCCTGTCCATCCTGGGCTTCGCGTGCGCGCCGGATGAGCGCGGCCCGCGGCTTCGTGTCGGCCCGTTCGATTTCCGGCTTGGCCTCCTCCCAGCACCGTGCCGCCGCGTCCAACGCCCGACGCGCGGCGGCGAGGCGGGCGCGGGCCTCCGTCAGCGCGGTCGCGACCGCGTCGCGCTCGGCCCGGTCGCGCTCCAGCCGCGAGCGCACGAGCTGCGTCGCGAGCGCCGCGATCACCAGCAGGGAGACGACCGACACGATGCTCGCGGCCCGGTGTCGCTTGAGTTTGCGCCACGCCATTTCGACCACGCCCGCGGGCTTCGCGCGGATCGGCTCGCCGTGGATGAAGCGGGTGAGGTCCCCGGCGAGGTCTTCGGCCGTCGCATACCGACGCGCGCTTTCCTTCTCCATGGCGCGCAGGCAGATGGTCTCGAGGTCGATCGGGATCCGCGGGTTGATCTTGCGCGGAAGCACCGACTCCTCGGTGAGGACCTTGTGGATGACGACCTCGGGAGTGGTGCCGTCGAAGGCCTTGCGGGTCGTGATGAGCTCATAGAGCGTCACGCCGAGGCCGTACACGTCCGTGCGGCGATCGATGGCGTCGCCGCGGCCCGAGGCCTGCTCCGGCGACATGTAGGCCGGGGTTCCAAAGGTCGCGCCCGCAACGGTGATGTGGGCGGTCCCTTCGATGCGGGCGAGCCCGAAGTCCGTGACGAGGACCCGACCCGCCGGCGTCAGGAGCAGGTTCGCGGGCTTCACGTCCCGGTGGATCACGCCGCGCTCATGGGCGTAGTGGAGGGCGAGGGCGGTGTCGCGGATGAGCGTGGCCGCGCGCTCGAAGGACACTTTTTCTTTTCGGATGAGGTCGTCGAGATTGTTCCCCTCGGCCAGCTCCATGGCGAAGAAGTGGAGGCCGTGCTCCTCGCCGATGGCGAAGACCTTGATGATGCCTGCGTGGTCCAGTCGTGCGACGGCCTCGGCCTCGCGGCGAAAGCGCTCGCGGATCGAATCGGAGCCGGAGAGGGCGGCGGTGAGGACCTTGAGCGCGACGCGCCGGTGGAGGGTGGTCTGCTCCGCCTCGTAGACGCGGCCCATGCCGCCGCGGCCCAGCTCGCGGAGGATCCGGAATTCGCCGATGCGGACGGGGTTTCCATCGGCGCCGAACTCCGCGCCCGGAGCGTGCGAGGGGGAGTCGACGATCGTCTCCACGCCGGGGTTGGTCGCGGGCGCGGCCGAGACGGGCCGGCCTGAGGCGGGGGCGGCGGAGCCCGGCGCGGCGGGGGACGCGGGGGACGCGGGGGACGCGGGGGACGCGATGCGCTGCGAGGCGATTCGCTGGGACGCGGAGACCGAGCCCGGCGCGGCCGGCGATGCGAGCCGCTGTGAAGCGGAGACGGACCCGCCCGCGGCGGGGGAGGGCGCGGGGAAACCCGGGGAGGACGCGGTCGGCGACGCGGGGAGTGACGCCGACTGAAAGTCCTCGGGGGCGACGGTGAAGGGGCGACCACAGTGGAGGCAGAAGACGCTTGAGCCCGGGCGGGTCAGGAGCTGGATCTCCCGGCCGCAGAACGCGCAGGTCTTCCGCAGAAGTCGCGTGGACATAGGCGAACTACCGGCAGGGTTCGCGGAGCGGCGGCGCCGCAGCCAAGCGACGACGGAACCACAGCTTTCACGGATTAACGGCGGTTTCCCAGGGCAGCCTATGGCTGCAACCAAACTACGACGAACCACAGATTTTACAGATTACACAGATTGCGACGATTCTAATCTGTGAAATCCCGTGAAATCTGTGGTTGCGATGGTGTTCGACTGACGCGGAGCGTCGCGACAAAACAAACTCCTGCGAATTCGGTTTACGCTTCACGGCGCCGGGCGGCGCGCTTCGAACCGTGCCGGGCTACCGCTTGCCCTGGAAGAACTCCTCGTACAGCAGGACGTCGTCGCGGCTCCCGATCACGAGCGGGACGCGCTCGTGGAGGCTCTTCGGCTCCACCTCCAGGATGCGCTGCGTGCCGGTCGTCGCGCGCCCGCCGGCCTGCTCCACGATCATCGCCATCGGGTGCGCCTCGTAAGTGACGCGGAGCTTGGCCTTCAGCTTTCCCGCTTCCTTCTCGTCGGCGGGGTAAAGGAAAATGCCGCCGTAGAGCAGCGTGCGGTGGACGTCCGCGACCAGCGAGCCGATGTACCGGAGCGAGTACGGCCGGTTCGAAGCCGGGTCCTTCTCCTTGATGTACTGGATGTACTTCTTCGTGCCGGCTTCCCAGTACGGGGAGTTTCCCTCGTTGATGGAGTAGATCTTGCCTCGCGGGGGGATCTGGATGTTCGGGTGGGAGAGGAGGAACTCGCCGAGGCTGGGGTCGAGCGTGAAACCGTGGACGCCGTTCCCCGTGGTGTAGACGAGCATGGTGCTGGAGCCGTAGACGACGTAGCCGGCAGCCACCTGTTCGCTCCCGCGCCGCAGGCAGTCCTCCAGCGTGCCGCCTTGCCGCCCGCGGGTCTTCCGCGCGTAGATCGAGAAGATCGTCCCGACGCTGACGTTCGCGTCGATGTTGGAGGAACCGTCGAGCGGGTCGAAGAGGAGGACGTAGTGCCCGAGCGGGAATTCCTCGGGGATGGGAATGATTCCTTCGACCTCCTCGGACGCCATCACGCAGAGGTGTCCGCCGTGGTCCATCGCCTTGAACATGCGGTCCTGGGCGTACTGGTCGAGCTTCATCACCTGGTCGCCGGAGACGTTCTCCGTCCCGGCCGCGCCCATGATCTCGCTGACGAGCCCCGCCTTGTTCACCTCCCGTGCGATCAGCTTCACGGCGAGCGTCAGGTCCCAGAGCAGCCTGGTGAAGCGACCGCTCGCCTCGGGGTGCAGGCTCTGCTGTTCCATGATGTGGCGTTGCAGCGTGACGATCTTCGCGCTCATGGCGGCGTCTCCGCTCTAGCCGGTTCAGGACTCGAAAACGCGGAGCCGGGGCGCGAAGCGTGCGCCCTCGCATCGTGTCGGAGGCCAGGCCCCGCTTACCCCGGCTTCACCCTGGGGAACCGTTCCGAGTATAGCCGCGGGGGTGAAGCCTGGCAACCAAAAGGAGCGCGCGGGCGGGCAAGCGGCGAAGTGGAGCCGTGCGGGGCGGGGAGCGGGGCGGGGTGAGGCGGGTGGGAACTCGGAATTTGAGCGGGGCGAGGTTTATTCCGCGTCCGGGTCGTGAGGCGGCACCGAGGCCCGACGCTTGCCGCGAGGCGGGGCGGGCGGCCGGCCCAGCTCGCGACGCCGCACGCGCTCCGCGATCTCGTCGATCCGGGCGCGCAGGGAGTCCGGGAGGGGGTCGCGCTTTCTGCGTGCTACGCGTGCCATGGCCTCTTCCTCGTGTCCGTCTCTTTCGCATCGGCCGCCCGCTCTCCACGACCTCTATCGTCCTTTGCTCGGGTCCTCTTGATGGTAAACCAGTCGGGACCCGAAAGGTTGTAAGTATTGACAGGCGCGGGAGCTTCGAATAGTTTATCGGGCGTTCCGCCCCCCTGGTTTCGACCCGGAGGCTCGATGCGCATGACCCGACCGGACGACGCCGGCAGACTCGCCGAGGAGCTCCGCGCCCGGCTCCAGCGCCACGCCCATCGCTATTACGTGCTCGACGAGCCCGAGGTCTCCGACGCGGAGTACGACCGCCTCTACCGCGAGCTGCTCGAGCTGGAACGGGCGCACCCCGAGCTGGTCACGCCCGACTCCCCCACCCAGCGCGTCGGCGGGCAGCCCATCCCCGGCTTCACCCCGTACAAGCACCGCTTCCCGATGCTCTCCCTCGAAAACGCCATGTCTCGCGAGGAGTTGGTCGAGTGGCAGGACCGCCTCACCCGACAGCTCGGCAGCCTCGCCGGCGTCGAATACGTCTGCGAGCCCAAGGTGGACGGCCTCGCGATCGAGTTGGTCTACGAGGAGGGACGCCTGACCGTCGCCTCGACCCGCGGCGACGGCGAGGTCGGCGACGACGTGACGCAGAACATCCGCACGCTGCGCGACGTGCCGCTCCGCCTCCTCGACCACAAGGTCCCCGTCCCCCGCTACCTCTCCGTCCGCGGCGAGGTCTACATCGAGACCGCCGAGTTCCGAAAAACAAATGAAGAGCAGGCCGCGCGCGGCGCGAAAATCTTCGCCAATCCCCGCAACCTCGCCTCCGGCACGTTGAAGCAGCTCGACCCGCGCGACGTCGCCGCCCGCCCGCTGCGCCTCGTCGTCCATTCGTACGGCGAGGTCGAAGGGGCCGCCCACCGCCTCCACGCGGACTTCCTGGAATGGGCGCGGGAGCTGGGCCTCCCGGTCGGCCGTCGGAATCGCGTCTGCCCGGACGTGGCCGCGGTCACGGCCTACTACGAAGCGATCCACGCTGAGCGCAATGCGCTGCCGTTCGAGATCGACGGCGTGGTCGTGAAGGTGAACTCTCTGCCGCTCCGCGACGAGGCGGGCTTCACGTCGAACCACCCGCGCTGGGCCATTGCCTGGAAGTTCCCGCCGCAGGAAGAAGTGACGCGCCTCTTGGACGTCGTCGTCCAGGTCGGTCGCGACGGCAAGCTCACGCCCGTCGCGCGCCTC
>JACPWG010000025.1 GCA_016197205.1 Planctomycetota bacterium
GACCTCGAGGCTCCTGGGGGCGCGGCCCTCTGGGCCGCGCTGCGCGGGCCGGAGGCCCGCGCCCCCAGGCATCGGTCGATCCACGGAAATGTAAAGTAATTCTTGCGCGGGCGCCAAGGGCCGGGGCGGCGCGAGCGTGACCCGGGTTTGCGGCTCCGATTGGCGGGGAAAAGCGAATGAGTTGGAGTCAGGCTGAGTTGCTCCTCGTGGAGGACAATCCGGAGGATGCGGAGCTGGTGCTGAGGATTCTCCGGTCGTGCAGCCTCGGGGAACACGTCCATGTCGTGCGGGACGGGAACGCGGCGTTGGACTTCATGTTCGCCCGCGGGCCCTATGCCGCCGGCCGGCTCGAGGACCGGCCCAAGCTGCTCCTCCTCGACCTCAAGCTGCCGAAGGTCGACGGGCTCGAGGTCCTGCGCGCCCTCAAAGCGGACGAGCGGACGAAGAGGACCCCGGTGGTGATGCTGACCTCCTCGCGCGAGCACCCCGACCTCCAGGAAGCCTATCGTCTCGGCGTCAACAGCTACGTGGTCAAACCCGTCAACTTCGAGGCGTTCGGACGGGCCGTTTCCGACATTGGGAAGTACTGGTTGCTGCTGAACCAGTCACCGAAGCACTGATGGGCGCCCACGCGTTTCGACTCGTCGCGGTGTTCTGCGGCTACTACCTCACGGCGCGGCTCGGGCTGTCGATGGACGCCGAGGCGGGCTTCGCCACGCTCGTCTGGCCCCCGACGGGGATCGCGCTCGCCGCCCTCCTCCTTTACGGGTATCGCCTTTGGCCGGCGATCGCGGCGGCCGCGCTCCTCGTGAACTACCAGACCGGGGCGTCGCCGCTCGTGGCCTGCGGCATCGGCACGGGCAATACCCTCGAGGCGGTCCTCGGGGCGTTCCTCCTCCGCCGGTTCGTCCCCCTCCAAAATTCCCTCGAGCGCGTTCGGGACGTGCTCGGACTGTTCCTTTTCGCGGCGCTCCTGAGCACGCTCCTTTCCGCCACCGTCGGTGTTTTCAGCCTTCGGGCCGGCGGAGTGATTTCGGTCTCCGACGCCTGGCCCGCGTGGCGAGCCTGGTGGGTGGGAGACATGCTCGGGGACGTCCTCGTGGCGCCGCTCCTCCTCTCCTGGTGCTCGCCGCGCCTCGTGCGGGTCCACCCTGGGCACGTCCTGGAGGCCGTCGGACTCTCGGCCACGCTCGTCCTCGCGGTGCTCGCCTCCTTCGGCGGGTTCTTCCCCCTGGACGCGAGGAAGGATCCCGCCTCCTACCTCATCTTTCCCACGCTCATCTGGGCCGCGTTGCGGTACGGCCAGCGCGGCGCGACCGCGGCCTCGTTCGTCACCGCGGTCCTGGCGATCTGGAACACGTGGCGCGGGCATGGCCCCTTCGCCCTCAGCACCCCGCGCGAGAGCCTCTTCTACTTGCAGCTCTTCCTCGGGATCGCCTCCGCCACCACCCTGCTCTTGGCCGCCGTCGTGTGCGAGCGCGTCCGCTCTGAAGGGGCCGCCCGAGAGAGCGAAGACCGCTTGGCCGCGCTCTTCCGGCAGGCGATCGCCGGGATCGCGCAGACCGACCTCGCGGGCCGCTTCGTGCTCGTGAACCAGCGTTTCTGCGAGCTGGTTGGACGCCCGCTCGAGCAGGTGCTGCGCCTGGCGAACGCGGACGTGACGCATCCGGACGACCGCGCGCGAGAGCTGGAGTCGTTTCGGCTGCTGGCGGCGGGGGGGCCGGGCTTCACCCTTGAAAAGCGCTGCGTCCGGCCCGACGGCGCCGTCGTCTGGGTGACGAGCAGCGTCTCTCCGGTCCGCGATGTCAACGGCGGGGTCCGTTTCATGGTTGCCGTGCTGCAGGACGTCACCGCCCGCAAGCAGGCGGAGGCGGCCCTCCAAGTCGCGCACGACGAGTCGGAGAAGCGCGTGGAGGAACGGACCGCGGAGTTGGCGGCGGCGAACGCGGCCTTGCGGATCGAGGTCGTGGAACGCCGGGCCGCCGAGCAGGTCGCGAAAGAAGCGGTGGAACGGACCGAGACGGTGAACCGGGAACTCGAGAGCTTCAGCTACTCCGTCTCGCACGACCTGCGAGCCCCGCTCCGGGCCATCGACGGCTTCGGCGAGCTCCTGTCCGAGCAGGCCGGCGCGCGGCTGGACCCGGAGGGGCAACGCATGCTGGAGATCATCCGCTCCAGCACGCGGCGCATGGGGCAGTTAATCGACGACCTCCTCGCCTTCTCCCGGTGGGGGCGGCAGGCGCTGACGCCGATGGAGGTCGACATGGACCAGCTCGTGCGAAGCGCGTTCTCCGGGCTGCAGCCGGGCGCGCGCGCGGAGGCACTCGACCTGCGGATCGGGCCCTTGCCCATGGCCTGGGGAGATGCCGCGGTGCTCCGGCAGGTCTGGACGAACCTGCTCTCGAACGCCCTCAAGTTCAGCCGGGACAAGGCTCGGCCTGTCGTCGAAGTTCGGGGGGAGGTGCGGGACGGGATGAACGTCTATTCGGTGCAAGACAACGGGGCGGGCTTCGACATGCAATACGCCCACAAGTTGTTCGGCGTGTTTCAGCGGCTGCACACCGCGGAGGAATTCGAGGGCACGGGCATCGGCCTGGCGATCGTGCAGCGGGTGGCCCGGCGGCATGGTGGCGATGCGTGGGCCGAGGGAAAAACGGGTGACGGCGCGACGCTGTATTTCTCCCTGCCGGCCAAGGACTCGCCGAAGGCGCTCCAGGGCCTGGCGGGCGGCGCCGCGGGCGGTGGGGGGGACGCCGCGGCGACCGTCCCCGCGGCCGTGCAGCCGGAGGCGACCCCCCGCGGGTAGCGGCGACGGGCTCCTCTGCGCCCGCGCAGGAAGGCCGTAGTGGCCCGTGGAGGAAGTCCAGTCACGATGCCTGGGGGCGCGGGCCTCCGGCCCGCGCGAACGGCCGCATGGGTTACGACCCGCCGTGGCACAGTTGACGACTGTGTCCGAAGTTTGTCAACGGGCCAGTAGGACGTTTGCGGGTCGCCCACTCGCGGGAGGCGTGGGCCTCCGGCCCGCACCGTGCTGCTGGTGGGCCACGGTTCCAGGAGCCGACCGTCAGGCCGGCGCCGGAGCGGAATTTTCCGGCGGGCCCTTTCCGCTTGGAGTCTCGCCCACTGGAGGATAGAATCCCCCACCGCGTTCGGGCCCCTCCCCGGGCGCGCGCGGTGTCGTTTTCGGGCATGGTTCAATTCTGGGTCACCGATGGCCGTCGGCCGCCTACCGTAAGGGCGCCCCTTGTGGGTCAGCTTTCAGTGAACCCGTTCGATGCATGTCATCCCTTCGGCCCGGCTCAGGGCAGGCTCTGAACGAAGCGGAGCGCCGCAGCGCGCAGCGAAGTGAAGGATCCGAACCAAGGGTGGGTCCGCTCTTCTCGACACGTCCCCGAACGGCAGACGGCAGGGGCCGGGAGCCAGTCGAGAAGTTGGAGGGTCGGTCTTGGCTTGGATCCTTCGCTTCGCGCTGCGGCGCTCCGCTCAGGATGACAAGCCGGGAGAATGGGTTTACTGAAAGGATACCCTTGTGGGCGCCCGCGATCGGCTGCAAGGCGTTAGACTGCGCGGCGCCGCCACGAGGGCGGGCACACGGCCCGCCCCGACGTCCGGACGTGGATCCGTGTTACCCATACGCCGCCCGAATTGAACCCTGCCCGGTCACGCGAGGGCAGCTTCGAAGGATCGACCGTGAGACAGTACCTGGACCTGATGCGCTTCGTGCGCGAGCACGGAGTCGAAAAGTCGGACCGAACCGGCACGGGCACGCTGTCCGTGTTCGGCTACCAGATGCGCTTCGAGCTCGGGGCGGGCTTCCCGGCCGTGACCACGAAGAAGCTCCACTTCAAGTCGATCGTGCACGAACTGCTCTGGTTCCTGAAGGGGGACACGAACGTCCGGTACCTGCGGGAGCACGGGGTCACGATCTGGGACGAGTGGGCCGACGCCGAGGGGAACCTGGGGCCGGTCTACGGGGCGCAGTGGCGCGCCTGGCCGGCGCCGGACGGCCGCCGCATCGACCAGCTTCGGGAGGTCCTCGAGCGGATCCGCAAGGAGCCCGACTCGCGGCGCCTGGTCGTGAGCGCGTGGAACGTCGGCGACCTGCCGCGGATGGCCCTCGCGCCCTGCCACGCGCTCTTCCAGTTCTATGTCGCCGCCGGCAGGCTCTCCTGCCAGCTCTATCAGCGGAGCGCGGACGTCTTCCTCGGCGTCCCTTTCAACATCGCCTCCTACGCCCTCCTGACGGCGATGGTGGCGCAGGTGACGGGGAACCGGCCGGGGGAGCTGGTCCACACCCTGGGTGACGCCCACATCTACAAGAATCACCTGCGGCAGGTCGACGAGCAGCTCGGTCGAGAGCCGTACCCTCCGCCGCGCCTTTTTTTGAACCCGGAAGTCCGGGACATCGACGGTTTTTCGTACGGAGACATCCGGATCGAGGGGTATCGCTGTCACCCCTCGATCAAGGCCCCGATCGCCGTGTAGCTCCCACCGTCGTTCAGGACGCGCGCGCCGTCCCCGACGTTCGTGCTGCGGCCGATGTCCGGCCGCGCACCGTGCCGCGCGTGCTGGATGCGGCCGATGCGTTCCCGCGCGCCGTCCCCGATGGTTGTGCTGCGGCCGATGTGCGCCCTCACCCCGGCCCTCTCCCGCGTGGCGGGAGAGGGCCGGGGTGAGGGCCGACCTGCGCCCGACCTCTCCCTGGCACCCCGTGCCCCGAGCTCTCCAACCTCCGCCTGCGGCCCGCGCCGCGAGAGGCCCCGACATGCGCATCTCCCTGGTGGTCGCGACCGATCTGGACGGGGTGATCGGACTCGACCAGGGGCTCCCTTGGCACTTGCCGGCGGACCTCAAGCGCTTTCGCAAGCTCACGCTCGGCAAGCCCGTCGTCCTCGGGCGCCGCACCTTCGAAGCGATCGGGAAGCCGCTCCCGGGCCGCACGAACATCGTGCTCACCTCCCGCCCCGAGCCCGGCCTCCCGACGGGCGTCCTCGTCGCGCGCACGCCCGCCGAGGCGCTGGTGCTCGCCGGCAACGTCGAAGAGGTCATGGTGGGGGGCGGCGCGGTCGTGTACGAGCATTTTCTCCCGCGGGCCGACCGGATCCATCTCACGCGGGTGCGTGCGCGCCTGCATGGGGATACGCGCTTTCCCGCCTTCGACCCGGCCGCCTGGGTAGAGGTCGCGCGCGAAGAGCACGAGCCGGACGAACGCAATCGCTATGCCTGGAGCTTTCTCACGCTCGAGCGGCGGCCGGTCCCCTTCGCGCTGCCCGCGGCCGTGCTCGTCCGCGAGGTCCCGGCTTCTTACGCGCGCTGTCTCCGGCGTGACCCCGTCGCGATCGACGTGGCGGCCGCCCGTGCCCAGCACGCGGGCTACGTGTCCGCGCTGCGCGAGGCCGGGGCGGAAGTGGTCGTCCTGCCGGCCGACGAGGGCTTCCCGGACGCCTCGTTCGTGGAGGACTGCGCCGTCGTCGCGGGCGGTCGCGCCCTCCTCACCCGGCCCGGCGCCCCGTCCCGGCAAGGCGAGGTCGGCCCGGTCGCGGACGCGTTGGCCCGCTGGTATGGCGTGCAACGGATGGAGGCCCCCGCGACCCTCGACGGCGGCGACGTGCTCCGCGTAGGGCGGCGGCTCTTCGTGGGGCTCTCCGGACGCACGAACCTCGCCGGGCTCGAGTGCCTGGAGCGCCTCGCCGCGCTGGACGGCCTCGAAACCGTTCGCGTCGTTGTCCGCGCGGGCTTGCACCTCAAGTCCGCATGCGGCCTCGCGGCCCCCGGGCTCGTCCTGCTCGCCCCGGGCGTGCTCGACCCTGCGCCTTTCGAGGCGGCCGGCCTGGAGTGCCTCGCGGTGCCGGAGCCTGTCGGATCGAATTGCCTGCCGCTCGGGGACCGCATCCTCGTGTCGGCGGACTGCCCGGGTACCCTGGCGCTGCTCGTGGCGCGCGGGCTCCGTGCGTGCCCGGTCCGGGTGACCGAATTCCACAAGGGGGACGGCGCGTTGACCTGCCTGTCGATCCGGGTGCCGTCGCCCGGGACCTGGTGTACGTGAGGAGCCGCGGATGAGGCGCTTCGGCAAGCGGCAGCCCTGGCGGCGCCGGAACGAAGGCGAAGAGGCGCGCGCCTCGGCGGGCGGCAGGGGCGCAGGCGCCGGGTCGGGCCGTCCGCGACACGAGCTGGCACGCGTCCTTTCGAAGCTCGGCGTGGCGTCGCGCACGGACGCGGAGGCGCTGATTCGCGCGGGCCGCGTCGCCGTGGCCGGCGCCGTCTGCCGCGAGCCCGGCCGATGGACGGAGCCCGAAGCGGAAGAGCTCTCGGTGGACGGCCGGCCGGTGCGGTCCGCGGCCAAGGTCTACCTGGCCCTCTACAAACCGTCCGGACTCCTGACCACCTACTACGACCCGCAGGGACGGCCGACCGTCTACGGGTGCCTCCCCGACCTCGGCACCTGGGTCTTCCCGGTCGGTCGCCTCGACGCCCCGACCTCGGGCCTCCTGCTCTTCACGAACGACACGCGGTTCGGCGACTGCCTCGCGGGGGACCGGTACGGCGTGGAGAAGGTCTACGAGGCGAAGGTGAAAGGCGTCGTGACCGCGGAGGAGCTGGAGCGGCTGCGCACCGGCGTGACGCTGGAGGACGGGTACAGGACGCTGCCGGCCGGCGCGGAGCCGATCAAGTCGAACGACGGCAGCACGTGGCTGCGCCTGACGCTGCGCGAAGGGAAGAACCGGCAGGTGCGACGGATGTGCCTGGCGGTCGGCCACGAGGTGGTGAAGCTGCGGCGCGTGCGGATCGGCCCGATCGAGCTGGGGGGGCTGCCCTACGGCCAGGCGCGTGCGTTGACCGAGGCCGAAGTGGCCCGGGCGTTCGCCGCCTGCGCGCAGAGCGAGAAAAAAAAGGAGCAGGACCGATCCGCGGTCCGCGGACGCGGTGCCGGTGCCGGTGCCGGTGCCGGTGCCGGTGCCGGTGGAGCAACCCGCCGTGCGGGGAATGGAGCAAGCCGCCGGGTCGGTTCCGGGTACGCGTCGACAGATTCTAATAAAACTAATAGAAATAATAAAACTAAGAAACATTCAAGTTGACAAGGCGCCCCTTCGGGGTATACTTCGGTTTGGTGCGGCAGCTCCCGCGCAGCGCGCGTTCGAGGGTCGGGCGTTCGCGGGGGTCGAGAGGAGAGGTCAGCCGATGCGGGACGACAACGACACACGCCCCCTGACGGTGGGGGAAGTTGCGCGGCTCTGCGGAGTGTCGAGGGTGAGCGTGCTGAACTGGATCCAGGAGCGGGGGCTGCAGGCCTTCACGACCCCGGGCGGGCACCATCGCCTGCAGCGGCGGGACGTGGCGGAGTTTCTCGCGCGGCAGTCGATGCCGGTGCCGGCGGACCTGGGCCCGGAGACGCGTCCCACGATCCTCGTGGTGGACGACGAGCACGCGATCCGGGACTTCGTGGTCGTCGCCCTCGAGCCGGTCTTTCCGGGCTACGGGTTCGAAACCTGCGCCAGCGGCTACGACGCCCTCCTGCGCATCGGAGCCCGCCCGCCGGCGCTCCTCATCCTCGACCTGGCGATGCCCGGCGTCGACGGCTTCGAGGTCTGCCGTCGCATTCGCTCCCTGGCCGACACGCGCGACGTACGCATTCTCGTCATGACCGGCGTGTACGGGCAGGCGGAGGAAAAGTCGATGCGGGCCATCGGCATCGACGGTTGGATCCCGAAACCCTTCAAGCTCGAAGGGCTCACCGCGGCCGTGACGGCGGCCCTCCGCTCGGGAACCGGCTCCGGCGCGACGCCGGGCGGCGCCCACCGCTTGCGAAACGGCAAGTAGCCGGCCCCGCGCCTCCGCCGCAGCCCTCTCCAGCAACATACTCGCGGCTACGCCGCGTTGGGGGATTGACGGACGGCCCTCAAGCCGTCCAACCAAACCGGGCGACGGGGCAGGCATCGCCGGAGGCATGTAAGCGGGGAAGGCAACATGGTTTCACTTGCCGGCAAAACGACTCGTGGCGTCGAAGGCCCGTTCTCAAGGGTTCCCGCGGAATTGGGGAGCGCGCGCGACCTGGACGAGGCTGTCCAGGTCCTTCTCGAGTACGTGGCTTCGCGCTGGCCCTGCCGCGCCCAGGTGCTGGCCGTGCCCGGGGTCAGTCCCTCCCAGGCGCCGCGCCTCTCCTTCCGCGGTCTGACCGGCGCCGGCCTGTTCCAACTCGGCGACCCCATTTCCGCGTGGGTCACCTGCTCCCTCCGTTTCCCCGGCTCGCGGGAAGCGTGCTTCGCCTGGTTTCCCATCCCCGGCGCGCCCGACACCTCCGCCGGCTTCCTGACCCTGCTCTCCAACGAGACGCGTCCGCTCTCCGACGAGGACCGGCAGGCCCTGGCCGGCCTCGTCGACCTGGCGGGTCCCGTCCTCTGCCAGCTTCGGCGCGGGCAGGCCGTGCGAAGGCTGCTCGACCAGCAGGCGCGCGAGCGACAGGCGCGGGAGTTGGAGCTCTCCTGCCAGGGCAGGATCCTCAACTACCTCACCCTGGGACCGCTGGAGGCCGTGTTTCCCGATATTGCGCGCGAGCTGCGGCAGCTCCTTTTTTTTGACCGCGCGGGCATCCTGGTCCCGGACGGCGACGAAGAGTGCTTCCGCGAGCTGGCCGCGGCCGACGCCGCGGGGGCGGCCCGGGAGCTCCTCCGTCCCCAGCGCGGGGCGGGCCTCCTCTTCACGTCCGTCCTGTCCCAGCCGAGCGCGGTCCGCTGGGACGACCTCGGCTCCGGCGCGGAGCCGCCCGACCTGGTGGTCCTTCGCGAGCTCGGCCAGCGCTCGGCGCTCCTCCTCCCGCTGCAAGGGCATGGGAGCGTGGCCGGCCTCCTCGTGCTCACCGCACGCCAGCCCTACCAATTCCGGCCCCAAGACGCCCAATGCCTGGCGCCGATCCTGGCGCACCTCGGGGGCACCCTGGCGAATGCCCGGGCTATCGAGGACCTGGAGGGCCTGCGGCACTCCTGGGAGGAGACCTTCGACGTCTTTCCCGACGGCGTCCTGCTCCTCGACGACAAGGACCGCGTGCTTCGCCTGAATCGCGCCGCCCAGGAGCTCTTGGGTACGCGGACCTCGGATACTCCCGGCGTCGGGCTCGCGGATCGTTTGGCCGCCGCCTCCCAAGCGGTCCGCGACGGCGCGCGCCTCCGTCTCGCGGAACGGGAGTTCGAGGTCGCTCGTTTCCAGACGCCCGGTCGGCACGGCCCCTCTTCGGTCGTCATCCTTCGCGAGGCGCGCGGTCCCCAGTCAACGCCCGAGGACCTGGCGCAGGGCGAGAAGCTCTCCCTCCTCGGCCAGCTCATGGCGGGGATCGCCCACGAACTGAACAACCCCCTCGCCGCTGTCATCGGCTTCGCCTCCATCCTGCGGCACCAGGTGAAGGACGAACTCATCCGTCGCCGGCTGCTCACGCTGGATGAGGCGGCCAATCGCTGCCGGGAGATCGTCCAGGGGCTGCTCGGCTTCGCCCGCAAACACGCGCCCGAGCGGAAGCGGATCTCGCTGAAGGACGTGGTCGAGCGGACCGTGGCGCTGCTCAAGTACCATCTCACCGTGAGCAACGTGGCCGTCGAGATCGATTTTCCCGAGGGCTGCCCGGAAATTGACGCCGACGAATACCAGCTCCAGCAGGTCTTCCTGAACCTCCTCGTGAATGCGTTCCAGGCCATCGCGGACCACAGTGGCAGCGGCCACATCTGGGTGCGGGCCGCGGCCGGCGAGCGGGCGATGACCGTGCGTGTCGAGGACGATGGGCCGGGGCTCTCCCCGATCGTCCGCGCCCGGCTCTTCGAACCGTTCCTCACCACGAAGCCGCCCGGGAAGGGCACGGGCCTCGGGCTCACCATCAGCCGGCAGATCGTGGGGGACCACGGCGGACGGCTCGAGGCCGGGGATCGGCAGGGGGGCGGGACCGTGTTCAGCCTCGTCCTGCCGCTGCCCGACGCGACCGCGAGCTTGCGGCCGTCGGACGTGTTGCCGGCGCCGGTGACGCTGCCCGGGACGCGGGTCCTGGTCGTGGATGACGAAACCCCCGTGCGGGACCTCGTGTGCGCGCTTCTCGACCAGGCAGGCGCCCGACCGGTGCAGGCGGCCTCCGGGCACCTGGCCATCGCGGCCCTGCAGGCGGGCGAATTCGACGCCGTGATCTCGGATGTACGGATGCCGGAGCTGGACGGTCGAGGACTGTACCAGTGGGTATTGGCCAACCGTCCCGCGCTCGCGGCCCGGATCCTCTTCACGACCGGCGATACCGTGAGCGAGGTCTCGGCGACGTTCCTGCGCGAGTCGGGCGTCCGCTGGGTGGCGAAGCCGTTCGCCTCCGCGGCACTCCTCCAAGCCGTCAGCGAGGTGCTGCGCCCCGCGCAGGCGACGGCGTGATCGCCGTGCCCAGGCGAGTTTTCGCCCCAGGGACGGCGTGCGGGGTCGGCGCCCGCGTGCCGCGACCGGGCCATTCCGAACAGCGACCGTGAGGGAGCGGTCTCGGCGTGTCCGCGCGCACCCCGGGGTCCGATCCCGCCGACCTGCCCGCGACCGGCGGGGCTCGGCTGGGTCGTGCGGTCATGCCGAGCCCTTGTGCGTCGGCGCCGCGGGTTCGAACACCCGGGGCGAGATGAAACCGGGCGTTGTAGGAGAACGCCGCGGGACCGCTCGCTCACGCTCGCGGTTCGGTTTCGGAGGTCGGTGGCAAGGCCGCGGCGACGCGCAAGAATCCGGAGCCTACGGCTCCGCCAGGAACCGCGCCAGCAGCCGGTGGAAGTGGTGGACGCCGGCCTCGTGTCGCGGCGAGTATCGGCCACGCGCGTAGAACCGCGAGCGCACGCCCCTCTGCACGGCCTCGACGATCGCCTCGTCTTCCCGCTCGACGCGGTCAAGGCCCGCTCCCGCGCCGACCTCCAACTTGCGCCGGTCGCCGACGTAGCAGAGGAAGGACACGCGCGTGCGGTCGACCGAGAGCGGGGTCACGACGTTGAGCGAGAGACCCCACGGGTAGAAATTGAACATCAGGTTCGGGAAGAGCCAGTAGTAGTACGCGGCGATCGGCCGGCCGTGGTCCGGAGCGGAGGGCGGCGGGTCGAAGGCTTCGCCGCCCGTGGATGCGACCCCGAGCTGGAGGCTGGCGTAGGGGTACAGCTCGGTCCGGTACTCCGTCGCGTTCAGCGCGCCGGCAAGGGAATGGTGCACGAACGGGATGTGCAGCCCTTCGAGATAGTTTTCGCAGTACAGGGCCCAGTTCGCGGCGACCCGGTAGTCCCGCGACAGGGTCGGTTCGAACGCGAGGGCGTCGAGCGGCAGCCACGCCAGCCGGGAACGCATTTCCCGCAGCAGTTCGTAGAGCGGGAAGCCCGGCCGGACCGAGGCGAAGAGGAACTTGCCCCACGAGCCGAAGGGGACGCGAGGCAGGTCATCGGCGGGGGAGGGGAAGCCCACCGCGTCCTCCATCCCGGGCATGGAGAGGAAGCGGCCGTCGAGCCCGAAGCGACGGCCGTGGTAGCGGCAGCGGAGCGAGGAGGCCGGCCCTTCCCCTTCGACCACGATGTTCCCTCGGTGCGTGCAGACGTTGGACAGGCAGTGGAGCCGGTCCTCGCCGTCCCGCGCAAGCACGATCGGTTCGTCGAGGCAGCCCTCCCCGAGCGTGAGCGGGCGGACGTGCCCCGGGACCTTCACCCGGTCCGAGTCCCCCACGAAGTGCCAGCACCGCGCAAAGACACGCTCGCGGGCGAGCTCCAGATAGCGAGCTTCCCGATAGAACTCCGCCGGGAGCGTGGAGGCGGAGCGGACGTCGGGGGAGAGGGTCCAGTCGGGAGTGGTCATCCGGGGTCCTGAGAGGGAGGGTGGAGTGGACGGAAGAGGAGGGCCTGCGCTGGAGGGGGGCGGCGGAGAGCGAAGGGAGCAAGGGGGAACGACGGGGAACGACGAGTGCCCATGGCCCGGAGGGCGACGGGAGAACGGAGGCGGCTGAGTGCCAAGGTCGCCCGCTGAGGGCGGGAGCGCGGGGAGCCGGCTTGTCCCAACCGACTCGCTGCCTCCGCTTTCAGGCATGGTTCAAATCCGGGTCACAGCTCGCCGTCGGCCGAACACCGTAGGGGCACGGCGCTGCCGTGCCCACGAGGTCAGGCATTGCTGTCGGCTGGGCTCTGCGTCGGCGGCGATTTGAACCACGCCCGATTTCAAATTCCAAATTGCAAAATCTCAAATCCCAACTCGGGCGAAGGCCCGAAACCCAAACGGACGACGAAACCACCAAGCCACCAAGGCACGAAGACCACGAAGGACCGTCACTGAGGGCGGCGAGTTTGGCTCGGCCGAAAAGCGCCTTTGTGGTCTTCGTGACTTCGAGTCTTTGTGGTTTCGTCGCCTGCGAATCTGGAGACGCTTTCAAGAAGCTCACCGGTAGGGGTCCAAATCTCAAATTGCAGGTTGCTACCGCGGACGGATGAGCGGTGTTCAATGGCTCGAGAACCCTCTGCGTCTCCGCGTCTCTGTGTGAAAAAAATCCGACACTCAAGCCGCATTTTCCAACCTCGCGCAGCCCGGCGGCCTCCTCTCCGCGCGACCGTCGCCCGGAATGCCCGGCGTCTCGCGTCACCTCCTCAGAGCTTCGCAAGAAGCAGGTAGCACCCCGCGAAAACCAGCACCGCTTCGACCGCGAGCTTCATGGCGTAGACGTAGCAGGTGCTCGTGCGCGTCTTCCCCCCGTCGTCCCAGGTCAGCGTCCGCAGTTCGAAATACGGGATGGGCGCCCGGCGATACCAGCCGGTGGCCGTCACTTCTTTCCCGATGATGCCACCGGTGCGGAAGAGGCCGATCAGGAATTCGATCACGCCGAGCGGCTGCCGGTAGTCGAGGAAGAGGTACCCGGTCGAGTCCTGGACGACCAGGTCCTCGGACCAGATCAAGCCGGGGATGCCGCGGCCGATGACCCGCCCCTTCAGCGTCGCCGGGATGGAGGTCACGTTCGAGACCTTCACGTTCCGCAACAGTCCCGCGACCGAGGCCTTCGGGAAAAGCCGGCCCCGATACCGGTAGAGCGTGCTCGCCAGGGACCCCAGGGCGAAGCCGATGAGCGCCGAGCCCAGGACGTGCGCGCCGCCCCCGGGCGCGAGCCGGACACCGAGCACGATTCCCGCCGCGGCCAGGAGCCACGGCGCGAGCAGGAAGAGCAGGTCGAGCAGGAAATCGTCCCAGTAGGACTCGGGCTGCCTGCGATCGAAGCGCACATACGGCTGCTGGCCCACGGCCTCGGCCTGATCGGAAAGGCGCTGGATGCGCTTGGCCGGCAGCGGATGCGTGGAGTGCAGCTCGTACCAGCCGGCCCACGGGTTCCAGAGATCCCACTGCATCGCGTCCTTCAGGCGCTCGCGATCGACCTGCGGCGGCTTGCCGGGCTCGCTCGTCGCCGTCGAGACCGTCGAGGCGACCAGCGCGCGCGCCCCGGCGGGGTCGAAGATCCCCAAGGCGCGGATCACGTCCAGGCGCGAGCCCTCCGACTTGCCCTTCGCGCCGGCGTCCTCCCCCTCCTTCCGCCGCGACGGGTCGCCGGCGAGGCCGTAGGCGATCTTGGTGAGCGCCGACGCGAGCGCGGACGGCTTGCCGGTCGCCTGGCCCGAAAAGGCGTCCGCGTAGTATTCGCGCGTCCGCGACAACCAGAGCAGCACGTACTCGCTGATCAGGTACAGGAGGTAGGCCGCGGCGGCGATCAGGGGGCCGGGATTGTTTTTTCGGCCGCGGATCCGGATCGCCACACGAAAGATGATATAGAGGAACATGGGGACGAGCGCGGCGACGGTCATCACCAGCATGTCCCAGTGGAGCGCATGCCCCAGCTCGTGCCCGACCACCGCCTCGCTCTCCTCGGGCTCCAGCAGCTCGAGCAGGCCGCGCGTGACGACGATGCGCGCATTCGACGGCGCGTGTCCGTAGCTGAACGCGTTGGGGGTGCCGTCGTCGATGATGCCGAAGCGCGGGAACGGGATGTTGTGCTCCTTCGACAGCCGCTCCAGGAAGCCGACCAGGTGACCCGGGAGCTGTTCGCGCGTGACCCAGCGCAGGGAACACGTGAACGGGAGGGTCCAGTCCATGAGGAACGGACTGAGCAGGAACTGCAGGCCCGCGAAGACGAGCGTGACGAGGACGGCGACCGAAGGGGGGAAGAGCCCCGCCTGGGCCGCGATGGCGAGCGCGAGGAAGAGCATGCCGTACAGCACGCCGAGCACGCCGACCGAGAGCAGGTAGAGCTTGGCCACGCCCCAGGCCGACGTCGCGGCCAGCGCGGCGCCGGGTGTGACCGGGCGCGGCGGCCGGACCCGTCGCTCCGCCGAGGGGTGGTGGCCGCTCACCTCCAGGTCGCGCAGTTGCTCCAGCTCGTCCTTGTCGAACCACAGCCCGCCGCACGCGCCGCACTGGTCGACGAGCAGCGTGTCGGACAGCAGCCCGCCCTCGGTGAGCGGCGCGCGGCACCGCGGGCAGTGGTGGGCCGTGGGGTGGGGCCTGCGCAGGCCCTGTTCGAGGGCCCAGTGCAGCCGGGCGTGGTCCTTGCCGAAGTGAAAGATCTCGCCCCCGTCCAGCCAGACGCCGTCGCAGCGCGGGCAAAGGTCGATCATCACCCCCGCCTGGGTGTGGACCATCTTCATGTCCACCCGGCACTTCGGACAGGGAATGGCGCTCGCCGTCTCCAGCATGGCTCGTTCTCCCGCGGGCCCGTTTCCTCGCGCTTGTGAAAAGCTCCCGGGAGAGATCCTAGCGCCCGGTCCGGGGAGGGACAAGCTTTTTCGGGCATGCTGCGTCGCTCGGCCCGCAGCCGCCGGGGCGCCCGACCCGGACACCGGGCAATGCGTCACGACCGCGCCCGCGGCCTTCGACGCCTTCTTCGTGCATCCACCGGGACAGCCGAGCGGCGCGTGGATGATCACGTACGGCCGGTGATGCGCCGGGACGCGGTGGGCCGCGCGGCGCGCCCATTTCGCTTGACCGAAGAACGCGCGTCGCTATAATGTCCGCCTCTCGTGCCGGGGTTTTCCCGGCCGGCGCGTCGGCCTCCCGCCACGGAGGCGGACCGCTCATCGAGGGTTGCGAGGCAGGCCGGGCGCGTCCGCGCGTCCTTCCCCTCCCGCCCTCCTGAACCTGTGCCGTCGGCATGCCCGCGAGCCGGGTTCACAGAGTCGTGGTCCGAAAGGAGTTTCGTGATGGTGGCCAGTATCTTGGGCCGGAAGCTCGGCCAGACGCAGGTCTACGTGACCGCGGAGGACGTCGGGAACTTCCAGTTCCTGAATCCGAAGACCGACGTCGGCCGCGCCATTCCGGTGACGGTGATCGAGGCGGGCCCGTGCCCGATCCTTCAGGTGAAAACCAAGGAGAAGGACGGCTACACCGCCCTACAGCTCGGGTTCGGCAAGAAGAAGGTGAAGCGTACGACGAAGCCCCTCCTGGGCCACTTCAAGAAGGCCGGGGCGGATCCGGCACAGTTCGTCCGCGAAGTGCTCTGGGACGGAAGCGGCGAGCCGAAGGTGGGGGAGAAGGTGACCGTCGAGGTCCTCAAGGGGGCGAAGACGGTGGACGTGATCGGGCTCACGAAGGGACGCGGCTTCTCGGGCGTCGTGCGCCGGTGGGGTTTCCACGGCGGACCCGCGACCCACGGCCAGTCCGACCGCGAGCGCGCCCCCGGCTCCCTCGGGCGCCAGCACTCGATCTCGCAGGGCGTCTATCCTGGAAAAAAGATGGGCGGCCACTACGGCCACGAGCGGGTGACGATGCAGAACCTGCGGGTGATCCGCACCGACGCGGAAAAGAACATCCTTCTCGTTCACGGCGGCGTGCCCGGGCCGGTCGGGGCCTTCGTGATCATCAATCAGTCCGAGGCCTACAACGCCGAGCTCGAAGCCAAGAGGGCCATGGGCCAGGTGAAGAAGAAGAAGTAGTCTCCCGCCGCCGCGCCTGCCGCGCGACGTTCGAAAAAAAGACAGGCCCGGGTCTCCGCAGGGAGGCCCGGGCCTGTTTTACTTGCTGCTTTCGGATTGCTGATTGCGGATTGCGGATTGGACGGCGTCTCGAATCCGACGGCGGGAATCGAACACTCCCGGCGAGGTGGCGCCGTCAGCGTCCCGAAGCCCCACCGGTCCGGGGCGTTCACATTTCGCGCGCCCCGCCCGAGCCGGTTCGGACGGTCGGGAGGACCAGCAATCGGAAACAACAAGCCGAAATGAAGCTAAAATCGATCTCTCAGAGCGTTGCTCGCGATTATCTCCGGTAGAGGAGGGTGGACTCGGCGCCCGGCCTCTGCGTCTCCGCGTCTCTGTGTAAAAGTCCCCCATTCGACCCACACGGCCGGTCCGAATTTCAAATTGCAAAAAGTCAAATTTCAAATTTCAAATTTCGCCCGCAGCTCGTTGGGACGTGGAGCCATGATCTAGCCACTTGCCGCCCTCGGTCGCATTTAGCCTTTGTTCGGGTCGTTGATCGGAAATCAGCAATCATCCGTCTCCCCTCATTCGCCCGCGTAGTTCACCATCGCGCGCACCGGGTGCTTCGCGAGCTTCTCGCGCCCCTTCAGGAACCCCAGCTCCACGATGAACAGGCAGCCGGCGACCTGCGCGCCGAGGTCTTCGACGAGCCGGCAGCAGGCCGACATCGTCCCGCCCGTAGCCAGCAGGTCGTCCACGACGGCGACGCGGCGCCCCTTCGCGAACGCGTCTTCGTGCATCTCGATCGCGTCCTGGCCGTACTCCAGCGCGTAGGCCACCGACCGCGTCTTGTAGGGCAGCTTCCCCTTCTTGCGCGCCGGTACGAACGGCAGCCCGAGCTGCGCGGCGACCGGTGCGCCGACGATGAAGCCACGCGACTCGATGCCCGCCACCGCCTCCGCCCCGAGCTCCTTCGCCCACCCGGCCACCGTCCGGATCACCTCGCCGAACGCCGCGGGGCTCGCCAGGATCGGCGTGATGTCCTTGAAGAGGATCCCCTTCTTGGGGAAGTCCGGCACGTCGCGGATCACCTTCGTCAGATCGAGCACGTCACTCTCCATCCCTGGGGATTTGAGAATTCAGATTTGAGATTCGAGCTTTGGGCGCCGAGCACCTGGATGCCGCTGCACGCATGCGAATCGTCGTGTCGTGAGCCGAACTCACCCTCGAAGCCGACGACGTCGGCCCGTCCAGTCCGAACCGCGACCGTGAGGGAGCGGTCTCAGCGCGCCCTGCGGTTCCCTCGGATTCGGTCTTGCAACGGATTGCCGACTGGAGAAAATTTGTTGCCGAAACAGCAGTCTTCTGCGCGGTTGTGACCCAGAGTGCGAATCTGTGAAATCGCCGTTGATCTGGGACACAAGCTCGCAAAAGTTCGTCTTTCCGGAAACGAATTCTCGGTAGAAAATTCGCGAAATTGGCGGAATTCGCGGTTCGTCTTTCGGTGTTTTCGGCGTCTTCGGTGGCTCGTCCCTTGGGTTGCGGCCGGCGCTGCCCTGGGAAATCTGTGGTTCCCTTTCGGTTTCGGGTGCGAGCCCGACTCGGGATTTGGGATTTGGACCCCTACCGGTGAACTTCTTGAAAGCGTCTCCAGATTCGCCGGCGACGAAACCACAAAGACTCGAAGTCACAAAGACCACAAAGGCGTTTTTTGGCCGAGCCAAACTCGCCCCCCTCACACAGCGTGCTTCGTGGTCTTCGTGCCTTTGTGGCTTTGTGGTTTCGTCGTCCGTTTGGGTTTCGGGCCTTCGCTCGAGTTGGGATTTGGATTTGGGACTTTCGTCACATGTCTTCGCCCGTCGCCCCCTTCCGCACCATCTGCTGATGGAGTTTCCGGAGCGCCTCCTTCTCGATCTGCCGCACCCGCTCCCGCGTGATGCCGAGGCGCTTCCCGATCTCCCGGAGAGTGAGCGGCTCGCCGTCCACCAGTCCGTACCGCAGCCGCAGGACCTCGGCCTCGCGCTCTTCGATGGCGTCCAGGAGGCCCTGGATGTGCTTCATGTCCCCTTCGGAGACGACCGCGGCCTCCACCGGGCTGATCTGCTGGTCCGCGAGGCCGTCCCGTCCGCTCCACATCACCTCGAGGCTGAGGGGCCGCGCCGAGCTGCTCGAGGTCACCAGCGCCTGCTTCAGGATCTCGTAGCTCTCGGTCGGGAGGTTCATTTCCTGCGCGATCTCGTGCACGTGCGGCCGTCGTCCCAGCCGCGCCGCGAGCTCCACGGAGGTGCTCTTCCACTTCGCGATCATCTCGACCATGTAGCTGGGGATCCGCACGGTCTTGGCCGTGTTCACGAGCGCGCGTCGAATGGCCTGCTTCACCCACCAGGTCGCGTAGGTCGAGAACTTGCAGTCCCGTCCAGGGTCGAAGCGCTCCACCGCCTTGAGGAGGCCGAGATTCCCCTCCTCGATGAGGTCGAGGAAGGACAGCCCCCGGTTGACGTAGGTCTTCGCGATGCTGACGACCAAGCGCAGGTTCGCCTTGATCATCTCCTCGCGTGCGGCCTTGTCCCCCTTCCGGACCTTCGTCGCCAGGAGCTTCTCCTGTTCGGGGGAGAGGAGCGGGACCTTGTTGACGTCCCGAAGGTAGGTCTCGATGCCTGTCTCTCTGCGCGTGTGCGTGTCCTCGAAGGTGCGGCGAGGCGTTTGCCGTGGGAAAAGGAAGGCAGCGGCCACTATAGGCGTGCGTCCGGACCAAGTCAAGCAAGAACGGGACTTCCGGGCGCCGGCGGACGAGTGTCCCGTTGACGAAGTGCGGGCACGATGCCTGGGCGCGCGGGCCTGCACATGGCTCACACTGCGCCTCGCTGCCGGGACGACTGTGTCCGAAGTTCGTCAACGGGCCCCTAGGCCGGCGACCCCAGGAACGCCCGGACCTCCGCCACGACGTACGCCTGCTGCTCCCGCGTCAGCTCCGGGAAGAGCGGGAGCGCGAGGCTCGTCCGCGCGGCCTCCTCCGCGACCGGCAGGTCGCCCGGCCGCCACCCCAGGCCCCGGAAACACTCCTGCAGGTGGAGCGGCACCGGATAGTACACCTCGCACTCCACGCCGCGCGACTTCAGGTGCGCGCGCAGCCCGTCCCGAAGCGGCGCACGGATCGCGTACTGGTGGTACACGTGGTTCGCCGTCGCCGATGGCGCGGGCGGCAACCCCACCACGCTCGGCGCCAGACCCGCCCCCCGGAACAGCGCGTCGTAACGGGCCGCGGCCGCCGCCCGGCTCTCCATCCAACCCGTCAAGTGCCGCAGCTTCACGCGCAGCACGGCCGCCTGCAACGCGTCCAGCCGCGAGTTGATCCCGACCACCTTGTGATAGTATTTCTCCACGCTCCCGTGCGTGCGCAGGAGCTTCACCCGCTCCGCGAAGGCCGCGTCCTCGCTCGTCACCAGGCCGCCGTCCCCCCAGCCGCCGAGGTTCTTCGAAGGGAAAAAAGAAAAGCAACCCGCCAGCCCCATCCGACCGGCCTTCCGGCCGTTCCAGGTCGCGCCGATCGCCTGCGCCGCGTCCTCGAGGACCGGCAACCCCGCCGCGCGCGCGAGTTCGCCGATCCTGGCCATGTCCGCGCAGCGGCCGAAGAGATGGACCGGCAGCACCGCCCGCAGCCGGCAGCCGCTTCGCCGGTCGCGAAGTTGGCCCGTCACCGGGTCCCGCGCGGCCTCCTTCTCCAGGTACGCCGCCAGCCGCGCCGGGTCGAGGTTCAGCGTCTCCGCCTCCACGTCCACGAAGACCGGCACGGCACCGAGCCGCGCGATCGCGCCCGCGGTCGCGAAAAAGCTGTACGGCGTCGTCACCACGCCGTCCCCGGGGCCCACGCCCAACGCCATCAGGCAGAGCAGGAGCGCGTCCGACCCGCTCGCGCAGCTCACCGCGTGCGGCGAGCCGATCCAGGCCGCGATCTCCCGCTCGAACGCTTCCACGGTCTTGCCGAGCACGAAGCGCTGGCTCTCGAACACCTCCTCGAGGGCCGCGTGGATCTCGCCCTGGATCGAACGGTATTGCAGCTTCAGGTCGAGAAGCGGGACGTCCATGGGTCTCACCTCAATTCGTCATCGAATGGGTTCGTCCGCGGTTGCGCCTCCGCGTCCGATCGGGCAGCGGGTCGCGCGCTCGTCGCCGCGACCGTGGCTGCCGGTGGACGAAGTCCAGACACGCTTCCTGGGGGCGCGGGACGCCCTCCTGCGCTCGCTCGCCGGGAGCTACGGAGCGCCGGCCGGCCGGCGCGAACGGCGACGTGGGCCGCGACCCGCCGCGACCGCATCGACGAGGGTGTCCGAAGTTCGTCCTGGGGCCGCTAGCGGAGCAGCACTCGCAGCCCCCTTCGCAACACCCACGGGAAGCAAAGCACCGCCGTCAGGCAAAGCGCCACCACGATCGAGGAGCGGGTCAGCTCCAGGTCGCTCCGCAGCACGTGGGCGACCTGCGGATTCTCCGGCAGGTATCTCATGCCCATCAGCGAGCCCGGGCCCGCCATGTACCACGCCTGGCCCAGGACGTACCGCTCCACGCTGAGGGCCGCGCCGTCCGGACCGGGGTATTCGAGGACGAGCACGGTTTCGCGCCCGCGGAACTTCCTCTCCGTCACCACCCCGGCCGTCGGGACCCCGTGCGAGACCAGCCGGAACTCGTCGTACAGGATCGGGACGCTTCGCGCCAGGCCCCAGCAACCCAGGCCGAAACCGACCGTTGCCAGCACCGCTTGGAGCACGGCCCGGGCCCGGGTCCACGAGCTTGCGCTCGCGCCGGCGTCGCCGGCGTCGTCGCCATCGCTCTTTTTTTCGAAAGGCTGCCCGGTCATGCCGTGACCCCCGCAGGCGTGTCCAGAAACATCCGGTGCCAGAGCTCGAAGACGAGCAGGGCCCACAGCTTGTGCGACTCGTCCGCGGCCCCCGACAAGTGCCGCTCGAGGAGCGCCTCCACGGACTCCGGCCGGAAATACCCCCGCCCGCGCGCCCGCCCGTCCAGCAGGTGGTCGCGCAGCATCTCCTTCAGGTCCCCGCGGAACCACCGGCCGATCGGGACGCCGAAACCCATCTTCGGCCGCTCCAGGACCTCCTTCGGCAGGAGGCTCGCGAACGCCTTCTTCAGGATGAACTTCGTCGTCCCCCAGGAGATCTTGTGGCTCGACGGCACCGCGAGGGCGAACTCCACCACGTAATGATCCAGGAAAGGGGACCGCGCCTCCAGCGAATTCGCCATCGTCGCGATGTCCATCTTCACGAGCAAGTCGTACGGCAGGTAGGTGAGCAGGTCCGCGAAGGCCGTCCGACCCACGAGGTCGCGCACGGGCGAGCCCTTGAACGCCTCCTCCAGCAGGGCGGGCGTGTACTCCCGCAGGAAAGGGTCGCCGTCCGCCGCCAGCGCCGCCTTCTCGTCGGTTTCGAATACGCTGATCCACTCGAAGTAGCGGCGCGCGGGGGAGCGGTGCAGGTGCCGCAGGAACCGGTAGCGTTTCCGCGAGCGCGTCTCGCGCGACAGCACGGCGGCGAGGCAGGCCCGCACGCCGGCGGCCATCCCGCGGCGCGCGAAGGCCGGCAAGAGGTCGCAGTAGCGGGCGAATTTCGCCGCCAGGTACCGGCTGTAGCCGCCGAAGCACTCGTCCCCCGCGTCCCCCGAGAGCGCGACCGTAACGTGCTCCCGCGTCATTTTCGCCAGGTAGTACGTGGGGATCGCCGACGAATCCGCGAAGGGCTCGTTGTAGTGCCAGACGAGCTTCGGCAGCACCGAGACGGCGTCCGGCTTCACGATGAATTCGTGGTGGTCCGTCTTGAAGTGCTGCGCCACGAGCCGGGCGTAGGGCAGCTCGGAGTAGTCCTCCTCCTCGAAGCCGATGGAGAAGGTCTTCACCGGCGCGTTGGTGGCGAGGCTCATGAGCCCGGTCACGATCGAGGAATCGATGCCGCCGCTCAGAAAGGCGCCGAGAGGGACGTCGCTGACGAGCCGGACCTTCACGGCCTCGAAGATGCGCGAGAAGGCCTCGTCGCACCAGTCCTGGAAGCTCGTCATTTGCACGCGCGCCGGGGCCGGGTACCAGTAGCGGTAGCTGTGGACCTGCCCGCCCCGGTACACGAGGAAGTGGCCCGGCGGGAGCTTCGAAATCCCCTTGAACATGGTCAAGGGCGCCGGCACGTACTGGTACGAGAGGTAGTGGTCCAGCGCGACCGGGTCCACGGTGCGCGGGATGCCGGGCACTTCGAGGATCGACTTGATCTCGGAGCCGAAGAAGATCCCCCGCGGGTCCATGGCGTAGACGAGGGGTTTCTTGCCGAGGCGGTCGCGTGCGAGGACGAGCTCCTGGTTGCGATCGTCCCAGACCGCGAGAGCGAACATGCCGCGGAGGTAGTGGACGCAGGCCGAGCCCTGATCTTCGTAGAGGTGGACGATGACCTCGGTGTCGGTGTTGGTCTTGAAGACGTGTCCCTTGGTGACGAGGCTCTTGCGCAGCTCCTGGTAGTTGTAGATCTCCCCGTTGAAGACGACCCAGATCGTGCCGTCCTCGTTGGAGAGCGGCTGCTGCCCGGTCGTCAAGTCGATGATGGAGAGTCGCTGGAAGCCGAGGCCGGCCTTCTTGCCCGGGCTGATGTAAAAGCCGTCGCTGTCCGGTCCGCGGTGACGGAGCGTGCCGTGCATGCGATGGAGGAGCGCCTCCTCGACCTGCAGGTCGTCCTGCGTATAGACGAGACCGGCGATGCCGCACATGGGGGAGCCCGGCGAGGGGGACGGTGGATCGGGGCGGGGGCGCGTGCCGTGGAGCGCGGTGCCGTGGTGGGGGAGCGCCCGCCGCGGAAGCCGGCACTATACCCGCCGGCCGCCGAGGTGTCAACGCGCGCGAACGGGGCGGGATGGGGGCCGCTGTGTGGAACCAACGCGTCGTGCCCGGCCACGCGCGGTCTCCCTCGCCTGAGAAGCGGGTGAGGGCTGGGGTGAGGGCGAGCGAGGGCGAGCCGACTGCCGATTGCGCTTCGCCACCCACCCACCCACGCACTCGCTGGATCTCCGCTCACATGCGCGCTTCCCGCCCCCGCCATCCGCCCGCCGCTTGACACCACCCCGGCGCCCGGTAATACTATGGAGGCTGCCCACAGTCGACTCCCGGTCGCCGACCCACGGGCCGCCAGGCGGCACAAGCCGGCTCCCGGGCCCGTTGCCGATTTTGACTGTCACGTGTAACGCCGGCGCGGCGCGCGCAGGGCGCGCCCCTGCCCCATGCTTGGAGGACATCATGCCCACCGACCTTCCTATCCAGCTTGCCATCCCGGCCCACGCCCTCGGCTACGGTTACGGCTACGGGATCGATCCGCTCTGGCTCGTCTGCATGGTCCCCGCGCTCCTCCTCTCCCTTTGGGCGCAGTGGCGTGTGAAGTCCACCTTCGCGCGCTTCGCCGAGGTGCGGGCCGCGAGCGGGGTTACCGGCGCCGAGGCCGCTCGGCGACTCCTGCGTACGAGCGGTTGCTCGGACGTGCGCATCGAAGAAGTGCCGGGCTTCCTCTCGGACCACTACGATCCCTCCGCGAAAACGCTGCGGCTTTCGCCCGATGTCTTCGGCGGCTCGTCGCTCGCAGCTCTCGGCGTGGCGGCGCACGAGGCCGGGCACGCCATCCAGCACAAAGTCGGGTACGGACCGCTCGCGTTGCGCACCCTGCTCGTCAAGCCGTGCATGATCGGGTCGAATCTCTCGATGATCCTGATCTTCTTCGGCGGGTTCCTCATGTATGGAGGCGGCGGGCCGATGGCGCATGCCATCGCCTGGATCGGCGTTGGGGGCTTCGCCCTCGCCGCGCTCTTCACGCTCGTCACGCTCCCGGTCGAGTTCAATGCCAGCGCGCGCGCCGTCGTCGCCCTCCGCGAGTGCGCGGTGCTGCGACCGGACGAGGAGGACGGCGCCCGCGCGGTCCTGGATGCGGCCGCGATGACCTATGTCGCGGCGGCGGTCGCAGCGGTGTTGCAACTCCTCTACTGGATGTACCGGCTCGGCCTCCTCGGCGGGCGTAGAAGCAACGAGTAAAGAGGCCTGGTTCAAAGTCGGGTTACAGGGGTCGATCGGCTGCCGGTCGTAGGGGAACGGCGGTGCCGTGCCCGCGGCGCGGGGCCCCGCGGGCGGTCCCGCCCAACGGCACCTGCGGTTTGAAACACCTCCGAAAAAGGCCACAATAGAATCACCCCCGGGTCGTTCTCTGAGGTGGCTGTCCCGCTTCGTAGGCTGCCCTGTGCTTCGCGCAGCGCACATCCAGCCCTTTTCCCTCGATTCGATTCAGAGGTGCACGATGGCCCGACCTCGGCTTCCGCGCTTGCTTCTGGCCGGCCCGCTCCTGGCCCTCGGCGTCGTTGCCCTCGGTGCGAAGGGCTCACGTGCGGAAGAGCCCGGCGGTCCCCGCGACGGAGGGCCGCCCGGGATCGAGTGGACCGGTGACGATCGCGGCGATCCGCCCGGGCGAGCCCCTCAAGGCCCGCCGGGGCCTGGCGGTGGCCGGCGCGGCGGTGGCGGCGGCGGCGGGCATCGGCCGGAGGGACCGGAGGGACATCACCCTGACGCCGGTCGGCATGGCGGACCGGACGGTCCCGGGGGTCCCGGAGGGCCAGGCTCTCATCCTGGCGGTGGCCCGGGTGGGCCCGGCGGTTCCGGTGGAGTTGGTGGCCCCGGCGGTCCCGGCTTCCATCCGGGCGGTGGTCCCGGGGGTCCCGGGGGTCCGGGAGGGCGCGGAGGACCCGGCATCCCGCCGCCGCCCGACCCTGCGCTCGATCTGATCGAGAGCCTGAAGTGGATGGCCCGGGAGCTGCTTCACGCCGGCCAGCACGAGCGGCTCGAGCACGTGATGCACAAACTCGCCGAGGCCGAGGTGCACGTGGCGGCCGCGCGCATTCTGGAGCGGGCCGGACTGTACCGCGAGGCCGTGGAGGAGCTGCACGCGATCCTCGCCCCGAGTCCGGGGCCACAAGGGCCCGAGCAGCAGCTTCAAGCCCTTCGGCAACGACAGTCGGACATCGAGCGTCAGCTCGGCGCTCTCTCGGCGGAGCGCCAGCAGCTCGAGCGGGCGACGGGCGAACTCCGTGGGGCGATGGAGCGACGCGGCGCCGGCGGTGAAAGGGCCGGTGAAAGGGCCGGTGAAAGGGGCCGAGAGCACCCCGATCGCCGGCCGGAGGCGCAACCGGACGCGCGCGGTGAGAAGCGCAAGGAAGGACGGCCGGAGGAGCCGGGCCCACACCTGCCGCCCGGCGCCGTGGACTACTACCACCTCCCGCCGCAGGCCGCAAAGGAGCACCTCGAACACGATCGCGCGCAGGTCGACCAGTCCCTCCGGGGTTTGAAGGAGCAGATCGCGGAATTGGAGAAGGCCCTCGGCCGCGCGGACCTGCCGCGTGAAAAGCGGAGCGCCGTCGCGTCGGCGCTCGAGCACGCTCGCGTCCAATTCAAGGAACTCGGGGCCCGAGCGGAGATGATTCGCCACCGTCTGCTTGAAGTGACCGGCAAGGAGCCGCCGCCCCTGCCCGAGCGGCCGGAGGGCGCGCCGTTCCCCCAGCGCATCGAACGCCGTGCGAAGGAGATCAAGGAAGGCCTCGCCGAACTTGAGCGGGCGCAGAAGGAGCTCGAGGCGCAGGCGAAGAAAGACGGAAAGGGCGGCGACCTGCGGCGACGGTGGAACGAAATCGAAGAAAAAAAAGTCCAGCTCCGAGGCGAGCTCGAAAAATTGGCCCACGTCCTCGAGGAAGGCCCGCGTAGGGCCAAGGTCGAAGCGCGCATTCGGGAAGTCAAAGAAACCCTGGATGAGATCGAACGGGCCATCCACGCGTTGCAGGAGCGTGGCAGCAAGGGCGGTCTCGACATGGAAGCGACCCGGCAGCGGGGCCGACTCGACGAGAAGCGGGACGTGCTTCGTCGGGAGTTGGAGGACCTCGGCCGGGCCCTGGAAGGCAAGGGGGAAGATAGCCGTGAAGGCGATCGTCCGCCGGCGCGCCTGAAAAAGCAGAGGTTTCTCTAGCGGCCCGTTGACCACCCGCGGTCGCAGTCCCGGCAGGCCGACGCCGCCGCTCGTAGTTCCGCCTTCAGGCGGCTCGTCGGGCGGCACGGCCCTCTACCGCGGAGCATTCGGTCAGGCCGTAGGTCAGCCCTTTCAAGGAGGGCAAACGAGTCGACCCTTGCGGAACAGCCCCTCAACGGTTCGACCGCGGAACAGGGCGAATTTCTGGGTGCTTGCCTCCGCCGGCCTCGAACCCTTGTGGTGCAGGGCTTCCGCCCTGCACCGGCGGGACAACCGGGTGGAAATCACGCAGCCGGTTGGGTGCGGCGGCAGCTCGACGGGAAGCGAGGAGGCACATCGAACGTTTCGTGTGGGTGCGGGTGCAGGGCGGACCTGTCCACCGAACCGCCGCGCGCGAAAGCGGAAGCCCTGCACCACAAGGCGCTCTCAAGCCGCAGGCCCAAGGGAACAGCCTGCCTGCGGCGAGCGAAAGTGGTCCAACATCACCTTCAAAGGGCTGGGCCGTAGGTCTGAGTACCGCTCCACGGAAGTCGGTGACCAATAGCCGAAGGCAAGTTCGGCCGCCCGCGAGGCGCGCGAGCGAGGCGTAGTAACGGAGAACTACGTCGAGCGAGCGCAACGAAGCAGGCGGCCGAAATCGCCGAGGAAATGCCCGGCCGCGGAGGCGGTCGTTCCGGGTGCCGTCATCGCCCACCCGGCGGCGCCTCCTACGCCGGCTTGCGCGAATGGCAGTTGGGGACGGTGGCGCTCCTGCCCCGCCCAGCATTCGCAACGCCCGGATGACGCCATCGTCTTCCAGGCGTTGCTCCGCCTGCCCACCCGCGCTGACGGAGTCGGCCCACCACGCCCACGGATGCCGGCGGCCAGCCGCATCCGGCCTCCAGGGCGCGACTCGCGCTGAGCCACCTGTCGGAAATTCGCCGCCACGGACCCCGGGCCCCCGCCCCGTGCTGGGCCCGAGTTCGGAATATCCCTCACGCCTCCGGGTACTGCGTCTCAGTGACGAAGGTCTTTCCTCGCCTGATACGCCGTTACGTCGGAGGCCCTCACATGTCCCGTCCTGTCACGCCCCGCCCGGCCCGCTTCATCGTCGCGGGCGTGCTCGGTCTTGCCTGTCTCATCGTGCCCGCCACCCTCCCCCGCACCGCGACTTCGCAAGATGCCTCTGCCCCCGCGCCGGCGGCGGCGCCCGCGCCGGACCCCGTTTCCGCTCCATCGCCCGTGCCCGCACCAGCCTCCACGCCGGCGCTCGCAACCTCGCCCCCACCGCGCATCGACCTCGACAGCTCGTTCCTCATCCCGAAGCGGAGCGGCGACGGCGTGTCCCATATCCCCGCCGTCCTCTTCACGCGCGACGGCCGCCGCCTCGTCACGGGCACCAGCGAGGGGGAGGTGATCGTCTGGGACTCCGCGAGCCGAAAAATGCTGAGCCGCAGCCGCCTGTCCGCTTCCCCCGTCGTTGCCATGGACGTGGACGCCGAGGGGAAAATCCTGGTGTTCTCCTGTGAGGACGGCACCCTGGAGGTGCGACGCCTGGGCGAGGACCAGAGCCTCGCGCGGCTCGAGAAGCTCGGCGCGAAGAACGTGGCACTGAGTCCCGACGGCAAGCTCGTCGCCCTATCCCGCGGCGCGGCCGTGGAGGTCCGCCGCGTCCAGGACCTCTCCCTCCTGCAGACCGCCGGCGAGGCCGCGGGGGAGGTCACCCACCTGGCCTGGTTCCCCGACGGCAAGTCCCTCGCCGCCTCGGCCCAGGACGGCCTTGTTCGCCTTCTGTCGCTTCCGGGTCTGGCCACGATCTGGAAGGCGGAAATGGGCATCCCGATGTTCGCGGTCGCGGCGGGTCCGGACGGCCGCCACCTCGCCTTCGGAGGACAGGACCAGAAGCTCTACCAGGTCGAAATCGGCGCCTGGAACCGGGAGGTGGTCTCGAAGAACCAGCCCTTCTGGATCACGTCGATCGGGTACAGCCCCGACGGCAAGTCGGTCGCCATCGGGGACGAGAGCTGCGACGTGTGGATCTACGACCTCGCCTCCAAGGAGTGCATCTTCCACTCGAAGCACCACGTCGAGTGCTGGCTCAACTCGGTCGCCTGGTCGCCGGACGGGGAGACCTTCCTCTTCGGTTGCCGGCCGAACGCGCACGCCGGAAAGCCCGGTACCTGGGGCCAGAATACGGCCCTGGAGGCGCGGAACGACCCCGGCGTGCAGCAGTACGAAGCGCAGGTGCACGACCTGACCGCGGCGTTCCAGAAACTGCTGGCCCGCGACGAGTGCAAGGCGGTCCGGGACCGCGTGCAGGACCTGCTCACGCGGCGCATGGCGTTGCTCGCGGAGGAGTGGAAGAGGCGCGGCATCGCGGCGCAGCCCCAGGCGCATGCGGCCGCAGTGCAGGCCGATGGGTATCTCACCGCGACCGTCGACCCGGCCGCACCCACGCTGCCTGCCGCGGGTTCGCAGTCGATCCTGTTGCTCGGCTCGCCCCCGGCGATCGGTCTCGGCAACGATGTGCAGCTCGGTTGGGGAGACGGCTCCGTCAACACCGTGTCCGGCTGGGATGGGGGTGCCGCCCCCCAGACGCTGGCCGCAAGCGGCGGCGTCGCCGGCCAGGCCCTCGCCGTGGACAACGAGGAAGTGAAGAAGATCGATCTCGAGCTGAAGGAGCTGAATGAAAAGCTCGCGTCGCTGCCCGAAGTGCGCGACCTGCGCACGCGGGTCGCGGGCCTCCGGAAGGAGCAGCAGTCGGCGCTCCAGGCGAAGTGCGACGAACTGACGCTGAGTTTCTGCATCAACCAGTGGAAGCTCAAGAGGTAGGTCGTGCGTCGACCCGGACTTGAGTTACCGGGCCGGTTGACTCTTGCGCAGCGAATCCTCAAGCGTCCGAGCCTGGGCACGGACGACCTTCGCTTTGTTCTCATCCGCCGGCCGCGAGCGCAACTACCCTTGCGGGGTCGAGTGATGGGACTGTTTGCGTCGCCTTCGTTCTCCCCCCCAGGCTTTCGAGGCGGGTCGGGGCCGCGAGAGCCACCAAGAACCTACGGAACCTAGATGGAAGCCCCACTCGCCACCCTCTCCCCTCGTAGGGGAGGGGGTCGGGCCTGCGCTCCGAAGCTCGCCGCAGCGCGCGAAGGAGTGGTGAGCGGTGCCACAAGCGTAGCACCCGTGTTCGTCCTTTGTTGCGGCTACGCGCGTTGGGGGAGTGCGGGCGTCCCCGCCCGAGTGAGTCTGCGCGACGGCTTGGGTTCGGCGGTCGCCCTGGATCCGCCGGTGGGGTGACCCGCGGCGGGCGACGTGAAGTGAATTCCGCGCGGGCCCTGCATTCGGCCCTACCCGCCCGCGTGAGCCTGGTCCGTCTTCGCCGCCATCACGAAGTCGTTCTTGTGCAGGCCCCGGATCTTGTGGGTCCACCAAGTTACCGTCACTCGTCCCCATTCCGTGAGGAGCGCCGGATGGTGGCCCTCCTCTTCCGCTAACTTTCCGACCCGGTTCGTGAACCCGAGCGCCTGCACGAAGTCAGGAAAAGAGAAGACGCGTTCGAGCCGCCGGATGCCCTCCCGCTCCACCACCTTCCACTCCGGGATTTCGACCGACCACGCCGCGACCTCCGCCGCTGTCGCCATCGGCGCGCCCTTCCTGCATGCCTCGCACTTCAGTCCTGCAAGCTCGGCCATCGGACGGCTCCTTCTCTTTCGCAAGGATTTGGGCAGGATGCAAACTCGGGAGGGACTTCCCGATCGGCTGCTTTCCGTAGGGCAGGGCGTCGCCGTCCCCACGGAGCGAAACCTCCGCGTCGACCGTGGGCAACCGCGGCGGCGGTTCGAGCCCTGCCGGGATTTGCGCCCGCGCAAGAATTACTTTACATTTTCGTGGATCGACCGATGCCTGGGGGCGCGGGCCTCCGGCCCGCGCAGCGCGGCCCAGAGGGCCGCGCCCCCAGGAGCCTCGAGGTCCGAGTCTGCGCAGTTATTTTTGCGCG
>JACPWG010000101.1 GCA_016197205.1 Planctomycetota bacterium
CGTGCTCCACGCCCCCCACCGCATGACCATGTGGGGGCGGATCTGGTGGCCGAGCAGATAGCGCGGGCAGAAATCCGTGCAGAGCTGGCACTCGTCGCACATCGACCGCGCCCGGATGAGCATGTGGTCGTCCGGGAGGAAGTTCCGCCGGATGAGGCCGTGGCTCCGCGGCAGGACGATGATGCCGTTCGTGGTCTTCGTGACCGGCGTTTCCGGGTCGTCGCAGCGCTTCCCCATCATCGGGCCGCCGTCGAGGAAGAGCGTGTCCGGCGCCGTGGCGCCGCCCGCGAGGGCCACGGCGTCGCCGAACGCCATGCCCGTGGGGAGGCGGACGGTCATGGGGTTCTTCACCGCGCCGGTGATCGTGACCCACTTGTGGGTGACGGGCCGGCCATCGAGCGCGTCCGCCGCGTTGACGAGCGTCTGGACGTTGTTGTTCACGACCCCGACGGCGAGCGGCAAGCCGCCCTGCGGAATCACGCGGCCGGTCAGCTCGTAGACGAGCAAAAACTCGTCGCCGGCCGGGTAGTAGTCCCCGAGCAGGTGGAGGGAGAGCCGGTCGTCGCCGCTCGCGCGGATCTCTTCCTTGAGCGCGGCGATCCCGTCGTGGTACTTCTCCTTGATCCCGACGATCCCCTTCGTCGCCCCCACGACCTCCATGAGCGCGCGCCACCCGCGGACGAGCTTCGCGGCGTCCCGGGTGATCACCTGACGATCGACCCGCAGCAGCGGCTCGCACTCGGCCGAGTTGACGAGGTAGCACTCGACCTTCGTCGTGAGCTTCGCGTGCAACGGGAAGCCCGCGCCCCCGGCGCCGACGACCCCGGCCGACCGGATCCGCTCGATGACGTCCATGCGAAGGCCTCTTGGGGGAAGAGGAAAGGCGGGTAGCGGGACGGCGCGGATTATAGCGCCGGGAAGGGGGCGTGGGAACGGAAAAACCCGGAGCGGGCGGGGGGGAGCGCCCACCCGTGCAGCGGTTTCGAGAGGTTGTACACTTGACGGCGTGTTTCTCACCCGACCCCGAGCCCTTGTGGTGCGGGGCTTCCTCCCTGCGGCGACGGGGCGATCCGGTTGAATATCACCGAGCCCGTTGCACCGGGAGAAAGCGGGGAGGTGGATCTTAACATCCGTGAGAGAGCGGGTGCAGGGCGGACCCGTCCACCGAAGCGCCGCGCGCGAAGGCGGAAGCCCGGCGCGCCGCCCCCCGCCCGCGCGCGCAATCGCGTGTCCACCGCGAGCACGGTACGCGTGCGCACGAGACCTCGAAACCCTGGACTGCGAAGCGATTTGGCATGCCGTACGAACTTCCTTGGTGTGTCCTCCTGACGTTCGCGCTCGTGGCGGTCTGCGTGGTCACCGAACTGAGGAGCGGAAAACTGCCCAATTTCCTGACGCTACCGGCCATGCTGGTCGGGCTCTGCGCGGGCCTGAACCGGGAATTTCGGGGTCCTGAATCCTGTCGACTTCCCCATCCGCCCCCAAATCCTCCGCCCGTCGGACAGGCAGGGCCCGCGGCGCAAGCCTCCGCCGAACGGAGCGAATGTCGATCCAGCGGTGAAATGAGTACGTGTCCCCACGAATCCCCAGAGGATTCGTAGAGAAAGTTGACGTGATGACTCCGTCTGAGTCGGCCCCGAATTCCCTTGCCCAGAGGCGTTGCGGGGTCTAGAGTGGGGGGGAAGACGCGCCCCCATGCGCTGTCCACGGACCTGCGCATGCCCCCGACTCGCCCAACGAAGGGATGCAGCCATGGCCAGCCCTTTCCCGGGAATGGACCCCTATCTGGAAGCGCATTGGCGCTCGGTCCACACGAGCTTCATTGTATACGCTCGCGATCGGATCCAAGAGCGACTCCCGTCCGACCTTCGAGCGGAGGTGGAGGAGCGGGTGTTCGTCGAATTCGCGCTCGGGACGGAACGGAGCTTTCGCCCGGATGTCCATGTGGTCGAGACCGGCGGCCAAGCGTCGGATGTACCCTCGGCCTCGGGAGTCGCAACGGCGCAGCCTCTTGTGCTCGAGCTTCCACCGGAGGAGGTCGCGGAGCGATTCCTCAACATCATCGACATTGGCTCCGGCCGGCAGGTCGTGACGACGCTGGAACTGTTGAGCCCCTCGAACAAACTTCCCGGGGAGGGGCAGGAAAAGTTCCGCCAGAAGCAGCGCGAGTGCCTGAGCAGCCGTGTGAACCTCGTGGAAATCGACTTGGTCCGGGTCGGGAAGCGGGTGCTTTTGGTTCCGCCGGACAGTGTGCCCCCATCCCATCGTACGACCTACCAAGCCTGCATCCGACGGGGACGGAGGCCTTGGGCGGCGGAAGTCTATCGGATTCCCCTGCGCGAACGGCTTCCTGCCCTGCCGATTCCGCTCCGGGAGGCCGACGCGGACATCCCCTTGGACTTGCAGGAGCTCATTGACCGCTGCTACCAGAACGGACGACACGAGGGGCTCGACTACACGGCCGCGCTCGACCCTCCGCTTGGCGCGGCAGACGCCGCCTGGGCGGACGCGCTCTTGCGCTCGAGTGGGAAACGCTGAAGGGATAGGAAGGGGCCGGATTCACACGTAATGGCGCCTATTGCGGAGACGAGCACTTGCACCGCTCGGCGTCGTTCTTTGGGCATGGTTCAAAAGCCGGCATTTCCAGGTAACACTTGAACTCCTGCGTTTGGTACGGTCGAGCCCCGGAGGGGCTCAAGAATGTAGCCAGGGCCAACGGCCTGGTATCGGGTCACCGGAAGACCGAGCCCTGAAAGGGCGGAACAACGCGCATGGCGCCAAGGCGTTCTGTCGCCCTTTCAGGGCTCTGCGCGTCGCGTGGACCAGACCAGGGCCTTCGGCCCTGGCTACATTCTCCCGCGCCTTCGGCGCTCCCCTTAGTCCGGCTCGCAAGAAGGTGTTACCCACGTTTGAACCAGGCCCCCAAAAAGGCGGACGCCGGCGACGCGCACCGCTGTCCGCGTCCCCGAGGAGAGCGACGACTTCGGCGACCGCCCCGGCCAGCAAGGCCATCCCCGCCTTCGCGTCCGCCGCCTGTCGATCGAACTCCTCCGGCCGGCCGCCCCCAGTCGAGCCCAGACCCTCGACGTGGGCGAGCTCCACACTCCATGTGCCCACGATCCCCAGGAGGGTGGTTGCGGCCCCCTTTCGGATCGAGGCGTCGGGGCTCTTCAAGTCCTCCCGCAGAACGGCGAAGGCCTCCTCCGTGTGGGCGCGCACAGGCATCAAGATCGCAGCGGCCGGTTGACGGACCGTGGGGCTCGCATCCTTCATCGCCGCCTGCAGGGCGAGCAGCATGCCAGGCGACTGGGTCGGAATGCGCCCGAACGCGCCCGCGACCGCGGCACGCACTCCCACGTCGGGATCGCGCGGGGCAGCCACAAGCAACGCCAGCGTCTCGGAGGTACGCGGTTGCTGCGCCACCGCTACGATGGCAGCCTCGTGATCCGCGGCGCGGGCAGGCCCAGGCAGCACGGGGCCTCCTCCCGGACGGACGCAACCGGGTCCTTCAGCGCTTCCGCCATGGCCGGGATCGCCTCCCTCGCCCCTGACGGGAGCCCGACGAGAAGCCGGGCGGCCTCCCGCCGACCCGGGCATTCGTGCCGCGCGCCACGCGCACCAGGAAGGGAAGCGCCGCATCCTTCATTGTTGCGAAGGCGTGGAGGGCGGAAATGCGCACGTCGGCCTTCGTGTCGCCGAGGGCAACCTCCAAGAGCGACGCCACCGCGGGCAGCCGGTTGGCGAAAAGGGCCAAGGCGTCGACCAACTCCTGTCGCGCCTCCACGGGGTCTTCCCGCACGGCTTTCGCCAGCCCGTCGGAGGCTTCGCGCGCGTGCCGCGCCGGCGCATGGGCGGCAGCTTGCCGCATGTGGGGGTTCGCGTCGTGCAAGGCGTCCAGAAGGGCGGGATTGGGACCGGTCGCCGTCGGGGGCGAAGGTTGCGGAGCCGCCGGCCGGCAGGGCGCAAGCTCCACGCATGCGCGCCCCACCCTCCCCCGGTGGTCCGCGACCTCGCGGTCACTTTTTCCCGGCTTGCCTTTTGGCATCGACCCGCTTGATCCAGTTGATGCCGGCCGGGATGCCTTTCCCGATCATCGAGTCGTAGTGCTCGCCCGATTCGACGGTCATGAACTCGACCTCCGTGCCCGCCTTCTTCAGCGCGTCGGCGAACGACTGGACGGTCCCCGTCGGCACCGTGGAGTCATCTTTCGCGGAGAACAGAAAGACCGGCTTGCTCTTCAGGTCCGCCCCGTGAGTGGAGGGGGACGCCCAGGCGAGGAATTTCGCCATGCCCGGCATGGCCTGCTCCATCTCCGACACGCTGTGAAAGTCTCCCCAGGGTAAAGCGCAACGGAGGTGGGGCCGGCGGGGCCATCCCAAACGCGAGCCGGCCGAGCACGTCCGGCTTGGCTGCGCCGCGAACCCGCTCCGCGACTCCGGCTCCGCGATTCTACCGGTTCGCATGGCCCCGATCCAGCGCGAGTTTTGCATTCGAGGCCTAGCGAAAAGCTGGGCACTCCCCGCTTCTGGACTCGAGCTCGCCCCCTCGCCCCCCCCGTCCTTCCGAAATTTGCATTGCTCGCAGCGTCGGCCCGTGGATACAATCGAAATCAACCCGCCAAGTCGCAAGGTGTCCCACCGAGGGGTCAAAGCGTGGGAAAGTCCGCCCCCGCCCCTCGAACGCGCGCACGAGTCGGCGCGGGATGCCCATCGAAAGGTCGGTCAAGTGTCATCCTCAGCTTCGAACACGAGTCCGCCGTCGTCGGGACGAAGACCACTGGCCCTTCGAATGGCAGCCGGGGCGGTCATGGTCGGCGCGATTGCCACCGCGGGCGTATCGCTCTTGACCCATCTTCGCGCTCCGGCCGCCCCGGGACCCGCTGCTCTTGTCGCCGGGAAACCCCCGCCCCCCGTCGCGGCCCTCTCCCCGGGGACCGGGCCGACCGCTCTCCCGCCAGGGCCCGCACCCAGTGCCGGGCCCGAGTCCTCGTGCGTTCCTCACGAATCGCCGGGGGGCGCCACCCCCGCGGGCGCCCTCGGCGTCGTGCCGCCGAACTTCGCCGCCCCTTCCGAAGCCCCGACCGACCCGCGACCGAGTCCTCGGTCGTCTCCCACCGCCCGCGGCGTCAGCCCGGGATCGCGTGGCTCGCCCGATGCATCGTCCCCGCGGACCGTCCCCCCTTCCGGAGTCGACGCCGCCGCGACCGCGCGCGGCCCGTCCTCCGGCGGTGGCCCCGCAACCCGCGGCCCGTCCCCCGACGGCGCGCCCTCCGACCACGCGCCCTCCGACCACGCGCCCCCCGGCGGCGCAAAACCCGCTGTCGCGATCGCCGCCGCCACCGCCACTCGCCTCGCGACCTTTCAACGTGCGGTCGAGTTCGGCGCACGAGGTGACCTTCGCGCGATCCAGGCGGCCTTGGAGGGCGGGCTCGAACCGGAGGCCCGCCGGATCGTCGTTCGCATGCTGGCCCTTTCACCTGCGAACGAGGCCGAGGTGACGGGGCTGCTCTCGGCGCTCGCCGAGAGAGACCCCGACCCGAAGGCGCGATCGACGGCGGTCCGAGCCCTCGCCGAGCGGTCGGGCGACGCGTCCACCCAAGCCCTCTCGCGGCTCCTCCGCTCGAGCAGCGCCGCCTCGCTTCGCCCCGCCTTCGTCGACGCCCTCGGGCAGCGCGCCGACCTCCGTGCCGTCGAGTCGCTCGTGGAGTTCGCCGCGTCGGAGCCGGAGGAGGGTGAGCTGAAGCCGAACGAAACGCGCGCATCCGCCGCCCGCGCGCTCGGCGCCCTCCTCCTCGAACTCCTCGCGTCGCGGACCGGCGACTCCGCCGAGACGAGAGAGGTTCGGAAGGCCGCCTTCGCCGGGCTCGTCCGCCTCTTGAACCCGCCCGCGCCTCGCGACGTGCGGAGCACGGCGATCAACCACCTTGCCGGGTCGAAGCTCCCGGAGGCGCTCGAACCGCTCGTGAAGGTGGTCAGGAACGGGTCGGAAGACCACTTCCTCCGGTCCGATGCCGCGCAAAGGCTTTGCGGCATCCCCGGCGAGGCGACGGACCGCGCGATCGAGGAGCTCCTGAAGGACCCCGACCTGGTCCGGTTTCGGAGTTCGATGGCGCCTCATGTCGCCGCGCGCAATGCCCCCAAGCCGGCCGTGACGCCGCTCGACTCTCCGCTCGGGAAAGCCTTGGCGAAAGTGCGCTCCGGGGACCTGAGCGGGGTCCAGGAGGCGCTCGCCGGTCCGCTCGACGCGAAAGGGCGTGTGGCGATCGCCTCCGGGCTCGCCCGGGCCCCGGGGGAGGATGCCCCCTGGGTGGAGGTGCTGAATGGGTTGGCGCGGGGCGACGCCGAGCCCGACGTGCGGCGAGCCGCGCTTCGTGCGCTGGCCCAGCGCGGAGGAGAAGCGGCGCGCGCGTCGTTGCGGGCGCTCCTGCCTGACTTGACCGACGAAGTCTCCATCCGGGTCGCGGTGTCCGGCCTCACCGCGCGCCCCGACGAGACGGGGATCGCCGCGCTCCTGGCGGCCGCGACGTCTCCGGCCGCCCAGCTCGAGCACCGCGGCCCGGACGTTCCCTACCTTGCCACCGAAGGTCTCCAGTCGCTCGTCTACCAGGAAACGCGAGCCGACCATCGACAACGAGGAGAGTTGTCGCCGATCGCACGGGCCGCGCTCGACGCCGTCGACCGGCTCATCCGGTCCACTGCCCGCCTGGGGATGCGCACTGTCGCGATCCTCAACCTCGGGATCGCGCGGATTCCGGAGGTCGTGCCCCTCCTCCGCTCGTACGCCGCGGATCCCACGATGCCCCGCGAGCTCCGCTTCTCGGCCGTCAGTGCCCTCGGGGAGGTCCCCGGCCAGGAGGCGCGGCAGGCCCTCGAGGACGTCTCCCTGGCCTCCGACCTCGAGGAGCTTCGCCGCAGGGCGAAAGCCTCTTTGGAGAAGAGGAAATGACCGTGCCGTGGATCGCGTCCCGTGGCCGGCCGTGGTCGTCGGCCGCCCGCCTCCTGCTTCGCATCGTCGCGGCGCTCGCTCCCTTCGTTCCGGCCGACCCGGCTCTCGCGCAAGACGAGCGTCCGGGTTCGCGCCCCGCGAGCGACGGCTCGACGATCCGTGTGGAGGTCCCGCGCGGCTATCCCGCGCCGTCCCCCCTGCCGGTCACGGTTACCCTCTCGTCCGCTTCGAAGGCCGACCTGTCCACGCTACGGTTCCGCCTGGACCGAGCGGACCTGACGGCGCGCTTCTTGAGCCTCGCGTCCGTCCGATCGGAGGGAGATCGGATCGTCTTCCATTTGGCCGATCTGACCCCGCTCCTCCCGGGCAAGGACGTCGTTGTCAGGGTGGAGGTTTCCGTCGAGGACTGGCAAGCGACGCCGGCGGACGCAGCCCCGCCGTCCGGGGGACCGACCGGGGCTCCAGTCGCGAGCGACCGCACGGCCGGTGCGCCGGGGAGCGCCCCGGCCGAGGCGGGCGCGACGCCGCCGACGGCCGACCCGCTCCTCGAACAGGCCCTGTGGCGGGCGCGGCGCGGCGACTTCGAGGGTGTGAGGTCCCTGCTGGGCGCGCTCCTTCCGCAGTCTCGGGCCCGAGTCCTGGCGGAGTTCGGCGGCGGCGCCGGAGAGGATGCCGGGGTCCTGGCGCTTCTGGAAGATCGGGCCCGCTTCGATCTCGAGCGCGACGTGCGGCTCGCTGCGATCCGCTCGCTGGGAGGGCGTCCCTCCGAGTCGGCCGCCCCGGTCCTGGCCAGGCTCTGGCGAGTCCTGCCCGAAGCCGAGCTCCGGGGAGCCGCGATGGAAGCGCTCGTCTCGAAGGGGGACCACTCGGCCGTGGCGGCCTTGGTGGACCTCGCCTTTTCGGACTCCCTGCCTCCGTCCGCCGATGGGGCAGGCCATCCCGCGAAACAACTTGTCGCCGCCCTTCAAAAGCTCCTGTTGTTTTCCGCAGGGCGGGACGGGCTGCCGATCGGGATGCCGACAACGGGCGGTGGCCCTGGATCGGATGGGCAAGGGACGGGCGCCGTTCGAGCCGAGGCGATCAGCGCCCTGGTCCGCATCGCGCGGTCGCATTCCGACGCCGGCGTTCGGGAGAGGACCATTGCCCTGCTCCCCCAACTCGCCCCGGCGGCGGCCGTGCCCTTCCTCGAAGCGACGATTGCCGACCCGGCGATGGACACCCTACGCCGGAGTTCCGCTTTGGCGAGCCTCTCGTTCCTTGCCTGTGACGAGGCCAGCGAGGCCCTTGCCCGACTCGCTGCCTCGCTCCCCGAAGAGGCCCTGCGCGCGGCCGCCGAGCGGTCACTCAAGAGTTGGCCCGTAAGGCGATAGGGCCGCAGCGGGTACCGACGAGGCGTGCCGGGTGCAGGGTTCGCCTCGATTCACCCGTAGAAGTTCCGGGGACATGTCATTCATCTCCCGAATCGGTGTTGTCCGCAGGGCCAGCGGCTGGGATTGGGCAAGGCAGTTAAGCAACGTGTCCCCGGATCTACGCCGAACCGTGCTCCGCGATTTTTCTGCACCTCGCCGGGATCTCGGGAATCCACCTCGGGGGGCCGGCGTTGAGGAGGGTGAAAGGGCATCGTGCCCTCGGGGGACGGGCGCCCGCAAGGTCGCCGTTCTCCCTCCACCGCGCGCGCAGGTGAGGCACCTGCCGAGGATCGCAAGGGGCGCGGTGGGGTTGTCTCCTTCCCAATTACTCCACCTCCACTTCCGACTGCCCACCGTCAATTTCTCCAGCTTCTTGTTTGCGGGTCACGGCCCTCGCGCGGCCCTCGCCAAGTCGCGTGCCCGAGGACGAGGCGAAGACCTTCGTCCGGGGCCCCGCGGTGAGGTGCGGCACCGAGCGATGGAATCCCCGTTGGACGCCGGGCGCGGCCGTGCGGCCGGATTGGATAGGCTCCCAGGAGCCACGGGTCCTGTTTCTTGGAGGATCACCATGAGCAAGTTCCTCAGCATCGTCCTCGTGCTGGCCTTCGCAGGGTCGGTCATCGCCCAGGAGGCGGGGCCGAAACCCAAGGGACCCATGCCCCCGCCGAAGGAGACGCCGCCCGCGGGCGAACCGCCGAAGGGCGAGCCCAAACTCGGTGCCACCGGCGGGACCGAAGCCGTGGAAGGGCTTCAGAAGCTGACGCGGGACATCCTGGCCGCCGCCAGGACCGGCGACAAAGAGAAACTGTCGCCGATGATGCAGGGGCTTATCCTGCAGACCCACGACGTGTGGTTCAAGAAGGTTTTCGGCCCCGAGATCGGAGGCGACCTTGCCGCGGCGTACGCCAAGCGGCAAGCGGGCTTGGAGCAGGAACTGACGAGGATCTACACGGACCGTGCCAAGGAGGAAGGCGCGGACATCAAGGTCGTGAAGATCGAAAGGGGTGGAAAGGATCTGACTCCGCGCCAGCACGACGTGCTGGCCGCCATGAAGGAGGCCTCGCCGCTGTACGTGGTGCGCTTCCAGAAGCTGGTCGGCAGCGCAGCCACGGGCAAGCCGGGAGCCGTCGTACCGCTCCCGCCGCCTCCCGCCAAGGGCGCTGATGCCGTCCCGCCGGGAAAGGGCGATGCCCGCATGCCGCCGGAGAAGCCCGGCGCGGCGCCGCCCATACCCGGCGAAGCCGTGAACGGCAATCACGAGATCTCCTTCTTCGCCTTCGTGGACGGAGGGTTCCGTTATCTCGGCGAGCTGAAGGAAATCGTCAAGAAGACGGAGACGCCGAAGGGCGAACCGCCGAAGTCGGTACCGCCGAAGGGCGAGCCTCCGAAGTCGGAGCTCCCGCGGTAGAGACTACCCACCGCGGGTGCGTACGGCGGGGAGCGCGACTCGTGGGCGCTCGCAGAGTTGCCCCGCACGGGGATAGCGCCCCCCGCCGCGGGGGGTCGAAAGGCCCCCTTGACGGAAGCAAATCGACTCCTGCCTTCCGGGCCCGCGGTGGCGCCATTGGCGCGGCCGTGGGCCCGCTTTGTTACGACCCGTCTACAAAAGACCCGCGCAAAACAGGGGACACCTAACGCGGCCGGTGGCCGCAACCACATCCCCACCCCCCTTCGCTCGCGTCGTGCGCAGCGACCTCGCGCAGGGCGGCGGCGGCCGCGCGGGCGGCAGCCCCATCGAAGCGAGGGCTTGCACGATTCAGGACGCGCGCGACGGCCTCCTTGTCCTTCAACGCCTCGAGGAGGATCGGGACGGCCTCCGGATTGCTCGCCGTGACGTGCGCGAAGCCGACCCCGCCCCGCCCCGCGGACCGCCACGGGGATCCGCAAGACACGCGAGGAAGAAGGGCGCAGCGTCCTCGGCCTCCGCACTCATCCCAGTGAGGGCGCCGAGGACCACGTCAAACTGGGCGGGATCCTTCGACGCCTTCAGCAGACCCGGCACCGCCGCGCCACCGATCTTGGCGAGGGAATACACCGGCCGCGTTAGGCGGCTCCGCTGCGGCATGGTCGGCGTCGACGGCGGGACGAAGCAGAAACCGGCACCTCCTGCGAGACCCGGCCTACTCCCCGCGCGTCGAGACGCAGAGCACTTCCCCCGCCGTGTTCCGGCAATAGGCCCGCGCGCCGGACAGCAAGGGTACGGTGAAGCACTGGCCGCCGACCAATTGCGCGCGCGCCAGCTCCTTGTAGGCCGCGGGCGAGGCCTCCACCACGAGCAGCTCCCCCAGCTCGCTCAGGATGAGCAGCTTGCCGTCCGCGGCGACGAGCGAACCCACGAGGCCGCCGTGGCTCCACTTCAGTTCCCCGGTGGCGAGGTCAAGGCAACGGAGCGAGCCTTGGCTGCCCGCGTTGCCGTCGAACCCGTAGATGCAGCCGTCGAGGAGGATGGGGCTGCTGAAGTGCTCCGCCAGGTTCTGGTTTTTCCAGAGCACGCGCGGCGGGCCGGGCTCGAACTGCACGAGCGCGCAGCCGGTGCCGTAGCCGGACGAAAAAAAGACTTTGTCCCCGGTGACGATGGGGTCCGCGGCGTTGACGTCGCAGCCGGTGCTCCAGGGGTGCTCCCAGAGCAGCTTGCCGTCCGCCGGGTCCAGGCCGAGGATCCGGTTGAAGCCGAAAAGGGCGACGCCCTGCCGGCCCTGCAGTTCGTAGGGGACCGGCGTGGCGTAGCCGGAGGGCCCTTTCCCGGAGGACCACACGGTCTCCCCTGTCTCCTTGTCGAGCGCGAGGCCCGCGGACCCCACGTTGAGCACCAGCAGCCGGCCGGCGACCAGGACCGAGCCGCCGAGGTCCCACTGCGGCAGCCGGGCGCCGGCGTCACGCACGGCCTCGCGAGCCCAGCGCAGTTTTCCCGTCGCCGCATCGAGGCAGAAGAGGTGTCCCTTCCGGGAGAGGGTGTAGACCCGATCCCCGTCGACCGTGGGCGTCGCGCGCGGTCCCGGGTAGCTCGGGTCCGACCCGCAGGGGTAGGAGTGCTTCCAGAGGGCGGACCCCGTCGCGGCGTCCAGGCAGTAGACCACGTCCCGTCCGGCGAGGTTCCCCATCGTGTACAGCCGGCCCCCGGCGAGTGCGAAGGAGGAGTAGCCGGCGCCGAGGGTCGCCTTCCAGAAGCGTTTCGGGCCCTGCGGCGGCCACGGGGAAAACCAGTCCTTCTCGGGCGAAATGCCGTTCCCGGCCGGCCCGCGCCAGTGGGACCAGTCGGGCCCGGGCGTCGCGGCGGGGGGTCGCGCGCCCGCGCCCGCGCCTTCGCCGCTGCCGGCGGCCGGCACGGCGACCGTCTCCAGGTCGTACGAGCCGTCCCAATGCTCCGGAAGGGCACGCTGATGCTCGCGCCACAGGTGGACGCCACCCGCGACCAGCATGAGCACGAAGGGAATCGTGATGCGTTTCCGCGGCAATTGAAGCTTCATGTTCGGCTCCCGACGAAGTGAAGGCAGGATGGCGTCCTTCTACCGGGTCGTCGGCTCCGACGCAACGGAAAAAGGGTGCGCCGCAGGGGGGCCGGGCGACGTTGGTTTACGGCGGGGACGGCGCGTGATAGAATTCGCAGGCGGGCCCGCTCCGCAGGCGGGCAGGAGCATCCGGGGCGTCCGAGCGGAGGACAGAGAGCGTGCTGGCCTGGCTGTTGCGCCTCGCGGCGCGCGTGGTGGCGCGGACCTTCTACCGGCGCATTCGCGTCTCGGGGCAGGAGCGCGTCCCGAGAGCGGCGCCGGTGATTTTCGTGCTGAACCACCAGAACGCGATGGTGGATCCGGTGCTGCTCCTGGCGCTGGAGCACCGGCCGATCCACTTCATCGCGAAGGCGCAGCTCTTCGAGGTCCCGCTCCTCCGGACCCTGATCCGGGCCGCGGGCGCGATCCCGGTCTACCGTGCGGAGGAGTTCAAGGACGCGGGGGAGGCGAACCGGGCGATGTTCGGGCGGGCGGTGGAAGTCCTGCGGGCGGGGCACGGGCTGGCGATCTTTCCGGAAGGGAAGAGTCATGTGGAGCCACGCGTCCAGGAACTGAAAACGGGCGCAGCGCGGATCCTCTTCGCGGCGATGGACGAGGGCCTTAGCTCCCCGCCGCCCGCGCTCGTCCCCGTCGGCATCACCTTTTCCGCCCGCCACCTCTTTCGAAGCGAGGTCGCGGTGGTTTTCGGCGCGCCGATCCGGCTGGCGGATCTGGCGTGGCGTCGCCAGGAGGACGAGTGGGGAGCGGTGCGGGAGCTGACCGAGCGGATCCGGGCCGGCCTGGAGTCCCTCACCGTGAACCTCGACTCCTGGGCGGATCACCGGCTCGTGAGCTTCGCGGAGGCGCTGCACCGGCTGGCGGTCGCGGCAGGCGAAGTGCCCGCGCCGGCGGAAAGGGGCAGCTCGGCCGGAGGCGGCCCCAGTGGACCGGCCGGCACGGTAAGCCCCGTCGGCATGCCCCCGCCGGACGGAGGAGACCCGAACGAAGCCGGGGACGAGGGCGCGCTCGAGGACGAGTTTGTGCCGACCCCGCTGCCGGTCCCGCTGCCGCTGCCGCTACGTCCGGCAGCGGGCCGCCCGCCGATCGGGCCGATGCCCCTCGGCTCCCTCACGCCGGGGGAGACGCGCGCCGTGCGCGTGGAGCGCCTGCAGACCTTTGCGCGAGGGCTTGCGCGGCTGCGCGCCACGGACCCCGAGCGCGCGGCGGCGCTGGCCCACCGCGTCGGCGCCTTCGCGCGGCGTCTCGAGACGTTGCGCCTGTCGCCGCGGCATTTGCAAACGCGGTACACGGAGCAGCAGGTCAGCTCCTTCATCCTGTGGAATCTCTTCGCGCTTACCGTCGTGCTCCCCTTCGCCATGGTCGGGACCGTCGCGCACTACGTCCCCTATTGGATCAGCGGCATGGTGGCCCACCGGCTGGCGCAAGGGAGCGTGGACCTGCCGGCGACCTACAAGATTTACGTCGGCCTGCTGGCCTTCCCGGCCATGTACTGCCTGGAGGTGGCCGCCGCCTCCTTGCTCCTCGGCGGTTGGGCGGGCCTCGCCGCGGCCGTGCTCGTGCCCATCCTCGGCTTCGTGGCGCTGGGGTTCTGGGAGCGCAGGGACCGGCTTCGGACGGAGCGGGACGCCTACCTGCTCCTCTCGAAGCGGCCCGACCTCGCGGAACGACTCCGGCGGCGCCGGGCAGCGGTCGTGGCGGAGATCGCCGCGCTCGCGGAAAGCTACGCCCGCGAGGGGCACGCGTGAGAGCGGGACCTGGACGGGGGCGGGGATGAATGCCTTTTTTTTCGGGAGGCCTACCGCGCAGCGACCGCCAGGCAGGCCAATCCCGCCACCGCGGCGATGCCCGCGAGCGCGGCCGCGGGGCGCGGCGGCAAGGCCGTGAGGACGGGCACGAGCAGGAGGACCACGAGCCCGGTCATGAGGCCCGGCACGGGCGCCATCCGGAGCGTCATCCCGTCGAAGAAGAGCGCTGCCGTCGGCGCGAAGAGGAGCACGCCCGGCAGCGCGCCGGCCGCCGAGGCGAGCACTCCGCGCGAAGCCGCGCTCACCCGGCCGTCGCCGCCCCCGGCCACGGCCTGCGCGCAGCCGGCCTGCCGCCAACCCACGACGATGCCCGCCAGCGACGCCGCGGCCGGCCACAGGAAGAGATAGCTTGCACCCGGCACCCACGCTGCCGACGCAACCGCGACCGCAAGCCACACCGCCAGCCCCCCGAGCGCGGCGTTTGCGCCCCCCAACTTCCGCCCCACGAACGCCGCCATGGGCGCAGCCGCGGCTGCCGCGAGGAGCGCGGTCGCCGCCAGACCGATCGGCCGCGTCGCCACTTCCACCAGCTCGCGAAACGGCGCCGGCCCATGCCACGCCTTCGCGCCGAACCACACGCACGCCCCCGTTCCGCCGGCCGCCGTCAGCGCGCCCAGCGCGGCGAGCGCCCCCAGCCCGACTCGCCCGGGCCGCACGAGCCCCGACCGCCGGCCCCACGCGACGACGCCCGCCCACGCGACCGCCGCCGCCGACGCGAACGGCAGCGCCCACGCCCCGGGATACCGCACCACCCACGCCGCCAGTACGTCGAAGAACACGCCGTCCGGTCCCCGCACCTCGCGCAGGTCCATGCCGCCGAACGCGCGCGCCAGCGCGAGCGCATTCTCCCCGTGGTGCTGCACGCTCCGGAGGTCCAGGTTGTCCAGGCAGTCGCCCGGCGTGTGGTAGTTGCGGACGTCATGAATGAAGGCGAAGCCCACGCCTGGCATCCCCGCCGCCTTGAACACCGTGAGATCCGTGTCGTTCGGCATCTCTTTGTACACTTCGTACGCAAGCGACGTCGTCACCGGCCGCGGCGCCGCGCCCGCGTACGCCTCGAGCAGTCGCGAATTCCCTACGCTCGTCTCGAAGAGGATCGAGGGGCCGCTCGTCCCCCGCGCCTCGAAATTCACGGCGACCCCCACCTCCCGCGCCTCCGCCCGCTCGAGTACGAACGCACGTGCGCCGCAGAGCCCGACCTCCTCGGCGTCGGTGATCAGCACGAGGAGGTCGTTCACGAGCGGCGGACCGGACCGCAGCGCCCGGACCGTTTCCAGGATGGCGACCACTCCCGCACCCGCATCCCCGGCTCCGAAACTCCCGGGCGCGCTGTCGTAGTGGGACGCGAGCAGCACCGCCCTCGTGTTCGCCGTTCCGCGCAGCCGCCCGATCAGGTTGTAGAGCGTCCCGCCGGTCGCGCGCGCCGTCCATCGGTCGCGCGCGACCTGCACTTCCGTCGCCAGCCCGAGCGTTTGCATCTGCGTCCGCAGGTACTCCCGCACCCGACCGCTCGCCGCGGAGCCGGCGGAATGCGACTCGCGCGCGACCTCGCGCAGGTGCGGCAGCGCGCGCGCCGCGGAAAAGACCGTCGCCGGGGCGTCGGCGGGGACCACGGCGGGTGGCGTCAGCCGGTGGAGGGCGAAGGCGCCCGCCACGAACAATGCGCCGAGCGCCGCCCAGGCGTGCATGCCGGCCTTATCACCCATCGCGGGACCTCCAGGGCGAGAACGGAAATTGGCACATCGTCGTAGCGGCTGGGGACGCGGCGAGGCCTCAGCCCAGAAAAGGGCGAACACGTCCCTCGCCGGGTCGATTCTACCTCGCTGGGCCCGCGCGAGGCAAGCCACGGCGCGCGGTGTCCGGAAAGCGACCACTGCGTGGTGCTCCGCGTCACGTTTCTTCCCACCACCGGGTCGCTTCTCCGTCGCCTCGCCCGGGCACAGCGGGTCGCGGACGACCACAAGCTTCCGGCATTCCTCATGTTACAACCAATTCAACTGAAACGGGTGATTTCAAGGGTCTGGGGCATGAGCCCTGCGACCGTCCGAGGTCGGGCGCGGCGACCGCGCCGGCGAAAATCCGGTCTTGGGCGGGGCGGGGGCGGGTTTGGGCTTGCCTGCCCGCAGCCACCTGGCGTAGAATGTTCGGCAGGCAAAGCGGAGGGGACGGAGGCCATGGGGCAGGAGCACGATGCCTTTTTCAAGACGCTGCTCAAGGCGTTCTTTGCGGACTTCGTGAGGCTGTTGTTCCCCGGGAAGGCCGCGCGAATCGATTTCCGCACCGTGACCTTTCTGGACAAGGAGGTGCACACCGATCTCCCGCGGGGTCGGGAGCGCAGGCTGGATCTGTTAGCCGAGGTCAAGACGCGCGCCGGCAAACGGGAGAGGCTCCTGGTTCACGTGGAAATCGAGGCTCCGCCGCGGCAGGCGCCGGCGGCGCGGCTGTTTCGGTATTTCGAGACCCTCGACCTGCGGCATCGGCGGCCCGTGTTCCCCATTGCTCTCGTCCTTGCGCGCGCGGGGAGAGGCGAGGGGCTGGTGCGAAGGGAACACCACACGATGGGGCTCGATGAGGACGTGTGCACCTTTCGGTTCTGGCAGGTCGCGCTCGGGTCCCTGCCCGGGGAGCGCTATGTCGGGAGCCGAAATCCGTTGGCGCCCGCGCTTGCGGCGCTGATGGTCCCTGGCTCCCGGCGACGGAGAGACTGGAAGCTCAAATGCCTGCGTGCAATCGCCCGCGTGCGGGCGAACGACGCCCGGCGGAGTCTGCTGCTCGATTGCGTGGAGACCTACCTGCCCCTCACGCCGAGGGAGCAGGCCTCCATGGACCGCGCCCTGAGGCGCCCGGAGAACAAGGAGTGTTTACAAATGAAGAAGCTGTGGTCCGAGCGCATCGCAGAGAAGGCGGAGAAGAAGGGTGTCAAGCTCGGCGAGAGCCGGGGTGTCAAGCTCGGCGAGAGCCGCGCCAAGCGGGAGACCCTCCTCGCACTGATGCAGACGAAATTCGGTCCGCTCCCCCGCATCACGGCCCGTAGGGTCGCAGCGATCGGCAACTCGCGCCGACTCGATACACTGCTGCGGCGCGTGCTCACCGCCGCCACGCTCGAGGGCATGGGCCTCCGGTAAGGCACTCGGCCGAGGCCCATGCGGCGGCGGCGGGCTATCGCCACTCGCATCCCCACAGGCGGAGGGGCGGGCGGGAGCAAGCCAAACATCCGCTGTCATGCGCAATGTGAGAGGTACAACACAAAGGGTAGGGGTTATCGAGTCCCCGCCGCCGCCGCGGGCCGAAGCCCGAGGTCCTCGTTCCGATCGACGGGAGTGCTCCCGTGGCGGTACGCACACCGCCAATATTTGCGGTGGCCATCCGTGAACGAACAACCGCGGACCATGCGGCGGTCCCCGGACTCCGGGCCTCGGGGGTCTGTCGCGTCGCCTGACGGGTAGTCGGGGCGGAAACTGGAGAGCATGTCGGCGCACCACTCTCGGACGTTACCGCCGAGGTCGTAGATGCCGAACGGATTCGCCGCGAACTTCCCCACGGGGGCGGTCGCAGCATAGCCATCGGCTCGCAAGTCATCGAACCCATTCCCGGCCTCCCGAGGCGGCGGCCAGCCGTTCCCCCAGGGGAACACTCGACCGTCCCCCCCGCGCGCTGCGTACTCCCACTCCGCCTCCGTCGGGAATCGGAGTCTCGGCCGCGTCCACTGGTAGAAGGCCGCACCGTCGTCCCAGCTTACGTGCACAACCGGCTGCTCGTCGCCGTTCAGGCTCTGCCACATTGCGGACCCGCTGTCGTGACTCGGCCTGAACCTGCGAAACTGCGCGTTCGTCACCTCGTACTTCGCGAGTCGGAGTCTCGCTCTTCCTCGCTCTCCGGGCTCCCCATCTGGAATTTCCCCGCCAGCAAGAGGACGAGGACGATCCCCGTCTGGTCGTGCCGGTACTCCTCGTAGCCTTGCGCATTCTTCCCCTTGAACGTGAGTCCACCGATGGAAACGCTCCCCGCTGCGGCTGCGCGTCGCGCGGCCTCCTCCTGCCCTCGCCGCTCGGCCTCCACCTTCGCCTCCGCATCGAACCGCGCCTTCTCCCGCGCTGCCGCCGCCCGCGCAGCCTCGGCCCGCGCATCCTTCGCACGCGTCGCCCCCTCGCCCGCCTTTGCGTCGCCCGGTTTCGCGGCCAGGGCCTCCGCGAACCGCGCGTCCGCTCCGTCGAAGTCGGCACGCGCCAGCGCATCCTCGGCCGCACGCATCGCCGCTTGGTAGGTCGCTTCGGCGCGGGCGGCCGCCCGCGCCGCCTCGTCCACGACGGGAGCCGCCGGCGGGCCCGCGCCGGCGGCCGGCACCTTCGCGACCGGTTCGGCGCCGGCAGAGCCGCCGGGGGGCCCGTGCCCGGACCTCCGGCCCCGCTGAGCTGCCAGGCCTCGATCCCCACCGCCAGCACTACCGCGGTCCCGATGGCCGCGATCGCGGCTTTGCGGGATACCGAAAGACGACGCCCCGGCGAGGGCCCTCGCGCCGGCGTGGGCGACGGAGTGCCGCCGGAGCGGGTAGCGTCGGCGACGCCCCCAGCCTGCACTGACGCTCCCGAAGCCGCGGCCGCCCCCGCGCCGCCGTCCGCGCGCGTCCCTCCGGGGCGCGGCGTCGCGTGCGGACGCGGGCGGACCTCCGTACCGTACCCTTGCCCGTGCCCGTGTGTGGCGCGCACCGCGGCGAGGAGCGCCTCCAGCTCGTGCCGGAAGTCACGCGCCGAGGCGGGCCTCTCGCCGGGCTCCTTGGCCAGTGCCCGCAGGACCAGCGCCTCCAGCCCGGGCAGCTCGTCGTCCGTCACGCCCGCGCCGACAAACGGCGGCGGCGGACTGAGGAGGACTTTCATGGCGACCTGCCGCGCCGTCTCCCCCTCGAACGGCCGTCGCCCCGTCACGGCCTGATAGAGCACCACCCCCATCGAGAAGAGGTCCGAGCGTCCGTCGATCGTCCGCCCCTCGGCCTGCTCCGGGCTCATGTAGTGGAGCGTCCCCACCATCGCCCCGGTCGCCGTCAGGCTGGGCGCATCGTCTCCACCCGCCGCCCCGTCGTGGAGGACCTTCGCCACGCCGAAGTCGAGCACCTTCACTTCCGGGCGGCCCCCCTCACCCAGGGCGACCCTCAGATTCGCGGGCTTCAGGTCGCGGTGGACGATCCCCTTGCCGTGCGCGTATTCAAGCACCCGCAGGACCTGGATCGCGATGCGCGCCGCCTCGCGCGGCCGGAGGCGCGCGCTTCTCTTGAGCAGCGCGCCGAGAGTCTCACCCGCGCACAGGTCCATCACCAGGAAGAGCCGGCCTTCCCACTCCCCGACGTCGCGGATCTGCACGAGGCCCGGGTGGACGAGCTGCATGAGGATCCGCGCCTCGCGGAAGAACCGCTCGCGAAGACTCGGGTCGCAGAGCAGCCCCGCATGGAGGGTCTTGAGCGCCTGGTCCTGGCCGAGGACGCGATGGCGGACCCGGTAGACCTCCCCGAAGCCGCCGCTGCCGAGAAGCTGGAGGACTTCGTACTTCCCTTCGATGACGGTCGCCAAGGCCAGTGCCCCCGGTGGGGTCGCGTGCACAGGCCCAGGTGCGGCTCCGGGCGGGTGCGGCGGGCTGCCTGCGCGCGCGGGGAACGGCGCGGGCGCGGATTTCGGGGCGTCGGCGGCGGGCGGGGCGGGGGACCCTTTCGCCCGCGGGACGGGGGTACGGCACTGCGGGCAGGCCGCGGCGTCAGCGGGCACGGGGCTCCGACAGACGACGCAGTCGACGCCTCCCCCAGCAGCCATCGAACACCCCCCTTGGCGTGGCGTCCGCGCCGAGCCTTGCAGGATCGACGGGCGCGTGGTCGTAGCGCGCGGCGAGTGCCGCAACCGGGCAAGTCGCGATTCTACCGCGCCGGGCCCGAGCGATGCAAGCTGCGGCACGCAGTGTCCGGAAAGCGACCACTTCGCGGGGCCCAGCGTCACCTTTCCTCCCACGTAGCTTCGGCCGATCCGCCGCCTCGGCCGGGCCCGCTGGGTTCCGGACCGCCAAAAGCTCCTGGTGCGCGACAGATTACAACTATATCAACTGACACGGGTGATTTCAAGGGTCTGGGGCATGAGCCCTGCGACCGTCCGAGGTCGGGCGCGGCGACCACGCCGGCGAAAATCCGGTCTTGGGCGGGGCGGGGGCGGGTTTGGGCTTGCCTGCCCGCAGCCACCTGGCGTAGAATGTCGGGCAGGGAAAGTGGAAGGGACGGGGACCATGAGGCAGAACCACGACGCCTTTTTCAAGACGCTGCTCAGGACGTTCTTCGCGGACTTCGTGAGGCTGTTCTTCCCCCGGAAAGCCGCCCGGATCGACTTCCGATTCGTGACTTTTCTCGACAAGGAGGTGCACACCGATCTCCCGCGCGGTCCGCAGCGCAGGCTGGATCTGCTGGCCGAGGTCCGAACGCGTGCCGGGAAGCGGGAGAGGATCCTGGTCCACGTGGAGATCGAAGCCCCGCCGCGCCAGGCGCCGGGGGAGCGGATGTTCCGGTATTTCGAGACCCTCGACTTGCGGCACCGGCGGCCCGTGTTCCCCATCGCGCTCGTGCTCGCGCGCGCGGGGCGCGGCGACGGGCTGGTGCGACGGGAACACGACACGATGGGCCTGGATGAGGTCGTGTGCACTTTTCGGTTTTGGCAAGTCGCCCTCGGGTCGCTGCCGGGAAAGCGCTACGTCGGGAGACGAAATCCCCTGGCGCCCGCGCTCGCGGCGCTCATGGTCCCCGGTACGCCGCGTCGGAGAGAGTGGAAGCTCAGGTGCCTCCGAGCGATCGCCCGGGTGCGAGCGAACGACGCCCGACGGGCCCTGCTGCTCGACTGCGTGGAGACCTATCTGCCCCTGACGGCGAGGGAGCAGGCATCGATCGACCGCGCCATGAGGCGCCCGGAGAACAAGGAGATTCGGCAAATGAGAAAGCTGTGGTCCGAGCGATTCGCGGAAATGGCGGAGATGGCGAAAATGGTGAAAAGGGCGAAAAAGGCGCACAAGCGGGGCATCAAGCTCGGCGAGAGTCGGGGCATCAAGCTCGGCGAGAGCCGGGGCATCAAGCTCGGCGAGAGCCGGGGCATCAAGCTCGGCGAGAGCCGGGGCATCAAGCTTGGCGAGAGCCGGGGCATCAAGCTTGGCGAGAGCCGGGGCATCAAGCTTGGCGAGAGCCGGGGCATCAAGCTCGGCGAGAGTCGGGGCGAGAGACGCGCCAAGCGAGAGACCCTGCTCGCGCAAATGCGGGCGAAATTTGGTCCGCTCCCCCGCGGCGTGGCCCGGAAGGTCGCGGCGGTCGGCAACTCGCGTCGCCTGGATGCGCTGCTCCGGCGCGTGCTGACCGCCGCCTCGCCCGAGGAAATGGGACTCCGGTAGGGCACTCTGCCGAGCCGATCGCGGCCGTTGTGTCAGGTGAAGTCACAGGCGCGGTCGACCACGACTGGCCACAGCGCGTGTTCTTCATTTCGCCAACTGCCGCAGCAGCGTACGCAGCCGCTCGTCCACGGGGTGCTCGCGCAGCCCCTCCTTGAGCGCCTCCCACGCCTTGTCCGCCGAACCGGCCTTCCCCCACGCCTCCGCACGAGCGTGGAGCACGACGACGGTTCGGTCCCCGCGCCGCACCGCCTCGTCCCATGCCGCGGCAGCCGCGGCCCAGCGCCCTCCCGCCGCCTCGAACTGGGCCAGTGCGACGCAGGCGCCCGGATCCGCCGCCCCCGCCTCCATCGCCTGGGCGAAGTGCCGGCGCGCCCCTTCCGCCTCCCCGGCGCGAGAGGCAACCTGCGCCAGCACCAGCGCCGCGCGCGCATGCCGCGGCGACGCGGCCAAAGCCCGCTCAAAGGCCTCGCGCGCGGACAAAGTCTCTCCGGCCTCGAGCCGCGCGTTCCCTAGCCGATACCAGTCCTCCGCGCCGATCCCTTCCCCGCCGGGCGTGAGGGCAAGCATCCGCGCGTAGGCCGCCGCCGCTTCGCGCGGCATCTGCTCGCGCAAATAGAGATCGCCCAACAAACGCGCCCCGTCCGCAGACGAACCGGGGCCGCCGGGGCCGGTCCCGCCGCGCTCCACGCCCGCGCTTCGAAGCCGTTCGGCCGCCTCCAGGTCGTCGATGGCATCCCCATACCGCCCCGCCGCCACTTCCGCCTGTCCGAGCGCGACGCGATACCGCACCTCGAGCGGATGCCGCCGTGCAAGCATCCGGTAGACCTCCGCGGCCTCCGCCGGCCGCCCGGCTCGCGCAAGCGCGTAGGCCAGCAGCTCCCGCCCTTCGGTCGAGTCGGCGTGGGCCGCCAGGTGCCGCGTCGCCGCCAGCTCCGCCGGACGCCAGTCCTCCAGCCGCACGAAGAGCCGGGCGATCGTAAGCTCGTCCTCCCCTGCCGGCTCCAGCGCCGCGGCCTGCGCCAGGCTCCCGATCGCCTCGTCGTAGCGCGCGAGCGCGGTCAGCGCGTGCGCGACCGCTCGATGCACCTCGGCAGAGCCGGCTTTCAAGTCGAGCCCCCGACGATACGCCTCGACCGCCGCCTCCCAGTGCTTCAGGTGCAGGCGACAGTCCCCCAGCTCCACGAAGAGCCGCCCCGCCCGCTCGTCCCGCTCCTGCGCAAGGGCCTTTTCCAAATGCGACGCCGCCTCCGCGTAGCGACCCTGCCGGTACGCCTGGTCGCCGAGCCCCGCGTCGTCCTCGGCGCCGGCCGTGCCACAACAAAGAGCAAGTGCCAGCACGGTCGCCGGCAGCCCAGGCCGCGACCCGCGTGTTCGCCGGCCGGCTCCGTGGTTTGCGATGGCCACGTCACTCCACCAATTGGAAACGCACGCGTTGCAGCACCGTGCAGGCGACGCCGCGGCCGCCCGCGCGTGCCGGCTCGAAGCGCCAACCCTCGACGGCCGCGCGCGCCAGCTCGCCGAAGCGCGGGTCCCCGTCGACGCGTTCCACGCTCGCCTGCCGCACGGCCCCATCCTCCGCCACGACGATCCGGACCGTCACCACGCCCTCGAGTCGCTGCGTGCGTCCCCACTGCGGATAAGGAGGCAGCGGCGCCACCAGCCGCTGGGGGCCGCGGTCCACCCCCTGACTCGGGTACACACCTGAGCCCGTCCCGCCGGGGACCCCACCGGGCCCGCCTCCGGCGCCTGCGATCGCACCTCCTCCGACCACGCCCTCGGTCGAGCCGCCCCCGCCCCCGATCGGCACCCGGACCGCCAGGCCAGTGCCCACGCCCGTGGGGCTCGGCTCAAACCATGCCGCGGGCCCGTTCCGAGGCTCGAAAGGTTCGCGGGCAGGCTCGAGCGCAGTCGCCCCGGCTCCCTCCGGCGGCGGGCTCGCGGTGGTCGGCGCGCTCAGCACCGCGGTCACGACCTCGGCCGTCCGGCGCTCGTCGCCGCGCGGCCGGGGCACAGGCGCAAAAAAAAGCTCTCGAACGACCAGCGCGGGTCGGCCCGCCGACCGCGAAGCCGGTGCATGGCTCCAGGCGAGAAGCAAGAAGATCCCGCCATTGACCGCCGCGGCGGCCGCGCCGAGGACGAACGCACCCCTCACTCCTCCTCCTTCCGCGCCGCGATGGCGATCCGGCGCGCGCCGCCGAGCTGCGCCTCGTCCAGGATCCCCACCAGCACGCCGGCCGGCGTCCGTCGGTCCGCCACGAGCACCACGCCCAGCTCCGGCCGCCGCGCGAGTCGCTCCTCGACGAGGCCGCGCAGCGACAACCAGTCGACCCGACGCCCCTCGAAGGACAACTCCCCCTCGGGCCCGACTCCGAGCAGGACCGCTTCCGGGTCCACCGCACCGACGCTCGTCGCGAGCGGTCGTTGGACCTCGAGGCCGGTTTCACGCACCGGCGTCGCCGTGCTCAAGAGGAAAATCAGGAGGACCATCATGATGTCGATGAGCGAAAGGATGATGACCTCCGGCTGTCCGCGTCCCCGCCGGCGCAGGCTCGAGAGGTCAATCATGGCGAACCCCCTGCAGCGCGAGGACGATCCGCCGCTGAAGCGCGGAGAGGCAGCCCTGGGCCAACAGCACTTCACCGACCCGCGCCTCCCGCTCCCGCGCCAACGCGAGGCAGCGTTCCACGTCCGCGGGGCGCACGTAGCCGAGGCGCGCGGCCAGCTCGCCGAAGCGTCCACCCGACCCGGCGCCCGCCCGCTCCCGCGCCCCCTCCCCGGGCAGGACCCGCGCCAGCCGTCGCAACAGCAGTTCCTCCTCCAAGCCCGCGCGCCGCAGCCGCGCCGCAAGGACCTGGTGCAGCAGCAGGGCGGGCAGCGCGGTCGCCAGGCCGGCCTCGGTCGCAAACAGGGCTTCGCGAATGCCGCCCGCGAGCAAGCGGGGGTCCCCCATGCCGCCAAGCTGGATGATGCCGAAGGTCCCGATCATCCCCGAGACGGTGCCGAGCAGGCCGAGCAGAGGCAGGATTCCCACGAGGACGCCGAGGAAGCGCAGGTCCTGGCCGAGGCCCGCCAGGTCGTCCGCGGCGAGCTCGAGCGTCGCCGTGGAGCGCCCGCGCACCGACGTCGCGGCGGAGGGCGCGGAACCGGCCGGGGATTCTTCGAACAACCCCCGCGTGGCCCGCAGGTCGCACGTGAGGCGTCGCATGCGCAGGCCGGCGGCGAGCGCGAGCCACCAGGCCGCGACCGAGGCGACGGCGATCGGCGCCATGACGACGCCTCCCGCCTCGAACAGCTCGCTCAACACGCGCCGCCTCCCGGCCCACCGCCTGCGCAGAGGATATTCACAAGCGTCGTGGCGTGACGCTGGGCGTCGGCCAGGATCCGGTCCACGCGCCCGGAGAACCAACTGTGAAAAAGCAGGAGCGGGATGGCGAGCACGAGCCCGGTCGCCGTCGCGACGAGCGCCTCCGAAATGCCGCCCGCCATGATGCCCGGGTCGCCGCTGCCGAAAAGCCGGATCATGTCGAACGTCGTGATCATCCCGGTCACGGTCCCCAACAGACCGAGCATCGGGGAGACGCCCGCGAAAACCGCGAGGAGCGGCAGGAACCGTTCGAGCGCGGGCAGCTCCTGGAGCATCGCCTCCTGCACCGCGTCTTCCATGCGGACGCGACCGCCGGCGTGCGACCGAAGCGCCGCGGCGAGCGCCCGCATCGGAGTCCCGCGCCCCGCCGCCGCGAGGCCCGCGGCCGCGGCCGCGTCCCGCGCGCGGCAGCGGTCGAGCACGGCGCGCACCGCCGCATCCGAGGACGCGCAGAGCACGGACAACGTGAAGGCGCGTTCGAGCACGATGAGCATCGAGAGCAGCGCGAGGCACGCCAGCGGGTACATGACGAGGCCGCCGGCCTTGAACGTCTGCGCCAGCGTCCGCCCACCGCCGCGCCGGTCCGGCGGGAGTCGCTGCGTCACGTCGACGGGGAGCACAAACGGGAAAGCGGTCGCAGCCGACGACGGTCCGGCCGTCGCATCCACCGCCGTGCGCACCTGGTCGATCGCCCAAGCGGGGAGGGACTCGTTCCAGCGATAGCCCGCGCCGCCCGAGGGCGGGGCGAAGACCTCCCCCACGGCGCCGGAGGCGCGACCGACGTAGGCGTGGAACACCATGCCGACACGGAGGACGCGCATCTCCTCCAGGGCGCCGTCCGCGTTCCGGACCTGCTGGACGAAGCGACCGGCGGTATGGGCCTCTTCGAGGAGCGACTCCGCGGCCCGCAAGAGCGGCGCCAGGTCGAACGTCGCGTCCGCGGGCCCGTCAAGGGTCTTGCGCGCGGCGTCAAGCTGCGACCGTTGTTCCGCGCGCGCCTCGGACGGCGGCAACGCCCCGACGAGGTCCCCGAGCTTGAGGCGCGCCTCGCCGGCGGAGCGGTGAAGCACTGCCCACTCTTCACGGGCCGCTCCCCGCGTCGTGCGCGCCGCGGCCCAGTCGGCACGCGAAGCTTCCAGTTCCTTCGTCTTGCGGGCGAGGGAGCGCGTCCGTTCGGCCAGCTCGTCCGCAAGCTGCCCCGCGACCGACCTGGCCTCCGCGAGCTCGGCCTCCTGCGCCGCGTCCTCCTTGTGGATGCGCGCCTGTTCGGAGGCCAGCTCGCGCCGGGCATCCTCCACCACCCGCTGGAGGGCGTCGCCGGGCGGCACGCCGTCCGCCGGGAGCAGCAAGATGCACGCGAGGAGGCAGGCAAAAACCGCGCTCATCGGACGCCCTCCACGGCGAAGGGGAGCGGGAGCAGGGCGGGACCGCGCCGTCGATCCAGCATTTCGATGGCGGCGCGAATGCGCTCTGCCGCTTCGGTCGTGCGGGAAGGCGTCCATCCGCCGTTCAGGAAGAGGCCCGACTCACGGCCGTCCTCGGTGAGATAGCCGAGGGCGAGGTGACCGACGCGGAAGAGGCGCGCGGGCTTCACCCGGGCCGCGCCGAGCGGCACGTCGGCGGTGTAGGCCTCGCCGGAGCGGGCGATGCGCAGCTCCTCCTGCAGGTGGGCCCAGTAGCGGGCGAAGCGGTCCGCCTGCGGTCGCGTGCAGTCGGCGGCGCCCGCGAGACGCTGCGCGCGGTCCTCGACGCGATACGGAATGCCGCCGGCGACGAAGGCCGCCGCACGAGCGACGGCCCGGTCCAGTTCGGGCGCCGCGACCGCTTTCGCGGCGTCACTCGCGACCTCTTCCCGCCGAAGACCCGCAAGCTCTTCGCGCACGGCCGCGAGCTCTTTGTCCGTGTCCGCTTCGCGCGCCTTCAGCTCGGCGATTTCCCCCTCAAGCTGCCGGAGCGGACGACGGACCCGTTCCAGCTCGGCGGCGCGCGCGCGTTGGCGTTCGTACCCGGCGGCGCGCGCCTCACGGAGTTTCGCAAGCACCGTCTGCAACTCGGCGGCGGGGTCGGCGGGGTTTGCGACCACGCCCGGAAGGGGGGCGCCCGCGGGGGAGGACGGCCCCGCGGGTTCGTCACCGGGGGCGGCCATGCCGACCGCCGCGAGAGCTATGGTCGCGAAAGCGAGGCGTGCGTACCGAACCAGTCTCGGTCGGACATGGATCATCAGGGAGGCTCCGGGCGGGGGCGGGCGGGTATCAGGGGGCGCCGCCGAGACGTGCCGCGATCGCGGCCGAGAAGGCGTCGAGCGCGGCGTGCCCGGCGGGCAGCTCTTTCCCAAGCCGCTCCGCGTCGACGCTCGCATAGCCGTGGGCAAGCCGGTTCCTCAGTACCGCTCCACGGAAGTCGGGGACCAATAGGCGAAGGCAAGTTTGGCCGCCCGCCAGGCGCGCGAGCGAGGCGTAGTAACGGAGAACTACGGCGAGCGAGCGCAACGACGCGGGCGGCCAAAATCGCCGAGAAAATTGGTCACCCAATTGCGTGGGGCGGTACTCAGGGCGGACAGAGCGGAGAGCTTCTCCGCCAGCGGCTGCTCGAGGACGCCGTGATTCGCAAGCAGCGCGAAGCCCCCGGCATACGACGCAGGCACACCCCAGCCTTCGTCCGAGGCGATATGGAGCGCGATGTCCGCAGCGTCCTGTACCGCGACCAGGAGGCTCATCGCGAGCGCATCCTGCCGATCCAGGTCGCCCCGAAACGCGTCGCAGTCCCCGGCGCGGCGGCGGCGGAGGCGTGCCGCGTGGTCCCGGAGGGAGGTGAGTTTTCGGAAGACGACGCTGGGATCGGTCACGCGTTCACGCCTTCCCCGTTCCGGTCAGCAGGCGGCGGCGAAAAACTTCCGCCGCCCGTTCGAACGCGGGAGCGAAATCGAGGTATTCCGAAGCCGCGTCCGCGACGAAGCGCGAGACTTCCGCCGGACTCGCGGCCAAGAGCGGCCGACCATGGCGGGCCACCTGCCAGCGCAGCAGCGTGACGGCCTGATCCAGCCGGACCAGGTCGACCTCCCGTCCGCAGGCCATCGAAAGGGCTGCCTGCAGAGCGAGATCTTCGTGCAACGACTGCTGGGGATTCGCCGGGAGGATCGCCACGTCCACGTCGCTTTCCGGCCGCAGCGTGCCCGAAGCTCCGGAGCCGAAGAGCATCGCGAGCCGCAGCGCCGGCCCCGCGCGGAGTGCGGCGCGCAGCCGGTCACACTCGAGTTCACCGAGCATCGGGACGCTCCTTCGTCAGTTGCCCGCCTCCGCCGGCAAGCCCGCGTAAGCCGCGAGTCTCTGGAGCAGCCGCTTCTCCGGCGGGCGGATCTCGCCGTCCGCTTCCGCCATGGCCCGCACGCAGCGGTAGAGCACGCGCCGCTCGGCCTCCCCTTCCGGAATGGCGAAGTCCTTCACCGCGCCGCGACGAACGCCCGCGACGATCTCTTCCCCTTCCGCGAGAGACAGCCCCAGCCGCTGACGGTACTGCTCCAAAACGTCCAGCTCCCGTGCGTCCACCTTGAGATCGACGTACATCGCGAGCACCATGTCGGTGTAGATCGCCCGGGCAAGCCCCTTCGCCGCGAGCCGAACGGTCGGGCCTGGCCCGTGCTCCGGAGTCGCCGCGGCGGCGGGCGAGCGGCCCGCAAGGGCATCAGCGAGGGCGCGATGGAGCAGGGACGCCAGCTCCCCGTGGGGGATGCCCGCATCCTCCGCCAGTCGTCGAATCACGCGCGTTTCCGCCGGGGAGAGGCAATGTTCCGAACTCACCAGCGACGCGATGAGCCCGAGGAGGAGCTTCCGCCGGCTCGCCGCGTCGGCGGGCATGGAGCTGGGCGTCTCGTGCGCGAGCACCCGTCGCTCCAGCGCCGCGGCCCAGGCGGGGGCCAGACCGAGCGCATCCCGGACACGGTCGAGCAGCGGACGCTCCTCCGCGGAGATGACGCCGTCCTGGCCGACCATGCCGACGGTCAGGGAATAGAGCATCTCGGGATTCATGGGCGCTTCCTCTCCACGTGCCTGCCCGGGCGCACGCCGCGACCGCGGGCTGCGAGCGAGTCGTCACGGGGCCTTCGGACGTTTCGGCTTGCGGCGACCGCTGAGTCCGGCACTTTTTTTTCGCTCTCCGCGGGCCGGGCACGAAGGCGTTCGGGCGCCTCGCGCAATCGTCGCACCTCGTGACCGGCATCCGAGACGCGGCTGCCAAGCGGCCGGGAACGGGGACCATTCTACCGCCGGCGGGAGGCCGCGGTCAAGCGGCGCACTGGTGCGCGCGACCGGCGCGGGGGGCGCCGTTCCGCGGCGCAGGAAACTCCCGCAGGCGCACGTGACCTTCCGAAAGCGATCGCCGTTCGAGTGCAGGGCGGAAGCCCTGCACCCCAAGAGATGCGTGACCCTCCACCCGCCGACACGCCTACGGGTCCCCAGCGAAGAGCCGTCGCGCCGCGGAGAGGCTGCACTTCTGGTAGGTGGCGTACGCGCCGGCCGCCGCTGCCCGCACCTCGGCCGGGGTCCCGCCGCCGAAGAACCGCAGGAGCGCGGCGTCGAGGGTGTAGGCCTCGGGGGCCATCAGGCCCGTCGTGAGCACGAGGGCATGCGCCCCGGCGCGCGCGACCGGCGCGGCGAAATACGCGCGGCTGGAGCAGGCCAAAACCATCGCGCTGCGCCGCGGCCCGCCAAGCCCCGGACCCGGTACTCCCGGCGCGGCGAATTCCATCAGGCCGTCGTGGCCGACGTAGGCGACCACATGCGACGCTCCGCCCGCGGTGACGCTCACCTTCTGGCCATCCGCGTCGGAGGCCTCGATTTGCGCGGGCGGGTCCCCGGCGGAAAGGCTCAGGAACCGACCGATGGCGTCGCGAATGCGTCGACCGTCCCAGGCCTCCGCGACGACGACGCAGGTCGCGCTCGCCCCACCGGGTCGCGCAACCGTTCGGCGGAAAACGATGCGTTCCAGGACTCCGCCTTCCGGCGCGCCTGCGACGCTCAGGCGCTGCCAGCCGACCTTCGCAAAATGCGACTTCACGCCGAAACGCGCGCCCCAGTAAAGGTTCGTCGCCGGGTCCTGGCCGTTGCCCAGCGCGGCCGGAACCGGCACGATGCCCTGGTGCACGTTGTCGCACAGCGCGACGACGACGTGTGCAACGAGTGGTCGCCCGGCACGCGCGTCGGCTTCGAGACGCTCCTGCGCAGCGTCCTCGGCCTGGACCCGCCCGGCCGCAGCCGCCACCGCGCAGAGGAACGCGGACATGGCGAGCCCAAAAGTCGACGACCGCTTCCTGCGCACGACAATCCTCGAGACGTACGACCTTCGTTACCCGAGCCCGCGGCCGACTGCCGAGCCGGTCAGGATCGTAGCTCGGGTCGCCGGCTTGGGGCAAGCAAAAGCGCGCGCGAACGCAGTGGCGCCGTCGTGTGAACGGCGCCGGGTCCGTCGCTAAAAGTCGATGCCGAGCACCAGCGTGACGTCCGCCGCGCGCACGAGAAAGACGTTCAGCCGTCCATTTTGCTTGACCCCCTTCGCAGGGCCCCCTAGAATCGACGGTTCTTGTCGCGACTCGGCCCGAGGATGCGCTCTTTCCGCTCGAAAAGCGCCTTCGGTCCCTGTCTTTTCCAGCGAAGGTCCGCGATGGGCGCGATCCCGTATACGATCGGGCTCCTGCTGAAGGGAAAAAAAGCCCTAGTCGTCGGCGGCGGGCCGGTCGCGCTCCGGAAGGCCCTGACGCTCTCGGAGGCCGGAGCGCGCGTCGTGGTCGTGGCCCCCGCGATGGAACCGGAGTTCGCCGCGCACGCCCGCGCTCGCGGCTGGAGGCTCGTCCGGCGGCGCTTTCGCGCCTCCGACCTCGACGGCGCGACCCTCGCCATCGGCGCGACCGACCGCCTGGAAGTGAACGAGGCCGTCGCCCGCGGGTGCGAGCGACGCGGGATCCCGGTGAACCTCGCCGCCCCGCCGGAACGGTCGACCTTTCTCGTCCCGGCGCTCCATCGGCAGGGGGACCTCGTCCTCAGCGTCTCGACCAACGGGCAGAGCCCCGCGCTCGCGCAGGCGATCCGCGAAGAGCTGCGACGGTCGTACGGCCCGACCTTCGCCGCCTTCCTTGCCTGCGTGGGTCAAGCGCGGCGACGCGTGTTGGAGCGGGTCGAGGACCCCGCCGCGCGCCGTCGCCTCCTCAAGCGCTTGGCGGGGCCCGCGCTGCTGCGTGCCTTCCGCGAAGGCGGATTGCGCGGCGCGCGCGCCCGCGTCGCGACGGCCCTGGCCGGCCGGCGGCTCCTCGACCGGGCGGATGCGCGGCCCGCGAGTCCGGCGCGAAAAACAAAGCGCTGAACCCTTCCAGGCACCGACCCCGGAGACCCGCGTGAACGCCTCCTACACCCTGCCCCAGACGGCGCTCGTGACCCTCGGCTTCCTCATGTACCTGCTCGCCGCGGTGCTGGGGATGGGGCACCTCGTCTGGCGAAGCGTCGAGGCCGCACGCTTTTGCCGACTCCTCGCCGGGGGCGGCCTGCTGGCCCACGGCAGCTTCCTTCTCGTCCTCGCCCTCACCCTGCACTCTCCCGTGCCCGTCACCACCCGGTTCGAGTCCCTCATCTTCGTGGTCTCCATCCTCGTGCTCGCCTCCCTCCTCTTCGACGCCCTGTTTCATCTGCGCGCGGTCACCGGTTTCGTGCTCCCCCTCGTGACCGTCCTCTCCGCCGGGGCGGCGGGCGTCCTCTCGCTCGACCGGCAGGCGGGGTTCGCCGCCGAGGACCTGTACCTCTCCGCCCACATCGGGCTCACGCTCCTCAGCTACGCGGCCTTCACACTCGGTTTTATTTTCGGCGTCATGTACCTCACGCTCGAACGCCAGCTCAAGGCGAAGCGCATGGGGTGGCTCTTCGACCTCCTGCCCCCGCTGGAAGTGGTCGACCGGCTGAGCGCGCGGGTGGTCGAAAGCGGCTTCGCGCTCCTCACCGTCGGCATCGCGCTCGGCCTCGTGGGCACGCACCGCGTGCAGGACGCGAGCGCGGGCTGGCGCGTGGATCCCAAGGTGCTGCTCTCGGGCATCACCTGGATCCTCTACCTCGTCACGATCCTTCTCCGGCGCTCCGCCGGGTTCCGCGGCCGGAAGGCGACCTACCTCACCGTGCTCGGCTTCGTCTTCGTCCTCTTCACCTACTTCGGGGCGAATCTCCTCGGAGCGGGCTTCCACCAGTTCGGATAGCGACATGGAGATCTCGGTCGTCGGACTGAACCATCGGCAGGCGCCGGTCGAGTTGCGGGAGCGGCTCGCGGTCCCGTCCGGCCGGCTGTCGGAGGCGCTCGCCCGCTTCCGCACCGCGTGCCCGGTCTCCGAGTCCGTCCTGCTCTCCACGTGCAACCGGGTCGAGGTGTACGCGCTCGCGAACGGCACGCCGGTCGGCGCGGAGAGCGTGGCGCGGTATCTCGCGGACTTCCATGGCGTCGAGCGGTCGGCCTTCGAAGGCTTCCTTTATCACCAGGCGGGGGTCGACGCGGTCCGGCATCTCTTCCGGGTCGCCGCGGGGATGGAGTCGATGGTGCTCGGCGAGACGCAGATCCTGGGGCAGGTGAAGGACGCGTACCTCGCGGCCAAGACCTGCCGGGCGACGGGTCGCGTTTTCAACCCGCTTTTTCAGCGCGCGCTGAACGTGGCCAAGCTCGTGCACGAGCGGACGGGGCTCGGACGGCGGAAGGTCTCGGTCCCGTCGGTCGCGGCCGACTTCCTGGAGAAGGTCTTCCAGGACCTGTCGGCGAAGACGCTGCTCCTGGTGGGCGCGGGGGAGGTGGGAGAGGCGATGCTGCGCCACCTGCTCGAGCGCGGCGTCACGCGGGTCATCGTCTGCACGCGCCAGATCGAGCACGCCCGCGCCCTCGCGGAGCCGATCCAGGGCAAGGCCGTCCTGCTCGAGCTGCTCCCCGACTACCTCCCCGAAGCCGACATCGTGGTGACCTGCACCGCGTCGTCGGCGCACGTGCTCACGACGCAGGCCGTGGAGGAGGCGGTCCGGCGCCGCCGCGGCCAGCCGGTCTTCCTGCTCGATCTCTCCGTGCCGCGCAACGTGCATCCGGGGGCGGGAGACCTCGACAACGTCTACCTGTACAACATCGACGACCTGGAGTCGATCGTACGGCAAAACCTCGAGGAGCGCTCGCGCGAGCTGGACCGATGCGAGACGCTCGTCGAGGCCGAGGTGTCGGAATTCATGGGCTCCCTCAAGCTGCTCGATCTGTCGCCGATCATCGCGCGCCTGACCGAGGACCTGCACGTGATCGGGCGGGAAGAGCTGGCGCGCGCGCTGGACCGGCTGCGCGACCTCTCGCCCGAGGAGCGGGTCGAGGTGGAGAATCTCGTTCGCCGCGTGGTGAACAAAATCCTCCACCAGCCGATCTCGACGTTGAAGGAGGAAGCGAAGGCCGGCGAGGGAGTGCAATTCGTGGAAGCGATCAAGCGGATCTTCCGGCTCAGGTTCTGAGGACGGAGCGATGCCCATCACGGTGAAGTGCCTGTGCGGCAAGGTGCTGACGGCGCCGGACGCGATGGCCGGGAAAAAGGCGAAGTGTCCAGGCTGCGGGAAGCCGGTGACGATCCCCCCGGCGGACGGCGGCGCAAGCGCGGGGCGACAGCCGTCGGTGAGCGAGCTGGAGACGCGCGTCTCCGTGGAGCCGCCTCCTTCGCTGGAGAAGCTGGGGATCAAGGTGCCCGGCGCGGCGCCCGCTGCCGGACCCGCGAGGCCATCGAGTGTCGCGCCTGCCGCCGGCACGGCGAAGACCACCGGCGCCACGACGGCCGCGGGGGTGAGGCCGGCGGCGCCCGCGGCGGCCGCGGCGACAGGTGCCCCCGCCGCCCCCGCGACCGCCGCTGTCCACGGCGCGAAGACCTCCGCGGCCGGTCCGCCGGCGGCTGGGGTCGCACCAAAGGCGGACGGCGGCACGACGGGAGAGCGGAAGTGCGGCCAGTGCGGCAAGGTGTGGCCCGCGGACACCGTGGTCTGCGTCGCTTGCGGGTTCAACATGCGCAGCGGGATGAAGCTGCGCCAGAAGCTGTAGGGCCGTGTTGGCGAGGTCCCGAAACGGAGCGCACTCCTTGCTGGTTGTTGATTAACAACCCGAACTGAGGCTAAACTCGACCGACGGCGGCGAATGGCCAGATCATGGCTCCGCGTCCCAGCTCGACGCGGGCGAAGTTTGAGATTTGAAATTTGACTTTTTGCAAATTGAAATTCGACCCGGCCGCGTGGGGCGGATGCGAGACTTTTACACAGAGACGCGGAGACGCAGAGGCCGGGCGCCGAGTCCACCGTCCTCTACCGGCGATGATCTCTGGCAACGCACGGAGAGATCGGTTTTAGCTTCACTTCGGCTTGTTGTTCTTGATTGCTGATTCTCCGAGCGTGGGAGGCCGAGGACCCTCGGCATTCGGCCAGCAGCGATCGGTCGCCGACAACGGTCCAAGCTGTGTCCGGGCTTCGTCAACGGCCTTCTACCCGCTGCCTCCGATTGCGAGCCCTTCATGAAACTGACCCTCGGCACGCGGGGAAGCGCGCTCGCGCTGGCGCAGGCGCGCTGGGTGACGGCGGAGTTGCGTCGCCGGCAGCCCGGGCTGGAGGTCGCCGAGGAGATCCTCCACACGCGCGGAGACAAGGTGCTCGATGTCCCGCTCTCGCAGGTCGGCGGGAAGGGGCTCTTCACGAAGGAGCTGGACTCGGCGATCCTGGACCGCCGGATCGACTTCGCGGTCCACAGCCTCAAGGACCTCCCGACCGACATCGCCCCGGGACTCGTCGTCGCCGCGATCCCCGTGCGCGAGGACCCGCGTGACGTCGCCGTGGTGCGCGGCGGCGAACGGCTCGACGCGCTCCCGCGGGGGGCGCGGGTCGGCACGAGCAGCCTGCGCCGGCAGGCCCAGCTTCGTGCGGCCTGGCCCGCGCTCGTTTGCGCGGACGTCCGCGGCAACGTGGACACGCGGCTCCGAAAGCTCGACGCCGGAGAGTACGACGCGCTCCTTCTGGCGCACGCCGGCCTGCGCAGGCTGGGGCTCGCGGGACGCGTCACCGAGGTGCTCGCGCCGGAACGCATGCTGCCCGCGACCGGGCAAGGGTGCCTGGCGATCGTCGCGTGCGCGGACGCGGAGGCCATCCTGGAGCGCCTCCGCTCCCTGCACGACGAGGCGACCGCGCGCTGCGCGCGGGCGGAGCGCGCGCTGCTCGCCCGTCTCGAGGGCGGGTGCCAGATCCCGGCCGGCGCCCTCGCCGAGCCCCAGGGGGAGGGCCGCTTGCGCCTGCGGGCGGTCGTCGCCTCGCTCGATGGCGCGCGCGTCCTGCGCGCGGAGGCGGCCGGCCCCGACGCGGATCCGGACAGCCTCGCGCAGGTCGTTTACACCGCCCTCGAGCGCCAGGGCGCCACGGACCTCGTGCGGGAGCTGAGGGCCGCGACCCACTGAACTTCGGAGACGTGGGGACTTCCGACCTCCGCCTTGCCCACCTCGCCCAGACCCTACGGAGTGACGATGACGATCGCAGCGCGACTAAACCCCGGCGCTACCCGGCCCCCCGCCGGCGAAGCCCCCAGCCGTGGGTTGAGCACGTTTTTTTTGTCCCACCGGCGCGCCGGCACGCAGCGCGTTCACTCCACGAAAGGTCCTCCGCGTCTCCGCGTCTCTGTGGTTCGTAAACCCGTCCTCCCTCCTCCGCGCGTTCGTCGTGTCGACGCCCTCACGGTTTCCCGGCCTCCTGTCCTTCGACTCCTCGCACTCCCCCTCGCCCTTTCCCTCTCACTCCTGCTCCTCCTCGCGCCCCCGGCCCTCGCCGACCGCGCCCTCAACGAAACCCTCCGTGCGATGATCCAGGCCGCCCACACCTACGACCTCCTCCACTACGACGTCCACGTTTCCCTCGACCCGGCCGAACGCCAGGGAACCGTGCGCACCGACCTCAAGCTCAAGGGCACCCGCAGCCCCGCGCCGACATCCCTCCAGTTTGTCCTCCACCGCGCCATGCGGCTCGCGGCCGTCTCCGAAGGCGGACGCGCCCTCACTTACCGCTCCGCCGCGCCACTCCGCGACTATCCCGGCGCGCTCGTGACCGTCTTCCTCGATCGGCCCCTGACCGAAGGGGAGGAACGCACGATTACGTTCGAGACGCGGTTCTCGTCCAAGGCGAACGAGCCGCGCCTCGCGCACGCCGCCTACGTCGGCCCGGCCGAGGCCTTCACCGACCTCGGGAGCGCATGGGTCCCCGGCATGCCGTACGACACCTTCGGCTTCGATCTCCGCATCGAGTGCCCGCGCTGGATGACCGTGGTCGGGAACGGCCCGCTCGCCTCCTGCGAGCCGCGCGAGGCGGACCGGCAGGAGTTCCATTTCCGCTCGAACACGCGGATGTGGATCATCAACTTCGTGGCCGGCCGCTACGCCCGCACCGTCCGCCAGGTCGAAGGCGCGACGCTCGAGGTCCTCGTCGCGGAAGGTGAAAAGTTGCCGGTGGAGACGATGCTGGACGACCTGCAGCGGGCATTTTCTTTTTGCGTGCGCGAATTCGGTCCGCCGGGGATCGACCGCTTCACCCTGATCCAGGCACCGGAGTCCTACGACGCGGCGAGCTACAACGGCTACTGCTACGCCTTTCTGCGCCGCGCGTATTTTCCCTTCCTCGGGAAGTCCATGGACGAGGGGGGCGCGGCCTGGTACGGCCCGCTCTGCCACGAGGTGGCGCACACGTGGTGGGGCTACCGGGCGATGTCCGACATCCTCGGCAACGGCGGCAACTGGCTGCGGGAGGGGCTCGCGGAGACGACGAGCGGGCTTGCGCTCGAGGAGCGATTCGGTCCCGACTTCGCCGACTTCGCATTTCGGCGACGGCTCCATTCCGGCTTCCTCGACGACCTACGCTCGCTCCAAGGCGCGGAGCCGAGTCTCGTGGACGTCTCGTATCTGTCGCCCCAGGACCTGTCCTACGAGAAGGGCGCGTACGCGTTTTTGATGCTGCGGGACCGGATCGGGCCGGAGGGCTTTCGCGAGGTGCTGCGTCGCTACCTGGACGAGGCGAGCCGGCGGTTCGCGAACTATCGGGACTTCCAGGACATCGCCGAAGAGGTACACGGGCATTCCCTGAAGGACATCGTGCGTCCGTGGGTCGTGGGGACCCGGCATGCGGACCTCGCGGTCGTCTCGGCGGAGACGCGGCCCCGCGACGGACAATTCGAAAGCGACATCGTCGTGTCGAACCTCGCGCCCAACGCGTTCCCGGTCGCCGCCGAGCTCTCCGTGGCCTGCGCGACCGGGAGCCCCATCGTGGAGCAGGTGCTCTGTGGGCCGGAGCCGCACACCGTGAAAGTCGTGACGGACGGGACGCCAACCCGGATCGAGCTGGACCCGCGCTGGCGCGTCCTGGACGTGGACCGGTCGAACAACTCGAGCCCGCGCGGCGCCGACGGCGGGATGGTCACGCACTTCGTCCCCGGCTATCTGAAGCGCGGCGACGCACCGGCAGGCCAACGCAAAAACGGGATCCTGGTCTCGTGGCTGCGCGAGGGGAGTCCGCTTTTCCGCGTCGGGTTGCGGGCCGGGGACGTCGTCGTCGACATTGCGGGTGCGGACATCGTCGGGCCGGACCATTTGGGTCGCGCGCTTTTCCCGCAGCGGGCCGGGGACGAAGTCCGCTTGAAGGTCGCGCGCGGCGGGCGACTGGTCGACGTTCAGGGACGGCTCGAATGACGAGGGCGAGATGAATCTGACGGCACAAGATTGGCGAATGATCGGCGGGGGCTTCCTCGTCCTCGTAGTTTCCGAGGTCCTGCACGAGATGCTGAAGTCGCGCGTCGCGGACAAGCTGGGCGACCCGACCCCGCGCGCCGCGGGTCAGGTGACGTGGAACCCGATGGTCTTCATCGATCCGATCGGCACGCTCCTCATGCCCGCGATCGTGCTGATCGGCACCAAGGGCCAGATCATCCTCGGCGGCGCGCGGCCGACGCGCATCCAGGAGGAGCGGATGCGCTTCCCAAGGCTGGGGGGCCTCCTCGTCCACGGCGTCGGCCCGCTTGCCAACCTCGGCATCGCGATTTTCTGCGCCTTGCTCTACAAGGCCCTTCTTCGGTACGCTGAATTGCCGGAGCGCAGCTTCCCCGCGGTGCTCCTCGTCCAGGGTGTCGCCCTCAACTGCCTGCTCGTGGTGTGGCATTACCTCCCGGTCCCGGGTTCGAACGGCGGGAACATGATCCGTGCGCTCCTCCCGCCGGCGGGCAAGGCGTTCATGGACCGCCTCCAGTCTTTCGTCTTTCCGGCCTTTCTCCTCGTGATCGTGCTTCAGCCCCGATGGCTCAATGGCCTCTTCGGCCTGATGAGCGACCTCCGGTACTGGGTCCGCGGTTTGTGAGCCCCTCATGGCCGAAGGAATCGTCCTTTTCCTGGTAACCGTGCTCTCGCTGACCGTGCACGAATTCTGCCACGGCTGGGTCGCGGACCGTCTCGGCGACCCGACGGCGAGGAACCTGGGGCGGCTCACGCTCGACCCGCGCGCGCACATCGACCCGTTCATGACCATCCTCATGCCTCTCTTCCTGCTGTACGCCACGGGTGGCCGTTTCACGTTCGGGGGCGCGAAGCCGGTGCCGGTAAACCCACGAAACTTCCGAAATCCGAGCTTCGGCTTCCTGCTGGTATCGATCGCGGGACCGATGGGGAACTTTTTTTTGGCAGGCATCGCGGCCGCCCTGGTTCGCGGGCTTCTGGCGACCGGCGACCTGCCCGAGGCGCGCACGATCGAGCTGGCGTGCAGCGTGATCGTCACCAATCTCTTCCTGGGTCTCTTCAACCTGATGATCCCGATTCCGCCGTTGGACGGCAGCCGCGTCCTCCGGCATTTCCTGCCCTCCTCGGGCCAGGAACTCATGGACCGCCTGGAGCCGCAGGGGATGCCCCTTGTCCTGCTGCTCTGCTACCTCGGGCTGGACCGGGTCATCCACCCCGTGCTGCTCGCGCTTTTCCGGTTCCTCGTGAATTGAGCCGAACCCCATGGCCGACATCGCCGAATACAAGCTCCAGATCGAGAACTTCTACGGACCGCTCGACCTCCTCTTGCACCTTGTGCGCGAGGAGGAGGTCCCGATCCTCGAGATCCCGATCGCGCGGATCGCGGAGCAGTACATCGGCTATCTGGAGCTGATGCGGAAGCTGGACATCAACCTGGCGGGCGAGTTCCTCGTGATGGCCGCCACGCTGATGGTGATCAAGGCGCGCACGCTCGTCCCGGCCGAGGCGCTCGAGGAAGAGGAGGAGGACGACCCGCGACTCGAGCTCGTGCGGCGGCTGCTCGAGTACAAGCGGTTCAAGGACCGGGCGCGCGAGCTGGCGCGGCTCTACGACGACCAGTCGCGCCGCTGCCCGCGACCGTACCTTCCGGAGCCCGAGAAGGAGGCCCCGGCCGAGGGGAGCGAGGCGGGGGGTGCCGAAGAGTCGCCGCCGGCGCCGCTAGAGATCTGGGACCTCGTCCGGAACTACGCGAAGATCACGAAGGAGACGAACCTCGCCGTCCCGACGGAGATCCTGTTCGACGTGATCCCCATCGAGGAGATCATGGCGCAGCTCCTGCGTTTCCTGGAGGAGCGGAAGACCGTCCTCTTCTCGGAGGTCCTGGGCGAGAACCCGAAGCGGGCGAAGGTAGTGGGGAATTTCCTGGCGTTACTGGAGCTGACGAAGCAGCAGCAGATCGCGACCGAGCAGGAACGGGATTTTTCGGACATCCGGATCCGCCGACTGGAGCCGCCGCCGGCGAATGCCGAGGAAGCGGGCGCCGGGAGTGCCGCGGCAGGGGAGGCGGGAGCTGCCGACGCCGCGTGCGCGAAAACCGAGGGCGCGCCGGCTGCCACGGAAGGCACGCCGTCCGCAGCCGAACCGACCCCCGCAGCCGAACCGACCACCGGCGACGCCGCGGTCCCAGGCGCCCAGAGCGACCCCCCGCCCGGCCCGTAGGGTTCGGGACCGACAAGACCTCGACCCGACAACCGACTCACGAGTGCCGCTCGGCCCTTGTGGTGCAGGGCTTCCGCCCTGCACCGGCACTCGCGCGGACCCTCGAGAGATGACACCCCCCGCCAAAGTCCGAGCACGAGGAGAAACCTCATGGCCAATCCGCAGGAGATCGTCGCCGAAGCCGGCAAACGGCTCGGTTTTCCGCCGCGTTCGAGCCCGGAGGTCGTCTTCGGTGAGAAGTCGGGCTGCCTCGTCCAACTCGCCGTCGGGAAAAAGGGGGACAACGACGCCTACCTCGTGACTACCGTACGGTTCGCCTTCCCCGGAACGGGGAGCACCGACTCCCTCGCAGCCGCCCTCGACCGGAACCCCGCCCTGGCCGCCCAGGGGATCAAGTCGAAGTCCCTGTCGGTGAAAGAAGGGCTGCTGGTCTACAAGAGGGCACGGGGATTCTTCCTGTCCTGGCCGAGCGCGGAGGACACGGCGCGCGACATCGAGGCGGTGCTTGCGGCGATCCGGGCCGCCGTGTCCGCGCTTCCGACGAAGTGCCGACTGTGCGGCGGGTCGACGCCGGGGGAGCCGGTGCTGCTCGACGGCATCGTGGACCGGGTGTGCGCCGGCTGCTTGGGAAAGATCGAGAAGGAGGTCGAGCGGGAGCGGTCGGAATACGAGACGCGGCCCACGAACCTGCCGGCGGCGATCGCGGTGGCGGCGGTCCTCGGGGTCATCGGCGCGGTCGGGTGGGCGGCGATTACCGTGGCCACGAACACGATGTTCTGGCTGGTCGCGATCGGCATCGGCGTGCTGGTCGGCTTCGGCACCGCAAAGGCCGCTGGGAAGGGAGGCTTGCCGGTGCAGGCGCTGGGCGCGTGCTTCACCCTCCTCTCCGTCCTTCTCGGCCAGGTCCTCATCCTGGCGTGGCACGTGCACGCGAACGCCCTGCGCGGGGGCGAAGCGGTGAACTGGGGGAAGTTCGCCATCGAGCTGCCACGGCTCCTCGTAGCCACGGGCAAGGACACCCTCTTCGCCCTCGGGGGCGGTCTCTTCGGCGCGTTCTCGGCGGCCGGCCGGGCGGCGAAGCAGGAGGCAAAGCCGCGGGTCGAGCGGTAGGCGGGGAGTTCATGCCCCCCGCCCCCTCACTGCTTCCGGAAGCGCCGCCGCCGCGACAGGTATTTGCTGCTCATGCTCCCCGGCACGCGGAAGCCGCGTGTGCTCGGGGCCGGGCCAGGCGGCTGGGGGCGTCGGTCGAAACCCTCGGGCTTCCCGCCGGCCAGGACGGCCTGCAGGTCCGCGACGAGGGCGGCCGGCGTCGGGTGACGGAGCGCGCGGTCTTTCGACATCATCCGCGCGACCACGAAGTCCAGTTCCGCGCTGACCGTGGGCTGGATGGCGCGGGGCGGCGGAGGCGCCTCGGTCAGATGCTTCGAGATCACCTCCATCGCGTTCTCGAGCGGGAAGGGGACTTGCCCCGTCAGCATGTGGTAGAGCGTTCCGCCAAGCGAATAGATGTCGGTGCGGATGTCGACGTTCGCCTCTCCCCGCGCCTGCTCCGGCGAGATGTAGTTCGGCGTCCCCATCGACGCGCCCGGATCGGTCGCGTCGGCCGTCGGCCGGTCCAGGAGCTTCGCGAGGCCCAGGTCGCAGAGCTTGGCCACGCCCGCCCGCGTCACGAGGATGTTGTCCGGCTTCACGTCGCGGTGAATCATCCCGTGCTCCTGCGCGTGCTCGAGCGCGCGCGCGATCTGGAGGACGATGTGCGCGGCGCGCTTCTCTTCCATCGCGCCGCCGCGCTCGAGATGCGTGCCCACGTTGTACCCGTCCAGGTACTCCATCACGAAATAGTGCACGCCGTTCGATTCGCCGACGTCGATCCCCTGGACGATGTTGGGGTGGTTCAGGCGGGCGACGGCGCGCGCCTCCCGGAAAAACCGCTCGACGAATTTCCGGTTCTGCGCGAGCGCCGGCCGGAGGACCTTGAGCGCCACGGGCCGATCCATGCTGCACTGGATGGCCTTGTAGACCGCGCCCATGGAGCCGTGGCCGATCTTGTGGAGGAGGCGATAGCCGGCGATCTGGGTGTGGCCGCCCTTGAGGCCCTGGACGCGGAAGATCTGCTTGATGTCGTCTTCGGTGAGGACCCTTCGCTCGACGAGGATCTCGCCCAGCTTGCGGGTGGCGCCGCCGAGCGCCTTCGCGCGGGCCTGGAGCTTGACGGCCTCGGCGATCTGGTCGGAGGTGGCGAGTCCGAGCCGGATCGCGATCGCGCCGAAGGAAACGTCTTCGCGGTTCTCCATTCGTGGCCTCTCTCCTCGGTCCACCTCCCTCCTACGAGCCTTCCCTCGATCATGGTAGCAAGGGAGGGGCGCGCGGTCAAGCCGATCGCCCCGGGTTTCGCGCGCCGCCGTCGGCGAGGGCCGAATCCTTGACCAGTCGCGCCCGGCCCCGGTAGACTGGCCCTACCGCGACGCCGGGCACCCGCCCCGGGAGGCGAGCCACGCGCAGGAACGGCTGGTCGCGGACAGGAGCATTTTCGAGGCGAAAGCGATGGGAGCATGCGCGACCGAGGCGGGCACCGAGGGCTATAAGGAGCGACACCGGGGGAAGGTGCCCGCGGAACACTTCCGGTCCAGCCGGGACCTTTGGATGTCCTCGATCGGGCTCGGCAGCTACCTCGGCGACATCGACGAGGAGACCGACGAGCGGCTGCGCGCAGCCGTGTTCCGCTGCGTGGAGGCCGGCGTGAACGTCCTCGACACCGCCATCAGCTATCGCATCCAGCGGGCCGAGCGCACGATCGGACGCGCGATCGTGGAACTCCTCGCCGCCGGCAAGGTGACGCGCGAAGAGCTGATCGTTTGTTCCAAGGCCGGCTACCTCACCTATGAAGCGGAGATCCCGCGCAACGGGCCCGCGTATTTCCAGACCGCGTACTACGGGCCGGGGATCCTGCGGCCGGAACAGGTCGTGGGCGGCATCCACTCCCTCGCGCCCCGCTTCCTCGAGGACCAGCTCGAGCGCAGCCGGAAAAACCTCTGCGTGGAGACGATCGACTTCTATTTTCTCCACAACCCGGAAACGCAGCTCCGCGAGATCGACATGGCGACCTTCCTGTCGAGACTGGAGGCGGCGTTCCAATGCCTCGAGCAGGCCGCGCGTGACGGCAAGATCCAGTGGTACGGCACCGCGGGCTGGGACGCCTTCCGCAAGCCCGTGAATCAGCCCGGCTACCTCTCCCTGACGCAGGTCCTCGGCATGGCGCGCAGGGTCGGCGGCGACCAGCACCACTTCCGGGCCGTGCAGGTCCCGCTCAGCCTGATGATGCCGGAGGCGTTCGCGGTGGCGAATCAGATCGTCGAGGGGGACTCGCTCACGCTCGTGGACGCGGCGAAGGAGCTGGGGCTCACGCTCATGGCGGCCAGCTCCCTGGGCCAGGGGGAACTTGGGGGGCCGGAGGCCGAGAAGCTGATGAAACCGAAGATTCCCGGCCTCGACACCCACGCGCAGAAGTCGCTGCAGTTCGTGCGTTCGATTCCCGGCGTGTCGACGGCGCTCGTGGGGCTGAAGCTCCGGCGGCACGTGGACGAGACGCTCGCGCTGGTGGCGAAGCCGCCGATGCACGCGGCGGAGCTGCGGAAGTACTACAAGTTCTGAGGTCGAGCGCTGGTGGTGCGTGCGGCGCGGCGCGGCGCGCGAGGCGGCTGCTCGGGGACTGAGCGCACGGACCAGGGCGGGGGAAGGCATTGCCCCACCGAGGCATTGACAGGGCCCAGCTCGCGTCCTACCCTGAGCCGCCGCCCCGCTCCGCTCCCCGTGACAGGCGGGTGATCCCGGTCCGGGGCAATTCGCGACACCTGCGAGAGCACCCATGAAAGTCCGCGCCGCCGTCCTCTTCCAGCCCGGGTCGCCGTTTCGCGTGACGGACCTGGACCTCGCCGAACCGCGGGCCGGCGAGGTGCGCGTGCGCGTGCAGGCCGCGGGCATCTGCCACAGCGACTGGCACGTGGCCACCGGCGACACGAGGCAGCCGCTGCCGGTGGTCTGTGGACACGAAGGGGCGGGGATCGTCGAGGCGCTCGGCCCCGACGTGCCCGGCTTCCGGATCGGCGACTTCGTGTCGCTCAACTGGGCGCCTGCATGCGGCGAGTGCTTCTACTGCGCCGGCGGCCGGCCCTGCCTGTGCGAGCGCACGACGAACGCTGTGTGGGCCGGGACGCTCCTTGACGGCAGCCCGCGCCTGTCCCTGGGCGGAGCGCCGGTCTTCCACTATTGCGCGTTGGCGTGCTTCGCCGAGCGTTGCGTCGTACCGGCGGGCGCCTGCGTCCCCCTCGACCGGTCGGTCCCGCCGTCCGTGGCCGCGCTCATCGGTTGCGCGGTGACGACGGGCGTGGGCGCGGTGATGAACACGGCGCAGGTGCCGCCAGGCGCGAGCGTCGCGGTCTTCGGCGCCGGAGGCGTGGGCCTCTCCATCATCCTGGGCGCGAAGCTGGCAGGCGCAGCGAGCATCCTGGCCATCGATCGCGTACCGGCGAAGGCGGAGGCCGCCCGCGCGTTCGGCGCGACGGACGCGGTCGCCGGTACGCCCGACGAACTGGTCCAGGCCGTTCGCGCGCGCACGGCGGGACGCGGCGCCGACTTCGTCTTCGAGGCCGTCGGCGTCCCGGCCGTGCAGGAGCTGTGCATCGAGGCGGCACGACCTGGCGGCCAGGTCGTCTTCGTCGGCCTGGCACCCATGGGGACGGCTACAAATCTTCCCGGCGCCGTCCTCGTCCGCAAGGAGCTGACCGTGAAAGGCAGCTACTACGGCACTTGCCGGCCTGCGCGCGACTTCGCGCGCATCGCAGCGTGGTACCGCGAGGGAAGGCTGGACCTGGAGAGACTGATCAGCCGCACGTATCGTCTGGACGAAATCAACGAAGCCTATGCCGACATGCTGAGCGGGGCGACCGCGCGCGGGGTGATCGTCTTCCCCGAGGCCCGCTGAGCCGGCAACCGCACCGCCTCGATCGGGGGCGCCCGCGCGGCGGTAGGCTCCTGCCACGCGCACGACTTGACCACGCGCGCGGCAAGCGCGAATCCGCGTGGCGAAGCCGCGCTCGCCGACCTCGTCCTTGCGCCCGGCCTCCCCGATCCGCTACGACGGGCGGCCGTGCTTGCAGACCGGACATCTGGGCCGCCTCCGGGCTCCGGCTTTCTGGCTACCGATTCACGGCCCCATGGTTGAAGACGTTGGGCAGCAGACCGAGATACGGGTCGTCCAAGTCGCAGTGCAGGACCTCGCGATAGAGCCTCTTACACAAGTCGCGCGGGGTTGTCACCGGAGTCTCCAAGAGCATCGCGTGCACCTTCGGCATCAGGTCGCGAAGGTTCAGCGCCGTGTCCGCTTCCAGGAGACTTCGCTCCTCCGGAGAGTGATTGAAGGCCGTCGACGACTCCCGGAAACCGGCCCCGCCGTCTCGAAACGCCGGATTGTCGGTCCAGTCGCTTGGGTCCACAGGTGCAGGCGCGGCGGGATCGCCCTTTCGTCGAAAGGCCAAGTGGACGGACCTCTCCACGGCCGCCTTCGCGATGGGAGGCCCGGGCGCCTTGTTGACCTCGACGGCCCCCTCGAGTGCGACCGAGTGGTAGCTCTTGACGACGTACTCGACTCCAGCGTAGCCTGTGCCTCGCGCCAGCAGCAAGCCGATGCGCATCTGCTCCAGGAAGGCCTCCGGCGTCAAGATCCCTGGAACGACGTGAACGACCTGCCCTGACGGCGTACAGAAATAGAAGGCGATGTTCCCATTCACCGTCCGCGATACCTGCCGCCCATTCCCAAAGTCGATCGTGACCTTCGGCACCGGCGCAACGCTTTGCCAGGCGCACACGAAACTCGACTTCAGGGCCTGAACGATGCGACGATCCGAGAACAGCACGGTTCTCGCGAGCCGGGCATTCGTTCAGCAGAATTCGTCGTCGAGCCTTCCGAGGAGCTGCATAAGCATGACGGGCGCGCGGTTCACCGTCGCATGCGCCACCGCGGAGTCGAGGTCATTGAACCAGGTGATCCCGTCCGGCGCGCCCCCGTACATGGGACCGACCACGGCCCTCTTGGCCACCGGCGCAGCGAGCCCGGCCCTCATCCGGCACCCGAGCGCAACAAAGGCACCGATCAGCGCGAGCAGGGCGATCCTTCGCAGCACGGCGGTTTGCATGTCTCCAGCCTCCAATCGAACTCGGACGTTACTCCGCGAACCGCGCTCACACGGTACAATCCGCGTGCCCCGCGCGAGGCTCCTTGCCGTCGACACGGAACGCGGGCGCGAACGTGAGGGGAGTCGGGGAGAATGGAGGGCGTGCGTGTGCTGGAGCGGGGCACTGGAGGAGGCCGCGGGTATCCATTCTGTCTCGGCCCGTATCCGATCGGATACGCCTGCTGGGCGCGGGATCCCTTTGCCGACCTCGCGGAAATGGTGGACCGCCGGGGAAGGGTCGCCGAGGGGGTGAGGAGGACGGGCCACCGCACACGCCGAACGTCATGAAGGCTGCGTGCAGTTCCTCTTGAGCTGCTCCCGGTCGTAATGCATGCGGGGCGCGTGACTCCCTTGGGGAAACACGCGAGAGGCGCGATGACCGAGCGCGCGTGCCGCGGAGCGGTGCGTCAGGGCTGAACCTCGCGCTTGGTCCGAAGCCGGAGGGATGACGGCAAAGGAGGGTTGAACGAGTCAGTTCGAAGCCCGAGAGTCCAGTTTGAGCGGAAATCGCCTCTCCAATGGGGCGAAGTTCCCGGCTCGAGATCACTCCTCTCCGGAGGCATCCTGTCCGAGGGCTTTCCCGCCGCAACTCAGTTCCTCGGAGATCCGCCACAACGCGCACACCGCGTCCAGGTGCTCGCGAGAACCCGGTTTCGGGGATCGTGCCATGTCGACCAGCGGTTCAACCGGCACGTCTGGTCCGAGCATGCTGAGCGCGCTGATCGCGGAGGAACGAACGCCAGAGTCGGTGTCGTTTAGGGCAGCCAGCAGGGGTTGCACGGCCTCACGCGCCTTAAGCTCCCCCAACGCCTGGGCGGCAAGAGCCCGATGGGATTCCTCCGGATTCTGCAACCTCTCGATCAACGCTGGAATGGAAGCCTCCGGAGCGCTGTCCGCCAGCAAGCCAAAATCTGCAGCCCTCACGAGAACGGGCTCCCACAAAGAGTCTTTCCGAACGAGAGCAGCGGCTTCCGAGGATGCCTTCGTGAACGCCTCCTCGAGCCGTCTCGATCTAACCTGCGGGTCAAGCTCGAGCAATGCCCTGGTGAATGCGTCAACACTGTCCTTCGCGAACCGCTCACCAAGCTTCGACGCCCTGCTCTCAGAAATCATTTGCGCTAGGCTTTGAGTCTCTTCCTGCTTTTCAGGGCGAATCGCAGATGCAAGAACTGACGACGCGAACCTGCCGCCGACCCGGGCGAGCCCGACAACGGTAGACTTTCGGACGTGCGGGTTTCCATCACTCAGGGCCAGGAGCAACTCCTCCACCGACTCGGGTCGTGCGAGAGTTCCTAGGGCGGTGGCAGCGGCGATGCGTACTCGCTTCTCCGGGTCTCGGAGGCAGGGGACCAGCTTGCGGAAGTCTCCGGGGAATTTGACCTCACCCAGAGCCAGGGCCCCTCCCGCCCGTGTCTCGGCCTCTTCCGCACCAATCGCGGCCAGGGCGTGCACGATGATCTCCAATTGTCCGAATCGGCGAACAGCCTGCTTTCCTAAGTCGGCTGTCCCCCGGTCGCTTGAGCCGCAGGTCCGGACGAGAAGGGGAACCGCTTCAGTCGCCCGCATTTCCCGGATTGCATGGAGGGCGAAGTGCTGCACCAGGGTATCAGATGGATCGGAGGCGACCTGCATCAGAGCCCCGAGTGCCGATGGGTCGTTGATCTGCCCGAGACTGAGGGCAGCCATGCAGCGCACGCCCGCAGGGTTTTTCAAGTCTCGCAAGATCGCAGACAGGCTTGGAACCGCACGTTCATCCCTCACCTTGCCCAGCGCTCCGATGACGAACGCTAATCCCTGCCAGGGTCCATCCAGGCGAGACAGGTAAGTATCACCAAGGAGGGTCGCCAGATTGCTCCCGGCGATTTCGCGAAGCAGGTTTCCCCTGAACCAATCGAACGGCTTTGTCTCGCTCCACTCCAAGAAATCTCCCGCAATTGCCGTCTGCATGCCCTTCGGCAGCGCATCCCCCGCCTCCGCGGCCAGGAGCGTCGCGATCGGGATGTGTTTCCGGAGGACCTCCACGATCCACGGGTGTTGCGGACACTCGGGTCTCTCCCGGATCCGCTGAATGAATCGTCGCACGGCCTCCGGTCGCTTTTGGATCAGGGCCTGATAGCCGATGCCCAGGCGGATCACCTCCAGCCAGCGCGGGTCGAAGAGTCGCGCCCAGGCCACCTCCTCAAAGCGCTCCTGGGCGTGCAGACCGGCCGCGGCGAAGAACTCCTGGAAGGTCAGGTGAAGGAAACCCCATGCACCGGCACCCCGCTCGAGCAGGATTTGGACCTCCTGTCCCGCTCGCTCCAGAAACTTCCGGGCCGCGCGTTCCGCCTCGTCCGGGGAAACCTCGCTGCGCCCGGAGAGGGACTCCGCCAGCTTCCGGAGGACGAAGGCCTCCGGTGCGACGCCGGCCGGGTAGTGGTGGTGCATCTCCAGAGCAAGGTGGCCGAGGATCGGCAGCGCATCCTCTTCGTAGGGGATGTCCCGCACGACCTCGCCATGGACCAGGCGCCGAGCGCTCGCCCAGGCCTCGCAGAGCGATCGGGCAAAGACCTCGTAGGCCTGCACCCGGTGCCGGGGGAGCGTCCCCTCCGCCCGATGGATCAGCGAAAGGGCGGACAGCACGAAGGGGTTTCGCGCGAGCGAGCCTAGCCGCTGCGACGCCTTGATCGAGGCGAGGAGTTCCCTTGCCTTCTTGCCTGCTGTCATCGGCTGGGGCGCACCGGTCTCCCATTGGAAATAGGCTCGATCAAAGGCGACCACGTAGCGCTCAACCTGGACTTCGGACAGCCCCTGCAGGATGACCTCCTCTGCCTCCGGGATCGCTAGCGGCAGGTAGCCCACAGTGCGTGAAGTGGCAACAAGGCGGTTCTTGCCGCTTTGTACGAGGAATGACTCCAGCCACTGGCGCATCGCGGTGCGCTCGCCTTCACGCACCTCGTCGCACCCATCGAGCAGAAGCATGCCCTCCCCGGAGGCAAGCCGTTTGCGCAGGAAGGGTAGGACCTGCTCCGCGGGGCCGACGTTGCGCTCGTGGAAGTAGCGGGCAAGGACCTCTTCGACCGAGCAGGGCCGGCCGTAGCTCGCACGGACGTCGGCCAGGCGGCCGACGCTGACCGGGAGGGGGAGCAGGCGCTCTCCCACGCCGGTCTCCTGCCCGAGCAAGAACCGCCCCTCCGCCGCGACCACGGCGAGCCATCGAACCAGCGTGGACTTGCCGGACCCTGGGTCGCCAAGCACGACCAGGCGACGGTGCTCGGCAAGCGCGCGCACGATGGGGAGGGAGGTGCCGGCCAGCTCTTCGATGCAGCCTGGGGCCAACCAGCCGGGGGCATCCCCTTCGGGCGCGTGCGCTGCGAGAGACGTGGCAGCCGACGCACCCGGGGCCGGCGGCATCGACACGAGCCGCCTGCGCCCCCGAGGGGCCGCCTCCAGTGGGACGAAGACAGCTCGCACGTCCAGGTTGGGCGGCTCCTTCCGCGCCAGGCGGAAGCCGACGTAGCGCAAACACCGGATCTCCGGGCCCAAGGCGTACGCGCGAAACGCGGCCCAAAGGTGATGGTCGGGCTCGAGCGCGAACGTAGCAGGGACTCCGTTCGCCGCGGCGCACGCGGGGAATCCGAAGGCCGGCACGCCGGCCCCGTCGAGTGCGCCGAGGGGGAAGAGCCGTGCTTGTTCGGCCGGCGGCAGGGCCAGGACCACGTCCTCGCTGACCGCGACCGTGCCTGGGGCGGTGGCCTCCGCAAGCCGCCCGCACCACCGGACCTCGGGGTGGGCGAGCCGCTCCCGCGCTCCGCGCCAGCTCATCTCCGACACGTGGACGCCGAGCCTGGCGCGGAGGCCGAGTTCGAACCCAGCGCGTTCCCACATCGCCAGGGCCATCCGGAACGCGGCCAACGGCACGCCGCGTGGCGTCGGGGCGGTGACGAAGAGGAACGCGACGTCCCCATCCCAGTCGACAGGTTGAGCTGCGCCGCCGGTTCGAGCGAGGTACTCGACGCCGGCCGTCCAGCGCGCCATCCGGCGGCCCTCGTTGTCGCCTGGCGACGTCGCCACACCCTGCTGCGGCTCAGGGCGTGCCGCCACGACGATGCCGACCGGGATCGGTCACCCCTCCCCCGCCTCTTCCCACCAGGACTTCCCCGCGGACCCCACGAAGCACCTCAGGAAGAACGAGGCGAGTAGCGGAGGGTGAGTCGGAAGTGGCCCCCGCCGACCTGAAATTCGGGCTCCAGGAGGCCGCGCTCCCGCATCAATCGTAGCATGAGCGGAACGCCCATGCCGATGCTCTCTCTCCGATTGAGGAGGTTGAGCATCGTAGCGATCGCGGGGTTGCGTCGCTGCGTGGACCCCAGCCGGATGCTGTCGACCGTCAGACGATTGAGCAGCTCCCCGGGGTTCTGCAGCTCCACCCGGTCATCGAACACGAAAATGCAGGTCTGCGAGGCGGCGCGATAGTCCCGGTGCGTCAGCGCATTGAGCAGCGCCTCTCGGAGCACCTTCGGATGAATGCCCCGCTCTGCGCGAACGGGCCCGGTCACATCCGACGGGGAGGGAACGTGCCGCGTCAGGAAGGCCAGCGCCGCATCCAACTGCTGAGGAAGGCGCCCGCCGAGCTCCTTGCGATCCAGAAATTGATCCGTCACGGCGGTCCCGGGAAAACGGACGACCGTCACCCGGGCGTCCGGCAGCCAACGAACAGGATCCTGCGAAAAAAAGAGTATTCCAGTGACGGTCGGGTTTCCGTTTTCATCGACGCAATGGAGGGCCCGAAGGTATCGGTCGGCCGCGCTACCCGCATCCTCGGCATCGTAGGCGGCCGTCAAGAACTCCCGGACCGCCGCGGGGTCCAACGCCTCGAGGCCCGCGTCCCGTACCACGCGTTCGTCGAAGTGATGGTGTTCCGACTGAAGCAGCCTCACTAATTCGTCCCGAGTGGCTTCGCGCGACTGCGCGGCATCCCGGACGTAGTAGACGTGCTCCGTCCGGTACGGCTGATCCGGTGAAAACCCGGGAACTTCCACCACCAGAATCGGGAGGCCCCGACACTCCAGTTTGGCGACCGTGCAGATGAGGGTCGGGTGGATATTTTGTCGACAGACCTCACTCACTTGACGAAGAAGCGCGTCAGCCTGTTGGGGGGTGCCGATGCCCGTCGGAGTCCCATCCGCCTCGACCCCGAGCAGCACATGCCCTCCGCGCGTGTTCGCAAGGGCGGAGATGGCCTTCGCGAGGTCGTGCGGCTTCATCCGGAAACCCGAGTGGACAACGCTCTTGAAATCCGCAACGTCGTCTTCGCCGAGGCGGAGCTGCTGCTCCAACTGTTTCGCATTGAGCACGGACACGCTCTCCAACCCGGGATCGTTGCTATCGCCTGGATCCTAGCCGCCCTCCGGTGCAAGCGCAAGTCTCGCGGCGGAGCCGGTGCGCGGGACCCGACTCGGGTCCGTGTCATCGCAACAGCTCCACCGCGCGCCGGGCCTCGCGTACGACGCTGGCGCGTGGGTCGGAGGCGAAGCGCTCGAGGAGGGCGAGGTCCTCCTCCCGGCCGTACTCGGACAGAACGGCGAGGGCGCCGATCACCCGCTGCCGCGCCGCGGCCGGGTCAGCGAGAAAAGCCAGGGCCCGTCCCCGGTAATCGAGGGACCCGACGTGCTCGTAGAGCAGCCGGCGTGCCAGGATGCGGGTGCGCACGTTGACGTCGAACGCGGCCTCCTCCAGCTCCGGTCGCGCGCCGCCCCGGGGGAGACGCGCCAGCACGAAGCGCCGGATGGCCGGCGCACGGTCCCGCCCGAGGACCGGCCGGAGGCGGTCGAAGACCTCCGCGGGGACCGGCCTCGACCGCGACGCGAGCCGGGCGCAGCGAAGCCGGACGCGGAGCGACGGGTCGGAGAGGGCCGTCCGGAGGACCTGCTCCAGCTCCGACGGGGCCAACACGACCCGGGCCAGCAGGTCGAGCGCGGCCAATCGGACCTCGACGTCCTTCGGGTCCTGGAGCGCCCGCCGCAAAGAGTCGGGGTGCTCGCGCAGGGTCTCCTCGATCCGGACCGCGAGCGCGCGATCGGCGCGCCGCCACGTCTCGAACCGGAGCACGATCGGAAGGCATCGAACAAGGTCCTCCGCGTGCTCCTGCGTCAGCCGGGCCTCGAGCGTTCGACGGGCGAAGGCCGCGATGCCCGGGACGTGGTCGTTGATGCGGGTCAGCAGGAAACCCATCGACAGGCGGCCGCCATGCACCACCAGCCGGCGGAGAGCCTTCTCCCGCAGATAGCCGTCGCGCACAGCGGTCGCCACGCCCAGAAGTGCGACGCCCTCCTCGCCGAGCCGCTCGAAGCGTCCCAGGTCGCCGTCCATCAGGCGGTGGACCTCGTGTCCGGCCGCACGGAACAGTGCCGGGTGCCGTACGGCCCGGTCCAGTTTCGGCAGGTTCCGGATCGGCCCGCGGTCCAGAAGCCGATGAATGGCCCGGACGGCCATCGGATCGGGCGACTCGCCGAGGGCGCGCGGAAACCACTGACAAACGGCCGCGGCGACGTCGAAGGAACGGATGGAGTCGTCCAAGAATTCCCGGGGAGAGGGGACCTTCATGAGACCTTCCCGGACTCCCTGCAGCGGGAGGATGTGCTAGGCGCCCGCGCAAGAATGACTTCACACTTTCGTGGACCGACCGATGCCTGGGGACGCGGGCCTCCCTCCTTCGCTCGCTCGACGCGAGCTACGGAGCGCAGGCCGGCCCGCGCGCATCGCCACGGGAACTGCGACTCGCCGTGACTCGGCTAACGATTGTGCCCGAGATTCGTCAAAGGGCCGCTAGCGGGTGAAAAAACGCAGTCGGTCCCGGAGCTTCTCCCGCTCCTTCTCGATCGTCGCGAGGTTGGAAGCCCCCTTCTCCGCGAGATCGTGGACCGACTTCGCAGCGGTCTGGACGTCCTCGCTCGCCGGGCCGAGCCGGCGGACCTGCTCGTCCAGGGTTTCGCTCGCCTGCCGGATCGAAGCGCAGGTCGTGACGAATTCCTCGTCCATGACTCTCCAGTGGTCGAGAGCCGCATCGATCTGCTCGCGCGTCTCCCGCACCTGGGTGTTGAACTCGCGCAGGGCCCGCCGCGCCGGCTCGAGGCTCAGCGCGCGCCGCGGCTTGGCGTAGGCCTCGAGCACGTCCGCGGACTGGATCTGGAAGAGGAGGGCCAGGGAGAAAAAGCCCAGGTGGATCGAGAGCGTCCCGGTCCAGCGGGCGCAGCCGTCGAGCGGGCGCGGGAAGCGCTCCCGGAGGATGTAGGTCGTGGTGGCGATGGCGTAAAAAAAACTGGACAGGTAGCCCATCAGGAAGACCGGGGGCGGCGCCGTCTCGGCGGCGGAGTAGATCGAAGAGACGACCGGGATGCCGAAGAGGGCGACGTAGCTGACGCGGGCGATGCCACGCCCGACCCACCGGCCGATCTCTTCCCAGGTGGGGGAGCCGCCGGCGAGGCCGCCGAAACTCCAGACCGTGAGGAGGCCCGTCACGAGCACGAGCAGGGCGGACACGGCGAGGTCCTGCGTGTCCGCCAGGTCGAAGAAACGAAGGAACGCGAAAGCAAGCGCGGCGGCGCAGACGAACGGGACGGAGACGGAGAGCCATCGCCTCATGGACCGCACTCCTCAACAAAAGTCGACAGGACAAGCCGGCAGGCGGGTCCGCCGCCCATCCGCGCCTGCCTCCTCCCTCGCCCGCGGACGAGGGCCCGCGACACGGGCTTCGCCCCGGAGCGGGTCTTCGCCCCTCGTTCTTTCCGCGGCCCCCCGCCCCTCAATCGCCCAGCCTGGGCATCTCCGCCGCCAGCTTCTCGACCGCGGCGAGCAGGTCCGCCGGGAGCGGCTCGGCCTTGGCATTCTCCTCGAGCTGGGCGACCTTCGTCGCGCCCACGAGGACGCTCGTGACCTCCGGCCGGCGCAGGCACCAGCCGAGCGCAAGCCGGGCCGGAGACACGCCGGCGTCCTTGGCCAACGCGGCAAACCGCTTCACCGCCACGGTCGCCTCGGGGGTGAGGTAGCGTTTGATGAAGTAGTTCTGACGCGGGTCGGAGGCGCGCGAGCCGGGCTGTTTGCCGCTCAGGTATTTGCCGGAGAGCACGCCCTCCGCGAGCGGGCTCCAGACGATGACGCCGAGGCCCTCCGCGGCGCAAGTCGCGAGGACGTCCTTCTCGATCTCCCGCTTGAAGAGGTTGTAGGGAGGCTGGTTGACGACAGGCGGGTGGCGGGTCGCGAGCTTCACCGCCTCGCGGATCTGCGGGCTCGTCCAGCAGGAGACGCCCCAGTAGAGAATCTTGCCCGCGGAAACCAGGTCCTCCATCGCGCGAACGGTCTCGACGAGCGGCGTCTCCTCGTCGTACCGATGGCAATAGTAGAGGTCGAGGTAGTCGGTCTTCAGCCGCGCGAGCGAGGCCGCGCAGGACTCGTGGACGTGTTTCCGGGAGAGCCCCTGGTCGTTCGGTCCGTCCCCGGTCGGGAAATACACTTTCGAGGCGAGGACATAGTCCTTGCGCGGGACGCGGGCGAGGGCGACGGCGAGGGTCTCCTCGCACTTCCCGCTCGAGTACACGTCCGCGGTGTCGACGACGTTGATCCCCAGCTCGAAGGCCCTGCGGAGGAGCGTCTCGGTGGCGCGGGCATCGACCGCGTTGCCGAAGGTGAGCCAGCCACCGACGGAAACGACGCTCACCTTGAGGCCGGTGCGTCCCAGGCGCTTGGTTTCCATGAGGGGGCTCACCTCCGTGGCTGGGCGCCGCGCCGCGGCGTACGGGCACGGGCGTCGTCCGTGAAAAAAAGAGAAAGAGGAGGGTCCCCCTGGCGGAGGACCCTCCTCTCGAGGGTCGTCGCTGTTTCGAAGCGAGCGGGAACTACTTGCCGACGATGCTGATCAGGTTCCCCTCGGGGTCGGCGATGGACGCGCAGCGGGTGTTCTCGCACACCTCGTGCGGCTCGGTCACGACCTTGACCTCGCGCTCCCGCAGGACGCTGAGGGTCTTGTCGACGTTCTCGACGCTGAAGCAGATCCCGGTCTCCTTGGCCTGGTGGCCATGGCACTCGCCGTCGCTGCCGTGGAGGGCCAGGGTCGTGCCTTCGGTGGCGAACTCGGCCCAGCCTTCGCCCGCGAACTTGGTCGAGAGGCCGAGGACGTTCTGGTACCAGTTGAGGGTCTCATTCCAGTGGTCGACGTAAATGATGACGTGACCGATCGCGCGCGGGAGGGCGGCGATGTCGGCCTTGAGGGCCGGGGCCTTGGCGGCCGACTTCGCGTTGAGCTTGGCGGCGGGCTTGGTTTCGGCCTTGATCGCCTTCTTCGGAGTCGCCACGGCCACGGGGGCCGTCGACTTCTTCGGGGTGGCCACGGCCACGGAGCTGGAGGACTTCGTCGGGGTCGCCACGGCCACGGCGTTCGAGGTCTTCTTCGCCATCGAGAAAGGCCCTTCACTAGGAACCAGGGGCGCCGACCCGGATCCATCCCGTTCGGGACCGTCCCGACCGGTCCGAGGTGCGGCGGAAAGGCCGAGGATTATACGTTTCCAGGCGATCTTGTCAAGCAGAATCGTGCACGGCATCGGTGTCGTTGACCGGGAGGGGGCCGGCGGGTATGATACCCCGGTCACGATCGGCCGCAGGAGAGGAGGGTCGCATGTCGGTGATCGCCATCGTCGGGCTCGCGGGGGCCGGGAAGTCGGAGCTCGCGGCGCACTTCGTGAGCGACGGCTACGGGCTCATCCACTTCGGCGACGCCACGCTCGAGGAGATGGGCCGCCGGGGCCTCGCCGTGAACGAGGCGAACGAGCGCGCGGTGCGCGAGGAGCTGCGGCGCGTGCACGGGATGGCCGCCTACGCGATCATCAACCTGCCCCGGATCGAGCGCTCGATGGCGGCCGGCCCGGTGGCGTGCGACGGCCTCTACTCGTGGGAGGAGTACCTCAGCCTGCGGGAGAAGTTCGGCGGCGCGTTCATCCTCCTCGCCATCTACGCCTCCCCCGCGACGCGCTATGCGCGCCTGGCCCGTCGGGCGGTCCGGGGCCTGACGCCGGAGCAGGCGCAGAGTCGGGACCGCGCGGAGATCGAGAAGCTCAACAAGGGCGGCCCGATCGCCTACGCCGACTACACGATCGTCAACGAGGGGACGCTCGAGGACCTGCGCCGCGAGTACGAGTGGTTCCGGGCGTGGGACGCCGAGCGGCGGGGGAAGAGCGGGTAGGGAAGGGGGGCCGGGCGGCCGGCTGTCGATGATGCTATTCCTCTGGAGGACTTGCGCGAATGCGCAAATCCTACGGGAACCATGATCAATGACCAATTGCCAAGGACCAATCAATGCCCAAATGCCCAATGACCAACTCAGGCACGCGCCCGAAACCGAAAGGGAACCACAGATTTCACAGATTAACGGCGATTTCACAGATTCGGAATCTGTGAAATCCCGAAAAATCCGTGAAATCTGTGGTTTCGAAAATCCGGCCTCGCGAATATCTCGAAGAGTGGTGATTGGACCTTGGTCATTCGTCAGCGGGCTTTGGTTGCGGCCACCGGCCTCGGTAGGGTGCTTCGCCCCTCACCCCAACCCTCTCCCGCTTCGCGGGGGAGGCGGACGGGGCGTGGGCGTGCACGGAGACGCGCTTCGGAGGACGAGTGAAATGGCGGGCGAGCGCGGCACGCAGAAGCACGACGCCGCCCCGGAGCGGCCGGAGGCGACGCACGTGGTGAGCACCGCCGGGGACCGCGGGGCCGAGCCGTTCGAGTCGGCCGGCGAAGAGGCCATCCCGCTTGAAATCCTCAGCCGGAGAGTCTGCGACTTCGACCTTCAAATCGAAGGGCGGCCGCTGGGCGCCATCGTGGAGCGCTTCCGGCGGGAGCTGGCCGACCGGGGACTGACGCGACTGCATCCCCGCTTCTACCTGTCCGACGAATGGGGAGTCCCGGAGGACACGGTCGCGATCGGCATCCCTTTCTACCTCGCCGACAAGCGACTGCTCAAGGTCCAGAAGGTCAAGGGGGGGATGGTCGAAGGCGTCGGCGAGGAGGACATCCTGCGCTATCTGCGCCACGAGATGGGGCACGTGGTGAATTACGCGTACCGGCTCTACGCGACGCAGGAGTGGACGCTCCGCTTCGGACCGATGGCGCGCCCCTACACGCAGGAATATCGCTCCGTGCCGTTCAGCCCGGAGTTCGTGCGTCACTTGCCGGGGGCCTACGCGCAGAAGCATCCGGACGAGGACTGGGCGGAAACGTTCGCGGTCTGGCTTACGCCGGGCTCCAACTGGCGCGAGCTGCACGTGGACGCGCCGGGGGCGCTGGCGAAGCTGGAGTACTGCGAACGGACGATGGCGTCGGTGCGGGAGCGCGACCCGGACGTGACGAGCACGGACCTTGACGTGGACGCGCGGGAGATCCGGCGCACGCTGCAGGAATACTACGACGACGTGCAGGTCGGCGAGACGACGATCCCGCGGTCGCTCGACGGGGACCTGAGAGGGATTTTCGCGGCACGCCCGGAGGAAGCGTTCGCCGGCGCGACGGGTGGCGCCGCCGAGGACGCCACCGCGGGAGCTGCAACCACGACGACCGCGACGGGACCGGGAACGACGCCGACGGAGGGCGGGGCCGCGCATCTTCCGCGCGCGGGCTCGGCGGCGGCCCTGTTACGCCGCCAGCGGGACCCCCTCGCGACGACCGTCTACCGCTGGACCGGGGTGGATTCGGACCTCCTGCGTCAGCTCGTCGCCCACCTCCAGAAGCGTGCACAGGAGCTGAAGCTGACCTACCCGCTGGGACAGCGGGACGCGGTCCTCGGGGAGCTGACGGCCTTCGTGACCACGCTCGCGATGAACTACGTCTACAAAGGGAACTTTTTCGCCCGATGAGCACCCCGCGCGCACACGACGGCCCGGCCGCGGAGATCTTCGTGGCCATCGACTTCGAGACCGCGGACTACGGCCGGGACAGCGCCTGCGCCGTGGGGCTCGTGCGGGTCGAGCGCGGGGAGATCGTGCGGAAGGAGGCCCGCCTCATCCGCCCGCCGCGCACGGCCTTTGAGTTCACGCACATCCACGGCATCCGCTGGCGGGACGTGGCGCTCCAGCCGTCCTTCAAGGAGGTCTGGCCGGAGCTGGCGCCGATGCTGGAGGGGGCCGCTTGTCTCGCGGCGCACAACGCGTCCTTCGATCGCGGCGTGCTGCTGGCGTGCTGCGAGCGGGCGGGGCTTGCGCCGCCGCCGCTTCCCTTCGAGTGCACGGTGCGCGCGGCCCGTCGGGTGCTCGGCTGCCGGCCGGCGACGCTGGACGCAGTGTGCCGGCGACTCGGGATCCCCCTGCGACATCACGACGCGCTCTCCGATGCGGAAGGGTGCGCGCGGATCCTGATCGAGGCGCGTCGCGTCGCGGCGGCGGTGGGCCCGGAAGGGCCGGCGAAGCCGCCGAAAACAAAAACGAGGAGGCGGGCGGAGGGGCCCGCTTGAACTCGCGCCCTGCCGGGAACGCCTCGCACGCATATTCTTGAGCAACACTGGGATAGGTCGAGCCGGCACAGCTCCGTGCTTCTCGTAACGGGATGGCCGATTTCGTAACGCCGGCGTAACGGCCCCCCTCTTCCCTCGCCCGCATCACTTCGCAACCATATAACTCCACACGCCTTGCATCCATGGCGCATCTTTGTCTCCGGCCCAGGATTTGCGCGCGTCCCCCGAGTCACCGGTCGGATTCGGACGGTCAGCACGTTCCAGTTCTGTTCCTTGCGAGGTTGCAGAATGAAGCGATTCGGGTTCGGGTGTCTGTTGGCGACGGCCTTTCTTCTCGGAGTCGCCCAGGGATCGGCGGAGGCCGCGTTCGGGCTGAAGGCACAGGTGACCGGGGTGGACGCGCTCACGCAGCCGGGCGTCGCCGCACCCGTCCAGGTCCGCGTCGCGCTCACCACCATCCCCTTCTTCCAGCCTCACCTCCACGGCACCACGGTGAAGCTCTACAAAGGAAGCGAGTATCTCGGCAGCGCCACGACCGGCGACGAGGGCATCGCCAACTTTTCCTACGTGCCGACGACGACCGGCTACACGATCCTGACCGCCAAGCTCTCCTCGAGCTGGCTCAGTTCCAATGCTGCACGCATCGTCGTCGGCAGCTTCCCCGCGTCGACCAAGTTCCTCGTCACCGACATCGACCACACCATCGCCAAGACGAACGACCTCTCCTTCCTCTTCTCGTCCAATCCCGCCGACACGGCGACCATGCCCTTCTCCCAGGACGCGCTCGCCTACGCGGCAGCCCATGGCTGGAAGGTCATCTACCTGACGGCGCGCGACCATCGCTCCACGGTGAAGACCAAGGACTGGCTGTTGCTCAAACACTACCCGGTCGGCTGCTCGTTCTTCATGGACCAGAACCTGACGAACCTCCTCAGCCAGGGCGCGTACAAGAAGGCCAAGATCGCCGAGCTGAAGCACTTCTTCCCGCTCATCTCCGTGGGCGTCGGGAACATGCCCGGGGACGCGGACGCCTATCTGTCGAACGGGATGACGGCGCTCATCCTGCCGAAGCGCGACCCGTTCGGCGACCCGACCAGCCCGATGCCCTCGGGCACGCACCTGATCGCCAACTGGCTCTTCGTGGAGCCCTACACGCCGTAGGCCGGCGGTGGGGCTCGACCTCAGCTCCGGCACTCCCACGGGGGGCGGTCGCAGGACTGCCCCCCGTTTCGTTTTTCAGGTTCAGCTTGCATGTCCGCCCGCGCCCCGGTATCCTCCCGGAGAGCATGGGCCGTCGTTCCGCATCCGCCGCCGACGAAGGAGTTACCTTGTCCAAGTACTACATCACGACCGCCATCGACTACGTCAACAGCGTTCCGCACGTCGGGACCTCCTACGAAAAGATCCTCGCCGACGCAATGGCCCGGTGGAGACGACTCCGCGGCGACGACGTGTTCTTCCTCATGGGAAACGACGAGCACAGCCAGAACGTCGCCGACAAGGCCGCGGAGCTGAAGCTCGAGCCGCTCGCCTACTGCGACGGCATGGAGGAGAAGTTCCGCGCCGCCTGGGCGAAGCTGGACATCCGGTACGATGCGTTCATCCGCACGACCCTCCCCGCGCACGCGCGTGCCTGCCAGGAGATCTTCCGTCGCATCCGCGCGAAGGGGGACATTTTCAAGGCGCTGTACAAGGGGCTCTACTGCGTCGGGTGCGAGGCGCGGAAGACGGAGTCGGACCTGGTCGGCGGGAAATGCCCGAACCATCCGGGCACCACGCTTCAGCGTCTCGAAGAGGAGAACTACTTCTTCCGCCTCTCGAAGTACGCCGCGCCCGTGCGCGCGCTCCTCGCGCGTCCGGGCTTCATCGAGCCCGCCTTTCGCGCGAACGAGATGCTGTCGGTGGTGGACCAGGGGCTCGAGGACATCTCGATCTCGCGGCGCACGACGCGCTGGGGCGTGCCGATCCCGGACGATCCGGAGCAGGTGATGTACGTGTGGTTCGACGCCCTCATCAACTACGCGACCGGCGCGGGCTTCCCGGACGAGCCCGAGCGCTTCGGCAAGGTGTGGCCCGCGAACTGCCACGTGATCGGCAAGGACATCACGCGCTTCCACACGGTGATCTGGCCCGCGATGCTGCTCGCGGCGGACATCGAGCCGCCCGCGCACGTCGCGGTGCACGGGTTCGTGTACGTGAAGAAGGGGGACGAGCGCTTCAAGATGTCGAAGACCGCGGGGACGGCCGTGGACCCGATCGACGTCGCGGACCGGTACGGCGGGGACGCGCTTCGCTACTTCCTGCTGCGCGAGCTTGCGTTCGGCCAGGACGGCGATTTCACCTGGGACAAGTTCGGCGTGCGCTTCAACAGCGACCTGGCGAACGACCTCGGCAACCTGCTGAACCGGATTGTGAGCATGCTGGAGCGCTACCGCGGCGGCTCGTATGCGGGGCCGCACGAGGCGCTGCCGCAGGACGCGGGGCTGCGCGAGCGCGTACGGACCGCCGTGGACGCGGCGTCCGCGGCCTTCGACCGCTTCCACTTCCACGCGGGCCTGGCGGACGTGTGGGAGGCCGTGCGGCAGACCAACGCCTACGTCGAGGCGACGGCCCCATGGACGCTGAACAAGACGGGACGGACGGCGGCGGTGGCGAACTCGCTCAAGACCGCGGCGGAGTCGCTGCGGAGCCTGGCGGTGCTGCTCTCGCCGGCGGTGCCGGGGACCGCGCGCAAGATCCTCGAACAGCTCGGCCTCGACCCGGTCGCGTCGCTCTCGCTCGAAGCAGCGCGGGCCGCGGAGCGGATCCCGGCGGAGGCGCGCGTCCAGAAGGGCCCGCCGCTCTTCCCGCGGATCGAGGCGGCCGAGATCGAAAAAAAAGGCGTGTAGCGGTCGGGTAGCGGTTCACCACGGAGGCACGGAAACACGAGCGATTCACGGAGGACTTGCGCGGCGATCCTGAGCCTCTCCGTAAAGTCTCCGTGCCTCCGTGGTGAACGCACCCCTCCGCACGACGTGACGTGACATGGGCAAGCTCGAAACCCCGCCCGGGGCTCGCTTCACCTGCCAGAGCTGCGGCCTCTGCTGCCGCAACTGGTCCATCGCGGTCACCGAGGAGGAACGGCAGGTCCTCGCCGCCCACGACTGGGTCGCGGAGTACCCCGACCTCCGCGACGTCCCCTTCTTCACGCGGTCGGGCAGCCACCCCGCCACCGGGCAGCCCCTCCACCGCATGCGGCTGCGCTCGGACGGCACCTGCCCCTTCCTCGCGCCCGACGGACTGTGCCGCATCCACAAGAGCCTCGGCGGCCGCGCGAAACCCGTCGTCTGTCGGACCTACCCGTACACCGTCGCGTACACCCCCGTCGGCACGTTCGTGGGCCTGCGCTTCTCCTGCCCCACCGTCGTAGCGAACGGCGGCGCGCCGCTCGCGGAGGACCACAAGTACCTCAAGGATCTCGCCCGCGACTTCCGGGCGCTGGCGCAGCCCGGCGCGGCCGCGGAGGAGGCGTCGACCGCGGCGGTGGAGGCGGAGTGGGCGGACGCGGCGGCGGTCGAACGGTGCGTGGGCGGGATTTTCGAGCGGCCCTGCGGCCTCGCGGAAAAGGTGGAACTCGCGTGCCGGGTCCTCGCGCTCCTCGCGGAGGCGAAGCAGGAGTCGATCCGGGGCCGCGTCGGCGGCTTCCTGGAGGTCATGACACCGGAGGTCGAGGCGCAGCGGACCGGGCCGGCGGAGGGCGTGCAGGCGCCGTTACCGAACGAGCGGCTGCTCTTCCGCGACCTGCTGCACCACATCTGCATGCGCGAATACGTAGCCTACGCGCGGAGCGGCTTTCGCGCGCGGTTGGCGATTCGCTTCCGCGCGCTCTGCGACTCGTTCCGGTTCCGCTTCAACGCCGGTCGTGTCCACCTGACCGGGCTGCCGGTCCCCATTCCCCTCACCGCGCCGGCCGAGGTCGCCTCTCCGGTCGACGACCCGGTCGTCGCCGAAATGCTCACCCGCTACGTGCTGACGAAAATGTTCGCCAAGAACTACTACGGCCGCCTCTTCGCGGAGTGGGGGCAGCTCCCGGGCCTTTCGCTCTTGCTGCTCTCGCTCGGCGCGATTGCGTGGTTCGCACGCGCGTCCGCCTGGGCGCGCGGGGCCCGCGTGAGCACCTACGAGGACTTCCGTTTCGGCGTCCGCTACGTGGACTACACCCTCGGCGCGTCCGACCTCTTCGCGAGGAAGATCATCCGCTTCCAGATGGGCCCGATCCTGCGACCGGACACGGTGCGGAAGTTGTGCCTGTCGTACCTGCTGCCGGCCGGACCGACGGCCGCCGCGGGAACGTGAAGCGCGCCCCCCCCAAAGGCAAGGAACGTCGAACGAAGACGGACACCTTATCCCCTTCGACGGGCCGAGCGCGCCACGTGCCGAAATCTGCGCTGCTTCCGGGGCGATCCGGCAGAGGGCTTCAGAAGTCGCACGATACCGGCGTGGAGCTTGCGAAACGAGGGAGAGCGGCTGTGGGACGGCTTGGTCGTTACTCGCGGTCCCATTTCCTCGGCCCACCAAACCTTGTTCATGCCTCCGTCGCCCACGATCTGGCCAAACAGCTCGGCGGTATCGCAGATCGAGTCCGGAACGTAGGCGTTGGCCTTGCTCATGTCGGCGTTCGGGAAGGCACTTCGCAGCGCCCTCAAGTCTCCCAGATAGAACGCCTCGGTCTCTTCAATCGCGAGGCGGAAGACCAAATTCGGGCGAGGACTGAGAGACTCGGCCAACGCGAGAAGCTTGCTCAGTAGCACCTCGCACTTCTTGTCGTCGGCATCGACGAGGACCAGAACCGCGTCGTTCCTGCTCGCCGCCGAGTCGGCGTACGCGCGCAACGTCGCAGGGAGGAGATCGAGCAGGCCTCGCCGCTTCGGATCCGGGCGCGCTTCGAAATCGTCGGGGAGGGCGCCCATTCCTTGATGTGGATGCGCTTGGAACGAGTGGCCCTTGAACGCTCGCGGCCCCCAGGCCTCCATGAACGCCTTATCGGATGGTCCCTCCACGAGCACATGGACCTTCACCGGGGCCTCCCGCGGCGCTTCGACGAGGCCAGCTTTGCTTTCCCTCGGGCCCCGACGTCCTGGCCGAAGTGGTTGCTGTACCACTGGGCGCCAAGCGGAATTCCCTGGTCCGTGAATTCTCGGACACCCGGCAGATCGACCAGTCGAGTTGCGGTGGCTTGGCCACGTTCGTCCTTGCGCATCCTCCAAACCTGCTCCGGCTTCAGCGGATCCACGAAGTAGGGCGAATGCGTCGTGACCAGGATCTGTGTGGGGGCCTTGTCGCTCGACGCGTGGCTCACGAGTTGTCGCGCAAGGTGTTCGATGAGCTCGAGGTAGAGCCCATTCTCCGGTTCCTCGATTCCGACGAACGGGCGGGGTTGCGGATCGGCCAGGAGCACCGCATAGGCGAGCATCTTCAGCGTCCCGTCGGACATGCTCTGCTGGTAAAATGGATCGTGGTAGCCGGCGTCGTCGAATCGGAGCAGCAGCCGTTTGTCGGTGCTGACCTCGGGCGTGATTTTTTTGAGTCCCGGGATGGCCCGCGTGACTTGCACGATGAGCGCGTCGAACTTGTCCGGGTACGTCCGCTGAAAATACTGCAGCACGTTTCCTACGTTCGAGCCTTTGCGGTCCAGCCACTTCTGCGCGCCCGCAGGGGGCAGCTCTCGCGCCGCGTCGGGGATAAAGTACGACAGGTACCATTGTTCGATGTAGCCTCGAAGCGCGACGATGCGCGGGTGCTCGGCGAGGTTGCCGTGCGTCGCGATGCTGAGTCGGTTCAGATCCGCCAGCGTGACTCTATCAGCCTTCGTGTCGTCGGAACCAGATCCCACGTAATCGCCGGCCCACACTTTGCCGCGACCGCGATCCAGCTTGAGGAAGTAGTAAGGCTTACCAACTGTCTCCCCGCTGCGACGCTGTCGCAGGGTCTCCTTGACGACTTTGGGCACACCTTCAATCAGGTCGATGTGGAGCTCGTAGACGATCGGTCGCGCGGCATCCTCGTGCTCGAAGAAAATCTCAAACATGATCGGAGCCTTCACGCCCTGCCTGCGAAGGCGCTCGAACCCACCTCGGGCGGGCTTGTCGCAGGCTGCTTCCACGCCTTCGAGAAGACAGTCCGAGACGAAACCGAACGCATCGAGAAGCGTCGACTTGCCGGAGCCGTTAGGTCCGATGAAGCAGGCAAACCTGGGAAGCTGCTCACCCTGGGCGTACTTGACCTGGCCCAGTTTCAGGTCCGCGAAGGACCTGTAGTTCCGGATCCGAATGCCGAGAAGACGCGCCATGGCCACCTCTGGAGCAACAACAGGAAACGGAATGGCCGCCTGGAGGAGGGAAGCTGTCCTTCCCCGACCTCGGCTCTGGACGACGCCAAACCAAGTTAGGGGATCGCCTGAGCACTGCGGGATCTTATCTCGCGACAACTGTTAGGGACAAGGAAATCATCGTTGGCATGGATCGGGGCTCCGCCCAACCTTCTCGCCGAAATGGTTGCCCCGCACAAGCCGTGTCAGGCGTCCAGCCTTTTGGCGAGGGGGACACCGCATCCACGCGGGCAGGCCGGCGGGCACGCGTCGATCGAGAGAGGGCATCCGCCCGCTGGAAGGCCGAAGCTTATCGCTGCATGACGCAGTGTGTCAAAGAAGAGTCGCCGTGTCAGTCGGCTTGACGCGCCGCCCCGCGAAAGCTACTCTGCTCCTCACAGGGCCCGGTGCGGGCAGCAGGATCGGGGAGCCCAGACGCGACCTCGCCGTTCTCCCGGGCAAGGCGCCCGGGCATCACCCCCCGCGCAATCGTCGCGCGTAGCCGCGGGTGCGCCTGCATCACCCGCTCCCGCCGCTGGATCCCGCGGGGCGGGGTATCGGACTGGAGACAAGTCGCCTCTACGTTGTCGGCTGACAAGCACATGGACGGAAAGCCCGATCACGCGGGCAGCGCAGGTCTCCCTGCGGACCGCGACGAACGCCTCGAACTTGCGCGGGCTGCGCTCGAGGAGGGGGATGGCCTTCTGGAGGGCGGCGCGCCGGACGCGGCCCTCCGCCACTACCAGCGGGTCCACGACCTCTCGAAGGCCGAGGGGGACCGGCGGCTCGAAGCCGCCGCGCTCTCGGGCTTCGCTCGCGTTCATCTGGCGCAGACCGACCCGAGGGGCGCGCTCTCGCTCTTCGAACGCTCCCAGGCGATGCAGCGCGAGGTCGGGGATCGCGCGGGCGAGTCGGACTCCTCGGCGGGGCTGGGGGCCGCGCACGTCCTGGTCGGTGACGACTCCGCCGCTGTTGCGCGCTTCGAGGAGGCCCTGGCCATCGCTCGTGAGCTGCGAGACCGCGCGAGAGAGGGAACGGCGCTGCTTGGGCTGAGCGACCCGCTCCAAAAGCTCGGCTGCGCAAAGGAGGCTGCAAAGGCACTGCGGACGGCGCTATCCGCATTTCAATCGGCGCAGGACCGGCGAGGGGAGGGGCTCGCGCTCGAGCGACTCGCGACGCTGCACCGACGGATCGGCGATGCGCGTAGCGCAATCGAGTACGCGGGCCGGGCGCTCGCGGCCTACGAAAATCTCGGCCGGCACGACCGGGCGGAGCTGGTGCGGGGGCTGCTCGTGGAATTGCGAGGCAACGACGAGGCCACAGGTTGAGGGCGGCGGACAGCGCCGGCACACCCGGCCACTCCCCCCCCACCACACGCCCCAGGCTGATTGAGATCGGGTCCTTGGCTCGGAATCGCGCGGACCCCCGCATGCCCTTTACGGCGGTCCGACGGCCCGGATGCGGACCGAGAATCCACGCCGGGGCGCGGTCGCCAAGACCGCGGCGAAGTCGCCCTCCATTTGCCGCAGGGCATCCGCCGGCAGCGAACCGGGAACGGCGGCGAATCGACGCGCCCGGCAGGCTTCGCCGCCGTTGGAGACCTCCCACTCGAGCGAGGCCTCGGTCGACTCCCCCCCCACCTCCGAGACAACCAGGAAGCGCGCCTCGACGAGGACTCCCCGCTCTTCCGCGCGCTTCTCGGCCACCGCCTCCACTCCCGCACCCCATGGCGGGCGGTCCCTGTACAGTCGCTCCACCAAGCCCACCAGCCAACGCAGGGTGAGGGGCCTCCCGATGGTCTCCCACTCAGACCCTACGGGAGCAGCGCCGGCCAGGGGCCCGGCCGAAGTGTGCACTTTTCGCACTGGAGTCGTCATGCGGATCTCCAAGCCCTCAAGTGCCTGCCGCGCGAGCCCGTCGTCGTCCTTCCACCTCTCGAGCTCGCGCCGGATCTCCGGCAATGCCTCGTACCCGTAGGCCTCCAGATCCGTGAGCGCGTTCACGCGACTCCCCGGGCTGATCGGCGAAGCCACCGCAGCGAGGAGCGCGGCGACCACGGGGGCAGGGCCTTTTCCCTGGGACGGAAGGGTCTCGATGGACGCGAGGCCGCGCCTCGTCCGCCAGACATTCACCATGGACAGGATCTCACGCTCGCGAGCTAAGAGGTCGCCGTGGACATTGAAGGGGAACATCTCCGGGTGCAAGGCGGCAATGTAGGACGCTGCGACATCGCAAATCCTTGGTCTCTTCGACCCGCTCCGAACATGCCTCCAGGTAGCTTGAAATTCCGTCGAATCGTCGAGGAGAGCGATGAGCGCGTCGACGAGCGGGTCATCGACCAGGTCGGGGCGTCCAGTGGCGCCACCGGATCCGGCCCCCGTCCGACCGGCCGCCTTCGCCCCCCAGGCGACTCCCTCGACGCAGTCCGCCAGCCCATGTAGGGCAAGGGCACGCGCAAGAGGTCCCTTCTCCAACCAAACGCGCGAGATCGCATCGAGCGCATCGCGACGCCCACTCCGGCCCAAAAAAGAAACAAGGCCCTTCAGCTCCCAGTCGTACGCGTATGGATCGACTGCCCCAGGCGTCGTCCACACGTCGATCAGGGCATCGACTCCGGCACGGAGCCCCCGTCGATGGAGCGCGCCGGCAGCGACGATGCGGCAATCCAAGTCCGGACCTGTTCGTACCTCGGTCACCAGGAGCGGCACGACCGCATCGCCGGGGAGCCGTTCCGCGAGCTCGAGCAGCCTTTTCCTGGTGTATCGGCATTCGCAATTCTTCATGCCTCGCGCGATGCCCTCCAGCGCCGCATCGGGGTACTTCTCCAGTAACCGATCAGGGGCGGTGCGCAGCACCACGGAGTCACGGAGGGGTTGACAGGTCGATTCAGGAATCTGCCGACTTTATTTTGACAGGATAACAGGATCAACAGGACTTTCCAACGCCGTATCCAGTTGATCCTGTTATCCTGTCAGAGTGCCGCCCACGTCCCCATCCGTGAACATGGTTGCCAGGGTATTTGACGGGGAGCAGAAGGGCCGTTTGGCGATCGACTCGAGCACCCGCACCGTCAGATCGCCCACACGGACTTCGGTCCAGCTCGTGAACAGGCTGTGGCGGGTTTGCACCGTCCTCGTGAAACTTGCGTCGCCCACGGCTTCGATCAATTGAGGCACTGCCGGCGGCCCGAGCTCGACCAGGTCAGTCAGCGCGCCATCGACGTCCGCCTCGCTGAAAATCCAATTGGAGTGGGGCCACGAATCGCCGACCGCCGCATCTCGCAGGCTGAAAATCAATTCGGCGACGCGCTCCTCGACGGGCAGTTCATTGAGCGGTTTCGAGCTCCGGGTGTGCGTCGTCTCCTCCTCGAGGACCATGCGCTCGAGCACTTCGGCGTCCTGTTTGAACCGCTTCCGCCACTTGCCGGCCGGAAAGGCCCTTGCAAGCACGGACACGTAGTCGAGCGCCTGTCGGTGCGAAGCACGAGGGCAGCACTCCAACAACACGGCCTGCTGCGCCATGTGGTAGCCCAGCCCGTCGACGAGTAAATCGAAGAAGCACTCGCTTCGCTTCCCCGTCCAGTCGAGGTCGCACTCGCCAAGACACCCGGAAAGCAACCGGCGCTCAATTCCTACTTTACCCACCCTCGCGCTTGCGCGTGCCAGCGACAGCATCTTCTCGTTGACAGAGACGGACTCTCCGAAAAACGTCGGCGTCACGAACTGAAATGGATGCGACGGGTCCGGATCGACTTCCCGCGCGAAGTCCAGCACGGCGTACGTGGCATGACGACTGTCGGACGAGCCGGGATCCCCCTTCGAGACGGTCACCACGGTCAGTTGGTAACTGAACACCCGAATTGAATTCTCATCTTCCGAGACCAGGAAGCCCTCGATCGGATCAGCGTTTTCCCAGCTCCCGGGCTGGTCCCCAGGCTGTTCAAAGGACACCCTGATCAAGCGCAATTCCCGGCCGGCGGGGAAGCCCAAGGCGTCCAGGAGCTCATACGTCCTTCGCAAGTCCTCCCGTGTAGGCGTGATTTGCGTCTCCGCGACCGTGAGATGGGGAAGACATGCAAACAGGACCGAGAGGAAGGCTGCGGGTCGGATCGGCCGGGACTTGGTGGTCATGGCGCCTCCTGTGCTGCGGCGTGCGTGGGCGACAGTCGTCACGGAGTTGCGGAAGCCGGGAGTCTCGTCACGTGGGAAATTGTTGTTCGTACGAGAACCGGACTCGAGCGGGGGTCAGCCCTGTCCGCGCGCTTCAGGCGTGGCAGCCAGACCGCACTCGGATATGCGATGCGGCTACCGGTCGGTGGCGACGCTCCCGCGTCCCTCACGATACGGGGGCGAATCGGATCTGTCAAGCCGCCGCCCGGGCGGCGGTCGCGTCTCCCAGAGGCAGCCCTCTCCCGGACACTCGCAGGGCGGCGTGCGAGACGATTGGCGGCCGCGCCCAAAGCTTTCCTGTTGCGTCCGCCGCGTGTAGAATGCCGATTCGGGCGCCGGGGAGTCGGGCGACCGAGCACGCGAACGAACGGCGCTCTTCGGGTTGAGCGACCCGCTCCTGCGACTCGGCTGCGCGAAGGAGGCTGCCAAGGCCCTGCGGTGGGACGATAGGCCCCTCCCGGTCGGTCGTGCGACCCCCGACTGTACGTCGTCCGAGGCTTGGATCCAGGAGGCTCGAGAGTGAGTGCCTCTGGGGAAGAAGTCCCCAACAAGACTCCGCGGACGTTCCCCGCCCTCTCGGCCCCGCCGGACGCGGCACCGGGGCGAGAGGAAGCCGCCGGGGAGCCACCGGTCGCGCGCGCGGCGTCGCCGTTGGCCAATGCCGAACTCACGCACCTCCCCCTCCTCCTCTCCCCCTCGCCCGCGGAGGCGCACGCGCCGCCCGACCCAGTCCGCACGCGCACGATAGGTAAATACGAGCTTGTCACGGAGCTGGGGCGCGGGGGCGGAGGCGTCGTCTACAAAGCCTGGCACCCCGGCCTCAAGACGCACGTCGCGCTCAAGGTCCTCCTGTCGGGCCGCGATGCCTCCGCCGAGGAGGTCGCACGCCTCCACCGCGAGGCGGAGGCGGCCGCGGTCGAGCCGGCGCCAAGCGCGGGCCCCAACTCGTCCACGGTCCAACGGGCCGCCGCTCCGGGCGCACTCTCCCGGGCGAGGCTCGCGTGTGCGAAGGCGCTGTCGCGACTCCATGCGAGCCGCAAAGAGGAGGTCGAGGACGCGCGCTCCCTGCTCGAGCTCGCCGTCCACGCGGAGCCCACGCTGGAAGAGGCCCATGAGGCGCTCGTCTACCTGGAAGGGAAGGGAGACAGCTACGCCCGCGTGGTCCGCGCCCTTGACCGGGCGATCGAGAGCGATCGAGGCTACGTCCCCTTCTGGACCGACCGCGGGCACGAACGGACGAATTGGGCCTCGGCCCGGCGAATGCGCGGGGAGGATCCTTCGCCTCTCCTCGAGGCTGCGCGCGCCGACCTCAAGCGTGCGCTGGAACTCGACCCCGAGTGCACGGAGGCGTGGATGCATCTCGGCGGGCTGGCGATGAACTGGGGCGCCTATCGCATGGACCGGGGAGAGGACCCGAAGCCCCTATGCGAGGAGGCGATCGAGTGCTTCGGGAAGGCGGCCGCCCTGGCCCCGCGACAGGCCTCCCCGTGGAAGGAACGGGGGGCGATCCGGGCAAATCTCGCGCTCTTCGCCGCCGAGGGCGGGGAGGACCCCGACCCGCTCTTCGCGGCGGCCCTCGCCGACCTTGACCGGGCGGTGGAGCTGGAGCCCGCCTCCGCCGAGCTGTGGCGGGCCCGGGGGTGCCTCCATCAGAACCATGCGGCGGGGATGGAGGGCCGCAAGCAGGATCCACGGCCCGTGTACGAGGCTGCGATCGAGAATTACACGCACGCCCTCGCGCTGGACCCGACCTCCGCGGAGGGCTGGACAGGCAGGGGAAACGCGCGATGCAGCCTGGGGGAGTGGCGGTCGCATCACGGCGAGGACCCGGAGCCGTGCTGGCGCGACGCCCTTGCCGACCATGACAAGGCGGTTGCCCTCAACGCGCTGTCGCGGTCGGCCTGGAGAAACCGCGGCAACGTGCGAAACGTATGGGCCCTCTACCGCATGAACCGCGGCGAAGACGGCGAGGGGCTGCTCGCCGGCGCCGCCGAGGACTACGAGAAGCTGACACAGGTAGACGCCGGGTCCGTCGATTCGTGGCAATCGCTCGGCGGACTCTACCACCAGTGGTCTCTCGCCCGCATTTCCCGGGGCGCCGATGCGAGCCCACTCTTCGAAAAGGGGGCCCTCGCTTTTCAGTACGCGGCCAAGCTCAATCCGCGTTCGATCGAGACCTGGAATTCGCTCGCTACCTTCACCATGAACTGGGGAATCTACCGCGGCCAGCGAGGCCAGGAGAGCGACGCGCAGTTCGAGCAGTCGGTTGCCGCGTACGGGGAGATCCTGCGGCTGAACCCCGCCCACGCGGGCGCGTTGTCAGGTCGCGGCGCCGCGCGCATGAGTTGGGGGCTGCGGTTGGGCGAACGGGGGAACGACCCCGTCCCCCTGTTCACGGCGGCCCTGGCGGACCTGTCGAGGGCCGTGGAGCTGCAGCCGAACGCCGCGGATCCCCGGCACCAGCTCGCGAACTTGAGAGGGAACTGGGGGATGGTCCTGTCCGATCGTGGCGAAGACCCCACGCAGCTCTACGAGCAGGCCATCTCCGACTATCTGCGCGCGCTCGAGCTCGAGCCCGCTTCGGGGGAGACCTGGAGCGGTCTCGGAAATCTTCACAAGGCGTTGGGCATCCACGTCCGCAACCACGGCGGGGATCCGGGAGAGCACTACGCCCGGGCCATCGCCGCCTACGACGAGGCGATTCGGCGAAAACCGCGCTACTCCACGGCCTGGGAGACCCGCGGGAACACCCGATTGAATTGGGCGATGTACAAAGCGTGGCACGACGAGGATCCTGTCCCGCTCTTCGACCTCGCCGCGGCCGACTATGCGAAGGCGCTCGAGCTGAAGCCGGACGACTTCGAGGTGTGGGTGTCGTGCGGCCTGCTCGAGACCCATCGAGGCGAGCACGAGGCCGCGCACGGAACGGACCCGACAAGTCGCTTCCAGCGGGCAGGGGAGGACTTCGCCGAGGCGCTTCGTCTCAACCCCCGGTCGGTCGAGGCGTGGCGGCGCCTGGCCTCGTCCCGCCACGCCTGGGGGGACACCCTCGCGGAGCGCGGAGAGGACCCATCGAGTCGATTCCGGGAGGCCGTGGATGACTACGCGAAGGCCTCCGAGCTGAACGCGAACGATTCAAACGTGGCTCGCGGTCGCGCGAGGGTGCAGTTCGCTTGGGGGTCGTGGGAACGCGCCCACGGCAAGGACCCGGCCGCGCTGTACACGCGCGCGATGGGCGATTTCGATCGGGCGATCGCCTTGGATCGGGACGCCGCCGACACGCTCCTGCGTCGCGGCCAGGCGCGCGCCGCGCTGGCGGACTGGCGGCGATCCCGGGGCGAGGACGCGGGCACCCTGCAAGCCGACGCGCTGCGGGATTTCAGCCATGCGCTCGAGCAGGTCCCGAACTTCCCCGAGGCCCTGTGGCGCCGCGGGAAGCTGTACTGCGCCCTCGGGTCCTGGGAGGAGGCGAAGCAGGACCTGGAGCTTGCGGCCGACATGAAGCCGGCGGCCGAGGCGGAGTTCCGCGCGGAGCTGGAGGAGGCGAGGCGTCACAGTCCGTCCGTGGCGCAGAAGAGCGACTGGCGCCGGCTGCTCCTCCGGGCCGAGGCCGAGGTCGGGCGCGGCCGCTACGCTGAAGCTCGCCCCCTCTACGAGGAGGCGCTCACTCTTGAGCGCCGGGCCCTCGAGGCGCTTCCCTCCGGCGAGCGCGAGGCCTTCGCGACGGCGACCCGGGAAGTGCTGCAAAACGCCCGGTACAATCTCGCGTGCGTGCTCGCCCTCGCCTCCGCCGGCAAGGACGGACCCGACGCGGCAGCGGCCGCCCGCGCCATGAACGCCGAGGCAGCCGCATCCCTCCGCCGCGACGCGCTCGAGCACCTGCGCGAGGCCGTGCGCCTCGGCTTCGCCGACGCGGCGCATCTCGCCGAGGATTCGGACCTCGCGCCCCTTCACGGCGACCCGGGCTGGCACGAGCTCAACGACGTGCTGGGCGCGCACCGGAAGTGAGCCCAGGCGTGATCGCGCTCGACAAGCGCTACACAAGAGCCATCCAACACCGAGTGAGGAAGCCCAGCCATGACACTGGAGAACTATACCACGATGGCGGCAGTGATCGGCGCCGTCGCCGGCCTGGTTGTCGGCCTGGCCTTTGGCGGGCGGGCGGCCGGCAGACGCGGGGGAACCATCGTTGCCAGCTACGCCTTCGCATTTGTCTGCATTTCCGGGCTGGTCGTGGCACACGAGGCTGCGTATGGCAAGGGGTTCAGCGCGGGAGTGGCCTGGGCGTTGATGTACTCCCCGGTTGACTTGGCGCTGTCCGCGGGCGCCCCGATCGTATGCTTGCTCGGCATCGAGCTTCGCTTGGGCATCGACCGCTTTCGGGCACGCCACAAGACAAATTCGTAGACGCGACCTTGAGGGCGTGTGCAGACACCGCCCGCGTGATGCGTCCGGAGCTGGGACTTGCGTCCGGGGCGTGGGCGGGGCCTGCGCTCCGTAGCTCGCCGCGAGCGAGCGGAGGAGGGACACCCGCGCTCCCGGAACGACGCGTCTCGATGCAAGCCTAGTCGCCCAACGCCCACGGCGGCGCCGTCCCCGCGTGCGAGAAGATCGGCCGGCGCGCGAGGTAGTCGTCGCGGCGCGTGCGCCAGGCGTCATACTCGCGGCGCACAGGATCCCCCGGCTTCGCCTTCGCGATCTCCGGCGCCAGCGCCTCCCACAGGACCGGGTGCACCCGGTGCCGGTGCCACTCCATCGGGTCCGCGCCCTTCGACTGCGGACGCGGGTCCGCGCTCGCCGCCTGCTCCACCCGCTCGACGAAGCCCGCCACCGCCTCGCGCGCGATCGCCGCGCGCTCGCCGGCCGGCAGCGCGCGCCAGGCCTCCCAGAAGAGCGTCTCCGGCTCCACCCAGTCCGACTTGATCCGGCCCTGCGAGGACTCCAGGTTCGCCTTCCGCGCCTCCGCCCGCAGCCGGCCCAGCGCCGCCTCGCCCGCATGCCGCCGGACGGTGTCCTCCGCGTCGCCGTGCAACTGGTCCTGCAAGAGCGACGCCTTCACCTGCACGTGCGGGTGCGCCACGAGCCACCGCGCGTGGTGCGCGTCCAGCAAGAGCGCCTCCACGAAATCGCGGGCGCTCGTCCGCCCCATCTGCGCCCGATCCTCCCAGCTCGCTTCGTTCGTGAGCATCGAGATGTCGAGCGGCGCGTCCAGCTCCGGCGCGCGCTCCGGCTGCAGCACTTTTCCGCTCTTCACGTGGACCTCGCCCGCGAGCTGCAGGCGATTCAGGTTCCCTTCACTGTACCTCATGATCTGGTCCGGCCGATACCCCTCCTCGTGCGGGTGCGCCGATTGCCAGTAGCCGGGATGCACGTTTTGCGCCGAGAGACGCACGGCCCGCCCGAAGGCGAAATTCGTCTGGAAGACCTCCCGCGGGTCCCCCTCCGGCCCCTTCTTCGCATCCATGAGCCCGGACGGCGGGTTCGGCGCCGGACCGAAGCCGCGATCGAGGAAGGCGTTTTCGAACGTCAACACGCCGTTCGCCCGCGGGTGAAAGCCGCCGGCCCAGTAGGCGTCCAGCGCGGCGCGGAAGGCCGCGAACCGCCGCCGCGTCGCCCGGAAGGCCCGATCGTCGGGGTTCGGCCAGTCCATCGTCCAGGTTGAAAGCTCGGGATGATTCAGCCGCGTCGCGATGTCGTCCGCGAGCAGACTCCCGGTCAGGAACGTCTTCGCCGAGCACGAGAACTGCGCCCCGCCGTGCGCGATCGACGCGGCGAGGCCATGCTTCATCGGGACTTCCCAGAGCAGCTCGTCGAGCAGCTTCACGAACCGTTCGTCATAGAACCACGCGAGCGGCACCGGCTTCACGCTGTACTCGAAGGTTTCCGGGTCCAGGCTGAAGCGGACCGTGAAGTTCTCGAGGCTGCGGTCCTTCCACTGGAAGACCAGGTTCTGCCGCTTCACCTTCCACTGGTCGATGTCTTCTTTCCGGTCCACGTCGTCGAACATGCACCAGGCGTGGCCTCCCTCGGCCCGCTTCGACTCGTACTTTTTTTTGATCGCCTTCGCGATCTCCTCCTGCGTGCCGAGCATGTACTCGTCGAGGAAGTACGCGTCCTCGCCGCCGGGCTCCGCGGCGAGCTTGTGCCACTTCTTGACCGACTTCTCGCTCTGAAAGGTCGGCTCCAGGCCGACCCAGGCGTTGTCGAAGTCTGTCGTGCCGGGGCGGCGGAACGTGGGAAGGACCCGGGTCATCGGATCCCCCCCGGCCGCGCCGCCGGACGGGGGCGGGGCCACGACCCGGCGCGTCTTCTCCTGCTTCTTGGCTGACACTTCGGCGCCCCCTACACGCGTTCGAAGGGATAGAAGAGCTTCTTGTACTCTTCCTGGGCGTAGCGGTCCGTCATCCCCGCGATGTAGTCGCAGACGGCGCGGTGGAGGCCCTGCAGTTCCGCCCACTTCTGGAACTTGGGCGGGAGCTGCTCCGGGTGCTCCGCGTACTCGACGAAGAGGTCGTGCAGGAAGCGGTTCGCGCGCCGAGACATGCGGGCGACGCGAAAGTGCATGTAGACGTTTTGGAAAAGGAACTTCTCCAGCTCGCGCTTCTCTTCGGCGACTTCCTTCGAGTAGACGACGAGGGGCTCCTTCGCAGCGCGGACCTGTTCGATCGTCTCGATGCCCAGGCCTTCGAGCTTGCGCGTCGTGTTCTCCAGGAGGTCCGTGACCATGATGTTGAGCAGCGAGAGAATGGTCTGGCTGCGGGTGATCTCGCGATCGATGTCGGTGAAGCGCTTCCACACTTCGGCCTGCGCGCGGCGCCAGATGGCGACCTTCTCCAGGTCTCCCTCGTTGATGATCCCGGCGCGCAGGCTGTCGTCGAGGTCGTGGTTGTCGTACGCGATGGAGTCGGCCTCGTTGACCAACTGCGCCTCGAGGAGGGCCGCCTCCTCGGGATGATACGTCTCCGCGCCGGACGTGACGCCGGGCTTGTCGTACGCGGTGTTGTGCTTGTACATCGACTCCCGGACCTCGTAGGACAGGTTGAGGCCGGGGAAGTTCGGATACCGCTGTTCGAGTACTTCCACGATGCGGAGCGACTGGGCGTTGTGCTCGAAGCCGCCGTGCTTCTCCATGGCTGCGCGCAGGGCATCCTCGCCCGCGTGCCCAAACGGAGGATGGCCCACGTCGTGGGCGAGCGCGGTCGCTTCCATCAGCTCTTCGTTGAGGCCCATCGTCTTCGCGAGGGTCCGCGAGATCTGCGTGACCTCGGTCGTGTGCGTGAGCCGGGTGCGGTAGTGGTCCCCCTCGTGGTTGACGAAGACCTGCGTCTTGTACTCCAGCCGCCGGAACGCGGTCGAATGGACGATGCGGTCGCGGTCGCGCTGGTAGACCGTCCGGTACGGGTGCTCCGGTTCGGGGTACTGGCGTCCGCGGGAGGCCTTGCTCCGCATCGCGTAGGAGGCCAGCGTGTGGGCCTCGCGCGCTTCGAGTTCCTTGAGCGTCAGCATGGGTTCCTCGAGCTGAGGGGGGCGGTTCCCGGCATGAGCGATGTTGCTGAGGTCGAACACCACGAAAACCACAGATTACACAGATTCTACGGGATTTCGCAGCTTCCCCACGAACGAATCTGCGTCACAATCGCGCCGAGGATTGTTTTTTCGGCGAAAACTTTTCTCCGGCAAGCCGTGGGTTGCGAAACCGAACCTGAGGGAACCGAAGGACGCGCTGAGACCGCTCCCTCACGGTCGCGGTTCGGCTCAGCGGTGCTCCACGACTTGCGGCTATTTCGTCATACGGCGTCTTCGGTGGCTCGTCCTTTTGGTTGCGGCGTCGAGCCCAGCTTTCACCCGGCTCACACGTTCGTGTCCATCGCCGCATCCCGGGTACGCAGGACCTGGTTCGCCGCGTCCCGGATGGCGAAGACATGGTCGCGGTTCTTCATGTAGATCCGGAACTTCACGACCTTGGTCGGCAGGAGGCCGAAGATCTCCTCGATGTACTCGGTCACGACCTGACGCGTGTAGGGGTCGTAGATCCGGATTGATTGCGGGCCGGTGCGCGGGTTGTCCGGCCGCGGATCGACCTGGGCAAGGTCGATGACCAGTTCGACGTCGCGAATCGCGGCGGGGAGTTTTTTCCGGATTTCGGCCGCGATGTCGTCCGGGGTGAGCTGCTTCGACAGGAAGGGCGTGTGCGTGAACACGATGTCGCGGTCGTAGACCTCTTTCCAGTCGAGGTCGCGCTGGAGGATCTTTTGCCACTTCACGCCCAGGGCCTTCTGCTTCTCGTCCTTCCCCTGGTCGGCCCACGTCGAAACCGCGGACAGGAACGACCACTCCGTGACGTCGCAGTACTTGCCGAGATTCTCGGCGGGGTTGTAAGGGACCAACGTACGGCAGGTCGCATCGAAGACCTCCTTCAGGTGGAGGTCGATCGCCCGCGTGGTCCGGTGGTGGTACACGTTGTCGAAGAGGTAGAGGCGGGCGAGAAGGTGCTGCTTGAGCGCGGAACGGGCGGCCTTGTGAAGCGTGAGGCCCTCTTCGGTGTAGAAACTGTAGTAGAGAATGCGCTCCACGTCGACGGGGCCGGTCGCGATGCCGCACATGTAGGCGTCGCGGCGGACGAAGTCCATGTTGTCCACCGTGAAGATGCCGGAGAAGAGCTGGCGCAGCAGGACCATCCAGCGTGGCGTGCCCGGCGGGTCGTGCTCCTCGGGCTTCTTCATGAGGAAGGCGATCTGCTCCGGCGAGAGGCGTTCGCCGTCCGCGAACGGGCCCGACGGGGAGCGGCGGATCTGGCGGAGCGTGTCCCCCAACTCTTCGCAGATGATTTTCTGGCCGAGCTTCTCGTGGTTCGTGTTGTAGGCCGGGCGCAGGAAGTTGTCGTCGAAGAAGTGGCCGAAAGGTCCGTGCCCGACGTCGTGGAGCAGGCCGGTGAGGCGGACCAGCTCCTCGACGTAGCAGGGGGACGGCGCGTCGGGGCAGACCTTCTTGAGCGAGGGGTAGAGGCGGCGGGCGAAGAGGCCGCCATTGTGCATCGTGCCGACGACGTGCTGGAAGCGGGTGTGCTCGCCGGCGGGGAAGACCCAGAGCGCGGTCTGGAGCTGATGGATCCGGCGCATGCGCTGGAGCCATTTCGAGTCGAGGAGGTCGCTCTCGGCCTTCTCTCCCTTGCCGGGCACGGTGATCTGGATGTAGCCGTGGATGGGGTCCCGGGAGAGGCCGATCGCTTCGAAGCGATCGAGATCATCGAGGGGAGCGCCGGGCACGGCAACCGCGGTGGAGAGGGTAGGCGCGGCGGCGCCGGCGAGGAGAGGTTCGTTCTTCGCGGGGACGGGGGTCTCTGCCACGGCGTTCTCCTGGGATCGGGTTCGCGGCGAATCTTCCACAAAGTCCGTCGCCGTCGAGGGAAGTGTACGGGCGCCCCCGGGGCTTGTCAAGGCAATTTCGGTTGACAGGAAGCCGGGGGTGTGATAGAGGAAAGGTTTCGGATCCCTACCGTTCGACTTCTCGAAAGCCTGTCGCGATTTCGGAAGCCGTGCATTCCCCCCACGGGAGGACGAGCCGCCGAACGCGCCGAAGACACGGAACGCCCCCTCGTGAAATGCGGCGTCGGCAGCGTGTTCGGTGGCTATTTCTTCGATTTTGGGTTTCGGGCGCACGCCTGACTTGGCTCCTTGCCGTTCGGCTTCGCGACAACGGTTCAGGATTTCGGAGCGCCTGCGCGCCAACCCAAAGGAGACGAGCCACCGAACTCGCCGAAGGCACCGAACGACCCGCCGTCAATTTCGGTGTCCTCGGCGTCTTCGGTGGCTATTTCTTCGTTCTTGGGTTTCGGGCCTTCGCCCGAGTCGGCGGATACCCTGCTCGGGAGGCGTCCGATCGTGGAGAATCGAGCCGGGTCGCGGAGGTGGGGGCTCTGCCTGTCCGCCTTCCTGATCTGCGTCGCTCCCCTCCTCCTGCAAGCGGACGACGGCACGCGAAAACCGCCGCCCGCCGTTGCCCCCGGCGCCGACGTGCGACTGTCTCGAGTCGCGCCGCGCAATTCGACGACGCTCGGCGACACGCTCTCCGGCGAGGTGGAGCACAAGCTCGCGCGCGAGCTGGCCGTGAGGGCGGCGGGTCCCGACGGCAGCCCGGCCGCGGACGTCCCCATCCTCTTCACGCTCGCCGCCGCGCCGGACGGCGCGCGCGGGGCCGAGCTGCTCAACGTGCCCGCCGCAACCGACGCCGAGGGGCGCGCCTCGGCGACCTTTCTCGTCGGCACCGAGCCCGGCATGTACATCGTGGCGGTTACCGCGGTCGGCTCGCGCACCGCGCCCCTCACGTTCAAGATCCTCGGCCTCCAGCGCCTCTGGTGGCTGTACATCCTCTTCGGCACGCTCGGCGGGCTCGGCCTTTTTATTTACGGCATGCAGCGCGCAAGCGACGCGCTCCAAAAGGCCGCCGGCGACCGCCTGAAGGACCTGCTCTCCTACCTCACCGACAACCGCTTCCTCGGCGTCATCGTGGGCGCGGTCATCACCGCGATCGTGCAGTCCTCGACGGCGACGACGGTCATGCTCGTGGGCTTCGCGAACGCGGGCCTGCTCTCCGTGTTCCAGACGCTGGGCGTCATCCTCGGCGCGGACATCGGCACGACCATCACCGTCCAGCTCATCGCCTTCAAGCTCACCGACTACGCCCTGCTCATGGTCGGCGTGGGCTTCCTCCTCCTGTGGACCGGGAAGCGCACCGGCACGCGCTATCTCGGCCAGGTCGTGATGGGCTTCGGGATGGTCTTCTTCGGGATCAAGATCCTCGCGGAAATCATGGCGCCGCTGCGGACGAACGAAGATTTCCTCGGCCTCATCGCGCACATGGAGAACCCCTACTGGGCCCTCGCGGTGGGTTTTCTTTTCGCGGTGATCCTGCACAGCGGCCCCACGATGGGCATCGTGATCGCGCTTTCGATGCAGGGCCTCTTGTCGCTCCGGACGGCCGTGCCGATGATCTTCGGGGCGAACGTCGGGACGTGCATCATGGCGCTCGCGGCCGGCATCGGCGCGAACCAGGAGGCGAAGCGCGTGGGCATGGCGCACTTCCTCTTCAAGGTCATCGGGGTGCTCCTGTTCTGGCCCTTCCTGGATCCCTTTGTAGAGCTCGTCACCCGGCTGTCCCCCGGCGCGCCCGCCGGCGTCGATCCGACCTCGATGTCGGCGATCGGGCACATCGCGCCCCGGCAGATCGCGAACGCGCATTCGGCCTTCAACGTCCTCCTCACGCTCCTCTTCCTGCCGCTGCTCGGGCTCTTTGCGCGGCTGATCGAACGGCTCGTGCCGGGCGAGTCGGCGAAGAAGCGCTTCGGGCCGGAGTTCCTCGCGCCGCAGTATTTGCGGGTCACCGCGCTCGCGCTGCGCCAGGCGCATTTGGAATCCCTGCGCATGGCGAAGCTGACACGCGACATGGTGGCACGGTCGATGGAGATCTTCGTCACCCGGGAGTCCGCGACGCTGGAGGCGCTGCAGCTCGAAGACGACAAGGTGGACATCCTGCGGCACGCGATCACGCGCTACTTGACGAGCTTGTCAGGGACGGAGCTTTCGCCGGACCAAGGGCGGCGGTCGATGCAGATCCTGCGGACGGTCGCGAAGGTCGAGGACATGGGGGACATCGTATCGCGGGAGATCATGCACCTGGCGACGAAGATGATCCAGGGGGACTTCAAGTTTTCGCCGGAGGGGCTGGCCCAGCTCCAGGAGTACCATCGAAAGGTGCTGGCGAGCCTGGACGAAGGGATCGCGGTGATCGAAACGGACGACCCGGACCAGGCGCGCCGGATCATCAACGCGAAAATCCAGTTCGTGGAGCAGGAGAAGGAGCTGCACCGGGCGCACATCGAGCGGCTGCGGCGCGGGCTGCAGGACTCGCTGGACACGTCGAACATCCACCTGGACCTGCTGACGAACCTGCGGCGGATCAACAGTCATGTGGTCGATATCGCGTACTCGATCGTGGACGAACATCAGCGATGACGCGGGACCCGAAGACAGACAAGGAAGGAGTGGCGGGGCGGCCGGGCGGCGAGCCGAGTGCCGCCGGAGGCGCGTCCGGTGCGGCGGCGAGCGCGGGGAGTCCGGCGGGGGCCGAGGCGGCTGCGGGGGCGGCGGAGGCCTCAGGCGCGCGGCCGAAACGCGGCATTCTCTTTCTCGTCATCGGTCCGAGCGGCGTGGGGAAGAACACGCTCATCAACAAGGTGCTGCGGCGTTCGCCGGACGTGCGCTACCTGGTCACGGTGACCACGCGGCCGCGGCGACCGGGGGAGCACGAAGGGGACCCGTACCACTTCGTAACGCGGCGGGAGTTCGACCAGCGGATCGCGCGCGGCGACCTGATCGAGTGGAAGATGCTCCACCGGGGTGAGTTCTACGGGTGTCCGCAGCAGCCGGTGGACGACGCGCTGGGGGCGGGCGTGGACCTGATCAAGGACATCGACGTGCTCGGGGCGCGGGACGTCCTGCGGGCGTACGAGGCGGACACGGTGCCGGTCTTCGTGGCGACCTCGTCGCCGGAGGACCTTGCGAAACGGATCCGCGCACGCTCGCACGTCGCGGACGCGGACCTGGAGGAGCGGATGGCACGGGCGCGGATGGAGCTGTCGCACAAGGACGAGTTCAAGTACCTGCTCTTCAACGACAACCTGACCG
>JACPWG010000102.1 GCA_016197205.1 Planctomycetota bacterium
ACCCGGCAGGGTTTTCTCGGCCAGCGTCGGCACGTTGGGGTACTGCTGGGGCATGGGCGTGAGCGAGGTCAGCGCGATGGCGTTGAGCCGCCCGCCTGCCACCTGGGGCAGCGCCGTATTGCTCTGGTCGAACATCGCGTTCACCTGGCCGCCCACCAGATCATTCATGGCCGGGGCCGCGCCCTTGTACGACACCGAGGTGATGTCAATTCCGGCGCGCGACTCAAACAAGGCCGCAATCAGGTGCGAGGTGGAGCCCACACCGGCGTTGCCGAAGTTGATTTTTTTGGGTGCGGCCTTGGCCGCAGCAATCAGCTCCGCCGCCGACTTGTAAGGCGAGCTTTTGGGCACCAGCAGCACCAGCGGCGTGTCCGGAAAGCGGAACACCGCGTCAAAGTCCTTCACCGGGTCGTAGCTGAGCTTTTTGTACAGTGCGGGCGCTGCGCCCATGTAGCCCATGTGGCCCACCAGAACGGTGTAGCCGTCGGCCTGGGCTTTGGCCGCCTTGCCGGCGCCAATGGTGCCGCCCGCGCCGGCCGCATTTTCAATGATGATGGGCTGGCCGATCTGGCGGCTCACCTTGTCGGCAATATCGCGGGCCATCGCGTCGGTCGGCCCGCCGGCGGCAAAGGGCACGATCCAGGTGAGGTTCTTCGCAGGCCAGGCCTGGGCCTGTGCAGCAAGGGCGGCGCACAGGAGGGTGGCAGCCGACAGCAGGGTTTTGAGCAGGTTCATGGAGTCTCCGTGGTTGGGGTCGTTCAATGGGTCCGGGCGGCCGACAGCGCCAGCGCGCGGTCCACCATTTGCGGGGCCAGCCCGAGGTAGTTCGCCGGGTCGGTCAACTGGTCGATCGCGGCCCGGTCAAAGTGGGCGGTGAGCGCTTACCTCGGCACGAGAGCCGCATCCTGTGAGGGGCGAGCCGATGTCCGAGCAAAAAAAAGATCCAGAGGACGGGGCGGCCTCCTTTCCGCTTCCGGTCGACGGGAGCCCTGCGAACCTGGCCACGGCCCAGACCCTGCGGCCCGGCGCCGACCCGCCCCTGACGCTCAGGCCGGAAGTGCCCGCGACGCTCCCTCCGAGCCCGAGCACGGTCGGCCACGTGCCCCCGACCGTGGGCGCCGGCGGGGGTCCGGCCGCGACTCCCGCCGGCGGGGACGCCCAGCCCGCGTACGAGATCCTCGGCGAGCTCGGACGCGGCGGGATGGGCGTGGTGTACCGCGTCTTCCAGAACGACCTGCGACGCGAAGTCGCGATGAAGGTCCTGGGCGACGCGAACCCCGAGGTGCGCGAGAAGTTCGTGGCCGAGTCGCGCGTGGGCGGGCAGCTCGAGCACCCCGGGATCGTGCCGGTGTATGGGCTGCTGACCACGGGGGACGGCGAAGTCGCCCTCCTCATGAAGCTCGTCCGCGGGAAGTCCTGGAGCGACCTTCTGCACGCGAGCGACCCGTCCGAAGCGCGCGACCTCGACTTTCACCTCGAGGTCCTCCTGCACGTGTCGAACGCGGTCGCCTTCGCGCACAGCAAGGGGCTCTCCCACAACGATCTCAAACCGGCGAACGTGATGGTCGGCGAATTCGGCGAGGCCCTGGTGGCCGACTGGGGACTGGCGGTGGACATGCGGGACGAGCCGAGCCCCAACTCGGTCGCGCCGCACAAGTCCACGATCGCATCCCCGGCCGGGACGCCCGCGTACTGGCCGCCGGAGCTGGCGCGCGGCGACGGGCGCGCGATCGGCCCGTGGACGGACGTCTACCTGCTGGGCTCGATCCTGTACGAGCTGGCCAACGGCCGGCCGCCGTACGGCGGGAAGGACGTCCTGACCGCGATCCGCGCGGCCACAAGCGACACGCCTCCGCCTTTCGACCCGACCGCGCCGGGCGGACTGGTGGAGATCTGCCGCAGGGCGATGGCGCCCGCCCCGCGCGACCGGTTCGCGAACGTCCCCGCCTTTCGCGATGCGCTGCGTGCCTTCTTGAAGAACCGGGAGAGCCTTCGGCTCGCGCGCGAGGCGGCCGTCACGCTCGAGCGGGCCATCGCGGGTGCCGCCGCGCCGGAGAACGAGGACGAAGGGCGGGCGAGCGCGGCGCGCGCCGTCGTGTACGCCGACTTCGCGGAGGCGGCGCACGGCTTCCGGCAGGCGATCCTGCTCTGGGCGGACAATCGCGAGGCCCTCGAGGGGGAGCGTCGCGCCTGTCTGCTCTTGGCGGAGCTGGCGCTTCGAAACGGGGACCTGGGGTTGGCGGAGGCGCAACTCTCCCGGCTGGACAAAACGAAGCCCGAAGTGGCCGGGCTGCTGGGCCGGGTCCACGCCGCCGCGGAGGAACGGAAGCGCGCGGCGCGTTCCGCGCGGGCCCTGCGCAGAGGGCTTGCGGCGTCCCTGGCGGCCATCGTGCTGGGGCTGACCACGGCCCTGGTGATCATCCGGGCCGCGCAGCGACGGGCGGAGGAGAACCACCAGCTCGCCACGGAGCGCCTGGCGAACATCCGTCGGCTCTCGGACGTGCAACTGCTTTCCGAGCGCACGGCGGAGGCCGAGGAGCTGTGGCCGGCGCTCCCGGACAACGTAGCCGCGATGGAGGCGTGGGTGCGGGAGGCCCGTGCCCTCGCGGGCAGGCTCGCGGGCCACCGGGCCTACCTCGAGCAGTTGCGCACGGGCGCCACGCGCTCCCCGGCCGGTTTTCGCTTCGCGACCTCCGAAGAGCAATGGGAACATGACACGCTGGCCGCCCTTGTGACGGGGCTGGAGCGGCTGGCCGGCTCCACGATTCGAGACGTCGAACAGCGCATCGCGTTCGCCCAGGACGTGCGCCGCCTCACGCTCGAGGAACCGCGCAAGGCGTGGGAGGAGGGGGTCCGTTCGATCGCGGACCGCGCGGAGTGCCCGGCGTACGGCGGCCTGCGGCTCGCTCCGCAGCTCGGCCTGATCCCGTTGGGCAAGGACCACGCATCGGGGCTGTGGGAGTTCGCGCACCTGGCGAGCGGCGAGCCCGCGCGGCGGGGCGCGGACGGCCGGCTGGAGCTGACCGAGGGGACGGGCGTGGTGCTCGTGCTCCTGCCCGGCGGGACGTTCGCGATGGGGGCTCGGCCGCCCGATGCGCAGCACCCGCCGGGCTCGGCGAACGTGGACCCGGAGGCCCGTCCGTCCGAGGGGCCGGTGCACGACCTGACCCTCGCGCCTTTTTTTCTCGCGAAGCATGAGTTGACGCAGGGGCAGTGGGTGCGGGCCGTGGGGAAGAACCCGAGCGCGTACCCGGCCGGGGTCGAGATCGGCGGCCATCGGCACACGCTGCTTCACCCGGTCGAGCTGATCGACTGGGTGGAAGCGAAGCGCGCCATGTCGCGCCTGGCCCTTTGCCTGCCGACGGAAGCGCAATGGGAGTATGCCGCGCGCGGGGGGACGACGACGGCGTACTTCACCGGCGCCGACAAGGAGTCGCTGGCCGGGTCCGTGAACCTCGCGGACCGCTATTGCAAGGAGAACGGCGGCCCCGGGAGCTGGCAGTTCGAGCTGTGGCTGAACGACGGCTTCGTCGTGCACGCGCCGGTGGGCAGCTACAGGCCGAACGCGTTCGGCCTGCACGAGCTCGTGGGCAACGTCTGGGAGTGGGTGGAGGACCCTTACGGCGGCTACGACCTGCCGGTGCGGCCAGGGGACGGTCTGCGGCAGGGGACCGCGGACACGCCGCGCGTCTTCCGGGGCGGGGGCTTCCGCTCCAACGCGGTGCACGCGCGGTCGGCGGACCGCTACACGCTGTATGCGCCGGGGTACCGCGGCTTCGACGTCGGCGTCCGGGCCGCGCGCGGGGTCCAGTAGGGCAGGCGGGCCGGCGGCAAGGGGCGTTTTCGCTCACGGAACCGGTAGGCTGACGATGGACGAAAACCGTGGCCGACTGCGGATACTTCGCCGGCCCGAGCCCGGCGGGGGCGAGTCCATCGTCGTGGTGGACGCCGCGACCGGCCGCGAGCTGTGGCGACCGGGTGCGTCCCGCTGCTCCACCGGCGGCCGATACTTCCTCAGTCCGCTTCACCGCCTGCTCTTCCACTCCAGCTCGACGCGCTGCATGGGGGAGGTGGATCGCCGGCTCGATGTCCACGACGCGGCGAGCGGCGAACAGGTCCAATCCTTCACGGACCTCGCGGAAGGGGAGCTTGCGCTCAGCTCGGATGAGCGGCACCTGTACGTGCGCTCGGAGGCTGCGTCCGGGAAAGGGCGGCGGAAGAACGTCGAGGCGTCCACCGTGCTTGACCTGCGGACGGGCGCCACGGTCGAGGGACGAGACGACGGCGGCGCGCTCTGGCGCACGGGCGTCCCCCTCACGGACATGGACGACGGCTGGAACGCTCGAGAAGTGACGGACCTCGCACGCCAGGATCTGCTGAAGCCGGGCATGACGGTCGGCGGCCGGTTCGGGGTCCTGGGCGAGCGTCCGGGCTGGACGCTGTCCCCCGGCTACGACGCCTACGATCGCGAGGCCGGCCGGCGCGTCCTCCTCCGGATCCTGGACGGGCGAGCGGCGGTGGCCCGCGTCCACGGTCGAAAGGCATCGGGTATTCACCTGAGTCTCGCGGAGGACGCCTTCGAACGCGAGGCCTCGACGCTCCTGCGCTTCAGGCATCCGAACGTGGCGCAGCTCCTCGCGTGGGGACGGGTCGAAGCGGGGCCCGCGTTCTACGCCGCGTTCGAGCCGGTCGAAGGGGTTCCGCTGGACGAGTACCTCCGAACGCCGCTCGGCGTGCGCGCGGCTGCCGACCTTTTCGGAGGTCTCCTCGACGGGCTCGCGGCGCTCCGCAAGCTGCAATTCGACCACGGATGGATCGTCCCCTCGAACGTGGTCGTAACCGGAGTCGCGCCGCAGCGCTTCGTGCTGGTCGGGCTTTTGGGCACCGCCGTCCGCGGGCTCGTGTTCGGAGCGGCGGCACGGGAGGGTCGTGTCGGCTGGCAGGCGCCCGGCGCGTTGGCGGCAGCCCCGTACCTGGCGCCGGAGGTCCACGGCGGCGACCCGAAAGCGGTGGGCGTGCGCTGCGCCTGGGAGGCGGATGTCTTTTCCGTCACGCGACTCCTCATCCAGGCACTCCTCGGAACCTGGCCGGCGCCGGCGTCCTTCGCGGAGGCCGCACGTGCCGTCGCCGACGCGTGCACGCTGCCGGCGGAACTGACGGGACATCCCTTCGCCGCGGCGCTCCGCGCCGTTTTCGACCCGCGCGCCCACACGAGTCGTCCGACGGCGGCCGAGCTGCGCGATCGCCTCCGCGCGGTCTCAGGTACGGCAGAGCCGAAGGCGTAAGGTCGTCTCCACCGACCCGGCCGGAATGCCCCGTGCCCGGCGAGTTCGAGGCGAAAGAGCCCGTCCACCCGCCACCCGCGCGCGCCTCCCGGAGATCATCTTCCGGCGCGTGTCTGTCCGCCCGAGGTCACTCCCGGTGAACGGGACCCTAGACCCCCGCGGGCGCGTCCAGCAGCTCGCGCACCCTCCGGAGAAGCGCCTTCGCGGTGAAGGGCTTCGGGAGCAGCGTCGCGCCGGCGCCCGCGGCGTCGCCGGCGTCGAGCGCGCCCCCCGTGTACCCGGACATGAGAAGCCGCTTCACCCGCGGGCGCCCCTCCGCGATGCGGCGCAGGAGGTCCGGACCGCGCATCCCGGGCATGACCACGTCCGCGATCACGAGGTCCACATCCGCTTCCGGGCGCGCGAGGTTCGCCAGGGCCTCGTCGCCGCTCCGCGCCTCCACGACCCGGTAGCCGCCCTGGCACAGCGTCTCGCGCACCAGCATACGGACCGAGTCCTCGTCCTCCACAACGAGCACGGTCTCCGTCCCGCCCGGGACCTCCCGGCGCGCCTCCGCGGCCGGTCGCTCCACCGCCGCGTCGACACGCGGCAGAAGCACGCAAAACGTGGCCCCCTGGCCCGGCGCGCTCTCGACCTCGACGTGGCCGCCGCTCTGGCGCACGATGCCGTACACCGTCGAGAGACCGAGCCCGGTTCCCTTCCCGACCCCCTTCGTCGTGAAAAACGGCTCGAAGAGGTGCGCCATCGTCTCGGCGCACATGCCGACGCCCGTGTCCGTGACCCGGAGGAAGACGTAGGGGCCGGGGCGCGCTTCGGGATGGGCTGCGGCGTACGCATCGTCCACGCTCCGATTCCCGGTCTCGAGGAGGAGGCGCCCTCCGTCGGGCATGGCGTCTCGCGCATTCACCGTCAGGTTCAGGATGACCTGCTCCACCTGGCCGGGGTCCGCCCGCACGTTGCCCAGGTCCGGCGCGAGGCGGGCCACCAACTCGATGGATTCCCCGATGAGGCGCCGCAGCATCTTCTGCATGTCCGCCACGACGACGTTGAGCTCCAGCACCTTCGGGGCGAGGATCTGCTTCCGGCTGAACGCGAGGAGCTGGCGGGTGAGCGAAGCCGCGCGTTCGCCGGCCTTCCGGATTTCCTCGGCGTACCCCAGGAGCTGCGGGTCCCGCTCCAGCCGGCCGGCAAGGATGTCCGCGTATCCGGTGATCGCCGTCAGCAGATTGTTGAAGTCGTGCGCGACGCCACCCGCGAGCCGTCCGATCATCTCCATTTTCTGCGACTGCCGAAGCTGGCACTCCAGGCTTCGCTTCTCGGTGATGTCGCGAAACACGACTTGCGCGCCGCAGGTCCCGTTGTAGCGGAAGGGGGTCGACGCGGCCTCTACGAATACGACGGCCCCGTCCGCACGCAGGAGCTTCTGCTCCATGAGGGCGTTGGGCCGCCCGGTCTCCCGCAACAGACGCAGGCGCTCCTCGACCGCGGCGTGGAATTCGGGATGCACGACGTCCAGCAGGTGCCGTTCCAGGAGCTCCTCCGCGGTGGCGTATCCCAGGAGCTTTACCAGGACGCGATTCACGAAGACGAACCGCCCGTCCGCGTGGATTCCGATCGCATGGGGGGACAGCTCGACCAACTCACGGTACTTCTCTTCGCTTCGGCGAAGCGCCTCGTCGGAGCGTTGCAGCTCGGCCGCCGCGCGCTCGGCATCGGCACGGGCCCGGACCTGCTTTCGCGTGACGAGGAGGAGCCCGACGCTTGCCGCAAGCCCGGCGAGCAGGAAGACCAGGACTTGTTCCTGACCTGACTGGCGCTCGAACTCGGGACCGGACTCGAGCACCAAGGTCCAGGGAAAGCCGGCGAGCTCGTACGGCTCGGTCGCGCGGAAGCGAGGCGCCACGGCCGATTCGGCGGGACGCACCGACCGGTGGAGGAGGCTGTCCGGCGTGGCCGCGGACCCTGCGTAGACGTCCAGGAACACTTCGGTGCCGAGGCCCGAACCGAAAACCCCCTCGAAGAGATCGTCCGCGCGGAGGGGGCTGTACAGGAAGCCGGCGAGTTCCGGCCCAGTCCCTCCTCCCGATCGCGGGCCGCTCGTCGGCTGGGCCTCCTTGAAGATCGGCATGTAGATGAGAAAGCCGGCCTGCTTTTCGACGTCGATCTCCTGCACGAGCGTAACCCTTCCGGACGCGGCTGGGACGCCGGTTCTGCGCGCGCGTTCCATCGCCTCGCGGCGCACGGGCTCCGTCGACATGTCGTAGCCGATCGCCGCGCGGTTCCGACGGTCCAGGGGCTCCAGAAAGACGATCGCGTGGCACTCCGACCTATGATCCTCGGGCCAGATCCGGAAGTCCGGGCCCGCCTGCCTCCGCTGCTCGACGAGGAAAGCGTCCTTGCGGTCGCCGGGGACGCGCACGGAGAACCCGATGCCCTGGATGCCGGCGTAGCGACGCCTGAGGTCGATCCGGGAGACGAACGCACGGAACTGCTCGCGGGACACGGCTTCCTCGGCGGCGAAGAGGCCGCTGCCCGCCCTGAGCAGCGCGAGGTGGGCCTCCATGCGCGCGTCCAGCGCGGCGCGCGCCTTCTGCACCAGCCCCTGGAAGCGTAAGCTGTCCTTCTCCTCCGCCGTGGAGGCGAGGCGGCGCGCCGAGAGCAGGGTCAGAAGGATGCCGATCGCAAGCACCCACCAGGGGGCCGAGGCGCCGCGCCCGCGCCGGGTTCGAGGGGTTGTCGCTGCGTTCATGCGGGCGTCTCGCACTGCCGGCCCCGGGCGTCCAGAATCGTTCGGACGCGCTCCGCCAGCGCGCTTGGGAGGAGCGGCTTCCGAAGGAAGGCCTGCCCGCCCCTCAAATCGCACCCTTCCAGCATCGCTCCCTCCGCGTACCCGGACATGAAGAGCACCGCCGCCTCGGGACGGAGCTCGCCGAACCGCTTCGACAACTCACCTCCGCAGAGGCTTGGCATGACGATGTCGGTGACCAGGAGATGTATGGGGCCCGCGTGCTCGCGAGCCGCGGCGAGAGCGTCTTCGGGCGTTCCATGGGCGAGCACGGCGTACCCCGAGCCCTTGAGGACCTCGACGACGAAGAAGCGCACGCTCGGCGAATCGTCGACGACAAGGATGGTCTCCGATCCGCGGGGGAGTCCCTTCCGGCCCGCCGGAGTGTCGCGCGGGGCGCCTTCATCCGCCCGATCCAGGCAAACCCGGATCGTCGTGCCACGCTCCGGCTCGCTCTCGACCGCGATCGTCCCGCCGGATTGCTTGACGATCCCGTACACGGTTGCAAGCCCGAGCCCGGTCCCGCGCCCTAGTTCCTTGGTCGTGAAGAAGGGCTCGAAGAGGCGCGCCTTGACCGATTCGGACATCCCACAGCCGGTGTCGCTCACGGACAGGCAGACCAGCTCCTTGCTCGCCGTGCCGTCGCGCGGACCTTCGCGGGAGCGCACGCACTCGAGGTTCGCGGTGTCGATCGTCAACGTCCCGCCGCTGGACATGGCGTCCCGGGCGTTCACCACGAGGTTCAGGACCACCTGCTCGATCTGCCCTCGATCCGCCTTTACGAAACCGAGTCCGACGCCGCCCCGGAGCCGGAGGTCGATGTGTTCCCCGATCGTCCGGCGCAGCAGAGCCTCCATGCCGCGCACGACCTCCGCCAGGTCGAGGATCTGGGGCTGCAGCACCTGCTTCCGGCTGAACGCGAGGAGTTGGCGCGTCAGCTCGGCCGCGCTCTCCCCGGCCTTGCGGACCTGCACCGCGTAGCTCATCACAGGAGAAGTCGGCTCGAGCTTCAACGTCATCAGGTCGGAAAGGCCGATGATCGCCGACAACAGGTTGTTGAAGTCGTGCACGATGCCGCCCGCGAGCAGGCCCAGCGACTCCATCTTCTGCGACTGTCGGAGTTGGGCCTCGAGGGCCGCCTCCCGCTCGCCCCTCTGGTACCGGTCGAAGATGAGGCCCGCCGCCTGGGCGAGGACCTCGAGCACCGCCCCCTCCGCCCCGGCGTACCCCTCCGGCCGATCGGCCACAGCGAGGAGTCCCGCGACCCCGCTGCCCGAGCGGACCGGAACCCCGAGGAAGGAGTGGAGTGAGTCGTCCATGCCGGGCTCGCGGCTGAACCGGCCGTCCGTCGCCGGATGATCCGACGCCACCGCCCGACCCGCCACGATTTCCCCGAGCGCCGCACAGGCGGAGGCATCCAGGACGAACTCGCCCTTCGCCTGGCGACCGCACTCGGCCGCCTCGACCCGGTCGCGCCCCAGCAATCCGCGCCAGGGGAAGCGGTGCTGGGCCGGCACGCGGAGCGAGCCGTCGTCCCCCCGGGTGCCGAGGAACCCGCTGGGGCTTCCGGTCAGCCGCAGGGCATGATGAAGGAGCACCGCGCTCGCCTCGCCCCAGTCGCCCGACTGCAACGCCACTCCGAGGGCCTGGGTCACCGACTCCAGATGGTCGGTCTTGACCCGGAGGGCTTCCTCCGCCCGCTTTCGCTCGGTCATGTCGAGCACGAAGGCGATGCACTCCTCCCCGACGCCGGGCAGCATGGCGGCGCCCATGAGCACCGGCAGCTCGCGGCCGTCCTTCCGGAGGAGGACCGTCTCCCACGGGCGACAGGCACCGGTCCGTCGAAGTTCCTCGAAAGCCCTGTCCGCCAGGGGGCGCTGGTTCGCCGCGGTCAGGAACTCCCATCGGATCCGTCCTTGCTCGAGCTCCTCCCTGGAGTACCCGAGCAGTTCCAGCAGCACCGCGTTCGCGTCCGCGATGCTCCCCGACAGATCCGCCAGCAGGATGCCGAGGATGTTCGCGCCGAACAGGCCCCGGAACCTCGCCTGGGACAAGCGGCGCGACTCCTCGTCCCGACGGCTCTGCGTCGCGTCCCGGAGGATCCCCACGACGCCTCGAGTTCCGGCCACATTCAGCTTGCACAGGCGAAGGGAGACGGGAAAGACCTGGCCGTCCGGTCGTGTGCCCTCGACCTCGATCTCCCGGCCGACGAGCCGGGAGACGCCGGTCGCCACGTAGCGGGCCAGTCCAGCGCGGTGCCTCTCCCGAAACCGCGGAGGCATCAGCTCGCTCACGTTTCGGCCGATCAGGTCTCCGGCGGCATGGCCGAAGAGCGACACCGCGAAGTTGGCGTCGGTGATGACGCCCGTTTCGTCGATCATGACGACGGCGTCCGAGACGAGGTTGAGAAGCGCACGCGTGTTCGCCTCCCGCTTCTCGAGGGTCTCGATATCCGCCCGCCGCGCTTCCAGCTCGGCGAGGACGGCCGTCGTCGTTCCCCCCAAGGCCCCCGCCGGCGCACTCTGCTCGTCGGCGCGTCCGAGGGTCGCCGCCTGCACGGGGCCCCCCGACGGCGCTGCCTTGCGAGCCGCGGCCAGCACGGCGGACCTCGGTGCCAGCCCTCGCCCTCGCCAGACCAACACGGCCGCGCCCCCGAGCAGGAGAGCACGGCAGGCCCACTCGAAGGCCCGGAGCACAATGGCCGGCGCCTCGCGCAGACGCTCGGCGCCCGGCGCGAGGGAGAAGGCCGCGAGCAGCCCCGCAGCGAGCAAGAGCCGGGCGCGTGCCGAGAACAACCCACAGAGCCGGATTCGCATCAGCCGATCTCCTCACGTATTCGAATGTCCGCGACGCGGACCTGCGCAAGACCCGGCGCGCAGTCCCGCCGTCGCACCTCACGCTTCGAGCATCCGGGGTGGAGCTTACCCCGGCGCCCCGAAGGGAGGGTGAAGGAAGTGTGAAGAAATCGCGAAGGGCGGGGAGGAGGGGGGGGATTGCGTGGAGGCCATCGGGATCGGTAGACGCGGGCCTTGTTCCGAGCGCGATCACGGGGACTCTTCGCGCAGGCGATACCCGACGCCATGGAACTTCTCGACGCGATCCCCCAGGTCGCCGAGCTTGCGGCGGAGCGAGCCGAGATGGGCGTCGATCGCCCAGGCGAGCGCGCGTCTCTGTGGGCTTCGGGCGCTCGTGGGCACGCCCATGGGGACTTCTGCACTTCGTCAATGGGACGCGCACGCGCTCCGGCGCGCCTTCCAGCGGCTTCGGGCGTGCGGGCGGCCGGGCGGAAGCGAAGGAGGGCGGGGGTGGGCGTGTGTCGTCGTCGGAAGCGGCGGGACGCGCTTCAGCGGCCAATGCCTCCGAGGTTCGTCACCGCGCCCGGGGCGGCCGCGTGGCCGTCCTCCCCGTTGCCGGCGGCGATGTCGCGGGTGGGGACGGGCGGTTCCGCGAGGCGGGCCTTGAGGAGGGCGCGGACGACTTCTTCCATGAAGCGGTGGATCGCCGCCGTCGCCTTGGCGCTCGCGTCGATGCCGTAGCGATTGACGAGGATGGCGAAGGCGTAGCGCTCGCCCACGTAGCCGGCGAGGGTGTTCGCGCCGGACGTGTGGCCGGTCTTCGCGGAGAGGAGCGCGCGGTCGGCGCGCGGGAGGCCGAGGAACCGGTCGGAGAGGGTCGCGCCGGCCTCACCCGCGACGGGCAGGGAGTCGCGGAAGGTCCGGTACTCGTCGCTCGCGGTCATGTGCGCGAGCAGGTGGGTGAGCTGCGACGGGGAGAACTTGTCGGAGGAGGACTGGCCGCTGCCGTCCCCGAGGTGGAACGTGCCGGAGATCCCGATCGACTCGAGGTAGCCGCGGAGGGCGGCGACGCCGGCGGTCCCGGCAACGCGGCCGCTCTTGCGCCGCCCCATGTAGAGAAAGAGCGACTGGGCCCGCGTGTTGTCGGAAACCTTGTTGATCTTGTGGACGAGGTCGCCGACACGGCCGCGGACGAAGCGCGCATTCACGATCTGGTGGTCCGAGCCGAGCGTCTCAAGCGCGGCGGCGGTCGTGAAGAGCTTCATCGTCGAGGCGGCGCGCAAGAGCCAGTCGCCTTGGTTTTCCGGCGTGACGATGCGCACGGAGTCGACGACCGACTCGCCCGCCTCGAGGTCTCGAACGGACACGCCGACGTCCAGCTTCGCGATGCCGAGCGCGGCGATTTCGCGGTCGAGCTTCGCCTGCGCGAGGCTCACTTCGGCGGCCACGGCGTCCGCGGCCGGCGAGCGGTCCTGGGCGCCGGCGGAGGCGGCGGCGAGGGTGAGCGCGAAGCCGACCACGATCGAGGCGAGGGAAAAAAGGCCGTGCGAAATCGCTGCGCGGGTGCTCGCCTTCCCGATCGCGTTCTGCGTGGCCATCGTCAGTTCCTCGTACCGGGCCGTGAATCTTGCGCTTTCACCGACAAGCATAAACGCAAGCCTCGTGCCCACCAACGGTCTTCGTGCGAGCCACAACCCATTCACGCGAAACAGGCTACGGACGACCCGACATTAGAAATCGCCGGACGTGGGGAGGCTGGCGTGGGGGTCTGAGTTATTGGACCGGGGATGTTTCGTTCCGGCGGACGAAGACGCGTTCTTCGAGCGACAACGGGGAGGCGTCCGCTCGGAGAAGAGCCGGCAGACCGAGGAGCAGGCCGCCCAACCATCCGGCGACAGGGAGTGTTCTCCTGCTGTTCCCTCCCGTTGCGCTACAAACCAGGCTCGCCCGCGCCCGCGTCCGCGCCCCCCCCTGCCCGTCTACCGTCCGTACCGCAGCCGCTCGGCGAGGATTTCCGGCAACCCGGCCTTGATGATTTTTTTTGCGGCCTTCTCGATATCGTAGCGGACGCGCTTGATCCAGATCATGTTGTCGTCGCTGTCGTAGATCGCGAACGCCGCGTCCGGGTTCTCGTCCCGCGGCTGGCCCACGCTGCCGACGTTCACCATCGTCTTCGAGTGCGGGTCGAGCTTGACCTTCGGCTCCATCGTGAAGGTCACCATCCGCTTCTGGATGAAGGTCACGGGTACGTGCGAGTGGCCGAGGAAGCAGAGCGGGGTGGGCATGTTCGAGAAGCTCAAATGGGCGTCGTAGCTGGTCTGGATGTACTCGAACAGCTCGGGCGAGTAGAGGGTGGAATGGACGAGCGAGAAGTTGTCGACGGTCTCGACGAGCTTCAGGGAGCCGAGGTAGGCGACGTCGTCCTTCGTGAGGACCTTGCGCGTCCAGAGCGCCGCCTCGCGGGCGTAGGAGTTGAAAAAATCGACGTTGAGCTTGTCGATCGTCGCGAAGTCGTGGTTGCCGGCGACGACCGTGCAGTTGGCGGCGCGGATCTTCGCGATGCACTCGGTCGGGTTGGCGCCGTAGCCGACCACGTCGCCGAGGCACACGATCTTGTTGATCTTCTCGCGCTCGAGCTCGGCGAACACGGCCTCGAGGGCCTCGAGATTGGCATGAACGTCGGCGAGGACGGCGTACCGCACGTGGCCGCTCCGAAATTGCGGGGAGAAGAGGGGGGACCTACCGGACTTCCTTGCGGGAGAAAAGCGCGCTCGCGACCGTGAGGACCGCGGACAAATAGAGGAGGCCGTACGCCGCGGCGGCCGTCACGTAGCCGGGGGAGATCTCGCTCCCGGAGGCGAGCAGACTCGACGCGTTGAACAGCGAGAGGTTCGGCACGAGCACGTAGAAGGTGCCGCCGAGGCCGCGGACGAGCCAGGAGCCCGCGCCGGCGAGGTCGTGGGCGTAGGTGCTCAGGTGCCCCAGGACGAAGACGAGCAGGCAGCCGGCGCCGTTGACGACGAGCGGGAGATGCGGGGCGATGCCGACGGCGAAGGCGGCGAGCACGGCGATCTGCATGAACGCGAGGAACGCCGCGCCGACCAGGTCCACGACGGTCTTCCCGAGGAAACTCGAGAGGGCGACATAGGCCGGGTAGGTCATGCGACACGGGCCGAGAAAGGGGACCCGCAGGAATTCGTCGACCGGTCCGACGAGCGGCTCGCGCCAGAGGTTCAGCTGGGCCGAGCCCCCCTCCGGCGAGCGGTATTCGACGCGGGCGTGATCGGGGAGGACCTCGACGACGCGGTAGCCTTCGGGGAGCTGGTCGCCGACGGCGCAGAGCCGCTGGTCGCGCGAGCGCAGGTGTTCGAGGACGGCGCGCTCGCCTTTGGTGGCCAGCCAGCGATAGACCTGGTTGGGCGCGGCGTCGCCCGCGGGCACGGAGGCCAGGAGGAAGGGCGCCCAGCGCCGCAGCAGGGGAAAGGCCTCGACTTCCAGTTCGAACTGCGGGAGCCGGCGTTCGCGGTTCTCGTTCAGCTCGAGGTAATCGGTCGCCTCGATCATGTTCCGGCTGCCTTCCTTCTCCCAGAGCGTGTACACGAGGGAGAGCGTGAGGAAGGCGGAGGAGAGGAAGACGGTCCAGAGGATGCCGACGTACTTGCCGAGCAGGAACTGGGACCGGTGGACCGGCTTCGACAGGATGGTCAGGGTCGTGAGTCTCTCGACGTCGGAGGTGATGGCGAGCGCGGCGAGGACGACGCTGGTCATGATGCCGCTGACCGTGAGGGACGCGATCCCCATTTCTCGGATCATGTTGAGCTCCTCCCGGACGTGGAAGGAGAAGAGCGTCAACCAGCGAGAGAGGTAGATGAGGACGGCGAAGAACCCCGTTACGATGTAGAGGATCGGCTGACGACCCGCCTCGCGGTAGGTCGCTGCGGCGATGATGAGTACCCTACCCATACCCCCGTCCGGTGTGGTGAGAGGGGAGTCGAAGCGAGTGCGGGATTGTATCAGATTCGGGCGGCGGGTCAACTGTTTTGTCTGCCCTCCCGACATTTTGGATTGCCCTGCGACCGATAACCGCGTATAATGGCCCGCCTCGCCCTTCCGAGGGAAGCCAACGGGCCTTCCCCTGGACGGACCCGCGCGGCGAATCGCTTTCCACCCATCTAAGGACGCAGAGGGAAGATGCCGCGCTCCATCGCGATTCTGAACCAGAAGGGGGGGGTGGGCAAGACCACGACCGCGGTTTCCCTCGCGGCCTGCCTGGCGCTGGCGGGGCGGAAGTGCCTGCTGGTAGATCTGGACCCCCAGGGAAATGCCACGACCGCGCTCGGGGCCCGGAAAGGCGGCTCGGCGGGGAGCTACGAAGTCCTCGTCCACTCGCGGCCGGTGCGCGAGCTGGTCCAGTCCACAGCCACGCCCAACCTGGAGCTTCTGGCCGCGGATGCCAGCCTGCAGGAGTTGGAGCGCCGTGCAACACTCGAGCCTGCGGACCGGGACACCTATTGCGCCAACCTTCAGGACGGCAATGCGTCGATCGAATTTGTGCTCTTCGACTGCCCTCCGAGCCTGGGTTGGCTCTCGATCATCGCCCTCCACGCGGCGGACGCCTTCGTGGTCCCCATCCAGTGCGACTCTTTCTCGCTCGACGCGCTAGAGTCTATCATGTTGTCAATAAACACTTTACGAGAAGCATCCGGCGGCGACAGGAACCGGCCGAGCTTGCGCGGGATCCTCTGCACGATGTTCGACGAGTCGTTTAACTTGAGCTCACGCGTATACCAGGATGTACGCAAACAATACGCGGAGCGGATGTTCCGCGTCGTGATCCCACGCGACCCCGTCGTCCCAGAGGCCGCCCTTCGCGGCATTCCACTCCCGAGTTATGATCCCACGTCTCGCGCAACAGTCGCCTATGTGAGGCTCGCCAGGGAGGTACTCCTTCATGAAGGAACGGCGACTCGGTAAGGGGCTGGAATTTCTCCTTGGCGAGAGCCCGGCACCCGCTGCCCAGGGAGCGGAGGGAGAGCTGCTCCACATTCATCCGGATGATCTCCGGCCCAATCGATTCCAGCCCCGCACGAACATGGATCCGGCATCGATCGACGCCTTGGCCGCCTCCATCAAGGAGCGGGGCGTCCTTCAGCCGATTGTCGTTCGCAAAACCGACTCGGGATTCGAGTTGGTCGCCGGGGAGAGGCGGTGGCGCGCGTGCAAGTCGCTGGGCATGACCGCCATCCCAGCCTTGGTTCGAGAATTCACCGACAAGGAGGCGCTGGGTGTCGCCCTTGTCGAGAACGTGCAGCGCGAGGACCTCAGTCCGATCGAGAAGGGGAAGGCGTACCTTCAACTCATCAAGCTGTTCAATCTGACCCAAGAAGAGGTCGCCCAGAGAATGGGGCTCGACCGCTCCACTGTGGCGAATTTCGTGCGGCTCCTGGAGCTTCCACCAGAGATCCAGGAACATGTTTCACGTGGAACACTCAGTATGGGGCATGCGCGCGCTCTCCTGGGAATGGCCGAGGCCTCGCAGATGGTCGCCCTCAGCCGGCGGGTGCTCCTGGAGGGCATGACCGTGCGACGGCTCGAGGCGGCGGTCCGATCCGCATCCAAGGGAGGAGCGAAACCAGCCAAGGAAAAACCACAGGATGCGAACCTGGCAGATCTCGAGGACCGACTGCGGCGTCGACTTGGGACGAAGGTCCGCCTACGGCACGGCAGGCGAAAGGGGAAAATCGAGATCGAGTACTACTCTACGCAAGACCTGAACCGGATCGTGGAGCTGCTCCAGGCGTGAGCCTTCGGGGGCAGACTCCAGTCACCGGGGCGAAAACTCGGCGAGGGGGCGGGGGGAGGGATGGGGAGGAGGCGGGCGGGCGGGAGAGCTGGGGCGGGAGAGGTGCAGCGAGGATATTGCGACTACGCGTCAGTTTACCTGGACGGAATTGAGCACATACCTGCGCCCGGACAACCGCACCTCGATCAAGAGCACTCGCGACTCCCCACGCCCGCCGGGAGCGCTGTACCGATAATCGTATGCCGCACTGGTGTCCGAAGTCCACTTCCGGAAGGTCACGCCCTTTACGTCCACCTCGCTGAAATACTTCTGTAGCACGCGCTCAGCCTGATCGCGGGACAGCAGGCCGCGCACGGAGCCGAGGTCGAAGTAGACCTTTTCACCCTCGCCCGCCGGGAAGTACTGAAGCACTCCGCCTACACTCTCCGACTGCCAGCAGCCCGCCACGCCGTTCAGCGCCTGCCGGGCAGCGCCATCCGGATCCGCCCCCGCGGGACGGGCATGCTGGACGAGCACGAGGACGACCATGCCGAGCAGCCGCAGCAGCAGCAGCGTAACTCCGCAGCGATCTCCACGCATCGGACTCGTCTCCACGCCCGCGACCAAAAAACCGAATCTAGCTTGAAGGCAATCTACCCAAAGCAAATCATCGGCCGACAACGCATGCAAAGTGCAACATGTTTTGCGACAAGATATAGAATATTCAACACTTGCGATGCGCCCGCAAGAGCTGGCCAGGATTCGAGACACTGGGAACAGTCTAGCGGGAAGCGACCCCCTCCTCATCCCCCCCGCCAATGCCCTTCCTTCCCCCTATTTCAACCCGAATTTCTCCATCTTTTTGTACAGGTTGCTCCGCGGCATGTCCAGCTCCTCCGCGGTGCGCGAAACGTTCCAGTCGGTCGCGCGCAGCCGCGCCTCAATGAACATCCGCTCCGACGCCTCCTTGAACTCCTCATACGTCCGGCACTGGACAAAGGGGTCATGGCTGGCCGAGCGCGTGGGCTGGAGCACGCGGTCCACGTCGGGGGCGGCAATGACCTCGCCGTCCACGATGATCGGCAGCCGCTCCATCAGATTTCGCAACTCCCGGACGTTCCCCGGCCATCGATAGGCGGTCAGGCGGGCCAACGCATCCTCGCCCAGCCGGCGAACCGGCAGGCCGTGCCGCCGGATCGACTCGTGCAGGAAGTGCCGTGCCAGCAGCGGCACGTCTTCCGCCCGGTCCCGGAGCGGCGCGGCATGGACCGGCACGACGTTCAGCCGAAAAAAAAGGTCCTCTCGAAACGTTCGGGCCTGGATCAGCTCCTGGAGGTCCTTGTTCGTCGCTGCCACGACCCGCACGTCCACGGCGACGTTCTTGTTCCCGCCCACCCGCTGCACGCTGTTCTCTTCGAGCACGCGCAGGACCTTCGCCTGGGCGGGAAGGGGCATGTCCCCGATCTCGTCGAGGAAAAGCGTCCCCCCGCGCGCGGCCTCGAACTTTCCCACGCGCCGGGCCGAGGCCCCGGTGAAGGCCCCCTCCTCGTGGCCGAAGAGCTCGCTCTCGATCAATTCAGCCGGTAGCGCGGCGCAATTCACGGCCAGGAAAGGACCTGCGCCTCGCGCGCTCTGCTCGTGAATGGAGCGGGCGATCAGCTCCTTCCCCGTCCCGTTCTCGCCGGTGATGAGCACGCGGACCTCGGTCGCGGCAACGCGCCGGATGAGCTCGCGGAGGGCGTGGACGCACGCGCTCTCACCCAGGATCGCCGTTTGCGTGCGGATCCGCTCCCGGAGGACGCGATTTTCGCGGGAGAGGTTTCCCTGCGAAAGCGCGTTGCGGACGGCGAGGAGCAGTCGGTCCCGGTCGAGGGGCTTTTCGAGGAAATCAAACGCGCCCTTCCGGGTCGCCTCGACCGCGGTGGCCACGGTGCCGTGCGCGGAGATCATGATGACGGGCAGGTCGGGCCAGCTCTCCCGGATCTTGAGCAGGCACTCGAGCCCGTCCATCCCGGGCATCTTGATGTCGAGGAGGCAGGCGTGCACCTCCTCCTTCCCGAGCGCGGCGAGCCCGTCGCGCGCGGTCTCCGCGACCACGACCTCGAACCGCTCGTACGCGAGCAGCATGCGGAGCGTGTCCCGGATGGCGGGCTCGTCGTCCACGACCAGGATGCGCGTCATGGGCTCCTCTTCCCTTGTCCCTCGTCCGACGGCGGGGTCTTGATCTAGGGTATTCACCCTAGGGCGCCCGCGCAGCACCGCCGATTATAGAACGCGGGCGGGATCCCTGTCAACCGCCGTGACCGGGAACGGGCGCCGGCGGGGGGCGTGGGCCACCGGCTCCGCCGGGACGCCGGAGCCGCTCCCCGCCATGACGCACTGCGTCATCATCGCCCGCGCAGGGGGGCAGGTCCCCTTCAGACACGGCGGGCTCGGGCCGTCCGCTCACGGCCTGGGCACGAGCGGCGCGTCCAGGACGCCCGCGAGGAACAGGGCGTAGTGGATCCTCCTGTCGTTCCTCCTCTCCTTGACAATGCCGGGGGTCCGCCGGATAATCCCGCCAAGAGGCGCGCGCTTCGACGACGGCCCCTCTCTTCCCGCCGGGCCACGTCCCTCCCCGGGAACATCGCCTTGTGGTGTCGAGCGCTCGAAGCGTGCGCGGGTTGGGCACGGTCTCTCCTGCACGGCCGGAGGTTGAGGGGTGAAGAGGCGCAGCGGTCGCGGGCACCCGGCTCAGGGCGGCGCCCGGGGTGCGCTCCGGCTCCACGGCAAGGGTCCGTCCGCGTCGCCGCTGGGTGCCCTGCGCGGCCAGGGCAGGGTGCACTCGTGAGTCTGCGGACGAGGACGCTCCTGATCGTCGCTTTGACGTTGGTCGCGTTGGTGCTCGCCCTCTACGCGCTCACCGCGCGCATTTGGATGGCGAGCATCGCGGTCCTCGAGGACCACGAGGTCCGGCGGGACGTCGAACGCGCCGAGCTGGCCCTCCGGAACGAGATCGCCCACCTGTCCTCGATCACGACCGACTGGGGGGACTGGGACGATACCTACGCCTTCGTCGAGGACGGCAACGAAAACTACGTCGCGACCAACCTCACGCCGCCCAGTCTGGCGAAGATCGACCTTCACGTGATGGTCTTCGCCCACTCGAGCGGACGGATCGTGAAGGCGATGGCCGTCGACTTGAAGACGCAGGCGGAGGCGAGCGTGCCCGTCAGCTTCCGCGAGCGCCTCGATCCCGCGCTGCACGGCGGCGAGGAGGCGGCGGTTTGCGCCGGTCTCGTACGGCTGGACGAAGGCATCCTCATGCTGGCCGCCCGCCGTTGCCTGACCAGCCGGCACACGGGCCCTCCCCGCGGCATGGTCCTCTTCGGCCGGTTCGTCGACGCGGACCTCCTCGCGCGCCTTTCGGCCCAGACCCAGCTCAGCCTCTCCCTCCACAGTCGCGACGAGCCGGGGCTGGCGCCCGAGCTCCGTCAGGCCTTCCGGGACATGAGTCCGGAGCGGAAGACGCTCCTGCGCCCCCTCGACGAAGCTACGTATGCCGGCTACGTTCTCCTGCAGCCGGCCTACGGCGAGTCCGCCTTCCTGCTGGCCGTCTCGGTCCCGCGCGGGATCCGCGCGGAGGGGCGCAGCGGTCTTCGGTACCTCGTCGGGGGGATCCTCCTCTCCGCCTTTGTTTTCGGCGCGATGACGCTGCTCGTCATCGAGCGTCAGGTCCTCGCGAGCCTTCATCGGCTGACGGACGAGGTGCGGCGGATCGGCTCCGCGCACGACCTCTCGCTTCGCACCAGCGTCCTGCGCAACGACGAGCTGGGACGGATGGCCGCGAGCGTGAACGGCATGCTCGACGCCCTGGAAACCGCGAATCGCAAGATGGAAGAGTCGGCGCAGGCCCTGCGGAGGAGCGAGGAACGGAACCGTTCCCTCGTGGAGACGGCCGGCAGCGCGATCCTCCTGGTCTCGGAGGACGGGCGCGTGATGGAATGGAACCCCGAGGCGGAGCGCGTTTTCGGGGTGCCGCGGGCGGAGGCGGTCGGCAAGGAGTACCTGGCTTCCTTCGTGCCGGAGGACTCCCGGGCGACGGTGGCGACGGACTTTCGCAAGGTCCTCGCGGGGGAACCCACACAGGGGTTCGAGCACGCCGTCCGCAGGCCGGACGGGACGATCCGCACGCTCCTTTGGAATCTGACGCGCCTGCCGCTTTCGCCGGTCGGAAGGCCGGGCGTGCTCGCGATCGGGCAGGACATCACCGAGCGCAAGCGGACGGAACAGGCGCTCCACCAGCGGGAGGAACAGCTCCGGCAGGCGCAGAAAATGGAGGCCATCGGCCGGCTCGCCGGCGGGATCGCCCACGACTTCAACAATCTGTTGATGGTGGTGCTCGGGTACGCCGAGCTCCTGGTGTCGCGCCTCGGGGACCGCGATCCGCTCAGCACGTTCGCCTCCGAGATCCGCAAGGCCGGAGAGCGCGCGGCCTCGCTCACCCAGCAGCTCCTCGCCTTCGGCCGAAAGCAGGTCGTCCAGCCCCGACTGCTCGACATGAACGTCTTTGTGACGGACATGGGCGGGATGCTCCGGCGCATGATCGGAGAGGACATCGAGCTGACCACGAAGCTGCCGCCGGGCCTCGACCGCGTGAAGGTGGACCCGTCGCAGGTGACGCAGGTGCTTCTCAATCTCGTGGCCAACGCGCGGGACGCCATGCCCAACGGCGGCCGGCTGCTCGTGGAGACCGAGACCGTGGTGCGCTCGCACGAAGAGGGCGAAGTGCCTCCCGGCCGCTACGTGGGCCTGCAGGTCACGGACGATGGCCAGGGCATGGAGCCTGAGACCCTGGCGCACATCTTCGAGCCCTTCTTCACGACGAAGCCGGGAGGCAAGGGGACCGGGCTCGGCCTGGCCACCGTGCACGGGATCGTGCGGCAGAACGAAGGACACATCTCGGTGGAGAGCGCGCCGGGACGCGGCACCACCATTCGGATTTTGTGGCCGAGCGCAGGCCTCGAACAGGAGCGACCGGCCGCGGCGGAAGAGGCGGCCGCGGCGGCCGCCGGCGGCTCGGAGACCATCCTCGTGGTCGAGGATCAGCCGAGCGTGCGGGACCTGGCCGCGAAACTCTTGCGGATGCGCGGCTACACGGTCCTGGAGGCGGACCAGCCCGACACGGCCGTCCGCCTCTGCCGCGAGCATGCGGACTCCATCGAGCTGCTGCTGACCGACGTGGTCATGCCCAAAATGAACGGGGGCCAGCTCGCGCAGCTTCTCCTCGCCGAACAGCCGGGGATGAAGGTGCTCTTCATGTCGGGCTACGCCGACGACCCGGAAGTCCGGAAGGCGATCATCACCGGCGCGGCCTTCTTGCAGAAGCCCTTCACCCCGGTGGCGCTCGCCGGCGCGGTGCGGCGGTTGCTGGACGGGGGGTGAGCGCGGGAAAGAAATCCCAAATCCCAAAACGGCGGCGCCTGGGGTGGAGAGCGGCCTAGCGCGGCGGCACGACCGCCCGGAACGGAACCGCGACCGTGAGGGAGCGGTCTCAGCGTGTCCGTCTTCGCCCTGGGGTTCGATCTCGCATCCGTGCGCGCCATCACGGCGGAGCTTTGCGATCGCACAGCAGTTTGCATCGTTCGTGGTCCGACCTGTCCAGGCGACCGAAAACCCTCTGCGTCTCAGCGTCTCTGTGGTAAAAAAAAGCTGCCATTTCAGCCACGTTTCCCTCCCCCGGGCGCGGGGGAAAGATCTCCCAGCTTGAACCCGGCGCGCGAAAATCGCCGCGTCGCCCACTGGCCGTTCAATTCTCAATTCTCAATTCTCCAATCTCCCGGAGTCACCCGTGACGCCCCCTCCTTCCCTCCATCGGATCTGCCTCACGGGCGGGCCGTGCGGCGGCAAGACGACCTCGCTCTCGCAGGTTACGGAACGCCTCCAGGCGCTCGGCTACCGTGTGTTCGTCGTCCCGGAGATTCCGACGATCCTCATCACGGGCGGGGTCTCCTTCCACGACCTCACCCGCGAGCGGCTGCTCCGCCAGGAGGCGCAGCTCCTGCGGCTCCAGCTTGCGGCCGAGGACGCCTTCACCGAGATCGCGCGGTCCTGCGGCGCGCCCGCGGTCGTCGTGTGCGACCGCGGAACGATGGACGTGTCCGCGTATCTCCCGCCCGACCTCTGGCAGGCGCTGCTCGACGAAGAGGGCTGGACCGCCGTCGCCCTGCGCGACGCGCGCTACGAGGCGGTCGTGCACCTCGTGAGCGCGGCGGTAGGCGCCGAGGCCTTTTACACGACGGCGAACAACCCGGCGCGCCACGCGACGGCCGAGCAGGCGCGCGTGCTCGACGCGAAGACCATGGACGCCTGGGTCGGTCACCCGCGCCTCCGCGTCGTGGACAACGGCAGCGACTTCGCCGGCAAGGTGCGGCGCGTCTGCCGGACCTTCTGCCGGATCGTGGGCGCGCCGGAGCCGCTCGACCTCGAACGCAAGTTCCTGGTCGGCGCGGCGCCCGCGGCCGACGCGTTTCCCGTGCGCTCCGAGGAGGTCGAGATCGAGCAGACCTATCTGCTTTCCCCCGACGGCGCGGAGGCGCGCGTTCGACGACGCGGCCGGGACGGCGCGTACGCCTATTTCCACAAGGTGCGCCGGCCCCCGGTCGCCGGCCAACGCGTGGAGCTCGAGCGCCGCATCTCCGGGCGACAGTACCTCGGCCTCCTCGCCTCGAAGGACCCCGGCCGTCGCGTCGTACGGAAGCTCCGGCGCTGCTTCGTCTGGGAAAACGTCTACTTCGAGCTGGACCGCTTTCTGGACCCCGCGCCCGGCCTGCTCCTCCTGGAGGCGGAGGTCGACAGCCTGGCCGCGCCGCTCGCCCTGCCGCCGTTTGTCCAGATCGAGCACGAGGTCACCGCGGACGCACGCTACAGGAACAACGCCATCGCGAGGGAGACGCCGGGGGCGTGAGGCCGGGAGCGCCCGGCCGCCACGCCTCGCACTCGATCCCCGCCTTGACAACGCCCCTCCCGCGGGATACGGTAAGGGTTGGGCGGCCGGCACGAAGGAGCATCCTCATGAAACTCGTCTATCTCGAAGCTCCAGAGGGGTTGCTGGCGGAGCGGCGACGTCGGGGGCTCGATCGACGGGATGAAGTTTGGGAAGGAGTGTACCACATGGTCCCTCCGCCCGCGGAGGAACACCAGGAGGTCGTCGATCCGCTGTTCGTGCTCTTCTCGAACTACGCGCGCGCCCACCATCTGGGCGTCTTGCGCACGCAGAAAGGCGTGCGCGAAGTCTCCGCTCCTCAGGAGAACTACCGCGTCCCCGAATGGATTTTTCTCCGGGCCGGCCGCGAGCACCTCTTGAGGAGAGGCAGCAGTTACGTGGACGAGGGGCCGGACGTCGTCCTCGAGGTGGCCTCCCCGGACGACGAGACCTACGACAAGATCCCCTTTTACGAGCGCATGGGCGTTGCGGAAATGGTGATCGTGGAGCGTGATTCGAGGAGCGTCCAGGTTTTGCGCCGCGTCGGAGCCGGCTTCCGTCCCGTCTCGCCGAACCCCGACGGCTGGATCCATTGCGCCGGCCTGCGTGCTTTCTTCCGCAGGGAAGAACGCGCCGGCGTACCCCTGCTTCTCGTCCTTCTCGAGCTCGACCAGACGGAGCACGCCGTGTGAGTGCGCGGTCGCCGCACAAAAAGAAGCCCAGCTCTCCCTTTTTCGAGCCATGGCCGTGCTCGAACCGAAGAGGCTCAACGCTCGATTGTTGCCGCGGACTCGCCGGGGGCGAGGCCGAAGGCTCAGCCCGCGCACCGGATCGCGCGCCGGCGCACTCGCGCTCTCCTTGGCGCTTCTGTTCCTGCTCGCGCCCCTCGCGACGGGGGAGCCCCCGGCGACGAACCCCGCCTCCACAGAAACGCTCCTGGAGCGGGCCCGCACCGGGACTTCGGAGCAGCGGCGCTCGGCCATCCAGGAGCTGTCCCCGGAGGGCTGCGCGGACGTGCGCGTCGTCGCGCTCCTCGTCGCGACGGCCCAGGACTCGGAGGTGGCCGTTCGCAACGCCGCGATCGCGGCGTTGCGGCGCATCGGCCCACCGGCACGGGAAGCCGCCGACCTCCTTGCCGAACGGATGACCTCTCCCGATGCCGAAACCCGTGCGCTGGCGTGGGAGGCCTTCCTCGCGGTCGGGCCGTCGACCAGCCAAGCGGCCCGTGCCTTCGCTCACAGGTTCGTGGAGAGACCATTCGTCGAGAGGGACGCGGCCGTTGCCGCGCTGCGTCGGCTCCGCGAGAGTCCCGCGGGGGCCGTGCTTTCGCTCCTGCGCTCCACCTCCAGGTCGGCACTTGAACTGCAAACGGGGCGATTGCTCGGGAGCATTCGCCCCGTCGAGCCCGCGGTCGTGGACGGCCTCGTTTCGGCCCTGGACGACGAGAATGCGTGGGTCCGCTACGACGCGGCCGAGGGCCTGCGGGCGGCCGGTCCCGAGGCACAACGGGCCATCTTGCCCCTCCTCTCCGCCCTTGCCTCCAGCACCACGCCGGATTCTTCCCTGCCACTGCAACTGCTCGGTCGCATCCTTACGAAGCGCGATCTTCGCGACCTCCTGCTATACCTTCGCGATCCGCGGCCGTGGCTCCGCCTTGGCGCAGCTCGTGCACTTCCGCTCATCAGCGGTGGGGAACGGTCCGTCGCCGAAGAGCTCTCTGCGTCCCTCTCGGATGTGGAGCCTTCCCTGCGTCTCGCCGGCCTCAAGACCTTGCGAAGTCTGGGTGAGGCCGGCCGCTCCGCATGCCCCGCAATCGAATTGCTCGCCGCCGACCCGGTCCCGGAAATTCGGCTCCTGGCCGTGCAAGTGCTCGCGGCCCTCGACCGCGAGGCGGCGGTGTGCGCGCCGCCCCTCGTGGGCGTCCTGCTGGCGGAGCAGTTTGCCGTTCGTCGGGAAGCGGCTGCGACGCTGATCGGTCTTCGTTGCCGCGGCACGGTCGCGGTCGCCCTCCTCTCGCCGGGGCTTGCCGCGGCGGACCCTGTCTGCCGGGGTGTAGCCGCAACGACCATCGGACGCTTCGCGGACTCCGCCGACGAGGCCTTCCGCTCCCTCCTGCCCGCGCTCGACGACGCCTCGCCTGAAGTCCGAACACCGACGTGCTGGGCGCTCGGGTTGCTGAGCGCGCGGGCGAGCCCAGCCGGGGTCGCAAGCATCGTCGCCCGAGTCGTGGACCGACTCTCCGACCAGGATGGGGCGGTGCGCATCGCCGCCTATTCGTCGCTCCGGCGCATCGGCGCGTCTGCCGCCGTGCCGCTCGCCCAGTCGCTCGGGCAGGCCGGCGTCGACGCGACCGGAAGGCGGGACGCCGCGCGCCTCTTGCTGGACCTGGGCGCGGAGGCTCACGCGGCCGCGGCGCTGCTCGGCGCACGCCTCTCGGACCCGGACCTCGTGGTCCGGCGCTGGGTCGCGCGGACGCTGGCGGAGATCGGGGCGGACGCGGAAGAAGCCCTCGACGCGCTCGGGCCCGCGCTCGCGGGCGGGGACCGGGACGTGAATTTCTCGGTGCTCTGCGCGCTCTCCCGGCTGGGCCCGGCCGCGGGGTCGGCGGCGCCGCATGTCGCCAAGCTCCTGGAGGCCTCCGATCCCGACCTCCGTCGGACCGCGGCCGAGGTCCTGGGCGCGATGGGAACGATGGCGGGCCAGGGCTCGGTCGACCCGCTCGTTCGTGCGCTCCTGGACCCCGATCCGGGCGTTCGTGCGGCGGCGACCGCCGCGCTCGGTCGCATGAGCTGGGTCGCGCGCTCCGCGGAAACGGCGCTGCGCCGGCAACTGGACGATCCCGAGCTCCGGGTCCAGGCCGAGGCCCGCCGCGCCCTGGGCCGGGTCGCCGGGGACTAGCGACCCGTCAACGATGAAACTTCCAGTGGAGTCCAAGTAGACGCGGCATCCTGCCGCTTCCGGACGCGGCCGGAGGCCGCGCCTACTCGGACAGACCCATAGAATCGACGTTGACGGGACATGAGTGGCCCGTTGACGAAGTCCGAACACGATGCCTGGGGGCGCGGGCCTCCGGTCCGCGCGAAGGGCCACAAAAGCCGCCACTTGCGGTGACGCCATCGACGACTGGTTCCGAAGTTCGTCCATGGGCCACTCGCGCCCGGAGGGGACCCAGCTTGCCCTTCTACGCCGACCTGCACGTCCATTCGAAGTATTCCCGCGCGACGAGCAAGGACAGCGACCTGGCGGGGTTCGCCACCTGGGCCGCGAAGAAGGGGCTCGCGGTCGTCGGCACCGGCGATTTTACCCACTCCGGCTGGAGAAAAGAGTTGCGCGACGGCCTGGTGCCGGACGCGCCCGGGCTGTTTCGGCTCCGCGACGACCTCGGCCGCGCCGTCGCCCGCTCCGCCGCCGCGACCTCCGCGTCCGGACGGCCGCCCGCGACCCCGCTCGGCGCAACGCCGACGCGCTTCCTGCTCACGGTCGAGCTCTCGACCATTTACAAGAGAGGGGACCGCACCCGCAGGGTCCATCACCTGGTCTGCGCCCCGGACTTCGACACCGTCGATCGCCTCGTGGAGCGGCTCGCGCGCATCGGCAACCTCGCCTCCGATGGGCGGCCCATCCTCGGCCTCGAGTCGCGACACTTGCTCGAGCTCGTCCTCGAGGCCGGCAAGGACGCCTTCCTCGTCCCCGCCCACATCTGGACCCCGTGGTTCTCCGCGCTCGGCTCGCGGTCGGGCTTTGACTCCATCGAGGAGTGCTACGGCGACCTCGCGGGCCACATCTTCGCCGTCGAGACCGGGCTCTCCTCCGATCCCCCCATGAACTGGCGCGTCTCCTCGCTCGACAAGTACCGCCTCGTCTCCAACTCGGACGCGCACTCGCCCGCGAAGCTCGGCCGCGAGGCGTGCGTCTTCGACGTCGAGCCGGACTACTACCGCATGCGCCGGGCGCTCGCCACCGGCAAGGGCTACGGCGGCACGATCGAGTTCTTCCCGGAGGAGGGAAAGTACCACCTGGACGGACACCGGCGGTGCGGCGTGCGCCTCTCGCCCGAGGAGACGCGCCGGCAGGGCGGCCTCTGCCCGAGCTGCGGCAAGCCGGCCACGGTCGGCGTCCTGCATCGGGTGGAGTCTCTCGCCGACCGGCCCGAGGGCGCGTGCTCGCCCACGGCCGCGCCTTTCCGGAGCCTCGTCCCGCTGCCGGAGCTGCTCGGCGAGCTCCTCGGCGTGGGGGCCGACAGCGTCCGCGTCCAGACCGCGTTTCATGCGCTGCTCGCGCGCCTCGGCCCGGAGCTTTTTTTGCTCGAGCACGCCGCGCTCGAGGATCTCCGGCGGCTGGGCTCGCCCCTCCTCGCCGAGGCCGTCAGCCGCCTGCGGGCGGGCCGGGTACGGCGCGAGTCGGGCTACGACGGCGAGTACGGCAAGATTCGCGTATTCGAGGAGAAGGAGCTGGCGCGCGAACGGCGCAGAGGCGCCGCGTTCGTCGTCCGCCCTGCCAAATCGCCGGGCAACCCCCGGAATTCACCTTGACAAACACGAACGCTCGTGCTATTATTGCGGCATGGGAAAAGGCAACGAGACGAAAGCGGCGATCCTGGAGCACGCCATGGCCCTCGCGAGTCGCGTGGGGCTGGGCGGGCTCTCCATCGGCCGGCTGGCTGAAGAATTGGAGATGTCGAAGAGCGGGCTCTTCGCGCACTTCCGGTCCAAGGAGGCGCTCCAGGTCCAGGTGCTCGACGCCGCCGCGGACCGGTTCGTGAACGTCGTGGTCGCCCCCGCGCTGAAGAAGGCGCGCGGCGAGCCGCGGATCCGGGCGCTCCTCGAGAACCTGCTCGCCTGGGACCGCGCGCGCACGCTGCCGGGCGGGTGCATTTTCGTCGCCGCCGCGGTGGAGCTGGACGACCAGCCCGGTCCGGCGCGCGACCGGCTGGTGCAGCTCCAGCGCGACCGGCAGGAGACCTTCGCGACCGCCGCCCGCATCGCCAAGGAAGAGGGCCAGTTTCGCGCCGACCTCGACCCGCTGCAATTCGCCCACGACCTGTACGGCATCGTGCTCGGTTATCATCACGCCGCGCGGCTCTTGCGCGACCCGCAGGCCGAAACCCGCGCACGCAACGCGTTCGAAACCCTTCTCCAGCACGCCCGCTCCCGGAGGTGACCCATGACCGACCCCGGTTTCGCCATTCCGCCCGCACAGAATAGCACGCACGTTCGGACTAGTTCCATGCACCTCCCGTTCGGCTTGCGCCTCGCACGCGCCGGCCTCCTGGCCGCGGCCGCGGTCGCGCCGCGCTGGGCCGCTCGCTGGGGAGGCCGGCTCTTCCTCACGCCGCCTCGACACTCGGCCCCGGAGCGCGAAGGGGCGCTCCTCGCCGGCGGCCGGCGGCTCGACGCGCGCGACGGCGGTCGACGCGTCGCGGCGTGGGAGTGGGGGACCGGGCCTGTCGTCCTCCTGGTCCACGGCTGGGGTGGACGCGGGGCCCAGCTCGGGGCCTTCGTTCCTCCGCTCGTCGCCGCCGGCTTCCGCGTCGTTGCCTTCGATCACCTCGGCCACGGGGCCTCCGAGGGACGACTGAACTCCGCCCTCGGTTTCGCACGGACGCTCGCCGCCGTCGCCGACGCAGCCACGCGCAAGGCCGGCCTGCCGTTGCACGGCGTCGTCGCCCATTCGCTCGGGGGGCTGGGCACGATCCTCGCCCTGACTGAAGGCCTGCCGGCCCGACGCGTCGTCCTCGTCTCCGCCCCCTCGGATCCGGCCGGCGCAACCCGACGCTTCGCCGCGGCCCTCGGCCTCCCCGACGCCCTCGTGGAGCCGATTCGACTCGACGTCGAACGGCGGGTCGGCGCGAGCCTGTCCGCCGAGGTCGCGCGCGCCCGAGCCGCGCAGGTCCGGGCGGAGGTGCTCGTCTGCCACGACCGGGAGGATCCCGACGTCCCCTGGTCCGACGGCGTGGCGCTGGCCGCCGCCGTGCCGGGCGCTCGACTCTTGCCCACCGCCGGCCTTGGCCACCGGCGCATCCTGCGCGACGAACGTGTCATCCACGAGTGCACCCGCTTCCTGAAGGAGGAAACTGTCATGACGAAGTCTCTTTCGACCCTCGCGCGTGTCTCCCTCGTCTCCCCCAACGCGACGCCCGCGGACGCGGCCCCTCTCGCGCCGCGCGTCGAGCGTGCCTGCTCCACGCCGGGCTGCAAAGGCCGTGTCCTCGAGTCCTGGGAACCCTCCGGCCGCCTCTGCGGTCGCTGCGCGCTCGAACACGACCTCTTCGACCGGGACGCCCGCTGGGAGGCGCCGGCCGCGCTCCGGCCAACACGCGAACCCGCCCCCGAGCGGCCCAGGGCGCGGGTCGCCTGAGACGAGCCTCGCCGCCGCGGCCAACGGGCTCGGTGAGTTCCAACGGTTTGCCCCGTCGGCACAGGGCGGAAGTAGAGCCCTTCCAGCCCAGTTCCTCCGGGAGTCGCTCCCGCCCACTCCGGGCTCCGTGTTCTCAACGCCGGTTGCCCCGACGGTGCAGGGCGGAAGCCCTGCACCACAAGGGCTCGAGGCCGGCGAAAACTGACAGGTGCAAGGCCCTCGTTCCCGCACCCGGCAGCCGACGCTTCATTTCACACAAGTCGAACGCCCGGTTCCGCCTTGAAAGGGCTGGGCGGACGGCCTGCGCCACGAGGCTGCTTTCGGCCGCCCACGTCGTGGCCGCCGGCACCCTGCGACCTTCGATTCCCCTGGACTCGTTGGCGAATCGGCGCTATGGTTCCGGGCTCCGGCCCGCAACGGAGGGCAGGACCGGACCTCGTTCGTGGAACGCGGGCGCACCCAACGCACCGTCCGCACCTGCCGCGAAGCACGGCCCCGCGTACGTTTGCGGCGCCCGCTTTCGCGCCCCGCAGCAGGAAGGGCTTCCAGCCCGGAGGCACGCTTGCCGGACTTCGCAGAGCGCCCCGGTCGCGGAGGCCGACTCGCCTTCCGCCTGTTCCTGGCGAGCGTGCTGGCAACGGTCGCGCTCGTGCTGGGGTTCGTCGGCGCGCTGGAGTACCACGGGCGGGACGGGACCTGGGTGGACGCTCTCGTCGTCGCGCTCCAGCTCTTCGTCCTGAACGCGAGCTTCAACCTCGGCCCGAAGCCCTGGCCCCTGGAGGTGGCCCGCCTCCTCGCGCCGCTCGCGACGTCGCTGACCGCCGCGACCGCCGCGCTGGCGCTCCTGCGCGAGCAGCTCCAGCGCGCGCGGTTGCGCTTCGCACGCGGCCACGCGGTGATCTGCGGCCACACGCACGGCGCGCTGCAACTTGCCCGCGATTTCGCGCGCCACGGGGAGCGGGTCGTGCTCGTCGAAGCTTTTTTTGACAACGCGGAGAGGGCCGGCGAGGAACCGGCGGTTGACGGGGTCGTGCTCGCGGGCGACCCGACGGACGAAGAGCTCCTGCGACGGGCCCGCGTGCCCCATGCGCGGTGGCTCATCGCCGCGACCGCGGACGGCTACCGCAACGTGGAAATCGCGCTGCGGGCGCGCCGGCTTCTCGAGCCCCCCGCCGCCCGGCGCACCGCGCCGCTCGAGTGCCGCGTGCACCTCCCCGACCCCGGGCTCTGCGCCCTCGCCCAGCGAAACCAGCTCCTGCCCGCGTCCGGGGATTCGATCCGCATCCGCGTCTTCAACGTGTACCAGCAGTGGGCCCGCATCCTGCTCTCGGAACATCCGCTCGACCCCTGCCCCTTCACCGCCGAGGATCCGCGGCAGCTTCACCTCGTCGTGCTCGGCTTCGGGCCGATGGGCGAAAGCGTGGTGGTGCAGGCGGCCAAGATCGGCCACTACGCGAACGGCAAGCGGCTCCGCATCACCGTCCTCGTCGGCGAGGCGGTGCGCGGGGACGGGGGAGCGGCCGCGCCCGCGAAGCAGGAGTCCGGGTTCCGTGCGCGCTATCCGCAAATCGACCAGGTCGTGTCGCCAGCCTTTCGCGCCCTTTCCGCCGAAGCGCCGGAAACGGCCGCGTTCCTGAACGAGGTCGTCCGCGACCCGTTGCAGGCATTGTCGGTGGCGGTCTGCCTCGACGACGACACGCGCGCGCTCGCCTGCGCCCTCCACCTCCGGGAAGCCCTGCCCGGACGTGACGTGGAGATCCGCGTGCAGCTCGGCCGGGACGAGCGCGTCGCCGGCCTCTTCGGCGCGACCGTCGCCCCGTCGGCGCACGACGACGGCGCTTCCAAAGGGGTGCAGCCGCCCCGTCCCGAGCCGGTGCCGGCGCCCACGTCCGTTGCCCCGCGCGCGCGACTGATCGTTTTCGGGATGGTGGAGCGGTTCTTCCGTCGCTCGAACCTGCTCGAGGAGGACCTGGACGCGGTCGCGGAAGTGATCCACGCGAAGTATCTCGCGGAGCAGCATCGTCAGGGGCGGCCGCTCGGGACCTCGCCCACGAATCGCGTCTGGGCGGAGCTGAGCGAATCGGCCAAGGACGGCGGCCGGCAGCAGGCGGACCACATCCGCGTCAAGCTGCGCGCGGTGGGACGGACGACCGTCGCGGCGGGCTCGCCGGAGGCCGAGCCGGATTTTCGGTTCAGCCCTGCCGAAGTGGAGCTGCTCGCGCGCGTGGAGCATGCGCGCTGGTGCGCCTGGCGGTACCTGGAGGGCTGGACCTACGGCCCGACGCGCGACGACGCGCGGAAGCTGCACGACTGCCTCGTCCCATACGATGAACTATCGGAGGGGATGAAGCAGTTCGATCGCGACGCGGTGGAGGAGGTGCCGCGCTACTTGCAGGTGGTGGGGCTGGCGGTCGGTCGCCGGTGAGGCGACCCGAGCCGCTCCATTGGGCCGTGGGCCGGCGGCTTGGCCCTTCCGGGGAACTTGCCACAACCGGCTTCGATCACCCCACCGCCGCATACGCGCCGGTCCCAGAGTCCGAATAGTTCTCGTAGAAGTGCTCGAACACAGACGAGCACTTCTGCTTGTAGACATCCTTCGAGTAGGCCCGCGGCAGCCCTCCGTCCAGCAGATCCTCGATGGCAAGCTTCACCTGCGCCCGCGCCGCCGCCTTCTGCCTCCAGTCGAGCACCAGCAGCCCCTTCAACTTCGCGAGGAGAGCGCGCGCGACCTTCTTCACCTCGTTGCGCTCCTCCAACGTCAGGTCCGGCGCCGGTCGCGTCAGGAGGTCGAGGACGACCAACTCCTCCTCCGTCATGCCCTCACGCACGTGGCGATGCTCTTCGTCCGTCAACGACCGGCTCAGCTCGAGCAACTCCTTGAACAGCTCCTCGATCGAGCGGCTGCCTGCGTTGTAGGATTCGATCAGCTCTTCAAACTTGTCCCTGAAATCCATGCGCGTCCGGTTGAGACGGATCATCCGATCCAGGTGCCTTCGGATCGCCGCCTTGAGCTGCTCCAGGTCGATGTTCCTTGTCTTCGATCGCTCGAACCGGCGCTGCAAGGCCTTGAAATCGATCATGGAGAGGTCGAGCGCCGCGGCGGGCTTGGCGGGCACCTCCACACCGGTGATCGCGGAGTCCAGGAGCAGCCCGATTTCCTTCAACACGCCCGATATGTCCGGCGGCCCTGGGCTCAGCTTGGTGCGGATCTCACCGGCGATCGCCGAGAAGAAGGCGACGCGCCCCGCGAATTCCACCACAGCCGGGTCCGGCTTAACCGCCTCATACAGCGTGTACACCAGCCGTTCGTGGGCCAGAAACTCCTTTCGGAGGGGGTCGGGTGAGATCAAAGCGTCGACCGCCGCCGCGATGCTGGACAGCCGCTTCATGCTGCCGCTCGGGAGTTTCTCGATGGCGGCGACCTCCACGCCGTGCTTCGCGCAGAACGTTACCGCGGCCTTCACGGCCTTCCGCAGGTCTCCTACCAACTTGCTCTTGTCCCTCAGCGGCCGCTCCCCACCCTTGCCCTTGCCGTAGATCGCGAGCGCCTTTTCGAGGGAGGCGAAGACGTTCGCATAGTCCACGATCATGCCGCTGTGCTTTCCCGGAAAGACACGGTTCGCCCGCGCGATCGTCTGCATCAGCGTGTGGTTCCGCATCGGCTTGTCGAGATAGACGGTCGAGCAACTTGGGGCGTCAAAGCCGGTCAACCACATTGCGCAGAGGAAGACGAGCTGGAGGGGGTCGCTCGGGTCCTTGAACTTTTCGTCGAGTGCCTCGACGTTCATCCGCTTGCGGTGCGGCACGATGTCGAGTCCGAGCGCCTGCATCTGGGCGACCTCGTTCTGGCCGGGCGAGACGATCAGGGCCATGTCGGTCGCCCGCATGGAGTCCAGGCGCTTCTGGACGGAGGTCTTCTCCTCGGCGTCGAGCTTGAGGGAGGCGGCGATCGCGTTGTTCACGCCGAGGACCTGGTGGTTCTGGCCGAGGACCTTCACGAGGCCGGTCTTGTGCTCGGAGAAGAGGGTGAAGTTCTCCACGAGGTCGAGGAGGCGGGTCGGGGCGCAGGTGCCGCGGAGCATGGTCTCGAGGGAGACGCGGCGGGGCTCGTCCTCGCGCTCGACGCGCTTCCACTCGAAGAAACGCTCCCAATCGGCCGTGAGCGAGCCGACGCGGCTGTCAGTGCCGTTCGACGCGATGAGGAGCGCGTTGAAGGCGAGGAGGGCGGGGATGTCGGCCTTGTAGCAGGTGAGGTTGTCGTCGAACCCCGCGCGGGCTGGGACGCCCGGCTTTTTCAATTCCACGACAACGAATGGAAGGCCGTTGACGAAGCCCACGAGGTCGGGGCGGCGGGTGTAGAGGGCGCCGAGGACGCTGAGCTGGCTGACCACCAGGAAGTCGTTCGCTGCCGGCGTCTCCCAATCCACGACGCGCGCGCGCTCGGTCTTCTGGCTGCCGTGCTCGCGGTCGGGCACGGAGACCTGGACGCCGTCCTTGAGGAGGGCGTAGATCTCGCGGTTCGCGGCGGGGCGGCTCATGGCGGATCGGTCGCGCGCCAGCTCGGCGGCGGCGGCGGAGATCGCGTCCGGCGGGAGCGCGGGGTTGAGTCGCTCCAGCGCGGCGCGGAGGCGGGGTGCGAGGAGGACCTCGCTCTTCGTTTCACGCCCGAGGGTGCCGTCCGCGCCGAAGGCCTCGTCCACGGCGGACACGGTCTGCCAGCCCAGCGCCGCGAGGAGCTGGATTGCGGGCTGCTCGACGAGCTGGTCCTCGCTGTAGGGGTGGGCGGTCATGCGGGTGGGGCCTCGGGGCGGGAGAATGGGACGACGTCACCGCGGGTTGGACACGGGCAGGATCGGCACGCCATACGGCGGGAGAGCCGCGTCGACAGTCAGCAAGGTGAGCCCTTCGGAAAATGCTTGTGCGACGATCATGCGGTCGAAGGGGTCCCGATGAAGCATCGGCAGCTCATGGAGACGCACGACGTGGGCGAGTCCGACGGGAAGCACCTCGATTCCATCCAGCCCTCGGCGAACGAGTTCACCAAGGGACAGAGTCGTGGCGAGTTTTCCCAGGCGCTGCTTGATGCTGAGCTCCCAGATGGACGCGACCGAGACGGTCAGCGCGTTCTGGGGTTCGGCGATTGCGGTCGAATACGGCTCGGGGAGTCTTGCCGGCTCCACGATGAGCCAGAGCCAAAAAACTGGGTGTCCAGCAACAACCTCATGATTCGTTCCGCCCCTCGAAGTCCGCGACGACGTCGTCGGGAAGTGGATCGTCGAAGTCCTCCGCGATCGTCAATTCCCCTCGGAGCGAGGCGAAGAGGCGCCTGCGAGCCTCGGCGCCGTGCGTGGGCTCGTCCTCGCCCTTGAGAGGCATCAAGATGATCACTTCGGCTTCACCCGCGGGCACTTCGTCGGGAAGGCTGACGGTGTGATCGGCTCGGACCGTGACGCGAACTCGGATCGCGTGCTCTACCGGGTTCTTGGATTTTTCGCTCATAGGTCCCCCTTCTGGAACGCGAGGTTGCCTACGCGCCCTCCCGGGCGTCGCGGAGTGTGCGGATGTGCGTCCGGCGATCGAACGGCATCGGGGTTTGCTCTTGGGTCATACGGCGATTTCCCCGCTCATGAGGCGAGGCAGGAGGAGGTCGCGCGTGCGGCGGAGGTTTTCGCTTTGGTCGATGAGCCTCCAGCACAACTCGCTCTCGGAGGAGCGCGCGTCGGACGCGGAGTTGGCCATCACGAAGCCGGCGCGGCCGCGTTCGCCCAGCGCGGAGTGGAAGAGCTGGATCCAGACGTAGTTCGCATTGTCCGTGCGCGGCAGCCCGAAGGGGAACCGACGGCCGGGGCCGACGAGGTCCTTCAGGCGCTCCTTGTCCACGGCGTTCACGTTGAAGGGAGGATTCGCGAGCAGGAAGTCGAACCGGCCGGTGCTCTCGTGCAGATCCTCGTAGTAGGTGTTCGCCTCCCGGATCTCCCCTTCCAGCCCGTGGACGGCGAGGTTCATGCGGCAGAGCTTCGCCGTGTCGGAGACCTTTTCCTGGCCGTGGATGGCGAGCTCGGCAGCGGGGTTCTTTCGGTGCTCCGCGACGAAGCGCGCGCTCTGGACGAACATGCCGCCGGAGCCGCAGGCGGGGTCCAGAATCAGGCCGTGGAAGGGCTCCAGGACCTCGACCAGGAGACGGACGATGCACCGCGGCGTGTAGAACTCGCCCCCCTTCTGGCCTTCCGTGCGGGCGAACTCCCCCAGGAAGTACTCGTAGATGAGGCCGAAGGCGTCGTAGTCGAGGCCGGCGGGGATCTCGGAGACCATTCGCAACAGTTCCTTGAGGAGCTTGCTGTCGAAGAGCTGGTAGGTCTTGGGAAGGACGCCGGCAAGCTGCGGGTTTTGCCTCTCGACGTCGAGCATGGCCCCGTTGAGGGCGCCCCCCACCTCGCCCCCCTCGGGCAAGGCGAGGAGTCGCTCGAACCGCGCGTTGGGGGTGAGATAGAGCACACGCGCGGCGTGGTAGGCCGCGGGTTCGTCCAGGCGCGAGCCCCGGCGCGACGATGAGGAGGCGGCGGCAGTCGTCTTTTCGAGCTTCGCCCGCTGGGCGGCGAAGCGGGCCTCCGCGAAGCGCAGGAAGATCAGCCCGAGGACCGGCTGCGAGTACTGGGCTGAGGTGAGACCGGAATTGGCGCGAAGCTGGTCGGCCGCGGCCCAGAGTCGCTTTTCCAGGGTGTCCGTCGCGGCGTCTTTCTCCGTGGGCGCGATCCAGATCATGCGGCAAGCCCAACGTGAGGAGGGGGTGGGGTTGGCCGGTGAGTCCAGGCGAACAAGGCGGACCGCCCGCTCGCTCAGAGTTCTCCCGCTCCGTGAAAGCTGTACGCGCCTTCGCGGCCGACGATCACGTGGTCGACCAGTTTGCAGCCGACGGTCTCCAGCGCGCGACGGACGTCCTCCGTCACTTTGCGGTCCTCCGCCGAGGGGGACACGCACCCGCTTGGGTGGTTGTGGACGAGGATCACCGACGGCACGCCTTTCTTGAGAGCGGCCTCTGCCACGCGGCGGGGAAAGACGGCCGCCCGGTCGACGGTGCCCTCGGCGAGATGGACGAGGCCGCGAAAGCGATTTCCGCTGTCGATCAGCAGGGCAGCGACGACTTCGTTTCGCTCGCCGGCGTATTTCATGCGGCAGAAGTCGGCGACCCGGTCTGGATCGGAGAGGAGATCCCCCTGCGCCGCCCGACTGCGGAGATAGGCGGCGGACGCCGATTTCACGACGCGGAGGGCGTCGACGACCCCGGGACCGATCCCGGCCACCTGGAGCAACTCTTCGCGATCCGCATCCAGGACGGCCGCGAGCGTCTTGAACCGGGCCAGTGCGGCTCGTGCAGGCGCCTTCGTGTCGCGACCGCGAATCGCAAAACCGAGGAGCAGCTCCAGGATCTCGTAGTCGGCGAGGGCTTCCGCGCCGGCGCGATCGAGCCGGTCACGAAGCCGAGTTCGGTGTCCCTCGTCGGGATGACGTTTTCTCGGCTGCTTGCGCGACGTGGATTGGGAATCCTGAGCGAAGGAGGACATGTTCAATCCGCCGTCGGGTTGGACAGCTCTCGAACTCACGGTTGCGCCATCCTGAAACCTCGAGTCCGATTCTACCGCTTGAGCAGGATCCAACGCAAGAATCGAGGCGCTTGCCCATCAGTCCCAACACCGCCGGCGTGCAAGCCCGGCAGCACGCCGGCACGTCGGGACAGGGGGGAGAAGTGGCTCGTGCTGGCGGCCCATATCGGCCACTGCGCGAACTGCGAGCGTCTCCGCGGTTCGTCCCCCTGTCCTTTGGCCGCAGCCTTGCCACGCTGGGCTTTGAGCCCTGGGCCCCCCGCCCGCCCCGCGTCGGTCCCCTTACCCGCCCTCCCCCTCCGCCTCCAGCTCCTCGATCGCCGCCTTGAGCGCCATGCGCACGTCCGGGAACGGGCACTCCAGCGCCTTTGCCTCCCGGTACAGCTTGAGGGCCTCCTGCTTGCGCCCCTGCTTGCGCACGGCGTCCGCGAGCCACTGGTAGACGACCGGGTTTTTCGGGAGCCCGTCGAGCGCCTCCGACAGCAGCCGCTCCGCCTCCTCCGCCCGCCCGCCGTCCAGCGCCGTCTTCCCTTCGTCCGCCGCCACCAGCGCCCGGTAGCGCTGCTGGTACTCCTCGCGCTTGCCATACTGGAGCCAGGCGGTCGCCGCCACGCCTCCGCAGCCGAGCGCGACGGTGACCGCCACCACGGCGAGCACGCGACGCAGGCCGGCAAGGTAGCGCGCCTCGATCTCGGGGTTGAGCACCGCGCGCCAGACGTCCGCGCACCGCTGGTCGATGCTGAAGTACCGCCAGGAGCCGACCGAGCGCGGCATGCCGTTCTGGTCGGCGACCTTGCGCAGGGCGGTCACGAACCGTTCGGGGTTCACGGCGAGCGTCGCGCCGAAGATGTCGGCCTGCCTCTCGAAGCGCCGCGACAGGTGTCCGAACATCCACGCCCCGGCCGCGAGCACAGGCGGAGCGAGGGTCCAGGAAATGACCGCTGGGCCGAACCCCAGGAACTCGGACGCGAAGACCTCGAGCGACCCGAGCAGGAACGAGCCGCCGATGACGAACGCGAAGTACACCGAGAGGTGGTGGTGGCGGGAATGTCCGATCTCGTGGCCGAAGACCGCCTCCAGCTCTTCGGGCGTCAGCTTTTCGACGAGGGCGTCGGTGAGGAGCACGTATCGGAGCCGACCCGTGAGCCCGACGATGAGCGCATTGAGGACTTGCCCGCCCCCCGTCTTCCAGACGCGCAAGTCCGAGTAGCGGAAGCCGGCGCGTCGCGCGACCGCGTCGAGCCGCTCCCGCAGCGAACCGGCCGGCAGCGAAGTCGTGCGGAGCACCGCGCGCAGGAGGAGCGGAGAGCAGAGATACATGAGGAAAAGGGCGCCGAGCATCCCGAGCCAGGCCACGAAGGGATACACGGTGAGGAGGTAGGAGACGCCCGGCACGGCGTCCAGCGTCTCCGAGAGGCCCAGGCAGCAGAAGACCGGCAACAGGAAGAGGCCGAGGGAGCTGCGCAGTTGAAAGGCCAGGTACTCTCGGAGCGACCAGGTCGCGCTCCCGCGAATGCGCCGGTCGAGCATCCACGACGGGATCCACGAGAGGACCAGCGCCGCCAGGAACGGCAGCAGGCCGGCCACGTCCCCCAGGAGAGGGACCCGCACCGAGCCCAGTACGCGCTCGACGAGGAGCGGCCAGTGGAGGATGAAGAGCTCGAAGGCGAACTGGACCACGAGCAGGACGCGATACGCGACGAACCCCGCGTGGAGACGGGCCTGGAAGCGATCCACGCTCCAGCCCTTGCGCTCGAAGCCGCGCCAGAGAAGAGCGACGAGGCCCCACCCGAGCAGAGGGTAGACCAGGGTGAGTGCCGCCGTCGCCGACGCCGTCAGCCAGGGGAAAAACCAGAGAGGTTCCCAGCCGGAAGGGTACAGTCCCGCGACGAGGAGCCCGGCGATGAGCAGGAGGACGTGGGCCATCGTGCGCGCGGCTTTCCAGTCGACGGGGAGAGGGAACGAAGGCTCACTTCTCAATGATCAAGGCACAAGCAAGACTCAAGGCTCAAGGCTCAACGCGTCGTTCGCGGGCGTGAAGGAAGCTGCTGCAACCCGGTGATCCGGCACCTCGGTGGAGATCCGCGTTCGCGTCGCTGGTTTCCTGAGCACCGCCCCACAGCATTGGGTGACCCATTTGCTCGGCGATTTTGGCCGCCCGCTTTGTGGCGCTCGCTCGCCGTAGTTCTCCGTTACTACGCCTCGCTCGCGCGCCTCGCGGGCAGCCATACTTGCCTTCGCCTCTAGGTTACCGACTTCCGTGGGGCGGTACCAAGCATTGAACATTGAGCCTTGAGCATTTGCCTCCGTGTTACGCACCCCGCGAAGCGATGTTGAAGCCCCGCTAGTGTCCCGTCTACGCTAATTCCAAGGGTCCGCCGCTGTAGCGGAGTACGCGTTCGGTGAACCCGTCATCCCGCATGTCATCCTGAGCGGAGCGCCGCAGCGCGAAGCGAAAGATCCAAGCAAGGACGGCCGGCCAACCTTCTCAACCGGCCCTCGGACCGTGTCGTGGGCGAGCCAGTGCCCTGTCGAGAAATGCGGTCGCTACGCTTGGTTTGGATCCTTCCCTTCGCTCCGCGCTGCGCTGCGGCGCTTCGCTTCGCTCAGAGCCTGCCCTGAGCCGGGCCGAAGGGATGACAAGCGCATCGAACGGGTTCCCTGAAAGCTCTACCCGACGGGAGCCAGGCGACCTCCACGGTGCGCCCGGCGAACTAGCAGAATGAGCGTAGGCGGGATACTAGTTCCCCTTCGACTCGTCGTCGTCCTTTCCTTCCCCCGCGTCCTCGCCGCCGCCGGCGCCGCGCTTGCCGCCCGCGGGCGCGCCGCCGCCGGACCCTTTCTTCACGCCGGCCGCGTCCCGCTCCGCGGCGGCCTTTGCGGCGGCCTCGAGGGCCCTGGCCAGCTCCGGCTTGAACGCGGCCAGCTCCCGCGCGAGGTCGTCGGAGGGCTTCCCGCACCACCCGGAGAGGTCGAGCTTCTCGAACTTCTCCCGTTCTTTCGCGTCGAAGATCTTGTCGTCGATCTCCACGCCAAACGTCCGGTCGTCGAGCTTGGTGATGCCGGTCCCGGTGAGCGCGCCGGGCATGCGGACCGTGATCTTCGCCTTGAACCCCTTGGCCGCCGCTTTCATGGCCTCTTGCATCCGCACGTCCTGGGCGCCGCCGCCCGCGCCGGCCTTTCCGCCGCCGCCGTCTCCCGACTCGTCCCCCTGCCCCTCCTTCATGCCCTCGAAACCACCTATGTCCTGCATCTGCAGCTTACAGTGGAAACCGCCCTCCGGGGTCTTCTTCCATTCGAGCGGGGCCTTGCCGCTCTGCGTCACTTTGGTCACGTCCTCGAAGTAGCCCACGCAGGAGGAGGTCAGCTTTCCGTCCTTGAATTCCGATTTGATCGTGGCGGGATCGATGGAGAGTCCCTCATAGTCCTCGAACCCTCCGGTCTCCTTGAGCATCTCCTTGAGCTGCGCGTCGTCCTTGTCCGACCCGGCCTGGGGGGTGCCGACCTGGGGCGGGCTGCCCGGCACCGGCGGCAGGGAGACGGTTTGCTTGATTTCGACCTTTCCGCAGCCGTCCGGGTAGACCGTCCACTGCTGTTCGAGCTGCAGGCAGCCGCTCGAGGCCACGAGGAGCGCGGCCACAGCCAAAAAAGCGAGTCGGTTCGAGAGTGCGCGCATCAAAGGATTCTCCGATCGGCTTGCAAGAGGCGAGAGGCGCCGGTCTGAAAGCGAGGGAAAGACTCCGGGTCAAAACCACTTTTCCAGCAGAGAGAGGATCGACCCGAGGAAGCCGGGCCGCTCCTCATGCAGTTTGTGGAATTCCGCGCTGTCCACCCACCTCCCGTAGCAGACCTTGCAGGCGTGGACCTCGAAGCGAGGCTCCTGGTTGGTCTTGATCGTCATCAGGAGGACAGCGCACACGGGGCAGAGGAGCTTCGCCGCCGGGGAGACCGTGGGCGCAGTCGGTGGCGCGGCGCCGGGGATCGGCGCCGGCGCGCCCGCGCCCTCTGCGGCGGGCGTGGCGGCGGGGGCGGGAGGTGGAGCGGACTCCGGCAGCGGGACGACCGACTTGAGCGCATTCATGCCCTTGGCCAGGACGCGATCCAGTTCGTTGACGTCGAACCAGAGGCCGCCGCAGCGCGCGCACCGGTCGACGGCCACGTCCTCGATCCGGATGCTCTCGAAGGGAACCGTGCAGCGCGGGCATGCCAACGGTTTCTTGGACCGGCCCAGGCCGGTATCGGTCTCACTCATGATCGGAGCATCGCTTCCAAAACGCATTCGGGCGGCCGCCTGGAGCACGCCCCGGAGCAAGGTTCACGCGCCGGCCGGAGGAGGCTCGGCCTTCCCTTGGCGAACGGATAAGGGCGGAGGCGCACACACGGCGGCCGGGAGGAGCTCGTTCAAGCTCCCCGTGCGGTAGCCGAGCAGGTCGAGGGCGACGAAGCGGTAGCCGGCCGCGCGGATCCCGGCCACGAGACGGTCGCGAATGGACGGTTCCACGGCGCGCGGCAGCTCCTCGGGCGCGAGCTCCAGCCGCGCGACGGCATCGTGGTGGCGAACCCGGAACTGCGAGAAGCCGAGGTCGCGCAGGCAGTCCTCGGCGGCCGCGACCTGCGCGAGCAGCTCGGGCGTGATGCGCGTGCCATACGGGAAACGGGAGGAGAGGCAGGCGGTCGCGGGCTTCGCCCAGGCCGAGACGCCGAGGGCGTGCGCGAGGGCGCGGACGTCCTCCTTGCGGAAGCCGGCCTCGACGAGCGGGCTGCGGATTTCCTTTTCGCGCGCGGCCTCGAGCCCGGGCCGGAAGTCGCCCAGGTCGTCGAGGTTCGTGCCGTTCACGATGCAGCGAAAGCCGCGTTCGCGCGCGAGGGACGCGAGCCGCGCGTACAGCTCGGTCTTGCAGAAATAACAGCGATTGGGCGGATTCGCCTGGTAGAGCGGATTGGCGACCTCCTCCGTGCGAAGGAAGAGGTGCGGAATCCCCAGCTCCCGCGCGATCCGCGCCGCCTCTTCGCGCTCGTGCGGGGAGAGGCTCTCCGACTCGCCGGTCACGGCCAGCACGCGCTCGGCGCCGAGCGCGTCGAGGGCCAGTCGCGCGACGAGGACGGAGTCGATGCCGCCCGAGTACGCGATCACGACCGACTCCATCCCCCGGAGGGCGTCGATCGCGGCGCGGCGTTTTTCCTCGACGGTGGTCGTGGTGGAGACGGCTGCGGCGGGCTGCATGGGCGCTCCGGCTGCGTGGGCGGATCGAAAGGCACTTGGGGAAACAGGAGAACCGGTTACTATAGCAGAGCGCAGGCGCGGTCGTCAACGACCCGCGAAGTTCGAAGCACCCCAGGTCGGCCTGTCGAAGCGGCACAAGCAGCTTGTACCCGCCCCCGCTCAAGGGTAGGATGCTGCGTACCGTTCCGCGGAAGTCGGCGGCCAACCGGCGACGGCAAGTTCGGTCGCCCGCGACGCGCGCGGGCGAGGCGTAGGAACGGAGACCTACCCCGAGCACACGCAACAGCCGGCCGCCCGAGGCGCCGCAGCGCGGAGGGGGTGACGGCCGGCCGAAATCGCCGAGCAAGCGGGTCACCCAACTCCGCGGGGCGGCACTGAGATCGGCCGGGACGGTTCCTCACGGTGGCCAGGCCGGCCACGTCGGTCGAGGTCGGCGGTGCGCGAAATACGAGGAGGCGGCGGCGCTTTTTCAGCGCGTGCCGGCCGAGCAGCCCGCGAGCGAGCGGGCTGCCGAGGCCGCGTATCGGCTCGGCGCCTTCGAGGTCCTGAGCAAGGGGGCGGAGCAGGGGACATCGCTGTGGAGGAGCACATGTTCGACAAGTTCACCGACCGCTCGCGGAAGGTCATGTCGATCGCCCGGGAAGAGGCGCAGCGGTTCAACCACGAGTACATCGGGACCGAGCACATGCTGCTGGGCCTCATCGAGGAGGGCTGCGGCATTGCGGCGAAGGTCCTGAAGAACCTGGACGTCGATCTCAAGCGGATCCGCCAGGAGGTCGAGCACCTGATCCCGCACGGCCCTCCGACGGTGACGATGGGCCAGCTTCCCTTCACGCCGCGCGCCAAGCACGCCCTCGAACTCGCCCAGGAGGAAGCCGACAACCTCGGCCACGACTACATCGGCACAGAGCATCTCCTCCTCGGCCTCCTCCGGGAAAACGAGAGCGTCGCGGCCCAGGTGCTCATGAACCTTGGCTTGCAGCTCGAGAAGGTCCGAGAGGAGGTCCTCGAAGTCCTGAACGTGGAAGTCTCGAGTCCTCCCCTTGGCGAGCCGGACGCCGGTGAGCCACCGCCGAACCGGGGGAGCACGTCGGCCCTCGACGCCTTCTCGACCGACCTCACGGCGCTTGCGCGGGCCGGGCACCTCGACCCTGTCCGGGGTCGCGAACGCGAGGTCCGGCGGCTCATCCAAATCCTGGGCAGGCGGAGCAGGAACACCCCCGTCCTCCTCGGCGAACCGGGTGTAGGTCGCACCTCGGCCGTGGAGGCCCTTGCGCAAGCAATCGTTTCCGGGCTGGTTCCCGAACGGCTGTCGGACCACCGGATCGTGGCCGTCGATTTCGTGTTGCTGGCCGCGAGCGCCCTGGACCGGAGCCTCCACCAGCAGCGGGTCCGGGCCCTCCTGAACGAGGTCCGGCGGGCCGGAAACGTCCTCTTGTTCATCGACGACGTGCGCGCGTTTTTCGAAAGCGCCGATACGCCGATGACGACGCTCGCCGCGGCGGCGCTCCGGCACTCCCTGTCCCTCGGTGCATTGCGTTGTATCGTCACCGCGACGCCCGACGAGTACGCGCTCTTGCTCAGGCAGATCGGGTCGCTCCAGCGCCGCCTCCAGCCGATTCCGGTGCGGCCCCTCTCGCGGGACGCCAGCCTGGAGGTGCTTCGGGCCCTGCGCGAGCGGTACCAGCAGCACCATCGCGTGACGTTCACGGACGACGCCCTGATCGCCTGCGTCGACCTGTCGATTCGCGCGCAGCCGGCGGGGTCCCTCCCCGGCCGTGCGATCGACTTGCTCGACGAAGCCGGCGCACGGGCGGCGATTCAGATGCGCAGCAGTCCCCGCCCTCCTGCGCTCGCCGAGCTCGAGAAGGAAATCGAGCAGCTCGACAAGGACAAGGACCGGGCCGTCGCCGATCAGGACTTCGAGCGTGCCGCGCTTCTGCGAGAGCGGGGAACGAGCCTCAAGGCCCAGCACCTGGCGCTCGTCAATGCCTGGCGCGACCGCGATCGGAACCAAGAGGTGGTCGTGGACGCGACCGCGGTCGCCGAGACGCTCGCGGAGATCCTGGGCCTCGAGCCGGGGAGCGTTGCGCCGGCGGAGCCACCGATGGAGCAACCCCCGCCGTCGCCCGCATGAACGGACGTTGCTCTCGCGTCGAGCCGACCGCTGGAAGGGCTCGGTCACCGTGCGGTCGGGGGGGATGCGCCACGAACACTTGACCCATTTTAGAGGCAGCGAGCGCCCAGAACGAAGGTTTCTCCCAGACCGATCCGTCGCCACTCCCGCGCCCCACCGCGCTGCGCCCGACCCACTTCCCACCCCCCCCCCCCTCTCCCGCCCCGCGCGAGAGTGCCGTGGCGACGGCCGCCCGCCCCCCGGTTTTTCCCTTGACGCCCCTTCCGCGCCCCGGATATCATCCAGGATTCTGCGGGCCTCGGGCTGGCGGCGGGTTTCGACCCGTTCCGCCGAGTCCCCGTAGGGTCCGTGTTCGCGTACACCGTCCGCCGGCCTCGCGCCGGTTCCTTAGGTCCGCCCCGTGGAGGCCAGCCCATGTTCGACAAGTTCACCGACCGCGCGCGCAAAGTCATGTCCATCGCCAGGCAGGAGGCGCAGCGGTTCAACCACGAGTACATCGGGACCGAGCACATCCTCCTCGGTCTCGTCCAGGAGGGCAGCGGCATCGCGGCCAAGGTCCTCAAGAACCTGGACGTCGACCTCAAGAAGATCCGCCAGGAAGTCGAGAAGCTCATCCCGCACGGACCCCCGACGGTCACCATGGGCCAGCTCCCCTTCACGCCCCGCGCCAAGCGCGTCCTCGAGCTCGCCCAGGAAGAGGCCAACAACCTCGGCCACGACTACATCGGCACGGAGCACCTCCTCCTCGGCCTCCTCCGGGAAAACGAAGGCGTCGCGGCCCAGGTGCTCATGAACCTCGGCATGAAGCTCGAAGACGTGCGCGAGGAAGTCCTCGAGGTCCTGAACGTGGACGTCACGAACCAGGACTCCGACGAGCTGCGCACGAACAAGACGACCAAGTCGAAGACGCCGGCGCTCGACGCGTTCGGCCGCGACCTGACGGAGCTGGCGACCGAGCAGAAGCTCGACCCGGTCATCGGCCGGCGCCGCGAGATCGAGCGGGTGATCCAGATCCTTTCGCGCCGCACGAAGAACAACCCCGTGCTCCTCGGCGAAGCGGGCGTCGGCAAGACGGCGATCGTCGAAGGGCTCGCGCAGGACATCGTGGGCGGCAACGTCCCCGAAATTCTCAAAGACCGGCGCATCGTCGTGCTCGACCTCGCGCTCATGGTCGCGGGCACCAAGTACCGCGGCCAGTTCGAGGAGCGCATCAAGGCGGTCATGAACGAGGTCCGCCGCGCGAAGACCATCATCCTCTTCATCGACGAGTTGCACACGCTCGTCGGCGCGGGCGGCGCCGAGGGCGCGATCGACGCCTCGAACGTGCTCAAGCCGGCGCTGGCGCGCGGCGAGATCCAGTGCATCGGCGCGACGACGCTCGACGAGTACCGTAAATACATCGAGAAGGACGGCGCGCTGGAGCGTCGCTTCCAGACCATCATGGTCGACCCGCCGTCCAAGGAAGAAGCGCTCGAGATCCTGAAGGGCCTCCGCGACAAGTACGAGGCGCATCACCGGGTCACCTACTCCGACCAGGCGCTCGACGCCTGCGTGGAGCTGTCCTCCCGCTACATCACCGGCCGCTTCCTCCCCGACAAGGCGATCGACGTCATGGACGAGGCCGGCGCGCGCGTCCGGCTCCAGGCCATGACCCGCCCGCCCAACCTCAAGGACGTCGAAGGGGAGATCAAGAAGCTCGACAAGGAAAAGGACGAGGCGATCGCCGTGCAGGACTTCGAGCGCGCGGCCCTCATCCGCGACAAGGCGACCCAGCTCCGCAAGCAGAAGGAGCAGACCCAGCGGGTGTGGCGCGAGCAGAACAAGGAAGTCGACGGGACGGTCGATGAGGAGATCATCTCCGAGACCGTCTCCCGCATGACCGGCATCCCGCTCTCCCGCCTCGAAAAGAAAGAAGCGGAGCGCCTCCTCAAGATGGAGGACGAGATCCACAAGACGGTCGTTTCGCAGGACGAGGCGGTCCACGCCATCGCGAAGGCCATCCGCCGTTCGCGCGCGGGGCTCAAGGATCCCAAGCGCCCCATCGGGTCGTTCATCTTCGTCGGCCCCACGGGCTGCGGCAAGACCCTCATGGCCAAGGCCCTCGCCAAGTTCATGTTCGGCGAGGAGGACGCCCTCATCCAGATCGACATGTCCGAGTACATGGAGAAGCACAACGTCTCGCGGCTCATCGGCGCCCCGCCGGGCTACGTGGGCTACGAAGAGGGCGGCCAGCTCACCGAGAAGATCCGCCGTCGCCCGTACGCGGTCGTCCTCCTCGACGAGATCGAGAAGGCACACGGCGACGTGTACAACATGCTCCTCCAGATCATGGAGGAGGGCCGCCTCACCGACAGCTTCGGCCGGCACGTCGACTTCCGCAACGTGATCCTCATCCTCACGTCGAACATCGGGGCCGACGTGATCAAGAACCAGGCCACGCTCGGGTTCAAGAAGACCGGCGCGGACGCCAACTACGACCAGATGAAGGGGCAGCTCCTCAAGGAGATCGAGAAGCACTTCCGGCCGGAGTTCCTGAACCGGCTCGACGAAGTGATCGTCTTCCGCGGCCTGACCCGGGTCGACCTCCAGAAGGTCGTCCACCTGGAGCTGGCCGGCATTGCGAAGCGGATCCACGACCGCGGCCTCACGCTCAAGCTCACGGACGAGGCGACGGAGTTCCTCATCGACAACGGGTACAACCCGGACTTCGGCGCGCGCCCGCTCCGCCGCGCGGTCGAACGCTTCGTCGAGGATCCGCTCTCCGAGTCCGTCCTGCGCGGCGAGTACAAGGACTTCAACTTCATCCTCGTCGACGTGAAGGAAGGACATCTCCACTTCCAGCCCTCGAAGCTGGAGGCCGAGACCGCCCCGCCCGCGGAGCTGGCCAAAGAAGGGGCCAAGGCGTAGGGCGGAGTCGGCGGGTGAACACGCGCTCGGTCTCCTCCGGCCGAATGCGGCCGGAGGACAGGATGGACGGGCTGAAGGCTCAAGGCTCCAGGCTCAATTTTCAGCGCTCCATGCTGGACGCGGACTCGCAACGAAAGTTCGATCGAGTCCAGATCCTCTGCGCCTCCGCGTCCCTGTGTGAGAAAAGGCTGCCACCCCAGGCGTTTGTCCCGCTCTCGCGCCGGCCGACCGGGGTCGGCGCTGGAGGAGCGCGAGCAAAGGCTCAAGACTCCATGCTTACTTTTCAAGCAGACTCTGGACAAGCACCGGCGTCGGCCCCGGCCTCGGTTGTCGGGTCCGGCGTTGGGATTTGAGCCTTGGAGGTTGTCTGAAAATTGAGCATTGAGCATTGAGACTTTCGCGATGTTCCTCCTCGGCGCCGCCGCGCAGGCGCTTGCGGGTCTCGGCGGGTGGGCCATCCTCCTGGCCAAGACCTGCCTCCGCGCCTGCTACAAGTGGCCGAGCCGGAAGATCGTCCTCGACCAGATGGTCCGGATCGGGCCCGCCTCCCTGCCCGTGGTCCTGCTCACCGGGCTCTTCACGGGCGCGGTGCTGGCGGTACAGAGCACGCAGCAGTTCAAGCGGGTCGAGGTCGGGACCCTGGTGGGGGCGATCGTGACCATCTCCATGATCCGCGAGCTGGGCCCCGTCCTCACGGGTCTCATGCTCGCCGGCCGCGTCGGCGGGCCCATGGCCGCGGAGCTCGGCACGATGAAGGTGACCGAGCAGATCGACGCCCTCGAGACCCTCGCCGCGGACCCCATCTCCATCCTCGTCCTCCCGCGGCTCGCGGCCTGCGTCCTCCTTCTCCCGATCCTCACCGTCCTCTCCGACGCGATCGGCCTCCTCGGCGGCTACATCGTCGGCGTGGCGTACTTCGGGGTCCCGTCCCACTTCTACCTCCTCCACTCGAAGCAGTGGTTCGACACGTGGGACCTCCTCACCGGCCTCATCAAGGCGGGCGTCTTCGGCGGCCTCATCGCCTCCGTTTCCTGCTATCTGGGGCTCGCGACCTCGGGCGGCGCCGAGGGCGTGGGCCGCTCCACGACCGCCGCGACCGTGACCTCGTCGATCGCCATCCTCGTCTCCGATTTCTTCCTCGCCGTGCTCTTGCAGGTGCGGCAGATCAAGCTCTAGGGGATGGATGATTGGCGATGGCTGAATGCTGATGGACGACGGCGCCGTCGGCCCCGGAAGGTCGAATCGCCTCCACGCCCTCGTTGGGCGGCCGTATTCAGCAATCAAAAACAACAAGCCGAAGTGAAGCTAAAATCGATCTCTCCGTCCGTTGCCGGAGATGATCGCCGGTAGAGGACGATGGACTCAGCGCCCGGCCTCCGCGTCTCCGCGTCTCTGTGTAAAAGTCTCGCGTTCGAGCCACACGGCCGGGCCGAATTTCAAATTGCAAAAAGTCAAATTTCAAATCTCAAATTTCGCCCGCGTCTAGCTGGGACGAAGAGCCATGATCCAGCCATTTGCCGCAGTCGGTCGAGTTTAGCCTCAGTTCGGGTTGTTGATCAAAAATCGGCGATCCGCAAGGGACAGCTTCACGCATGGGCCTGGAACCTCAACCCATGAGCGCAGCGGACCCGGCGTCCGCTCCCGCCGCCCCCGAGGTCGTGCTCCGCATTCGCGACCTCCACCGCAAGCTCGGCGGCAAGGCGGTCCTGAAAGGGGTGAATCTCGAGGTCGTCCGCGGCGAGACCCTCGTCATCATCGGCGGGTCCGGCTGCGGGAAGAGCGTCCTCCTGAAGCACATCATGGGCATTCTCAAGCCGGACCGCGGCTCGATCCAGGTCGAGGGGCGCGAGCTGGTCAACCTCCCGGTCCGCGGCCTCAACGAGGTCCGCAAGCGCTTCGCCATGGTCTTCCAGGGCGGCGCTCTCTTCGACTCCCTGACCGTGGCCGAAAACGTCGGCTTCTCTTTGGCCGAGCACTCCAGCATGCCGTGGCACAAGATCCTGGCCCGCGTGCTCGAGTGCCTCGCGCAGGTCAAGCTCGGCGAGACGGACGCGGACCGCGCGCGCATCGCCGCCCAGATGCCCGCGGACCTGTCCGGCGGCATGCGCAAGCGCGTGGCCATCGCCCGCGCCCTCGCCGCGAAACCGGAATTCGTCCTCTACGACGAGCCGACGACCGGCCTCGACCCCCCGACCGCCGACGCGATCAACGACCTCATCCTCATGATGGGGAACGAGGACGACCGGCGCACCTCGCTCGTCGTCACGCACGACATGGCCAGCGCGGAGAAGGTCGGCGACCGGATCGCGTTCCTCTTCAACGGGCGTATCCTCTCGGAGTTCCCCGCCCCCCGCATCGGCGAATACCTCCGGAGAACAGAGGCGGAGGCGGCCTCGTTCTCCGTGGACGAGCGCCGGCTCTGGGCGTTCGTCAAGGGGCACGCCGACCGCGTCCTCGAGGCCGACTCGCAAGACACGCGCGTGCTGCGACGCCTGCTCCACGCGCCCGCCGCCGAAGAAGCGGAGGCCTGACCGCATGCTCTCCAACCAGTGGACGAAGTCCCTGCTCGTCGGCGCGTTCGTGGCCCTCGGCCTCGTCGCCGCGGCCGGGATGATCCTGGTCTTCAAGGGCAGCCGGCTCCTCACGCGGACCTACCGCGTCCACAGCCTCTGGGACAACATCGGCGGGATGCTCGTCGGGAACCCGGTCCTGCTCGCCGGCCACCAGATCGGAAAGATCCGGGAAATCCATCCGCCGCATGCGGGCAACCCGCGCGAGGAAGGGAAGGTCGAGGTGGTCCTCGAGGTCGAGGAGCGCTACCCGCTGTACGATTACCAGCCGCTGCGCGTGATCTCGATCGGCATGATCGGCGACAAATACGTCGAGTTCGGCCTGCGCCTGAACCGTGAGGCCTTTGACCGCGCCCTCACGGACGACGAGCGCCGCCAGGTCCTCGCCCTCTTCCTCGCCTCCGAGCCCGAGCCGACCGGCGTGCTCCCCGAGGAAAAGGCGGCCGCGCTCGCCGCGCGCGCCGAACTGGGCCGGCGCCTGTCCGGCCCGGACAACCTGGAAGAGGTGCGCGAAGCGCTCGACAAGGACAAGTCGCTTGCACGGCTTGACAAACTGCTCGCCGAAACGATCGAGCGGCTCGCGTTCCCCGGCGTACCGATGGAACTGGTCGACACGGCGCTCGGCGGAGAGGGCCGCGCGCGTCACGACCTCCGCGAACGGTGGCGGAGCGTCGCCACGCCGGACGGCCGCTCGCTTGCCCGGGCCTATCCGTCCCCGCTGCCGGGCAAGTTCCCGCCGGGGCTCGGCGAGCTCCTCGACGACGTCGGACCGAAGGCCGCGCGCGTCCTCGACAACCTGAACGCCACGCTCGAGGGACTGAACAAGAACTTTGTCAACTCCGAACCGTTCAAGGAGAAGGTCCACGGCGTCCTGGACAAGGTCGGGACCAGCACGGACAAGTTCGGCAAGCTCGCGGACGACGTCGGCGCGGCCGTCGGCCGGCTGAAGGAGACCGGCGGCACCCTCGACCGGGTGGACGACGCGCTCGACGAGGTCCGGGAAAAGTCCCGTTCGCTCGGTCGACGAGCCGATGCCCTCCTCGCCACCGCCGACGAGGACCTGCAGTCCCTCAAGAAGACCCTCGACGATCTCGGCCAGATCACCCGGAAGATCAACGAAGGAAAGGGCACCATCGGCCTGCTCGTCAACTCGAAGGAATTCCACACGAAAACGACGGAGTTCATCGACGCCTCCAAGCTCACCGTCGAGAACGTGAACCGCTTCATTCTCTTCCTCTCGGAGCATCCGAGCGCGCTCATCTGGGGGAAGAAGGACAAGGCCCCGCCGACGCTCGGCCCGGTGGAAACCGACTGGCGGACGAGGCACGAGTGAGGGGGGATGGCTGATTTATGATCAACAAGCCGAAGTGAAGCTACGACCGATCTCTCCGCGCGTTGCCAGAGATCATCGCCGGTAGAGGACGGTGGACTCACCGCACGGCCTCTGCGTCTCCGCGTCTCTGTGTAAGAGTCTTGCATTCGCCCCACGCGGCCGGGTCGAATTTCAAATTGCAAAAAGTCAAATGGCAAATCTCAAATTTCGCCCGCGTCTAGCTGGGACGCGGAGTCATGATCCAGCCATTTGCCGCCGTCGGTCGATTTTGGCCTCATTTCGGGTTGTTGATGATGATTGCTGACTGCTGATTGACGACGCGCAAACACGCTTTTTTGAGAGTCGCCGGGGGACGGCCGATAGACCCTGCCGGGCCGGTCGTGCCAGGAGGTGCTATCTCTGCATGGGTGTGCTACCCCATTCGCGCCTCCCCTGCTGAGCGCGTTCGAGCCGCCTGGGAAAATCGGCAATCAGCAATCGAGTTCCCTCCTCCTCCTTTGTCACGGACGACGCAGACGATGACGATGGACCTCCCGACCCGCTTCGACCCGAAGACCGCCGAGCCCCGCATCTACGCAGACTGGGAGTCCAAGGGCTACTTCCACGCCTCCGTCCGCGAGGGGAAGCGGAAGTTCTCCATCTCCATCCCGCCCCCGAACATCACGGGCGTCCTCCACATCGGCCACGTCCTCGACAATACCCCGCAGGACATCCTCGTCCGCTACCGCCGCATGCAGGGTCTCGAGGCCTGCTGGATTCCCGGCACCGACCACGCCGGCATCGCCACCCAGCACGTGGTCGAACGCGCGCTCTCGAAGGAGGGCGTCCGCCGGCAACAGCTCGGCCGCGAGAAATTCGTCGAGCGCGTCTGGGCCTGGAAGAAGGAGTACGGCGACACCATCATCGCCCAGCTCAAGCGGCTCGGCTGCTCCTGCGATTGGCAGCGCGCGCGCTTCACGATGGACGAGGGCTGCTCCCGCGCCGTGCTCGAGGCCTTCTGCCGCCTTTACGAAAAGGGGCTGGTCTACCGCGGCGACTACATCGTCAACTGGTGCACCAAAGACCTCACGGCCCTCTCCGACGAGGAAGCCGAGAAAAAAGAGATCGAGGGCGGCCTCTACTCCATCCAGTACCCGATCCGCGGCGCGGAAGGACACGTCGTCGTCGCCACCACGCGGCCGGAGACGATGCTCGGCGACACGGCCGTCGCCGTCCACCCGTCCGACGAGCGGTACAAGCACCTCGTGGGCAAGACGCTCGTCCTCCCGCTCACGGACCGCGAGATCCCCGTGGTCGCCGACGCCTTCGTCGACCCCAAGTTCGGCACCGGCGCGGTCAAGGTCACGCCCGCCCATGATCCGAATGACTTCTGGATCGGCGAGCGGCACGGCCTCCCGAAGCTCAACGTGATGACCCCCGACGGCAAGATGAACGAGAACGCGCCCGAGGCGTATCGGGGCCTCGACCGGTTCGAGTGCCGCAAGCGCGTGGTCAAGGACCTCGAGGCCCTCGGCCTCTTCGTCGAGAAGAAGCCCCACCTCCACGCCGTCGGCCATTGCTATCGTTGCGAGACCATCGTCGAGCCCCGGCTCTCGAAGCAGTGGTTCGTGAAAATGAAGCCCCTCGCCGAGCCGTGCGTGCGCGCCTACCACGAGGGACGCGTCCGGTTCTTCCCCGAGCGCTGGACCAAGACCTACCTCGAGTGGATGGAGAACATCCGCGACTGGTGCATCTCCCGGCAGCTCTGGTGGGGCCATCGCATTCCGGTCTGGTACTGCGAAGAGTGCGGCAAGGAGACCGTCGCGCGCACGACCCCGACAAGCTGCGCGCACTGCCCTTCGACGAAGCTCCGCCAGGACGAGGACGTGCTCGACACGTGGTTCTCGTCGTGGCTCTGGCCCTTCTCCACGCTCGGCTGGCCGGACGAGACCCCGGAGCTGCAGTACTTCTATCCGAACGACTGGCTGAACTCGGGGAAGGACATCCTCTTTTTCTGGGTCGCCCGGATGCTCATGGCGGGCCAGGAGTTCACGGGGAAGCTCCCCTTCGCCCACGTCTACATCCACTCGATCGCCCGCGACGGACAAGGCCGGAAGATCTCGAAGAGCCTCGGGAACTCCCCCGACATCCTGAAGCTCATCGACCAGTACGGCGCGGACGCGCTCCGGTTCGGGATCATCGCCAACACGCCGATGGGCCAGGACGTGAAACTCGACGACGCGACGTACGAGCTGGGGCGAAACTTCGTGACGAAGGTCTGGAACGCGTCGCGCTTCCTCCTCATGAATCTCACGGACGAGTCGGGCGGGACGGGCGCGGCCGCGATGGCCGGCCCGGCGTTTGAGGACCGCTGGATCTCCTCCCGGCTCCACCTCGCGATCCAGGCCGCGACCGAGAGGCTGGAGCGGTACGAGTTCGGCGAGGCGGTCCACGCGCTGCACCAGTTCTTCTGGCACGACTACTGCGACTGGTACATCGAAATCGTGAAGCCGCGGCTCGCGGCGGACGCGGACGCCGGCAGCCGCGCGCGCGCGCGCCGGACCCTCCTCGAGTGCCTGACCACGATCCTGCGGCTGCTGCATCCGTTCATCCCGTTCGTGACGGAAGAGCTGTGGCAGAAGCTCCGCTCCGTGGCGGGCGCCGCGGAGTTCGGCGGCGGCACGACGCTCGCCGAGAGCCTCATGCTCGCCCCGTGGCCGGCGGCGGACGCCTCCCGACTCGCGCCCGACGTCGACGCGGCGATGCTGGGGCTGATGGAGGTGGTCCGCGGCATCCGCGACGTGCGGAACAAGATGAACATCCCGCGGTCGCAGCGGCTGAGCGCGATCGTGCGGCTCTCTTCGGACGGCGACGCGGGACGGGCGCTGCACGCGCATGAGCGGCTCGTCCGGGAGATCGCGGCCCTCGACGGCCTGGAGATCGGGGCGGGTCTCGCGCGTCCGCCCAAGTCCGCGACCTGCGTCCTCCCCGGCATGGAGGTGTACCTTCCGCTCGGCGGCGTGATCGACGTGGCGAAGGAGCGCGGGCGGCAGGAGCAGGCACGAAAAAAAGTCGAAGAGCAGCTTGCGGCCGTGCGGAAAAAGCTCTCGAGCCACGAGTTCGTGGCGAAGGCGCCGGAGGAGGTCGTGACCGCCGAGAAGGCCCGCGAGGCCTCGCTCACGGAGCAGGTCGAGAAGCTCGACGTGAGCCTGAAGGACCTGGCGGGCTGGGAGTAGCACCGCCCCGGGGTGTCGCGCTTCCGGTCGTCGGCGCCGGTGCTGTTCGGAACCGCGACCCTGAGTACCGCCCCACGGAATTGGGTGACCAATTTGCTCGGCGATTTTGGCCGCCCGCTTTGTTGCGCTCGCTCGGCGTAGTTCTCCGTTACTACGCCTCGCTCGCGCGCCTCGCGGGCGGCCAAACTTGCCTTCGCCTATTGGTCACCGACTTCCGTGGAGCGGTACTGAGGGAGCGGTCTCGGCGCGTCCTGCCGCCTCTCCAGCTTCGATCCCGCCGACACGCTTTCGTCTTCTCGGGAAGCCGATTCCCCAGAGTCGAGGAAAAAGGGCACCCATGGCTCCCGAGTCGTCCCCCTCGCCTCCCCCGGGTGGCGGAACAGCCGCTGCGCCCCGAAGTCGCCGGCCGGCGTTGCTCGTGCTCATGCTCGTCCTGATCACGATCTACACCGTGGACGCATGGCGGCACTACCTCGAGACCCGCCCGTCTCCCCCGATCCCGGAGTTCGACGGGACCACGGAGCTGGAGCGCGGTGAGGCCCCGGCCGCCCCCGCGCCCGCCGGCTCCGCTCCCACGGCCACCGCGACCCCCACGGCCCATTCCGGACCCGCCCCAGACCCCGCCGCGCCCGCGTCGGGGCACGACTGGAGCCAGTGGCGCGGTCCGGCGCGCACGGGCGTCTCGTCCGAGAACGGTTGGTTCTCCCCCTGGCCCGGCGAAGGCCCTCGCCGGCTGTGGAAGGCCTCGCTGGGCGCGGGCTACGCCTCGGTCGCCATCGCCGCCGGCCGCGTCTACTCGATGGGCTACGCGGGCGGCCGGGACACGGTCTGGTGCCTGGACGCCGCGACGGGAGAGCTCCTGTGGAAGCAGTCCTATCGCACCGGCAGCGACGTGGTGTACCCGGGTCCTCGCGCCACGCCGACGGTGGAGGGGAATCGGGTATTCACCCTAAGCCGCAAGGGTCTCGTTTTCTGTTTCGACGCCGCGGACGGGCGGGAGCTCTGGCATCACGACGTCGCCGACGACCCGGGCGCGAAGCCCCCGGCGCACGGCTTCGCGGGCTCCCTGGTGCTGGTCGGAGAGCTCCTCGTCCTCTGCGGAGGCAAGAGCGGGGTCGCCCTGCGCCCGGCGGACGGGAGCGTCGCGTGGGGCGGCGGCATCGGCGACCCGGGCTACGCCTCACCGCTCCCCTTCGAAGCAGGCGGCAAGAAGGGCGTGCTGCTTCTCACCGGCACGCGCCTCCTGGCCGTGGACCCGGTCGATGGACGGGCGCAATGGGAACACCCCTGGGGCGGGGCGACGAGCTGTAACGCCGCCGACCCGATCGTCTCCGGCGGCCGCATTTTTCTCTCGGCCGCCTATGGGGTCGGCAGCGCGGTTCTCGACCTCTCCGCCGTCCCGCCGCGCGTCGTCTGGAAAAACGAGGAGCTGTCCAACCACACCTCGTCCTCCGTCCTCGTCGACGGCATGCTCTACGGCTTCGACGGGCTCATGTCCACGCCGGCCACGACGCTCAAGTGCGTGGAGTTCGCCACGGGGACGACCCGCTGGTCGCAACCCGGCCTGTCGGGCTCGCTCTGCGCAGCCGACGGCAAGCTGCTCGTCCTCACCGACGCGGGGGAACTGCTCGTCGTGGAGGCCTCGCCCGCCGCCTACAAGGAACTGGCGCGCGCGCAGGTCGTGGGGAAGGATTGCTACACGATGCCCGTCCTCGCGAACGGTCGTATCTATTGCCGCAACCTCCACGGAGAACTGGTCTGCGTGCGGTCCCGAGGGGATTGACGACGGCCCGCCCGCGACGCGCCTACACGCCAAGAAGGGAGTCCTGAAAAAGCCATGACGTCTCAACCCGCAACCCCGTCCGCCCCCGCGGGCGGGCCCTCCCCCGCCGCAAAAAAAAGGCAGCTTGTGCTGCTCGTCGTGATGCTGTTTCTGATCGCCTTCTGGGTCCGAGACTCCTGGCAGCGCTACCAGGCGAGTCTCCCGCCGCCGCCGGAACCGGAGTTCGACGGCAAGACGGAGCTTCAGCGGGGGGAGGCCGCCGGCATGCCGCCTGGAGGCCCGACGGGGCAGAGCGCTCCGGCGATCGCCGCGGTCGGGAGCGTCGCGGAAGCGGGCGGACACGATTGGCCGCAGTGGCGCGGGCCCGACCGCACCGGTGTCTCCTCGGAGAAGGGCTGGTTTTCCCCCTGGCCCCAGGAGGGACCCCGCCGGCTCTGGAAGGCCTCTCTCGGCGCCGGCTACGCCTCGGTCGCGGTGAGCGGCGGGCGCGTGTATGCGCTGGGGTACGCGACGGGGAAGGACACGGTCTGGTGCCTCGACGCGGCAACGGGCGCGCTGCTCTGGAGCCAGTCCTACCGGGCCGGGACCGACGCGTCGTATCCGGGACCGCGCGCCACGCCGGCGGTGGAAGGCGGTCGGGTGTACACGCTGAACCGGAAGGGGATCGCCCTCTGCCTCGACGCGGAGGACGGTCGGTCGATCTGGCATCGGGACCTGTTGCACGTCCCGGGCGTGGCCTCGCCCAGCCACGGGTTCACCGGTTCCCCGGCGCTCGTCGGCGACCACGTCCTTTTGTCCGCAGGGAAGAGCGGCGTCGCGCTCCGCAAGGCCGACGGGACCGTCGCCTGGGGGGGGGGCGAGGGCGCCGTCGGCTACGCCTCTCCGGTGCCCTACGCCGTCGCCGGCCGGCAGGGAGTGCTTTTTTTTCTGCTGGAGGGGCTCACCTCGGCGGACCCCGTCGACGGGCGCGTGCAGTGGCAGCACGCCCTGGTCGGAGGCGGAAACCTGAACGCCGCCGACCCCCTTTTCTCGGGTGACCGCCTCTTCGTATCCACCAACGGCTTCGGGTGCGCCCTCCTCGACCTCTCCGTCACCCCGCCGGGCGTCGTGTGGAAGAGCGAGGAGTTGGTGAACCACACCTCCACTTCCGTGCTGGTGGACGGCATGCTGTACGGCTTCGACGGGCCGATCTCGGGGGGCCCGGCCACCGCGCTCAAGTGCGTCGAATTCGCGACAGGAACCCGACGGTGGTCGCAGGCCGGGATGGCGGGTACGCTCTGCGCGGCCGACGGGAAGCTGGTGGTCCTCACGGATGCCGGCGAATTGATCGTCGCGGAGGCCTCGCCGGCCGGCTACAAGGAACTGGCTCGCGCGCAGGTCATCGGCAAGGACTGCTACACCGTCCCCGTCCTCTCGAACGGCCGCATCTACTGCCGCAACTCGGGCGGCGACCTCGTCTGCGTCCGCGCGGGAGGAGAGTAGAGACAACAACCCGAACTGAGGCTAAACTCGACCGACTGCGGCAAATGGCTGGATCATGGCTCTGCGTCCCAGCTCGACGCGGGCGAAAGTTGAGATTTGAAATTTGACTTTTTGCAATTTGAAATTCGGCACGGCCGTGTGGCTCGAACGCGAGACTTTACCACAGAGACGCGGAGACGCAGAGGCCGGGCGCTGAGTCCATCGTCCTCTACCGGCGATCATCTCTGGCAACGGACGGAGAGATCGATTTTAGCTTCACTTCGGCTTGTTGAGTAGAGAGGCCTTTCCGGCGCGGCCCTCGCCTTTGCCTACGAAGCGGGCAAGGCCTCGACGGCCACGACCGACAGGTTGTCGCGGCCGCCACCCGTGGCCGCGCGCCCGGCCGTCGTCATCAGCAAGGCGACGCGCTCCTCGAGCGGGCGCGGCCCGCCGAGCAGCTCTTCCAGCCGCCGTTCCGACACCCCGGAGTACTCTTCGTCGATGCCGTCGCTGGCGAGGAGCACGACGTCGCCCGCCTCGAGCCGCGCGGCCCCACCCTCCACGAAGCGCGGGAGAAGCTCCGGGTGGTCGCGCCGCACGCTCGCGAGATGGACGGGCCCGCCCAGGAAGTCATGCACGGTGTGCGAGAGGAGGCCGAGCCCGCCGCCTCGCAGGCGCAGGAAGAGCCGGCTGTCCGCCGCGCTCGCCCAGTCGAGGCGTCCGCGACGCACCACCGCTGCGAGAGCCGTCGTTTCGCTCCGGTCGCCGGGCGGCCGCTCGGCGCGGATCCGCTCATCCAGCTCGACGAGCAGTGCGACCAGGGCCTCCCTCCCCACGGGCGGCGTGCGGCGGACCGACTCCGCGAAGAAGCGCGCGGCGATTTCCCCCGCCCCGGCGCCGAAGTGCGCGTCCGCGACGAGCGCCGCCACGCCCCCGTCGGCCAGCGACACGACCGCGAGCGAGTCCTCATTGGGCGAGAGTTTGGGGTTCGTCGACGGGCCGTCCCCCGCCGTCGTCGCCGCCCAGGCGTTCGCCGCGGCGCGTTCGAGGCGGTAGGCGCCCTTCGTCGGATGTCCGGTGCCGAGCAGCAGGAGGGGTGCGTCTTCGCTCACCGCCGGTCTCCGAAGCGATTGCCCTCGGCGTCCTTGGACGCCTTGAGGAAGGAAACCTGTCGAAATCCGCGTCCAGGTTGGAACTGTAGCCCGCGACTCGGAGGCCCGTCAAGGGACATTTCCCGTGATCCTCGCGCGTGGGGGGCGGGACGCGCCGGCCCGCTCCACTCCGCTTCGCGCCCGCGCAAAAATAACCGCGCAGACTCAGACCTCGAGGCCGGCCCTTTCAAGGAGGGTGAACGAGTCGACTCCCGCGGAACGGACCATCAACAGTCCGAGCGCGGAAAGGGGCAAGGTTCAGGGTGCTCGCCTCCGCCGGCATTAAGCGCCCGCGCAAGAATTTCTTTACATTTTCGTGGATCGACCGATGCCTGGGGGCGCGGCCTAGAGGGCCGCGCTGCGCGGGCGCTTCGCGACGACCTTCCCTCCACAGCGTCGACAAGACCGGTACGCTGCGATTCACCGCCCGCCGACGCCTGCTTCCCTCGACCGCGGCGCGTAGACTTTCCGTCGTCCGGTTTCGTGCGCGTCACGCCGCCGGCACCGCCGGCACCGCCGGTAC